>NZ_BAGB01000040.1 GCF_000308615.1 Nocardia jiangxiensis NBRC 101359
ACCGGTCTCACCCAGGGTGGTGGCTGCGATCTTGAGTACCCAGAACATGATCGTGATCTGTGGCAACTTGTACTCGGTGGCGCGGTCACGGGCCTGTGTCATGGCCTCCACTCGCTTCTCACCGCACATGCGGCGCATCGGATGCTGTCACACTGTAGTGTGCCCGAGCCGCGCTGAGACGTGGCTGAGAGATCAGCGCCCAATTCGAGGTCGGCTGTGCCCGGCCGGCCGGGCCGGGTTCGGGACTGCGCGGGAAGCAGGCTCATGGATCCGAGTTTGCTTGTGCCCCAGATGGATACGTACGACGGGCGGAGTTGTCGCTCCGCCCGTCGTACGCCCCTCATCGGGTCCGGTCGCTAGCCTCCGCTACCGATGGTCTTGTTCGCCTCGATGACGTACTGATCGGTGTAGGTCTTGGCGAGATCGATCTGCTGTTTGATCTTTCCTGCCTGCTGATCGATCGTCAGCGCGGTCTGCGGAGCGCCGGCGGGCATCATGCCGTCGGGCAGGAACTGGCCTTTGTCCTGGTCCAGAGCCTTGATGTAGTCGTCTTTGGTGATCAGGGAGTTGGAGACGAATTTCGGCGGCATGTGCGCGGCGATGTCGGCCGCGGAGTGGGTGTGGATGTAGTGCATGGTGGCCACCAGCGCGTCGACGACCTTCTGAACCAGGTCTTTGTGTGAGTTCACCCAGCTCGCCTGGGCCAGAACTCCCGCTGCCGGGTAGACCCCGCCGAGCCACTTCTGTGCGCCGTCGGTGCTGGCGAGGTCGATGGCGGAGTAGCCGAGGTTCTTCTTCTCGATCGCGGCCACGGTCGGCTGCGTGGTCATCGCACAGCTGATCCGGCCGCGCTGCAGCGCCGAAATCAGGGTGCTGCCTTCGCCTACGCCGATTCGGCTGAAGTCCTGGGTCGTGAGCTGTTGGCGCGCAGCCAGATAACGGGTCAGATCGTCGGTGCCGGAACCGGGGTCGGTGACCCCGACGCTTTTGCCCTTCCAGTCCGCGGGTGTCTGTACGTTCGCGTTGTTGGCGCACATCTCGCGTTCCCCGGGCGCGCCCGAGAGCTGGGCGACGCTGATGACGTCCTTGCCGGACTGCTGGAACTCGATCGTGTGCTCGTACCAGGCACCGGCCATGTCGGCCTGCCCGGAAGCCATCGCCTCCTCGGCACCGACTCCGCCCTGTTGCTCGGTGCTCAACTGCATGTCGACGCCGTATTTCTGGTAGTAGCCGAGCCCTTCGGCCAGCTGATACGGCAGGTAGATCTGTTTGTCGATACCGCCGACCATCATGGTCACGGTGGGCAGGCCGCTGGAATGGCTGCTGCCGCCACAGGCGGTCAGGGCCACCGTCAGACCCGCGGCGATCGCGGTCCCGATGAGCCGGGCGATCAGGGTGCGCTGCATTGGTGTTTCTCCTCGTCGAGAGTTGCGGGGCAAGGGATGTCGAAGGAGTGCGGCGCTAGCCCGCGGCCTGCTCGGAGGGCGCGGCGGGCCGCCAGGCCAGCAGTCGCTTCTCCAGGCGGGTGATGATGAATTCCGCGGTCAGTGCGATCGCGCCGATGATGACCATGGCCGCGAACACGCCGTTGGGTTCGAAGTTGTTCTGCGCGGTGGAGATCACCAGTCCCAGGCCGTGCTGGGCGCCGAGGAATTCGCCGACGATCGCGCCGATCACCGAAAACCCGAAGGCCACATGCAAACTCGCGATGATCCAGGTGAGGGCCGAGGGCAGGATCACGTGCCGGGTGATGTCCCAGCGCGAGGCGCCCAGCACTCGGACGTTGGCCAGCAGGTTGCGGTCCACCTCGCGCACGCCCTGGAAGGCGTTGAAGAAGACCACGAAGAACACCAGCACTGCTGCGAGCATCACCTTCGACGCGGTGCCCAGCCCCAGCCACACCACGAAGATCGAGCCCAGCACGATGCGGGGCATCGAATTGAGCACCTTGATGTACGGGCCCGCGACATCGGCGAGGAATCGGAACTGCCCGAGCAGCACCCCGGTCACCACGCCGCCGACCGTGCCGTAGACGAAGCCCAGCAGTGCTTCCTTCATGGTGATCCAGATCTGCTGCCACACCGACCCGTACTGGGTGCCGTGCTGGACCCAGTCGGCCAGCGTGGACACGATGCCGCTGGGACGGCCGAAGAAGAACGGGTCGATCACTTTCCAGCCGGTCAGCAACTGCCAGCCGCCGATCACCACGACGGCCACGGCGATCCGCACGAGGTTCACCCAGATCTTGCGCTGCCATCGCTTCCGTCGGGCCGCAGCGGCGATATCGCTGTCCTCGGGCACACGCCGGATTTCGGTCTGCATCGAATTCACCGCCGCCATGGATTCGGATTTCACGGTCATGCTCGTGCTCCCGCCGTGGATTGCGAGTAGGCCTGCTCGACCTCTTCTCGTAACGACTGCCAGATCTGTTCGTGCAGTTCGAGAAACCGCGGCTGGAAGCGGATCTCCTGGACCGCGCCGCGGGGTCGGGGCAGGTCGATCGTGAAGCTGGCCTTGACGGTTCCCGGGCGGGCGGTCATGACCACAACGACGTCGGCCAGCGCGATCGCTTCCTCGAGGTCGTGGGTGATGAACAGGACGGTGGGGCGGGTCTGCTCCCACAGCTGTAGCAGCTCGTTGGACATGATGGCTTTGGTCTGCACATCCAGGGCGCCGAAGGGCTCATCCATCAGCAGCAGCGAGGGCTCGTTGATCAGTGCCGCGGCCAGGCTGACTCGCTTGCGCATACCACCGGAGAGCTGGTGCGGGTAATGGTCCTCGAAGCCTGCCAGTCCGACTCGGCGTAACCAGGCCCGCGCACGGGTGTGGGACTGCCGCTTGGATACTCCGTGGAACCGCGGCCCCAGTGCGACGTTGTCCAGCACGCTCTTCCACGGCAGCTGGGCATCGGCTTGGAACATGAAACCCGTTCCGGGACGGATGCCTTCGACCGGGCGTCCGCCCACCAGCACGGCGCCGGTCGTGGGCCGGTCGAGTCCGGACACCAGGGTCAGCGTGGTCGACTTACCACATCCGGTGGGTCCCACGATCGCGCAGAACCGGCCGGGTTCGACGGTGATCTCCACCTCGCGCAGCGCGGTGAACGCAGTCCCGGTCGGACTGGTGAATCTCTTGGTGACCCCGGACAGCTCTATGCGGGAATCATGGGCGCCGGCAGTCGGCGGGGCGGCCGCTGGACCGTTCGGGGCGGACATCGGTGGTCGTCTCCTCGAATTGTGGTGAGTTCGATGCAGATGACCATCGGCTATGACCGCCGTCACGTCGATATTTCCGACAGTGACCGCGCCTTTACTGTCATTACGAGCATTTCTGCATATAAAGCTCACGAAGCCGTCGAGAAATATGCGCTACCATTCGCGCGTGACGCCCCTCACATACCGGTGTCGGAGCTTGCGTTTGTCCACCCAAGTGCTGGTTCTACTGCTGGGTATCCTATTCATTTCTGCTATTGCCGATGCTGTGCTGTCCTATCGGGAGATTCGTACGGACCTGGACCATCAGGCCGGTGAGAATTCGCTGCGTATCGCGCATTCGGTCGCCACCGATCCGACGGTGCTGGCGGGATTCACCACCCCGGACGTGGCGCGGACGATCGCGCCGGTCGTCGAGTCGGTGCGCCAAGCCACCGGTGCCACCTTCGTGGTGGTCACCGATCTGCAGGGTGTGCGGTACTCACATCCCGACCCCGCGCTGATCGGCACCTCGCTGTTGCACGATCCGGGGGAGAATCCGGCTGCGGTGTTGTCCGGCGGCTCTTACGTTGGGGTGCAGCACGGTTCGCTGGGGCGATCGATGCGGGCGAAGGTGCCGGTTCGGGATGCCGCTGGCCGGGTCATCGGCATGGTTTCGGTCGGCACGCTGGAGAAGAAGGTGGGAACCGAGTTGCAATCCCGGCTGCCGTCGACCTTCGTGCCCCCGTTGCTGGCGCTGGCGTTGTCCGTCGTGGGCACTCTGCTGCTGGCCCGCCGGATCAAACGTCAGACCTACGGGCTCGAACCCGCGGAGATCACCGCGATGCTGGAACAACGCGAGGCGATGCTGCACAGCATTGCCGAGGGGGTCATCACCCTCGACCTGGACGGCTGCATCACCCTGGTCAACGATGAGGCGCAGCGGCTGCTCGACCTGGACCGCGAGCACGTGGTCGGGCGCTCGCTCGTCGAAGTAGCCCCCGAGGGGCGGGTGCGTGACGTGCTGATCGGCCGGGTGCCCGGCCGGGACGAGATCGTCCTGTTCGGACATCGCATTCTGGTCGTCAACCATATGGCGGTCGAGGTGCGCGGGCGCCGGATCGGTGCGGTGATCACGTTGCGTGATCGCACCGAACTCGAGGCGCTGCTGCGCGAACTCGATGACACCCGCACCCTCGCCAACGCTTTGCGCGCGCAGGAACACGAGTTCGCGAATCGGTTGCACGTCATCGCCGGGCTGATCGAGCTGGGCCGCTACGACGACGCGGTGGAGGTCGTCAACCGCGCGTCCGCGCAGAACCAGCAACTGGCCGCGCGGCTGGTCGACGGGGTGAGCGAACCGATCCTGTCGGCGTTGCTACTGGGCAAGGTAGCCGTCGCCGCTGAGCGCGGCGTCGAGCTGGTGGTGACGACCACAGGGGAAATCCCTGGCGACCTGGACAACCCGGAGGGGCTGGTGACCGTGCTCGGCAACCTGATCGACAACGCGGTGGAATCGGTGGTACACGCAGCGACCGGAGGCCGGGTGGAGGTTGCGATCACCACTGCCGCAACAGAATTGACGATCACAGTGCACGACTCGGGACCAGGGGTGGACGAATCGCTGACCGAGGAGATCTTCCGGCACGGCTTCACCACCAAGGCTGCCCGGGACGGCCGCCGCCGCGGCCTCGGGCTGGCGCTGGCAGGGCAGGAGGTCCGGCGGCGCGGCGGGCGGATCAGGGTGTCCAATGCCGCCGGTGCACTGTTCACGGTGATGATCCCACTGACCGGACGGGCCACGGCGCAGGCGGTCCAGTCGTGATCCGGACACTGGTGGTCGACGACGACCCGATGGCCGTATCGGTACACCGCCAATTCACCGAGCGCGTCGAAGGATTCGAAGTGATCGGCGAAGCCACCTCCGGCGCGGCCGCCTTGCGGGCAGTGCAGTCGCAGCAACCCGAACTGTTGCTGCTGGACATGTACCTGCCCGACCTGGACGGCCTCGAGGTGCTGCGGCGGCTGCGCGGCTCGAGCGCGCCGGTCGATGTCATCGCGATCACCTCGGCCAAGGACGTGGATGTGCTGCGCTCGGCGATGCATCTGGGGGTCGTGCATTATGTGGTGAAGCCCTTCACTTTCCGGACCTTCCGGGAGCGACTCGACAGCTACGCCGCCGCCCGCGCACAACTCGATCGCATGCGAGCGCCGGCGCAGGGCGACATCGATCGGCTGTACGGCAGACTGCGCTCGAGCGGTGAGCAATCCCTGCCCAAAGGCATTTCCGCGGCCACACTCACCCATGTCACCGACACTGTGCACGCCCTCGCCGACGGGCTCACCGCGAGCGAACTGTCCGAACGGGTGGGATTCAGTCACGCTGCCGCCCGCCGCTACTTGAAATTCCTGCACGACACCGGGGCAGTGCAGGTCGCACTGCGTTACGGGGCGGCCGGTCGGCCCGAACACCTCTACCGGTGGTCCGGGACCTGACCGTGTCGGTATGCCGCTGCGGCATCCGATGTCTCAGCGTTTCTCCAGCGGTGTTCGTGTCGGCCCCACCGGCCGTTCCACCCCTGGGCCCAGGCTCAACCACACCTCGGCGTCAGGCGCAGAAGCACCAGGCCGTGGGGCGCGACGCCGACATGGCTGATCGCGCCCGTTGTCGTCGTTGATGTGTGGGCCCACAAGTTGCGCACCGTATAGCACTGTGCGCCGGGCAGTCCGGCCGCAGTGGCCGTGGTGCTGATGTCGGCAGGGCTGCCGTCCGGGTTGTACAGGGCGACCGCAACCGAGCCGTCGGAGAGCGGTTTGACCATGACATGGTCGTCGGTAGGCAGGAAAGTTCCCTGCACCGATGCCGGGTCCTGATCGACGGCGATGACTTCACGGTTGGTGAGTATCAACCGGGTCTGCTCGGTCATCGCACGCAGGTCGTTGCCCGCGATCAGGGGCGCGGCCAGCATGGCCCACAGCGAGAAATGCGTGCGCTGCTCCTCGGTTGTCAGGCTGTACTGCGGATCCCGCAGGGCCGCGATCTGTTCCGGGGTCAATGTCAGTAGCGATGTCGCCTGTTTGACGGCCGCGCGGGCGGAGATCCGTTGTTGCAGAGTCAGCGGCAGCGCCTTCAGTACCGCGCTGGGCACCGTGCCTGGGTGCATGCCGAGGAATTCGGCCAACTGGGTGCCGACGACCAACATGTCGGGATCGTTCCAGTAGCCGGGACGGCTGCGCGCTGCGACGGGAGTCGCAGCAGCCAGCTGATCGGTGATGCCCAAGAACTGTTCGGACGAGAAGTCGTTCATTGCTACGACCGGAGTTCCGTTGTGCCAGAACGGGTACAGATCGTGGGCATTGCGAGTCAGGTCCGCGATACGGGACCAGTCGTAGTCCTGCGCGGCATGCAGTCCCGCGGAACTGTTCGGGTTGATGCTGTAGAGGATGTGGCGGCCGGTGGCGCGCAACGCATCTCGCATCGCCGTGAACACGCGCACCTGAGCCGTCAGGTCGTCGTCGTTGCGGCACCAGTCGTATTTCAGGAAGTCCACGCCCCAGGCCGCGAATGTCCGCGCGTCCCGATTCTCGTGCCCGGCGCTTGCGTTCTGCAGTGATTGGCCGCAGGTTTCGTTGTACGGGCTGGAGTACAGCCCCAGCAACATCCCCCGATCGTGCGCGTAGCGCGCCAGCGCGGCGATTCCGCTGGGCAATCTCTGCGGGTCGGCCACCAGGTCCCCGGCCGCATCGCGAGCGGCCGCCGCCCACCCGGCGTCGAGATTCACATAGCGGTAGCCCGCATCCCGCATTCCCGAACTCACCAGGGCGTCGATCGTGGCCCGGATATCGCCCTCGGTCAACGGGATTCCGGAGTTCCACGAGTTCCATCCCATCGGCGGACCCGAGCTCGTGGGTTCCGCGGTCGCGGTCTGTACCGGAGCCACGCCGAGGACGGCGGTCGCCGCGCAGACCGCCACGATCCAATGACGAATCCGCATCACGCCACGATGTCGGGCGGCGGCGATCTTCGCCGTGTTAGATCGGGGCACGAAGCCATGGTTGCAGCGTCTCGCTGATGGGAAGGATCAGCGCAGCTCTCTTCCTCCCGTGACGGCAACGTCCGCAGTCGTGAAAGGCTCTGGAGTGAGGGCTGTGTAGACGGCACCGGCGCTGGTGGTGGCCGAATCGACCAGGCGAAAGCCGGTGGCCGGTGCGTCAGGGGTGAAGAGTCGCTTGCCTGTTCCGACGCAGACGGGGAACGTCACCAGTCGGTACTCGTCGATGAGCCCGGCACTGTGCAAGGCCTGCACGAGCCGGCAGCTGCCGTGCACTTGAAGCTCGCCGCCGGGCCGCTGTTCGAGGGCGGTGATCTGTGCGAGCGGATCGTCGGCAAGCACGGCGGTGTGGTCCCACCCTGGGGTGTCGATGGTGTGCGATACGACGTATTTGGGCAGGCCGTTCAAGGCTGTCGCGATGGCGTTGCCGGGGTCGGTGACGTGCGGCCAGTACCCGCGCATCGCAGTAAATGTGTTGCGTCCCAGGAGGATCGCCTCGGCGCGGGAATACCACTGCGCGACGATACGGTCCATGTCCGGGTCGCGTCGTGGCACCAGCCATCCGCCCCGATCGAAGCCATCGCTGGGGTCTTCAGCGGCTGCTCCGGGGCCCTGCATGACGCCATCGAGAGTGAGGAAGATCTGCGCGGTCAGTTTCACCAGTGATCCATTTCGTTTATCCGCGGACACCTATCAGCGATACGCGGCACGGCCCCGAAAATCATCGACGGGCCGGTTGCCGGAAGACCACACCCTATGCACAACGCCGCAGAAGCAGATGAACTCCGACGTCGAATCCGGACTGGCTACCGGCGTGAGCGGGTGCCGTGTCAGCAGCGGGGACGCGGGGTTCCTCGTCGTCGATATCTGCCCGAATACGCACGCTGGGCGGCTTCGCCTCGCCCGGGACCGCGCCGCCGCGGTGTGGGTACTGGTGGGTGACGCCGTCGTTCACCATGGGCCGGGCGACCGACCGGGTGAGGCCCTGGAGGCGACCGAACACGAGGCGTCTTCCAGGCCGATACCCGCCGCCGCAGCGCCCGCCCCTGGACTGCGGGGATATTCTGGTTGCCACCCGCTGGGTGGGTCATGAGTAGCCGATGGTTGAGAGCGATCCGTTTCAGACACAGCGTGATGTCGGCATTGATGTCATCACGGAGTTGACTGCCGCTGGTTTCGAGGATGCGGAAGAGATCGGCCGAGGCGGGTTCGGCCAGGTGTATCGCTGTACCCAGCTCGGCGTGGACCGCATGGTCGCGGTGAAGGTCCTCACCTGCGGACTCGAGGAGAATCGGGAGCGTTTCCTGCGCGAGCAACGCGCGATGGGGCGGCTGACCGGGCACCCCAACATCGTCGACGTGCTCGAGGTCGGTGAGACCGCGCGCGGCCTGCCTTACCTGGTGATGCCGTACTACGCACGGGGTTCTCTCGAGGCGCGCATCCGCCGCGACGGCCCGTTGCCGCTGCCTGAAGTGCTGCACTTCGGGGTGAAGATCGCGGGCGCGCTGGAAACAGCACATCGGGCCGGCGTGCTGCACCGCGATATCAAGCCGGGAAATATCCTGCTCACCGACTACGGCGAACCCGCGCTGACCGACTTCGGGATCGCCCACATCGACGGGGGATTCCGGACCGAGACCGGCACGGTCACCGCTTCGCCCGCGTTCACCGCCCCGGAGGTACTCGCCGGCGATGCGACGAGCCGGGCCGCTGATGTGTACGGGCTCGGAGCCACCCTGTTCTGCGCCTCGACCGGCCATGCGGCGTTCGAGCGCCGCAGCGGTGAGCAGGTGGTCGCGCAATTTCTGCGTATCCTCGAGCAGCCGGTCCCCGATCTGCGTGACAGAGGCATGCCCGACGACGTGTGCGCGGTGATCGAGGCGGCCATGTCGCGCGATCCGCACGACCGCCCGACCGCCGCGGAACTGGGCGAACACCTGCGACAGGTGGAGCGCGATCATGGTTTCGCCCTCGACGAGATGGCCCTGCGCGTCGAACCAGGAGCCGACCGCGCATCGCCCCACGCGTCGGTGCCCACGGTGGGACACGGCATCGAGGGAAACAGCACCGGGAATCTGCCGCTGGAGCTGACCAGCTTCGTCGATCGGCGGATCCAGATCGCCGAGGTGAAGAGCCTGCTGGAGGGGGCGCGTCTGGTGACGTTGACCGGGATCGGCGGGGTCGGCAAGACCCGGCTCGCACTGCGCGTCGCGCACAAGGTGAAGGACGATTTCGCCGACGGCGGGTGGCTGGTCGAGCTGGGTGATCTACGGGATGCGACACTGCTGGCCGACGTCGTGGCCGCGGCCCTCGGGCTGCGCAACCAGAGCCTCAGGCCCATGCTCGAGGTGCTGGCGGAGCGGTTGGCCGCGCGTGCTGCGCTGGTGGTGCTGGACAACTGCGAGCATCTGATCGATGCGGTCACGAAGCTGGCCGATGTGTTGCTGCGGTCCTGCCCGCAGCTGCGGATTCTGGCGACCAGCCGCGAGGCCCTGGGCTTGGGCGGGGAAGCTGTGTACGCGGTGCCGCCCTTGGCAATTCCCGATGCGCCCGAGAAGCCGACGCCGCGGGCGGCGCCACGCTACGACGCGGTGGCCCTGTTCGCCGAACGCGCCGCCGCGGCCGTGCCGGGCTTCGAGATCACCGACGGCAACCGGCTCAGCGTGGCCCGGATCTGCGCCCACCTCGACGGCCTGCCGCTGGCGATCGAGCTCGCCGCGGCCCGATTACGGACGATGTCGCCCGAGCAGATCCTGGCCCGGCTCGACGACCGATACGCCCTGCTGACCCGCG
Source organism: Nocardia jiangxiensis NBRC 101359 (assembly GCF_000308615.1). GTDB lineage: Bacteria > Actinomycetota > Actinomycetes > Mycobacteriales > Mycobacteriaceae > Nocardia > Nocardia jiangxiensis. The sequence continues at coordinate 10,037 of NZ_BAGB01000040.1, forward strand.
GCAGCCGTGGAGCCCCGAAGCGGCAGCAGACCCTGCGGTGGTCCATCGGCTGGAGTTATGACCTGTGCACGCCGATCGAGCAGCGGCTGTGGAATCAGCTGTCGGTGTTCGCCGGAGGTTTCGAACTCGACGCCGCCGAACAGGTGTGCAGCGCCGACCTGACCGAGCCGGAACTGCTCGATGTGCTGTCCGCACTGGTCGACAAGTCGATCCTGATCCGCGGCGAATCCGATGGCACGATCCGCTTCCGGATGTACGAGACCGTCCAGGAATACGGCAGGGATAAAGCCACTGAGGGTAGCGGTTGCCTGGAATATGTTCGGCGGCACCGAGATTGGGTCGGGCGGTTGGCGGCCGCCGCACACGCGCAATGGGTGGGTCCGCACCAGTTGCAGTGGGTTGCCCGCTTGGAGCGAGAGCTGCCGAATGTTCGAGACGCGTTGGAATTCAGCCTGTCGGAATCGGACGGGAGCGCGTTGCGGATCGCCACCGATCTGTACATGTTCTGGACCTTGCGCGGGCGCCTGAGCGAGGGCCGCCGCTGGTACGAGCGCGCGCTGGACCGATCGCCCGATGCACCGGCCGTGGATCGAGCCAAGGCCCGTCTCGCGGCCTGCACGATAGCCGCCATGCAGGGTGACATCCCGGGCGCGGCCGATCATGTGGGGCAGTTCCAGACCCTGGCCGAGCAGACGGCCGAACCACTGGTCAGGGCCCTGCTCGCGCACGCCGAGACGAACTGTATTCTCGGCGGCGGCGATGGCGACCTGGCTCGCGCGGCTCCCCGCCTGGCCGCGGCTCTCGAGGTCTACGAGCTGACCGATGACCTCAGATTGCAGGTGGACGCCCGGATCTCGCTCGGCTGGGCATACGCACTACAGGGAGATATGCCGCGCGCCCTCGCGTGCCACGAAACAAACGTGGCGATCACCGAATCCGCCGGAGAGACGATGCTTCGCGCGTGGGGGTTGTGGGGCATGGGATTTGCCGTGTGGCGAAACGGTGCACCCGACCGCGCCGCGCACCTGTTGCAGGACAGTATCCGAGCAGCCCAGCTGGTCGCTGATCCGCTCGTCCCCACGGCCTGTGTGGAGGCACTGGCGTGGATCGCGATCGAGCAGCGCCAGGTGCAGCGCGCTGCGGTGCTACTGGGCGCCGCCGATATGCTGAGCCGCATCGTCGGCGGCGTCAGCTTCATGTTCGCGAATCTCGTTGTATACCACGAGGAATCCACCCGCGACAGCCGCGAGATACTCGGCGAAAGCGCGTTCGAGACGGCCCACCGACAAGGCGCCGCGATGAGCGTCGATGCCGCAGTCGGCTTCGCGTTGGGCGAGCGATCCGAAGACGCACCCGTCCCTGTTCAAGCAGTGAAGCTGACCAAACGTGAGCGTCAGGTCGCGGATCTCGTCGCGCGCGGCCTGACCAACAGAGCGATCGCGACCCAGCTCGTAATCTCGCAGCGCACCGCCGAGGGACACGTCGAACATATCCGGACCAAACTGGGATTCACCTCGCGCGCACAGATCGCCAGGTGGGTCGCCGAACAGCCCGAATCCTGAACCTTCGCGCCGCTGTCGCACGTGTCACCGCCCCCGGTCAGCACATGACCGAGGAGGCCGAGGCGGCCGCCGTGCAGGACGCGCTGATCGAGGAGTTCCTCGGCGCGAGCGCCTATCTCTTCACGGTCAGGTTCTCAGGCGGGCGTATCAGGGGTGGTGCGGTAGAACTCGGCTGCGGTGACGGTCGCGGGCACGCCCAGTTCGGTCGCGACCGCCGTGATCGCACTGTTCCCCACGGCGAGGTCGGCTTGGCCATCGGTTGTGAAGAACGGCGCGATGAACCTCCGGTAATGGATTCGGGCCTCGGCGACGGTGTGCCGGCCGAGGAACGTGTGGATGTGTCGCACTGTGGTGTCGGGGTCGTCGTGGATGACCCGCAGGGCGCGCCGGTGGGCTCGTACGACGGCGTGGACTGCGGGGGCGTCCGGGTCGGTGCGGGTGGGGTCGACGGCGACGCCCACGGTGGGGATTTGGAAGTGGTCGCCGACCCAGGCCAATAACCGCCAGCCGTACTCGGCGGCAATCGCCTCCGGTGCCATGGTGCTGCCGACGAACGCCGCATCGATCTCGCCCTCGCGCAATCGACGCAGGTCCATGCCGTAGTCACCGGGCGGCCGGACGACACAGTGCACGTCGTGGTCCGGATCGAGACCCGCTCCGCGCAAGACGATGCGAGCGAAACATCCTGGCGCGGTGTGTGGTTCGTGTACCGCGAGTCGTCGCCCGGCCAGATCGGTCAGGGAGCCGACGTCCGGGCGGGCGAGGAACCAGAACAGTGGGCGCTGGGTGTTGACGGTGAGCGCGACCCATCCGATGCCGTCGGTCAGCCGGGACAGCAGTGCCCGGCCCAGCCCGATGGTGGCGCCGCGACGCAGCCGCTGCTCGTCCCAGGTGCACCCGTCCCGCAGCGCGACGTGCACGTTCTCCTCGGCGTAGAAATCCTCCTGGTCGGCGATGTAGGCGACCAGTTCCTCGTGCAGACCGCGCCCGACGAAGGTGAGATCGATCGTGTGCATGGCCTTCCTTTCGAGCCTTCGCTCAGTACATGGCCATTCCGCCGTTGACCGCGGTGGTGGTTCCGGTGATGAAGGAGCTGTCCTCGCCGGCGTAGAAGGCGACCGCGCGGGCGACGTCGGCCGGGCGTGCCAGTCGGCCCAGGGGTGTGGCGGCGATCTGCCGTCGCGTCTGCTCCTCGTCGAGTACCTGCGACATCCTGGTCTCGGCTACGGGACCGGGTTCGACGACGTTGACGGTGATCCCCGCCGGGCCCAGTTCCTGCGCGAGGTATCGGGCGAATTGCGTCAGTGCGGCCTTGGCCGTGCCCAGTGCGATCATGCCCTCGCGGGGCCGGCGGCTCAGGCCGGTGCCGAGATAGATCAGTCGTCCCCAGCCCTGTTCGGTCATCGCGGGCAGGACGGCCTTGGTGACGATGAAGGCCGCGCGCATTTCATCGTCGAGCTTGCCGCCCAGCTCTGCCCAGGTCATGTCCTGGAACGATTTGATCGCGTAGGGGGTGAGCGCGTTGTGCACGAGTACGTCGACCTCGCCCCACGTCGCCCGGACGCGTTCGAGCAGGGTATCGACGGCCGCCGCGTCGCGCACGTCGGCCGGTAAGGCCATGGCCTGACCGCCCGCGGCGTCGATGCCCGCCACGACCTCGTCGGCTGCCGCCTCGCTGTGCAGGTAGTTGACCACCACGCGCATGCCACGCGCCGCGAGCAGGCGCGCGGTGGCCGCGCCGATCCCGCTGCTCGACCCGGTCACCAGAGCCACCCGGCCGGTTGTCTCGGTCATCAGTCCGCCTCCCTGTCCCGGCCGGCGGCGGATCGCCCCGTAGAGCACGGTGCCCACGGTCGTGCGGAGCAGATCGGCTGCGGTGTAGTCGAGTTCGCGCGGTAACCGCGAGTTGAGCAGCCGTTCCACCGCGCCGCGGGGGATCTCACCGAGCAGCTCCGGCGGCGCCGACAGCAGTCCATGCCGATATCCGTCCCGGAAAAGCTCGTCGAGCCGCTGGTAGACGATGGTGTCGATGCGTTGTTCCACTGGCGACGCAGCACCGCGTCGCCACGCTCGGTGGCGAGCTGAGCCGCGCCGATCCGCTCGAGCTCACCGCACGCCGCGAGCAGGAACCGCTGCATCCGCTCGCCGAGCGACGTACCTCCCCCATTCTCCAACGCCGCGCTCACCGTCTGCTCGATGGCTTCGAAATTTTTCATGAACCGCGCCGCCTACACGTGCATCCACGTCGTTCGTGAAGCAGGTGAGGCGACGATTCATGGCCCGCGTCGGTAAATGCCTTGTCCGGCCGGGAGAATTCCTCGGCCCAATAACCGGTGGCGCATCTCGTGCTGTCCTTCAATGCGACGTCTCAGCGCTCAACACACTCCACGGCCGGATCACTGCGGGCCGGCAACCGGCCGGTAGAACGCGCCCGGCGTCATGACCGCGAGGCAGGGGACAGCCACGGCGTCCAGTCCCCGCTCGCGTCGGTCGTTTGGCCAACCTCGATGATGTGACCGTCGGGATCGCGTATATAGCAACGGATCTCGTACTGGTGCTGCTTCGGTGGCGTCAGGAACCGAGCACCGCGGGCGCTCCACGCGGTGTACACCGCGTGGATGTCCTCGACCCGGATATTGAGGAAGCTGCTGACGCGGTCCGGGTCGCCCGGTGTTTCCAGGGTGACCGTCGGCTTGTCGTCGGTCGGGCCTCCACCGGTGTTGATGATGATGAAACTGTTGGCCAGTGCCACGTAGACGGGGCCTGCGGAGAAAACCTCCCGGCCGCCGAGCACTTCGGTGTAGAAGCGTCGAGAGCGCTCCACATCGTCGGTAACGATGAAGTGGGCCAACACCATTCCGGTTCCGGGCTGTGACATATCGTCCAACTGGCACCTCCACTGGTCGGGCTCGCATCGGGGTGGCAGGCAATTCCATCTGATCCGCCCAGCAACGATAGGTCACCGGGTTCGAGCTCGACGGAAGCCGCTATCCGGCGAGTCCCACAGCACCGGACCTCGCCGAGACAAGCAGAATCGCCAAGGCGATCGGTCCATCGCGGCGGCGCAGAGACGTTCCTGCGGTCACCAGCGCCGACGCGCATCCCCTCGTCGGATACTGGGTGCCAGACTTCGCGGTGACCGATACCGGCGGAACACACCGCGTCGCAGAGCTCGCCCGGAACGGACGACCGCTACTCGCCGACCTGACCGCGGACGGCACGGTCGCGGCCGCCGTGACCGATAGCGGAGATCGGCTCACCGTCGCCACCGGACGCCCGGTCGGTGCGATACCCGCCACGGCTCTACTGATGCGTCCCGACGGATATGTTGCGTGGGCGTCCTCGCAGCCCCGGCCCGACCCTGACGAATTGGGCGAACTGCGTCCAGTGCTCGCGCAGTGGTTCGGAATCTAGCTTCGGGAGTGTCCAACAGTCCCGGGTCGGCAACGCGGACTCGCACACACAGGACCACATCTCCACGATGGCCGGCTGCACCGCGACGGCCGCTACGATCGCATGACCCCACCGTCGAGGACATCACCGGCCACAGCCCGCAAACCGTCGAACGATACATCGCCCGAAACCGTGATCTGCTCGCGTAACTCCAGCGGAATCAGCCCGATCAGGCGGTGTCGCTACGCGGGTTGGGTTCTCGGCCGGATGGCCGGTGCGGGCGGGGTGCGGAGATCGGCGGCGGGATGGGGTGGGTGACGGTGTCCCCGAGTGCGAGGTTGAAGGGCCTGCGGTGGTGTTCGAGGGTCAGCGGCGGGCCGGCCAGGAGCTCGTATCGAGCTTGGCCCGGGGTGATCTCGATGTGGAGCGCGCGGTGACGGTCGTGCAGCCGGAAAGCGAGCCGGGCCAGTTGGGGGGAGTCGTGACGCAGCCCGCCGAATCCGGCGATGAACGCGGTCCAGGAGCTGGCCAGCGCGGCGATGTGCAGGCCGTCGCGGGCGTTGTGCTGTAGGTCCGCCAGATCCAACAGCGCGGTCTCACGGAGGAGCGGCTCACTCTATTCACGCGCAAGATGTGCTGTGGTGGCAGCACAGCACGCTACCCCGGAGTCCGAACGAACAGGTGTCCGTGCGAGAAGGCACCGCTACTTCGAGCCAGGGCAAACCCCTTTCCAGCCACGCCCGCACGGTAACCCGGTGGGAGGCAAGCCATGAGTGAGCCACACCAACGATCGGCGGGCAGCCGCTCAGGGAGCCTCCCACCGGGTACCTGGGCTCGATCCTGGCCGGGATCAGACCCAGGCACCAGTCTTAAGTAGCCGATGAGCGGCTAGAGATTCGGCGGAAGGAATCGGTCCGCGTTGCCGAGCGTACCGATGTGCTTGTTGTCATTCAGCATGATTTTTCGAGCGTCAAGGCCGTGCGGCTACCACTTCGGACGCAACCTCGAGGAAGTTCAGGTCGGTGACGGCCGGGACCAGGATGAACTCGTCGCATCCGGCCCGCTCCGCGCCGTCGAGGATGCCGGCGAGCACCTCGGGACTCGACGCCCGCGTCGACGCGGCGACCGTGTCGGCCAGGTCGGGTCCGAGGAAGCCGAGGTAGCGAGCGGTGAAGGAGTGCAGCGCCTCGGATGCATCGGTGACGCCCAAGGCGGTGAAGCAGCCGCTGACTTTGCGAGGGGTCGTTTTGCGACCGGTCTCGGCCCAGCACCGGTCGGCGAGCTCGCCTGCCTTGGCGATCTCCTCGGCGTCGCCTGGGATGCTGAAGCTGGAGATGCCGTCGGCCCACCGCGCCGCCCGACGCATCGCCTTCGGCCCCATCGCGCCGGCGAGGATGATCGGCCCACCCGGCTGCACGCACGCCGGTCCGACCGGTCCGCGCCCTCGAACGGGGGCTCACCGGCCAGCAGTGACTTCAGCTCGGCGACCTTGTCGTCGAGCTGCTGGTGCCGTCGCTTGAAGTCGGCGCCGAGAGCGCGGTAGTCGTGCTCGCGACCGCCGATGCCGACGGCAATCTCGAGGCGGCCGTTCGCGAGCTGGTCGAGGGTGCCGATCTGCTGGGCGACCATTGTCATCGGGTGCTGTGGGAGCACCCAGAGGTTCGCCAGGACCTGCACTCGCTTGGTGACCGCGGCGCAGGCGCCCAGTGTCGCGACCATCTCCGGGTTCGAGAACGTCACCCGCTCGCCCACGGAGACGCTCGAGAACGGGCCCGCGTCGATTCGCCGGGCCCAGTCGAGCGTCGTACCCGGTCCGTAGCCGGGAGCCATCTGCGGAAGTGCGACACCGATCTTCATGTGGCGACCCTCTCAGACCCACCCGGCCCCGGTCAGGCGATCCCCAATTCCGACAAGTGATGGTTCACCCGGGCACCGACAACACGTCCGATCAGCGCACTGTGAGTGCCTGATCATCAGATATTTTCGCCCGCCCCACCGGAACGCCATGCTGACTGCACGACGATGCCGCTGAGCGGGCGTTCCGCGTAGCGAGATCGACTGCAACGCAAAATATTCGGAGTAAGCGATCGGGTATCTGGCGAATTGCCTCATCTGCGTGAGACGGATGGTGGGAGTCCGGCAGTGCCTCCGTCTATCGGCCCCTGGTATAGGCGCGCATCTGTTCGGCCATCCGCTCGAGCTCGGCCATCGATGCAGGAGACGCACTGTTGAGCCCGCTGTGCGCGGCGGTCGGGCTTCGTAGGAAGCGCCGCAGCATGACCATGAGCAGCCCCTCCGGCAGGGTCTGTAGCGCGACGAACCCGCGGGGGACCGGCGGCGTCGGCATGGCGGCCAGGTGCTGCCGCATGAGGCGGATCATGCCGCGGACCGCGTCCGGATCATCGGCCAGCGCTACCGGGCCGCCCGCCGCGTGCACCGCTTGCTCCAGTGGCACCGCGAAAGCGGCGTGCGTCTTGAGCCAGGCATCCATCCGGGGCTCGGCCTTGGCGTTGATCCCGGCGGCACCGAGCGCCCGCACGATCCGTTCCAGTCGCAGGGTGTTTCGGCCGTCGGGTTCACCGATCGGCATCGGGAGCAGGCGGGTCATGAGATTGGTCGCGCGATAGCGGACCACGTCGCCGTCCATCGTGCCGCCGGCAGTGAGGAACCCGAGCAGCACCCGCTCGTACCCGATCACCGCGCCCAGTGGCTCCGCGCCGGCCGCCCAGTTGAGCAGGAACAGCGCGTCGCCTTCGATACCGGAGAGTGACTCCAGCACCGCGTCCACTTGATGGGTGCGGACGACGACGGCGATCAGGTCGTACCCGCCGGCCGGGTGCTCGACCACCGGAACAGGTACTCGCCTGACGTGCGGGCTGTTTCCCTCGGCGAGTTGCACGCCGTGCCGACGCAGTGCGGCAAGGCGCTGGCCCCGGGCCAGGAGCGAGACGTCGTGTCCGGCCTCGTGCATCCGGGCGGCGAACAGGCTGCCGAGAACCCCGGCACCGTACACGAGCAGTCTCATGACAACTCTCTTTCATACGTTCGTTTCAGTCATACGTTCGTTTGATTCAAACATATGTATAGTACGCACACATGGCGCCGCCGGACACCCGCACCCAGATCCTCGACGCGGCCGAACGCCTCTTCGCCGAGCGCGGTTTCCGCGGCACCTCGGTCCGCGCGATCACCGACCTTGCCGGAGCGAACTTGGCCGCCGTCGGGTACCACTTCGGTTCGAAGGCCGAACTTCTGGCCCAGGTCGTTCGCCGCGTGATCGAACCCATCAACGCCGCGCAGTGCGCCGAGCTCGACCGACTGCTCGCCCGGCCCCCGGACCCGACGGTGACCGAGCTGGTGGAGGCATTCGCGGGGCCGCTGTTCGACGAGACACCGGCCGGCGACGAGGGCGGCGCCCGCACATCCCGGCTGATCGTGATGATCTTCGGCGACCCGGCCGAGGAAATGCGCAACTGGACCGGTCCGGCCGAGGAGACTGTCCGCGATCGCTACCTGGCGGCCTTCGCACGCGCACTGCCCGGCCTTTCCCCGGAGGAGCTGTGGTTCCGGATGCGAGGCATCCTCGCCGTAACGGCCGTGGACCGCGTCGAGGTCTACAACCGATGCCCCCCGGCCTGCGTGTCCCCGGTGGCGGGCGAGGCGACCCAGCGCTGGGCGATCACGTTCCTGGCGGCAGCGATGAGCGCGCCACCCACCGAGACCTGACAACTCGGGACGGCCGTCTGTCTCATCTTCAATCAGACGGGACAGTCGTGCGGTCCGTCTGCCGGTTCACAGTCGGCTCGGCCGACCGTAGACCCGTCACTGCCGTGAAAGCCCTGGGCCCGAAGGGAAATGACTCCCAGCCTACGTGTCACACCGAGGGTTACCCACAAACTTTCAGGCACGCCCTCATTGTTGGGCTGATGTGGGGACGGCGTTGTCGATGAGGACCGCGGCGATGGCGGCGGCAGTGGGGAAGGTTTCGGCGTTGAGAGCTCGATTGCGGGCCGAGGCGCCATCGAGCAGCAGCGCCAGTTGTTCGCCGAGCTGTTCGGGGTTGGTGGCGCCGGCCTCGCGGGCGGTCTCGGCGAGCCGTGCGGCGACGGCTTTCTTGTAGTCGTGTGCGCGTCGGCGTGCGGGGTGGTCCGGGTCCTGGATTTCGACGGACGCTCCGATGAACGGGCACAGGGGCGTGATGTCGTCCTCGGTCGCGTTCGCGGGCGCTTCGAAGGCCGCGAGGAGCCGTTCGCGCGGCGTGAGGTCGGTGCGGTCGAACACTCCTGGCATGACGTCGGGATCGAATCGGCGCAGGTATTCCGCGACGAGTTCGTCCTTGCCTGCGAAGTGCTGGTAGGCCGTTCGCTTCGACACCTGAGCCGCCGCGCAGAGCTGGTCCATGCCGGTCTGGTTGATGCCTTGCTCGCGGAACAGTTGTTGTGACGCGTTGAGGATGCGCTCGCGCGCGCCCCTGCCGCGGCGCTGACCTCGAGGGCCTTTCTCCAACTCCGTCATGGCCCGAGTCTAGCCGATTGGGTAACGAACGGTGTACATAGCTTGCGCCCCTGTCGACTGTTCGATACGTTAAGCACACAGAGCGGTATACATAACTCGAACGGTGGAGTGATCGTGGGAAAACTTGATGGCAAGGTGGCGGTGATCACGGGCGCGACAAGCGGCATGGCACTGGCCGGCGCCAAGCTGTTCGTCGAGGAAGGCGCGCATGTCTTCATCTCGGGCAGGCGGCAGGAAGCGCTGGACGAAGCCGTCACGCTGATCGGCAGGAACGTGACCGGCGTGCAGGGCGACTCGGCGGACCTGGCGGATCTGGACCGGCTGTTCGACACGGTCGAGCGGGAAAAGGGCACGATCGACGTGTTGTGGGCAAGTGCCGGAACGGGCGAGCAGCGCAGGCTCGGCGAGATCACCGAGGAGCACTTCGACACCGCGTTCGGGCTCAACGCGCGCGGCACGCTGTTCACAGTGCAGAAGGCGCTGCCGTTGTTCAATGACGGCGGCTCGATCTTCATGACCGGGTCGAACGCGTCGGTCAAGGGCTATCCCGAGTGGAGCGTGTACGCGGCGAGCAAGGCTGTGCTCCAGGCCTACGCCCGCGTGTGGTTGTCCGAGTTGAAGGACAGGCGGATCCGGGTGAATGTGCTGATGCCCGGCCAGGTCGCCACGCCGAAGCAGGAGGAGTTGTTCGACGAGGAGACCAAGCGGCAGTTCGAATTGCTGATCCCGCGAGGAGAGATGGGCCGCCCCGAGGAGATCGCGACGGTCGCGTTGTTCCTTGCCTCGGACGACTCGAGTTATGTGAACGGGATGGAACTGGCCGTCGACGGCGGCACCGCGGCGATCTGAGCGCCAAAAAGCCAGAGCAGTCAACCTATCCGATCGTCAGGCGAGATGGGACAACTCATGAGCAGCATCAGCATCATCGGCACCGGGAACATGGCGCGCACCATCGGCGCGCTGGCGGTGGCGGGCGGCAACACTGTCGAGGTCATGGGCCGCGATCGGTCCAAAGCCGCTGACCTGGCCAAGGCTCTCGGCGGCGGCGCCACGACGGGAGAGTGGGGAGCCATTCCGACCGGGGACATCGTCATCGTGGCCCTGTTGTACGCCAACGTCGTTCCGGTCGTGGCCCACTACGGAGACGCCCTCGCGGGCAAGGTCATCGTCGACATCAGCAACCCATTCAATTCCGCGGCCGACGGGCTGGCCCACGGCGAGGGCACCTCGATCGCGCAGGAAGCCGCCAAGGTGGCCCCGGCCGGCGCCAGCGTGGTGAAGGCATTCAACACGATCTTCCGCCATGTTCTGGAGAAGGCCCGACCCGCCGTCTTCATCGCCGGCGACGATGCGCAGGCCAAGGCAGACGTGGAGGCGTTCATCGAGAGCCTCGGGCTGCGCCCGCTGGACGTCGGCGACCTGAAAATGGCGTACTGGCTGGAAGGAGCGGGCGTGGTGACGATGGGCCTCGCCCGCCACGGCGTGGGTAACTGGGACTTCGCCCTCGGCGTCACCGAACTTCCCGGCTGAGCCGCACTGCCCCCGATACCAATGCGCCGAACCGGCCAGCGTGAGAAGTCGGCGCACCAAACCGATTGCGGTGCAATCACTCTCGCTGCCGACGATTCTTGCAGCCTGAAATGTTCCCGTCCGCCACTCGAAGTGCCTTTGTAGCATCAGATGGAACGCTGTATGCCGGTTGATCTCCGGCCTGTCAGTGCCCGCCAGGAGATTGGTGGTCAGAGGTTGTCCTGTCGGCGAGCGCCAGGATTGCGGTGGCGACGAGTGTGGGGCTGTTGACCGGTGTGAGATGGGCTGCGCCGGGGATCACGGTCGGTGTTCCGGCGCCGATCTGTTCGGCGGTCTGGGTGGGGGCGTTGCTGGTGAAGACAGAGTCTTGGGCGCCGAATACCACCGATTTCGGCAGCGGCATCGTCGCCAGCTCGGCGAGTCGGGCCGCGGGAAGGCCGGGAACACCGAGGGTGAGCATCGCCCACAGGGCGGGCTCGGCGCCGGGAACCTGAAGGGGGCGGCGCCACTGGTCGATACCAGCCGCATCGAGCTTCGGGCAGCCCGGACCACACGCTTTGCGATACACGGTCTCCACGAGAGTGTCCGAGCGCACGGCCAGTCGCAGCAGTGTCGTCCGGTAGGGCTCGATGAACATGTGGGTCAAGGGGGACCGTGAGCCGGCGCCGGTGGCCAGGGCATCGCCGTCCAGGAACATCAGGCCACCGACCGCCGGTGGGTTCCGCAAGGTGGCCGCCGCGGCGATCGCCGCCCCGCTGGAGTGCCCGACCACAACCGGGCGCTCGAGGTGCAGAGCCGTGATGAACTCCAGCAACTGGCTGGTCTGATGGTCGAGGTCGAACGGTCCGACCCTGTGCGTGTAGCCGAAGCCGTCGAGGTCCAGGGCGTAGACCCGGTGTCCGGCGGCAGCCAGGCGTGCCGCCACATACTGCCAGGTATCTGCCGATTCGATGAAGCCGTGCACCAGCACGATCGGGGTTCCTTTGTCTCCCCACTGCCGATAGCGGGTAGAGATGTCGCCCGTCTGCACGTACGCCGAGCCGATCGGCGCAGCGGCGCGATCCGGCGTCGCCGCGTTGTAACCGAACGAGAACGCCGTGACAGCGACGGTCGAAGCCGCAATAACCATCACCGTCCGCCGGAGCCACCGCCGGGCCCGGCCGCGGGCCGCCGTGGCCGCGCCCGCCGGAACGGCCTCGGACTCGGCCGAGTCGGGCTGATCGAGGGTCATTCCGGGGCGTACCTTCCTGGCGCACAAGAGTGTTCGCCTGTGACCTCAACTCGATGAGCGGAATCTACTACAGTCCAGGTGTACCGCACCACGTATCGCTCGGCGGCACAAGTCCCAGTCGGGCGTACCTCCCGCCGAATACCGGTTTGCGGCAGTACGTTTCAAGGCCGCCCGCAGAGACCGGGAAGCACATGACGGTTGGGGGTGCCGGTTTATCGGCTCTGTCCTATATCCGGTGGTAGCGAGTCAGCCGGACCGGTGCGTCGACAGCAACCCTGATCGGATATCCCTACCACGTCGAGCTGAGCGATCAGCGGGACGATACCCCCAAGGGGCCCTGGTGGTCGCACGCCGGGGCTTCTTTCTGCATCGGTGACTGCTAGTGGCGAGGTTCCCCCGATGGATCGGGCACTGGGATGCGGTCGACGACCGGCCCGGCGTACCGTTCCACGTGCGCCGCCAGTTCGCGCGCGCCTCGCTCGACGTCGGTGGGGCTCGTACAGGCAGCCCCGGTCGGGATTTCAGCGGTTGCCAGCTTATTGATCCGCAGCCACCTCGCTCCTCATCGCCAGTACATCTGCACGTGCGACGGTCGGAGCCGAGAGCGTGCAGCGCTGGTGCCACTCTGTTCGGAATTGTCGTTGTCGGGCAATGAAATTCGAGCTGCTCGGCCGCCTGTGCGTGGTCAGTCTCGAGATCCAGCGGATCGGGCTGGTCTGCGAGGACCCTCCATGGTGACCGAGCCACACCCAGAGCGACTGCGGTGAATGTGCTGATCTCGCGGACTGCATCGACCAGTGGAGAATGTGCCTTGTCGATGGTGGCTTCGTGGTTGGTGACGATATTGATCGCCGAATAGAAGCGATGCCGACAACTCTCAGCACTGACTTGCCTCCTGGAGGGGATCATGGAGTTCGAACCCCGTGCTATCAAGGCGCTGGTCTTCGACATCTTCGGCACGACGTTCGACTGGTGGACCGGAGTAACCGACCAACTCGGCGTCCTCATCGAAAAGCATGGCCTGAGCGTGGATCCTGTTGTGGTCACCGATTTGTGGCGCGCGGACTTCTTCGACGCCCTCGATGCTGTCCGGCGCGGGCGTCGAGAGTTCGCGCTCCTCGACGTCCTGCACGCCGAGGGACTCGACCGTGTGCTCGCGAAGATCGGTGGGGCCGTGGAGCTCTCGCCGGATGTCCGCGATGCGTTCGTGAAGACATGGCATCGCCTGCCGGCATGGCCCGATGTCCAGGACGGGCTCACCCGTCTCCGCGAGCATTACACGGTTGTGGCGCTGTCCAACGGCGGCTTCGCCCAAACGACGGCTCTCATCAAGAACGCCGGCTTGCCGTTCGATTGCGTTCTGTCCGCGCAGATCCCACGGCAGTACAAGCCGGAGCCCGCGGTGTACCGAACCGCGGTCGACCTACTCGATCGTCAACCGCACGAATTGCTCATGGTCGCAGCCCATGGCTGGGATCTCGACGGTGCCCGTGCCATCGGCATGCGGACGGCATACGTGCGCCGAAGCCGCGAGAAAGGACCGCACAAACAGCCCGAGGACCCGAACTCGGTCGTCTGCGACCTACTCGTGAACGGGTTCGACGAGCTAGGCGACGTCCTGATCAGCCGTCAGGGGAGTGTCTGATTGGCAGGTTCAGCGGGGCCTGCGGCCGTGGTCGAGGCTGAGTTGGGTCGTATTCACGCTGCGAGCGGGTGAGGCGCTCCGGTCATTGCCGGAAGGGCTCGGCTCGAACTGCCCGGCTCGCGGTTCGGTCGGAGGTTGTACCCAGAAATGACGAAAGCCGTTGCGATGCAACGGCTTTCGTTTCGAACTGTGTCCGGAGGGGGACTTGAACCCCCACGTCCGTTAATAGGACACTAGCACCTCAAGCTAGCGCGTCTGCCATTCCGCCACCCGGACCGGTGGTGCTCAGCAAGGTTATCGGATCAGTCCGCGTGGACCAAATCACAGGGGTTTGTGCAGGTCGCGGGGCTGTTCGATGCTGAGCGCCGCCGGGATCAGTTCTTGATCGCCTCGAGCAGGGCGGCGCGCTGGCGCGAGCCGAGGCCGCCGATGCGACGGTCGGCGGGGATCTCCGCCTCGTCCATCAGCTTGGCGGCTTTGACCGGTCCGATGCCCGGCAGTGCCTTGATGACCGCGGCGACCTTCGTCTTCTTCACGAGATCTTCCTTGTCGGCCCGTTCGAGCACCTGGGACAGCGACACCGATCCCTTGCGGATCTGTTCGATCAGCTCCGACCGAGCCTTGCGGACGGCGGCAGCCTTCGCCAGCGCCTCGGAGCGTTGCTCGGCCGTCATGGTTGGAAGTGCCATGTCTACTACCTTTCACTCGTTCGCTGGAACTGCAACGGCACCGATTGAACATCACCGAGCGCCGGGCTGTGTAACGACACACCGCGAGGATAGACGCGGTAACGAGCCGAAGTCACGCGGTCGGGAGCATCGGATGCGGGCAATTTGCCCGAGTTGCGGGCAGTGGGGGCGCCCGGTCAGATGCCCAGTCCGGAAGCGAGCACCGGCCAGGACTTCACGAAGGAGTCCTGCCAGTAACCCCACGAGTGGGTTCCGGTCGGGGTGTAGTCGTAGGTGGCGGGGATGCCGAGCTGGTTCAGGCGTTCCTGGAGGTGGTGGGTGCAGGCGTTCACCCCGGCCTCGATCAGGCCGCCGAGCAGGATCTGATTGGCCAGCGTGTCGGGGGTGCGGCTGAATCCGTAGGTCAGGTACGGGCTGTCCAGGGTGTCGTGCGGTCCGGGCAGTCCGTTTCCGGCGGAGATGAACAGCTTCACCCCGCGCAGCTGCTCGGCGTGCACGTACGGGTCGTTGGCCGCCCACAGCGGGCTGTCGTCCGGGCCCCACATGTTCGCCGGGTTTCCGTGGCCCCAGAACTCGACCATCGTCTTGATCTCGCGCTGGCCGAGCGGATCGCTGGTCTGCGCGCAGCCGCTGTAGGAGGCGATGCTGCGGTACAGGCCCGGTTTCGCGATGGACAGCGCCAGCACCGATTCACCGGCCATCGACAGGCCTGCGATGGCGTTGCGGCCGTCGGTGGCCAGGGCGGCGTCGATCAGCGGCGGAAGTTCGCGGGTGAAGAAGGTCGTCCACTTGTTGCGGCCCAGCTTCGGATCGTCCTTGATCCAGTCGGTGTACACGCTCCACGCGCCGCCGAGCGGCTGCACCACGTTGACGTTCTTGTCCGTGAGGAATTGCAGGACGTGGGTCATGGTGGCCCAGCTGTCACCGTCGGTGCCGCCGCCCGAGCCGTTGAGCAGGTACAGCACCGGTCGCGGTGTCGAGCTGTCGGCGGGACGTTGCACGTCGACGGCGATGTCACGGCCCATCGCGGTGGAATACACCTGCAGGGTCAGGTGCCGTGCGTCGTGCACGGTCAGCTTCGTGACGGTCGAGCCGTCGGATGCTTTCGCGGTGGCCGCGGGCCGCCCGGAGGAGGTGATCGGATCCACCGGCCCGGCAGCCGATGCGGTGGTTCCGGTGGCCGTCGTCACGACAGCAGCGGTGAGGGTGGTGACAACTGCGAGTGCGGCCACCCGCATCGCGTCTCCGGGTGTCAATTCGATATCTCCATTTTCGGCTGGGCGATTCGTTGCCGCGCGTCGCGGCGCGTCCACTCTCGCATACGACCACCGGTGGAAAATACCGATTCCCCTTTCGGTTATTTCGGCTGCAACATTCCGAATGGGGCTGTGGCAGAACGACTATCGGGATGTGGTGTAACACCGGACAAAATGTTCGGTCGAGAATTCACGTAGCGTCTCACCGAGGCCCGCGGATACTTCCCGAGTCAGGAGCGGAGCTTTCCGTGCGGGCACGCCGAGGGGTGGTGTCATGCCGGGAAGTGGGCGCGGTGAGGACATAGAGTTGGGCCGGGCGACGAGGCTCGCCCGGCCGACCGATCGGAAGGAGTCCGGGTGCGCCGCATGTTGTTCGCGCTGTCCGCACTGGCCGCGATCCTGCTCACGCTGCCCGCCGCGGGGTGTTCCGCGTCGCCGGGCGGTTCCTCCGCGCCGTCCACACCCACCGCACCGCAGGGGACGGTGAAGGTGCAGGCCGGAACCGGCACCGAGCGCTTCCCGGTCCCGATGGTCGCGGTGCGGGTCACCCGGTGTTCGGGGAACGACGCCTCGGCGACGTTGACCACCGGCAACGACGGCGCCGCCAGTCACAGTTTCCCGCCGGGGTGCTACCACGCCATTGTGACCTCCGTGCCGTCCGGATGTTCGCCCGATGCCGTGGCGAACGCTCAGGTCGATGTGAAACCCGCCGACACCGCCGTGGCGAAGTTCCTGATCCACTGCGCGTGAGATCGGCTATTCGTGCCGGTGACCGGTCTCGTCCACGAGGGCGTAGATGGTCGCGGGTGAGCCCGAGCCGTGTTCGCTGACGAAACCGCCGACCACGACGGTGAAACCCCGCGTCGGCAGGCCGGCCAGACCGGTCAGGATCTCCAGACTCAGCCGATGCTCGCGATACAGGAGTCTGGACACCGCGAAGGTGTCGTCCACGCCGAGGTCCGGGCTGAACGCGTCGGTGCCCAGTGCGCCCCGGTGCCCCAGGACGCTGTGGTCGAGCAGCCAGTGCACCGCCTCGACCGAGAATCCCGGATGGTGCATCCGCCCGTCCGGGCCGTGGTTGGCGAAATCGTCCGTGCCCCAGCGGATATCCCACCCGGTGTGCAGCAGCACCGCGGCCTCGACCGGGAACGGCCCATTCCGGTCCTGCCATTCGATCAGATCGGCGACCGTGACCGCGTAGTCGTGTTCGGCGGCGGCCCGCTCGGCGATATCGATCACCACTCCGGGAAGGACGAAATCCTCGGCGAGCAGCTCGTGTGCCGCCGCGGCCCCGGCGGTGAAGTGCGCGGGGGCTCCCCAGTGCGTGCCGGTGTGCTCGCCGACGGTCACCGTTCGCAGGTAGTAGCCGTCCTCGGCGAGGGTGCACACGGTGTCCAGGCGCGGCGGCGGATCACCGGGGAACACCGACACCCTGGTCGTGGACAGCGGATGCGACAGAATGTGCACCGAACCCATGACCCCGCCTTTCCGGTGCGAGCTCCGCGCTCACCGACCGTCTCGATGGACATCATCACCCGGCTCGGCGCCCGAGGGCTCGTGGCACACCGTGCGCGAGTGCACCCGGCGCCACACCTGCGGGTCCTCCGGAAGGCTGATCGGCGGCCTCCTACGATGGCCGGATGAAGGCCCTGCGGTTCGATCGGTTCGGCTCCCTGGATGCACTGCAGCTGGTGGAGACGCCCACGCCGACGCACGAGTCCGGCGAAGTGCTCGTCCGGGTGCATGCGGCCGGGCTCAACCCGAGCGATGTGAAGAACGTCCTGGGCAGATTCCCGTATACGACCCTGCCGCGGATTCCCGGTCGCGATGTGGCCGGTGAGGTCGTCCAGGGACCGGGCGGACTTCTCGGGGCCCGGGTGTGGGCGAGTGGCCGCGAACCGGGATTCCTGCGCGACGGCACGCATGCGCAGTACGTGACGCTGCCCGCGGACGGGGTGACCCGGTTGCCGGAGAACCTGTCCTTCGCCGAGGCCGCGGCGGTTCCGGTGCCCTATGTGACCGCGCTCGAGGCGCTGGACCGCAGTCTGGTCGGGCCCGGCACGCCGACGGTGATCATCGGATTCGGTGCGGTGGGTTCGGCGGCGTATGCGCTGGCGCTCGCTCGCGGTGCACGGGCGAGTGTCGCGGTGCGGCGTGCGGAGCAGGCGGCCGCGCTGCGCGAGCGGGGTGCGGACGCGTTCGTGTTCGCCGAGCGCGAGGACTTCACCGCGCAGGTGCGCGACCGGTTCGCCGACGGCGCCGAGGCGATCTTCGACACCAGCGGATTCCATTTGCCCGCAACGATTCCCGCGCTCGCCGCGGGTGGTCGCACCGCGGTGATCGCGGCACCGCCGGACGGGCACGAACGTGTCCCGGTGCTGGATCTGTACCGGCGCGGCGGAACCCTGATCGGGGTCAATTCGCTGCTGCACGACACGGTTCGCACCGCCGGGGCGCTGCGGACCCTGGCCGGGTTGTTCGAGTCCGGCGGTCTGCGAGCACCTGCCGGGATCGTGGAACGTCCGCTGCTCGAGGGGCAGGAAGCGTACCGCGACGTTGCTGACGGCGCTACGGCCAAAGTCGTCCTGACGCCATGGAATTGATTACTGCGACGAGTCGGCCGGTCGCACACCTTCTGTGTAGCCGCACTCGATGCGAACCCGTTGACGAGGCATTTGTCGTGATATCGAGTGCGCGAACCGCGCTCGACTACACTTCTCCGCGCCTATCGCATACCTTCGGACACCGTGAGTGATGTAACACCGGCCCGACCGGGCGTCCCGCCGGACCCGACTCCCACCGCCCCGCCCACGCCGCGAGGCGCACACATTGTGCGCAGATACACCTCGTTACGGCGGGTTCGTTCGCGGGATGTGCGTCGCCTGCTCGGCTCGATGATGATGGCATTGCTCACCGCCACGGTCACCCTGGCGTTCGCCCCGGCCATGCACGCCTCGGCGTCGGTGAACAATCCGGGCTCGGAGAACCGCGCGGCGCGTGCGGCGGTGACCGATCTGATCGGTGCGCATCCGTGGGACGTGCGTCTGCCGGCCGATTTCGCCGAAGGCGCGGGGTACCGGCCGGTGGTGGAGAACCATCTGCTCGTCGACCCGGGCGGGGCGTGCTCGTCCCCGATCCAGTTGCCTGCGGAGTTCCTGTCCGCCTGCCGTGCCCACGATCTGGGGTACGACGTGCTGCGTTATGCCGAACACCGCCATCAGCCGCTGGGCGCGTGGGGCCGTCAGGCCATCGACGCGGTGTTCCAGCAGCGCATCCACGCAGCCTGCCAATCGCGGGTGGACAGCGTCTCCGAGACCGGCTGCGAGCTGATGGCGACCGTGGCCACCACCGGCGTGGACCTCAATTCCCGTCGACAGAACTACGCCACGCCCGAACCGGAGTACATATTCGGCACGCAGCTGTCCGGTAAGACCTTCGATCATCAGCTCTGGCACATGGGCGGCCCGGCCGCGGTGACGGTGATCGGCGCGCTGGTACTGCTGGCGGTGGCCGCGATCGGATATCGCCGCCGGAGCCGGAGGGTGGTGGCGCGATGAACCGCATCCGTCCCCGGGTGGGCACCATCGCGGCGGTGACGATCGCCACGGTCGTCTCGTTGCTGCCCGCGGTGCTGCCGCGGACTTCGGCAACCCAGGCGGTGCTCACCGGCGTTCTGGCCGCCCTCGCCATCGGGATCGCCGGACTGGGGCGAATCCTGTTGCGGCGGCGCGATATCGATGTGGAGAAGCGCTGGGGGCAGCATCGGGTGCCGGTGCTTCTGGTGTGCGGGTTCGCGGTGATCGCCGCGACGGTGAACGCCACACACTGGCAGAGCGGATTGCGCGCGGACATGGGGATGGCGCCGGTCGGTCCGGCGTACTGGCTGCGTGCCGCGGTGGGCACCGCGGTGCTGGCGGTGATTCTGGTGGGGTTGTCCCGCGGGCTGCGCTGGCTGGTGCGCAAGGCGACCGGAGGCGATCGGAGCCTGCCGGACGAGCTGCCCACGCCCGCTTTGCCGGAGGTTTCCGGCTCCGAGGGCGAGCAGGCCGAACCGGAGCCGGCGGTGTCCGCACGGGCGTCGGGCTGATCTCGTGTCCGAGCGCAAGATCGTTCTCGTCACCGGCGCCGGGACCGGCCTGGGCCGCGCGATCACCGTCGCGCTCAGCGCGGCGGGGCATCATGTCGTCGCCGCCGGTCGCACGGCCGCGACACTCGCGCAGACCGTCTCGGCCGCACCGGATCCCGGGTCGGCCGAGGCTGTCACCGCCGATGTCACCGATGCCGACTCGGTGCGGGAACTGTTCGAGCACATCGAACGGCGTTGGTCCCGGCTCGACGTGCTGATCAACAATGCCGGACTGTTCGGGCCGTCCCAGCCGATCGAGCAGGTCGAGCATGAGCAGTGGCGTCAGGTGATCGACACGAATCTGACCGGGTCGTTCCTGTGCGCACAAGCCGCGTTCGGGTTGATGCGCCGCCAGGACCCGGCCGGCGGGCGGATCATCAACAACGGCTCGATCTCCGCGCACGTGCCGCGCCCGTACGCGGTGGCCTACACCGCGAGTAAGCACGCGGTGACCGGGCTGACCAAGGCGCTGGCCCTCGAGGGCCGCGCCCACGGCATCGCGGTCGGTCAGATCGATATCGGCAATGCGGCCACCGATCTGACCGCGGGAATCGCCGCCGGTGCGCTGCAGGCCGATGGCACCGTGCGGCCCGAGCCGACCATCGACGCGGCCGATGTGGCTCGGCTTCTCGTGCAGACGATCGACCTTCCGCTGAACACCGCTGTGCCGTTCTTGACGGTGATGGCGACCGGGATGCCCTATCTCGGGCGCGGCTGAACGATCCCCGGCGGGTCAGAGCAGTTCGGCCAGCGCGGACAACGGACCCGGCAGCCCGGCGAGATGAGTGCGGATGCCGGTGGTGACCGGATTGGGTGTCTCGGCGCGCAACCGGTCCAGTTCGGTCTGCATGGTGGACAGGGTGTGCTCGTAGCAACGCTCGACCGTGGCGGTGTCGCAGTGGTCGCCCGGCTCGGTGGACCATTGCAGCGGCGGCAGGAAGCTCACCTGCACCGAGGCCGGGAGCGGCACCTGCGGCAGGACCGGCGCGACACCGAAGGGCAGGCCCACGGTGTAGGGGAAAACCTTGGCGCGCAACAGTTTGTCCAGTCCGAGCAGTCGCGCGGTGCGTTCGCCGCGACTGAGTACGAAGATCGCGTCGTGGCCGCCGTTGGCGACCGCGGGGATCACCGGGATGCCCAGTTCCAGGGCCAGTCGCACGAATCCGCAGCGTCCGGCGAAATCGACCTTGCCGCGCTCGGTCCACGGGCGGCACGCCTCCCAGTCGCCGCCGGGATACACCAGGACCGCCCCGCCGTCCTTGACCGCGTTGGTGGCCGCCTCCCGACAGGCGGGCAGCACGCCGAGGCTCTGCAGGCTGTCGCGCAGAATCGGTGTGCGCAACAGGATGTCGTGCGCGACACCGAAACTGGGCTCGCCGCGGCGATGATCGAGCATGGTCATGAAGGTGATCCACACCTCGGGGGCCCAGTAGATCGAGGAGTGGTTGCCGATGATCAGGGCCGCGCCCGCGGTGGGCAGGTTCTCGAGTCCGGTGACGCGCGGGGTGAAGTACTTGGTGTACGCCCGCGCGACGGGAATCAGCGGATGGTCGAGGTCGGGCATCGGTGCGGGGATGTTCATGTGCCTTCCTGTCTGTCGGGTCGCCAGGAGCACGGCAGCATCGTGTGCGCGTCGACGTCGTGTCCGTGGTGCGCGTGGGCACCGGACTTCGTCGAGCGGCAGTGATCTGCCCTCGGTCACATCCCCGTTGATAGTCCCCGATGGGCCGCGTATCGCGCGGTCCGGTTCGGCGCGTTGCGCGATCGTCGTCGATCGCCGCGTCCGTCCTCCTGCACCAGCGACGGTAGCAAGACAAGCATTTGCTTGGTAGCAGATCGCGAATTACTGTGGGCTATCCCACTGCAATCGCGCGAGCCGGGGCATCAGGCCTCGGGTCGCACCAACCCGTGCTGATGGGCGTACACCACCGCGTGAATCCGGTCGCGCACACCGAGTTTGGCCAGAACCCGGGACACGTGCGTCTTGACCGTCTCCTCACCGACATGCAGTGCCGCGGCGATCTCGCTGTTGCTGCGCGCATCGGCCAGAAGGAGCAGAACCTCTTTCTCCCGGCCGGTGAGCGTGGCCATCTCGGGTGGTTCGGCGCGATCGGTGAGCGTTCCGGCGAACCGCCCGGCCAGACGCCGCGTCATCGACGGGTCGATCACCGCGTCACCGCGCGCGGCGATGCGCACCGCGGCGATCAATTCCTCTGGCGGCAGCGTCTTGAGCAGGAATCCGCTGGCCCCGGCCTGCAACGCGCGCGCCAGGCTCGCTTCGCTGTCGTAGGTGGTCAGCACCAGCACCCGGGTGCCCCCGGCCGCGACGATCGCCTCGGTGGCGGCCAGACCGTCGAGTTTGGGCATGCGCACGTCCAGGATCGCCACATCGGGGCGCAGCCGGGACACCTCGGCCACGGCCGAGCGGCCGTCCCCGACGTCGGCGACGCATTCGGTCTCCGGATGCGCCTGCACCACCGCGCGCAGCCCGGATCGGAACATGGCGTGGTCGTCGGCGATCAGGACGCGGATCGGGGTGTTCATGTGCCTCCCAGGGGTAGCGATACCGTGATGCGCCAACGATTCTCGTCGTCGAGCCCGTAATCGACCGTGCCGCCGAACAATTCGGCGCGTCGGCGGATCCCGTCCAGGCCGCGGTGCAGGGAATGTGTCGTATCGGGTTGTGCGGCGACCGGATTGGTCTCGGTGATCAGTACGCGATCGCCGCTTTCGTGCACCGTGAGGTCGGCGCAGCCCTCGCCGTGCCGCAGCGCGTTGGTGAGCATCTCCTGCACGATCCGGTACACCGTCACGTCCAGGGATTCGGGCAGCGGCGTGTCCGAGCCGTGGGTGTGGATCTCGAGGTCCAGGCCGGCGGCGCGCACGTGCGCGGCCAGTTCCTCGATGTCGGCGAGTCCGGGCTGGCGGCGTCCGGCCTCGTCACGGCCGTGCAGCAGATCGAGTTGGCGGCGCAGATCCACCATGGCCGCGCGACTGCTGGCTTCCACCGCGGCCAGAGATCTGGTCGCCGGATCGTCCGGGGCCGCACCGGGCGCGAGCGCCAGCCGCGCCGCGCCGGCGTGGATGCCGATGGCGCTGACGTGGTGGGAGATCACGTCGTGCAGGTCGCGGGCGATCGCCTCACGTTCGTCGGACAGGGCCCGGTCCAGCGCGGCGCGCTGTTCTTGGCGCCGAAGTCGTTCGCGCTGTTCGAGTTCGGCGATGTACGCGCCGCGGGCGGTGGTGTATCGCCCGACCAGCCACGGCAGCACGCCGGTCGATACCGCGGTCACGGCGAGTCGCCGCCAGTCGTGCATGGCCGGACTGTCGGCGATCAGCGCGCTGCCGCACGCGCCCAGGCCCAGCAGCGGCACGATGATCAGCGAGGCGCGGCCCGACAGCCAGGCACCGGCCCGGTATCCGGCGATGAGGAATCCCACATCGCCGACACGCACCGGCAGCCCGTGCCCGTGCAGCACCACTGCACCGGCCAACCGCAGCACCACCTGCGCGACGGCCACCACCCCGGCGGTGCGGGGTGCGGCGGCGAAGGCCAGATCGGCGGCCACGATCAGCACGGTCACCACGATCGCGGGCACCGGCGCCACGGCGAAGATTCCCGACAGCGCCAGGATCACCGTGTCCAGGATCGCGGTGGCGACGGCGACGAGCATCGACTGCCGCGACAGCGATCGCAGCACCCCGGCCAGGTCACCGCCCTCGGCCGAGCCCACATCGCGCGCCGAGGCGAACAGGCGCGGCAGCCGCCCGCGATGCGGATACACCGATCCGGTAAACACGCCAGGGACGATACCCGCAGGCCACAGCCCGATCGTCCCGCGAGCGAGGGATACCGCGTCCCCCGGCGGGGCGAGCAGCCCGCAACCCGCGACGCACCGTGCGTGCAACCGCCGCGATTCGAATCGGTCGGGTTCCCGAAGATCGCCGGAGCGGCAATCTCGTTGCAGCGCAATTCAATACGTAGACCAAATGCACCGGGCGCGGAATGGTCGCGGGGACTGCCGTGCCTGGAGAGAGGCGACTACCGCATCCGGGGCGCACGGGATTACGCGCGGGCTGCGGGCAAAGCGTGGATGAGAGCTGGGGCAATGGTAGGAAGGGGTACGTGTCCGCAACTGGTGAAGATATGCGATCGGAATCGACCTCCCGCGCGGTATCGGAGGTGGTGGATCTGGTCAGTGCGCTGATCCGGTTCGACACCTCCAATACCGGGGATCTGGCCACGACCAAGGGGGAACGCGAATGCGCGGAATGGGTGGCCGATCAGTTGCAGCAGGCCGGTTACACCACCGAATACGTGGAATCGGGTGCGCCGGGCCGCGGTAACGTCTTCGCTCGTCTGCGGGGTGCGGATCCGAGCCGGGGTGCGCTGATGATCCACGGGCATCTGGATGTGGTGCCCGCGGAGGCTTCGGACTGGAGTGTGCATCCGTTCTCCGGTGCGGTGCGCGACGGGTATGTGTGGGGCCGCGGCGCGATCGATATGAAGGATATGGTCGGCATGACGCTGGCCGTGGCGCGGCAGTTGAAGATCGAGGGCACGGTCCCGCCCCGGGATCTGGTGTTCGCGTTCCTGGCCGATGAGGAGAACGGCGGCCGCTGGGGCTCGCAGTGGCTGGCGGATAATCGGCCCGACCTGTTCGAGGGCGTCACCGAGGCGGTCGGCGAGGTGGGCGGGTTCTCGTTGACCGTGCCGCGCCCGGACGGCACCGAGCGGCGGCTGTATCTGGTGGAGACCGCGGAGAAGGGGCTGGGCTGGATGCGGTTGCGCGCCAAGGCTCGTGCCGGGCACGGGTCGTTCCTGCACGAGGACAACGCGGTCACGATCCTGGCCGATGCGGTCGCGCGGCTGGGCAAACACACCTTCCCGCTGGTGCTCTCGGATTCGGTCGCGGAATTCCTGGCCGCGGTGTCGGAGGAGTCCGGTCTGCAGTTCGATCCCGACAGCCCCGATATCGAGGGCCAGTTGGCCAAGCTGGGCACGATCTCGCGCATCATCGGCGCGACCCTGCGCGATACCGCCAATCCGACGATGCTGCAGGCCGGATACAAGGCCAACGTCATTCCGCAGACCGCGGAGGCAGTCGTGGATTGCCGGGTGGTGCCGGGCCGGCAGGCCGCGTTCGAACGGGAGGTCGACGAGCTGATCGGCCCGGATGTGGAGCGCGAGTGGATCACCAAACTCGACTCCTACGAAACCACGTTCGACGGGCATCTGGTCGATGCGATGAACGCCGCGGTGCTGGCCCACGACCCGAACGGTCGCACGGTGCCGTATATGCTCTCCGGCGGCACCGACGCGAAGGCGTTCGCGCGCTTGGGAATTCGCTGCTTCGGTTTCGCGCCGCTGCAGTTGCCGCCCGAGCTGGACTTCTCGGCGCTGTTCCACGGCGTGGACGAGCGGGTTCCGGTGACCGCACTGGAGTTCGGCACCAAGGTTTTGGAACACTTCCTGCTGAACAGCTGACGATCCGAGCGTGACGCCGGGCCCGAAGGCCCGGTGTGGATCTCGACGACGAAAGGACGGCCCCGTGCCCGACTATTCCTACAACCCGTACGCGTCGCTGCCGCAACTGCCGACGTTCGAGCTGACCTCGGCCGATGTGAGTGACGGCAGCGCGTTCGCCATCGAGCAGGCCAGTGGCGCGTTCGGTGTGCCCGGCGGTAAGGATGTGTCCCCGCAGCTGTCGTGGTCGGGTTTCCCGGCCGAGACCAAGAGCTTCGCGGTGACCGTGTTCGATCCGGACGCTCCGACCGCATCGGGGTTCTGGCACTGGGCCGTGGCCGATATCCCGGTCACGGTCACCTCGCTGGAGGGCGGCGCAGGCAGCTCGGGCGGCACGCTGCCCGCCGGAGCAGTGCAGTTGAACAACGACGGCGGTTTCCCCGGATTCGTCGGCGCGGGACCCCCGCCCGGGCACGGCTACCACCGGTATTTCATCACCGTGCACGCGGTGGACGTGGAGAGCCTGGGCGTGGGCGCGGACGCGACTCCTGCGTTCCTGGGCTTCAACCTGTTCTCGCACGCCATCGGTCGCGCGCAGATCGTCGCGACGTTCGAAGTCAAGGGCTGATTCCGGCTCGATAGTGTGGCCCCGGACGTATTGTCCGGGGCCACAGTGCATTTCGCGTGCTCAGCGCTGAGCATCGGATGCGTTGGGCGCAAATGTCGCCTGCTGGGGCCGATATCACGAAGCAACCAGGCCCGGCCGCACCTGTTCCGCGCTGTCGGCTCGGGTGATGCGTGGGTCGACGGCGGAGGTGTCGGGGCCGCAACGGGATTCGCCCCGGGACGCGGCCGTAGATCGTTATCCGAGGCTGACGACTCCGTCAGGGACCGGATCGGCATACAGCGCGGTGATCTCGGCGGCGTATTTCGCGGCGATGGGTGCGCGTTTGAGTTTGAGGGTGGGGGTGATCTCCTCGCCGCCGGGTTCCCAGGCGCGGGGCACGATCCGGAACCGTTTGATCTGTTCGACGCGCGCGAGTCGGGTGTTGCCGGATTCGACCGCGGTGCGGACCTCGGCGAGGATCTGCGGGTGCGCGCACAGTTCGGCGAGTCCGGCTTCGGGTGTGCCGAATGTCTTGGCGCGCAGCGCGGCGGTGTCGGGGTCGAGCACGATCAGCGCGCTGACGTACGGTTTCGCATCGCCGATGGCCACGGCCTGCGCGATGAGCGAGGACGCCGAAGCGATGGCGTTCTCGATGTTGGTGGGGGAGATGTTCTTTCCCGCCGCGGTGATGAGCAGTTCCTTCTTACGGTCCACGATCGTGACGTAGCCGTCCTCGGCGATGGTGGCGATATCGCCGGTGTGCAGCCAGCCTTCGGCATCGAGCGCTTCGGCGGTCTTGTCCGGCATGCCGCGGTAGCCGTGGGTGACGATGGGTCCGCGGATCAGCAGCTCACCGTCATCGCTGAGGCGTACCTGCATCCCGTCCATGACCCGGCCCACCGAGCCGGGCCGGGGTGCGTCGAGTTCGGTGTAGGTGCCCACGCCGCTGGTTTCGGACATGCCCCACACTTCGGTGACCGTGAAACCCAGTCCCAGAAGGTATTCCAGCGTTTCGGGCGGGATGGCCGCCGCGCCGGAGGACGCGACACGCAATTCGTCCAGGCCGAGTGCGCGGCGCAGGGTGGACAGCACCAGTGCGTCGGCGATCCGATGTTGCACCGCCAGAGTCGGATTCACGCCCTTGCGAGCCAATCGTGCTCGCGCGTGGGCGATTCCGACGCCGATCGCCCAGCCTGCCAGTGCCGTGCGCAGCGGGCTCGGTTCGGCGGCGAGCGTGGCATCGATGCCGGCTTTGATCTTCTGCCACACCCGGGGGACGCCGAAGAAGGTGGTGGGACGGGCGTCGGGCAGTGCGGCGGCGATCTCGCGGGCGTCGGGGACGCAGGTGATCGTGATGCCGGTGAAAAGGTTCATGCAGTGCCCGGAGATCCGGTCCGCGACGTGCGCGGAGGGGAGGTAGGAGACGGCGCGGTCGTCCGGGCCGACCCGCATCGGGCCCTGCAGCCCGGTGATCTGGGCGATGACGTTCTCGTGCGTGAGTTCCACGCCCTTGGACGGTCCGGTGGTGCCGGAGGTGTAGATCAGGGTGGCCAGATCCTGCGGCTGCACCGCGCGCCAGGCGGCGTCGAAGTCGAAATCGGGCGCGGGATTCGACTCGACCTCGCTGAGCGGCACGGTGCCCTCGGCGGCACTGTCGACCAGCACGATGTGCTCGAGTTCGATGCCCGAACCGCGCACCGCGTCCAGGAATGCGCGTTCGGTGATGACGATCGTGTTGCCCGCGTTGGTGAACACGTGTGCGATCTGCTCGGGTGAGCTGGTGTTGTACACCGAGAACGGTGTCGCGCCCACATGCAGTACCGCGGTGTCGGCCAGATTGAATTCGGGCCGGTTGGTGAGCATGATGCCGACCGTATCGCCGTGGCGCACACCGAGTCCGGCCAGTCCGGCCGCGATCGCGCGGACCCGGCGATCGTAGTCGGCCCAGGTGATCTGCACGGTCCCGCCGACCGTGCGCAGGGCCACCTGATGCGGGCGCAGCCGCAGGGTTTCCTGGAACGCCTGCGGCACGGTGCGCACCGCCGCGCCGGACTGATGTGTGTAGCTGATCTGAGTGCTCATATCCCTGTCCCGATACCTCGTGCGGGCCGAGCCGGGGCGACGCTCCGCACGGTGTGCGCAACGAGCTCGACCCACAGGGTGTCGGTGATCACATGGCCGATCGCGACTCCGGCGTCACGTCACCGAGTGACGCGGCTCACTCATGGTATCGGCCATGACGTCGCTCGCAGGGTTATCGCACGATCGCCGAACGCGACGTCACACGCGCGTCAGCACCATCGGTGGCCTCGGACGTTCGCTCCGCACGAACGCTGCCGAGGCGAACGTTCAGGCCAGGTCCGGCGCCCAGGGTGCGTCGTCGGTGGGGATCCAGTGGTGGCGGTGGCGGCGTTTGGCGTCGAGGTAGTCGCTGGCGCGTTCGCTCAGGGCGGTGGTGCGCAGGGGCACGACGGTGACGGTGAGGCCGGTGCCGGTGACCGCGGCGGCCTTGGCCGGGTTGTTGGTGAGCAGTTGGATCCGGCCGATTCCGAGGGTGACCAGCAGCTTGTACAGGCTTTGCGCCGCGCCGGTGTAGCTGCGCGCATCTGCGGGATAGCCCAGCGCCTCGTAGCTGGTGAAGGTGTCGGTGCCGCATTGTTCGCTGTGCCGGTAGCCGCGGGCCTTGGCCAGCAGGCCCAGGCCACGGCCCTCCTGTTCGAGGTAGACCAGCACGCCCGCCCCGGCGCCCTGGATCATGTCCAGGGATTTGTCCAGCTCGGGGCCGCAGTCGCAGTCGTCCGAGCGCAGCGACTCCCCGTACAGGCAGCGGGAATGGATGCGAACCAGGCAGTTCTCGGCCGGTCGGCCGAATACCAGGAGGTGGCCGTGGTCGGTGACGCCGCCGATCTCGTGCACCTGTAACGGCAGTTCGCGGCCCCCGCGGCTGAAGGTGTGCTCGGTGTCCGCGGGGGATCCGATGGGCGGGGGCAGGACAGTGGTCAACGTTCCTCCGAAGCGAGTTTCACGATGTGGTCGATCCGGTCGGCCGGCGGCATGGCACTGGGAACATCATCGAGCGACTGTGTGGCTACCATCGCGGCTGTCGCCCAGGTGAAGTCGCCCGTATCGGCGGGGTGCCGCGACCGCAGCAGACGATACGCCAGCGCGGCGGAGAATGCGGCATGAGCACCGGGCGAGCCGGTGAGCAGTGCGGGAAATGGGGGGATGTCCACGTTCAACCGGTCCGAACGTACCGAACAGCCGAAATCGTCGATGCTGCAGACGGTTTCCACACCGTGCATGCGCAATTGCCAGGCCGCCTCGGCGGTGCCGGTAAGCATGCGCAGCTCGTCGCTGCTGCCGATGAGGTAGTCCACCACGCGCAGATGCGGGTAGAGCCGTTCGGGGCGGGTCACCGGGGGCGCGGCGTGCACGATCAGGGTGGGGCGTGGTTCGAGTGCGCCGACGGTGGCCAGGACGTGTTCCAGGATGGGCACGGGTTGTTCGAAACTCATCAGCACCGCATCCGCGCTGCGCAGCGTCCGGTGCGTGGCGGGGGAGTTGAGATCCTCGGCGGTCAGGACGGCGGGGTCGGCCTTGCAGGCGATGATGGCCTGCTCTCCCGACGGGGCGACGATCACCGCGGTGACCGGGGTCGGGGTGCTCGGGACGATCTTGATCAGGTCGGTGCGGACCTGCTGGTCGTGCAGGAAGTCCAGGATCTGGCGGCCGGCCTCGTCGTCGCCGACCGCGGCCATCAGGTGCACCTCGAGCCCCAGGCGCGCGAGCGCTACCGCGCGTGCCAGGCCCTTGCCGCCGGGGTGGGCGATGAAACTGCCGGTGGCGGTGCTGTGCGCCTGGGGGATGCGCTCGACGCGGTAGAGGTGGTCGATCACCGCGTCGCCCACGACGGTGACTCGGCCGCGGACCTGGTCGCCGGTGGCCGCGGTGGTGTCGGCCGGGTGTGATCCGTAGGTGGTGCCGTCCACCAGCAGGCGCGCGAGTTCGGTGAAGGCGCGGTGCTCGGGGGTTCGGCGTAACTGGCTGAGTGTCGGTGCGGGCGGGATGGTCTCGGCCTGGACCGCTTCGTGCAGGGGCCGCCACTGCTGGCACAGGTATTCCCGGCGCGCGCCGAGATCCTCGGCGTAGAGGCGCTCGGGGTCGATCTGTGCGGAGCGGGTGTCATCGAGCAGGCCCAGGGCCAGTTCGGCGTCGGCGATGAGACGGTCGGTGGCGGGCATGCGCCGGACCATCTCGCGCAGGACCGGCGCCACCGCGTCCTGGTGGCGCAGCCCGAGGCGGTCCGCGTGCTGTGCGACGACGCGCAGATCCAGCAGGGCCGCGGCGTCGATCTCGGTGCTGTCCAAGCGATTCGAGCGCAGGCCGCGGCGTTTGCGCAGCCGGGACAGCACATTGCGCACGGCCTCGATCGCCGCGTCGTTTCCGGCCATGGGACCGACCACCTCCGTTCCGGTGCGCTGATCGCCGGATCGGATGCGAGACCGACAAACCGGCGATTGCCGGTTTATCGACCATCAATTCCGGCAATTCCCAACTTATCCCGACATTTGTCGCTGTGGAACGGCAAGTGCCATAATGAAATCGACGATCTCGAGCGCCCCTGCTCCGGGGAGGTCATCATGCTGGGAGCGATTCGACCCAGGCGGTGTATCCGCCGGCGACGGTCGATCCGGGTCGACGGCGAGTCCGACGTGGCCGCGGTCGGTGCCCATCTGTGGATTCATTGACCGCGCACGAGCAATGCCGGGCCCGCGCGTCCGGCCAGACGATCACCTACACAGCACGTTCTCGGCGCTTGCGGCCGATCGCGTGAGTAGGCCCTTTTCCGGTGCAGCATCCCGACTGCCCGGCGGCACACGAGAGGAGAACTCGTGACCATCGAGACGACCCCCTGGGCGATGATCAGCGATCGCACACCCGAGCACGCGTGGCGGGTGGTCGCTGTGGGCGCGGCGGTCTGGCGGCTGAGCTGGCTGCCCGATCACCGGCTCACCTTCGAACAGGCCCGCGCGGGCATGGAGTTGGACGAGCTGCTCAGCGACCCGGCCGTGGTGCACGACATGGAGGCGCATCGCCAGGTGTCGGTGCATTCGGCCACCCTCGGTGTGCGCTACGAGCACGCGGTGCTGCTGCTGGCGCGCCGGATGCTCGAGCGGCTGCGGCGGCATTCGGGCGGGCGCACCCCGCGCGAGACCGAACCGGTGTTGTCGGGGTGGATGACGCCGAGCCTGTGAGCAGGCCTGCCACGCGGGGCCTGTGCGGTCGGTCCAGGGTCAGGAGTGGCCCGCGCCGACCGCGTCGGCGATGGCGGTGTAGCCGTCCGCGCGCAGCCGCGCGGCCAGGCCGCGATGCAGGTGGCGAGTCCACAGCGGCCCGCCGTAGATGAATCCGGTGTAGCCCTGCAGCAGGGTCGCACCGGCCAGGATGCGTTCGTAGGCATGGTCGGCGGTTTCGATTCCGCCGACCGAGATCAGCACCAGCCGGTCGCCGACCCGCGCGTACAGCCGGCGCAGCACCTCGAGGGCGCGCTCGGCGACCGGCGGGCCCGACAGCCCGCCCGCACCCATCGCGGCGACCTGATCGGCGGGGGTGTGCAGGCCCTCGCGCCCGACGGTGGTGTTGGCGGCGACGATCCCGGCCAGGCCGAGTTCCACGGCCAGATCCGCGACCGCGTCGATGTCCTCGTCGGACAGATCAGGGGCGATCTTCACCAGTACCGGCACGCGACGTGCATCGCTGCCCTCGGCGAGGCACTCCAGGACCGCGGCCAGCAGCGGGCGCAGTGATTCGACCGCTTGCAGGTCGCGCAGGCCCGGGGTGTTGGGGGAGCTGACGTTGACCACGACGAAATCCGCGAGCGGGCCCAGCAGCCGGGCGCTGGTGACGTAGTCCTGCGCGGCCTGTTCGGCGGGCACGATCTTGGTCTTGCCGATGTTCGCGCCGATCGGCACACCGCCGGGGCGCCGGTCGCGCAGTCGCTGTGCCGCCGCGGCCGCACCCTCGTTGTTGAACCCCATCCGGTTGATCAGCCCCCGGTCCGCGGGCAGCCGGAACAGCCGTGGGGCCGGGTTGCCCGGCTGCGCCCGCGCGGTGACCGTGCCGACCTCCGCGAAACCGAAACCCAGTGGGCCCCAAGCGTTCACGCCCTCGGCGTTCTTGTCGAACCCGGCAGCCAATCCCACCGGTGCGGGGAACCGCACCCCGAACGCGGTGGTGGCCAGGATCGGATCGTCGGTGACCGCCAGGCGGGCCAGGATCGCGCGAGTGGGTGCGAAGCTGGTCGCCAGGCGCATCGCGGCGAACGCCAGGTGGTGGATTCGTTCGGGAGGTAGCAGGAACATCAAGCGCAGCAACAGCGAATACATGCGGCTCACATCCCCGGTTCCGGCGCCGGGAGGGAGGTCTTGCGCCGCCGCAGTAGCACGCGGCGGCTGCCGTCGGTGTACGCGCGGACCCGCGAGAGTTCCCAGCCGCCGTACTCGGCGTGGATGGACAGCCGGATCGATGCGGTCACCCGATTGACCTCCGGGGGTAATCGCAACGGTATGTACTCCCATTCCCCGTCGTCGCTGAGCTCCTCCCAGCTCGCCGGAATCGACCGCCTGCCGTGTGAACGGTGCGCAGAGGCCCGAGCCATCACTGCCCTCTCTTCCTCTCGTCCGCGCCGATCCGCTGCAGACCGTCGCCGGTCGCGGACCCCACGAACAGGTCGCCGGTGCGGGAGTCGACAGTCACCGAGTTCGGCTGGCGCACGCTGGCGTAGCGACCCACCTCCACCGGTATACCCGTCGACAGGTCGAACCCGGCGATCTGATTGCTACCGGTGAGGGTGACCCACACGGTCTCGGACCGCTGATCATAGGCCAGCGCGTAGGGCGCGGAGGCCAGCGGGAACATCTGACGCATCACCAGCGGATCGGCGGTGTACACCAGCAGCGCGCCGCCCGCGGTGTCGGTGACCAGCATCCGCCCGAAGTGATCGGTGATGACGTTGGTCGCGCCCTGTCCGGCGCGCAGGGCCAGTCCGGGGCGCGCGCGGGCGATATCGGCCTGGGTCAGGGTGGTCTGAGCGCGGTCGAGCACCACGACCGCGTTGCCGGGCGCGACGATCTGCTCGCCGCTCATCCCGTTGATCGTGTGCACCACGTGCCCGTCCGCGGCCAGGATCAGCACCCGGCCCTCGGCCAGGGCGACGGCCTCGGTGCCGTCGGGACGCTGGGCGACCGAACGGACCTGCCCGTCCACCGCGGTCGCGTGCACGGTGCCCGCGGCCACGTCGATGTGCAGCACCGTGCGTCCGGCCGCGGCCAGGACCTGTCCGGCCGGTCCGGGCACGAGCGCGTTCGTGCGCGCGGGCAGGGTGAGGGTGCGCTCGGGTGCCGCGCCGGTGGGGTCCTGGATGTGCACGGTGACGCCGTCGCCGTCCAGCAGCACCAGATCTCCGGTGGCGGGTTCGGCGAGCAGGGCGTCGAGGGGCCCGGACGCGGTGACCGTGCCCGCGGGGGCGGTGTGCTGGACCGGTGCGGTCGCGGCGCTGGCCGGCGCAGCGGAGGGGGTGCTGTCGCTGCTGCTGGAATGCTTGGCGCAGCCGCTCAGCAGTGCCGCCGCCGCGACCGCCGCCAACGCCGCCGCACACACCGATCGGCTCACACCGTGAGCGCGCATAGTCCGAACTCCTTCTCACCTGCCACCGGTGCGCTGTCGGCGCCGCCGCGGACCGTGCGCGGTGACCTGTGGTCGCCGCGGGTGGCCCGGCCCGCTCATGCGGGCTTTCTTATCTGACCATGATCGCGGACCGGACCGGCTCGCCGGGGTGGTTCCGGGCCGACGGGCGCGTCGCGGGCGCGCGTCGGTGTGGGTTCGTCGGTGCCCGGCGTTACGGTGGACGAGCGTATACGGCCAGATCAGGAGAGTCGGTTGAGCACAGAACCACCGTGCGGTTTTTCCGTCGAGGACATCACCGTCGGCGCGTTCGCGCACGGGTTCGGCACCACTGCGGACGGACGCTCGTTCGCGTTCCGCACCGTGCGCGGCACACTGACCCTCGAGATCTACCGCAACGACACCCCCACGCAGGTCCCCGGCCCGGAGGATGTGACCGCCCTCGCGCGGGCCCGGGTCACCGACATCGACCTGGACGACGAGCGCAGCGTGATCGCCCTGGTGCACGATCTGATCCCGACCGCGGTGCCGGTGATCCCCGACGCCCGCCGCGAGCCCGCCACGGTGCGCGCGCTGCTGCTGCGCCTGAGCGCGGTCATCGACAGCATGTGATCGCCTGGGCCCCAACGCATCTCGCTCACCGGATCGCGGTGCCCCGGCCCGCCCGCGCCGGTGGCCGCGCCCGGCCGGGCCGCGAACACGCCGGACCGCCCGAGCGTCCGCGAGCCGGATGGTTCACCTACCTTGGTGGGTGTGAACGCTCGGCCGGGTCGAACCGCAGCCGATGGCATATCCGCATGACGGACTGGTGGGACAGTGAGAAGTACGGTTAACTTCGAGGCCGTGAGGATGGCTATGGCAGGGCGAGGAACGTCCCGGCGGGTACGAATCAGCGGTGCGCTCGCGGCGGTGGCCGCGCTGGCTGTGCTGACCACGGCGTGCAGCAGCGATCCGGACGAGGCATCGGTGGCCGCGGCCCGATCCTCCGCCTACGCCGCGCTGACCTCCTCCTCGCAGGCCGCAGCCGCCAGTTCGGCGAACCGGCCGCCGATCCCGACCGCCGCGCAACTGGACACCCAGCTCAAACGCGCCCTGGATCCCGCACTGCCGGACAGTGATCGCACGAACCTGATCCAGGACGGCGCGGCGTTCCGCTCGGCCATCCCCGACATGTACAAGGCGCTGCACGAACATCCCAACGCGGTGTACGGGGTGGTGGACCCGGTGTTCGACAACCACGACGGCACCCTGACCGCGACCCTGCGCCTGGACAAGGACGGCAGCGGGGAGAACGTGCGCACCACCGTCATGCACTTCATCGATGTCGACGGCACGTGGAAGATCTCCCGCACCGACCTGTGCGGCATCCTGCGCTCGGCGGACTACCAGACCCCGGCCTGCGGCTGATCCGGGCCTGGGCGGAACGGGAAAACGATTGAGCCGCACAGTGACCGAGCATGTGAGCAGCGAGCCCGCGCGCACCGAACAGAGCCGATTCCGGGGGCTGTCGCTGTGGTGGGGCCGGTTCGTGCACCGCCACCGGTATCCGGTGCTGGCGGTGTTCATCCTGCTGGTCGCGGTGTCCGGGTTCTACGGCCGCGATCTGGGACCCCGCCTGACCCAGGGCGGCTGGTTCGACGACCACAGCGAATCGGTGGTCGCCTCGCAACTGGCCGATGAGACCTTCGGCCGGGACACCGACGCCGATGTGATCGTCCTGTACACCGCCCCGCCGGGGCACACCCTCGACGATCCGGCCGTCCACGACGCGATCGGCACCGCCCTGACGAATCTGCACGCCCGGTACCCGGACCGGATCAAGAAGATCGACAGCTATTTCGACGGCCCGATGATGGGCCGGTTCGCCGACGCCACCCGCACACACGCGTTCGCCAGCATCGGACTGCGCGGGCAGGACACCGAAACGGTGAACAACTACCTGGCCATCGAGGACCAGCTCGGCGCGGGCGCGGGCGCGGGCGCGGCCGGGGCGGGACCGGGCGGCACGACGGTGCAGCTGGCCGGGCTGCAACCGGTGGTCGAGGGCATCAATCTCGGGATGCAGCACGACATCCGGCGCGCCGAGCTGATCGCACTACCACTGGTGGCGATCCTGCTGTTCTTCGTGTTCGGCGGCGTGGTCGGGGCACTGCTGCCGGTGCTGATCGGCGGGATGACCGTACTGGGCACCCAGGGCATCATCCGGGCGCTGACCGACGTGATCGATGTGAACGTGTTCGCCAGCGCCGTAGTGACATTGGTGAGCCTCGGGCTGGCGATCGATTACGGACTCTTCGCGGTGACCAGATTCCGGGAAGAACTCGCCGCCGGGCACACCGTGGAGGAGGCCACCGCCGCCACCGTGGCGACCGCGGGACGCACCGTGCTGTTCTCCGCGGCGATCATCGCGGTGAGCCTGGGCGCGCTGTTCATCTATCCGCATCAGGTGCTGCGGTCGGTGCCCTACGGCGGGATCAGTGCGGTGCTGCTGGCCGCGGTGTTGTCGGTGACCGCGCTGCCGGCGCTGCTGAGCATCGTGGGCACCCGGGTGGACATGTGGGGCTGGCATCGCCTCGCCAGCGTGCGCAGCGCCGACCCGGCGGAGATCTCCCCGACGTTGCGCGATCAGCGCGGGCAAGGGTTCTTCTCGGATCTGGCGTTGTTCGCGATGCGCCGTCCGGTGCGGGTGATCGTGCCGGTGGTGCTGGTGCTGCTGGTGCTGCTGATCCCGTTCCGGAACATCGAATTCAGTGGATTGAGCGAACGCTATCTGGCCTCGGACAATCCGGCCCGGGTGGCGCAGCAGGACTTCGACCGGCTGTTCCCGGACTTCCGCACCCAGCCGCTCAAACTCGTCGTGGTGGGCGCGAATCCGCAACAGCTCTCCGACATCCGGTTCCAGGCGAATTTCGCGCCCGGACTGACCGGGCCGTTCGAACCGACCGCGCCGACCACCCACGGCATCAACGTGCTCTCGGCCGGGCTGGTCGATCAGCAGCATCCGGACGCGGCGATCGACACCGTGCGCGCGATCCCGCATCCACCCGGTGTGCGGGTGATGGTAGCGGGGGTTCCGGCGCTCGAGCGGGACAGCATCCGCGGCCTGATCGACGGGTTGCCGCTGCTGGCGGCGATTCTGATCTGCGCGGCGATCGCGCTGATGTACGTGGCGTTCCGGTCGCTGATCCTGGCGGTGAAAGCGGTGGTGATGAGCGCGCTGAGCCTGGGAGCGACCCTGGGCGTGCTGACCTGGATCTTCGTCGAGGGGCACGGTGCCGGGCTGTTCAACTTCACCGCGGGGCCGTTGATGTTCGCGGTGCTGGTTCTGATCGTGACGGTGCTGTTCGGGCTGTCCACCGACTACGAGGTGTTCCTGCAGTCCCGGATGACCGAGGCCCGCGCGGGCGGTGCCCCGGCGCAGGAGGCGATCCGCTACGGCATCGCGCACACCGGCGGGGTCATCACCTCGGCGGCGGCGATCCTGATCGTGGTCACCGGCGCGTTCGGGTTCTCGGATCTGGTGCTGATGAAGTACGTCGCGTACGGGATGATCGCCGCACTGGTGCTCGATGCCACGGTGATCCGGCTGCTGTTGACCCCGGCGGTGCTGAAACTGGTGTGGCGCTGAGCGTTTCGCGTGTCAGCGCCGCAGCGGCAGCACCAGTTGCGCGCCGGTGACCGGATGGTCGATGACCTCCACCGGATGCTGGTAGACACGGGTCAGCAGGTCGGTGGTCAGCACCTCGCGGGGCGGACCGGCGGCGGCCAGGCGACCGTCCTGCAATACCGCGACGCTGTCGGCGTAGGCCGCGGCGATACCGAGATCGTGCAGTACCACCACGACCGCGGCTCCCGCGGCCGCGCGCGCACGGGCCAGTTGCAGCACCGCCTCCTGATGTCCCAGATCCAGTGCGGCGGTGGGCTCGTCGAGCAGCAGGGTGGTGGTGTGCTGGGCCAGCACGCGCGCCAGCGCGACGCGCGCGCGTTCGCCGCCGGACAACGCCGGGAACGTGCGTTCGGCCAGGTGCGTGACATCGGTGGCGGCCATCGCCGCAGCCACCGCGGCGAGGTCCTGGTCCTGGCGTGGGGTGCGCGCCCACGGGGCCCGGCCCATGGTGACGACCTCGCGGGCGGTGAACGGGAATCCGACGTTGTGCGTCTGTGGCAGCACCGCGCGACGACGCGCCATATCCGCCACGGCCCAGTGCGCGAGTTCGCGGCCGTCGAGTTCGACTGTGCCGGTGGCGAGTTCGAGTTCTCCGGCCAGGGCTGCGAGCAGTGTGGACTTGCCCGCACCGTTCGGCCCGACCAGCGCCAGGATCCGCCCGGCCACCACCTCGAGGTCGACGTGGTCCAGCACCCGCCGGCCGGCGCCGCGGTCCACGCTGACTTCCCGCGCCCGCAACGTCACCGTGCCCGGAGGCGGATCGTCCGGGATTCCGTGCGATCGCGCCAGCACCCGGGTGACCGCCCGTGACATCCCGCTCATCGGCACTCCTTCCACACCCTGGTCGTCTCGCCGGGCCGCGGTCCCGGACGGCATGGCATCGCGCGGCTCACGCCCAGCCTCCCGAGCGGGCGCGGGTGCGGCGCAGCAGCCAGAAGAAGAACGGGCCGCCGACCAGCGAGGTGAGCATGCCCAGCGGCAGATCCGCGTTGGTGACCAGATCGCGGGCGCCGATATCGGCGGCCAGCAGCACCACCGCACCCAGGATCGCCGAGAGCGGGATCAGCACCCGATGGGCCGGGCCCACGAGCATGCGCACCACGTGCGGCACGATCAGCCCGACGAACAGGATGATGCCGGTGAACGCCACCCCCGCGGTGGCCAGCACCGCCACCACCAGAACGACGTTGCGCCGCAACCGTTCCACATCCACGCCCAGATGCCGCGCGGCGGCCTCCCCGAGCGCGAGCAGATCCAGCCGCGGGGCCATCAGTATCGCGGCCAGCACACCGGCGGCGGTCAGCGGCGCGACCACGGCCACCGACTGCCAGGTCGCGCCGTTGAGGCTGCCCAACTGCCAGAACACGATCTGATCGCGCGCCGCGTTGGAGGCGGTGAACAGCAGAAACGACATCAATCCACCGGCGAACGCGTTGACCGCCACACCGGTCAGCACCAACGTCACGGTCTCGGTGCGTCCCCCCGACCGCGAGAGGAGATACACCAGCAGCGTCGTGCCCAGCCCGGCCACGAACGCACCCGCGGCCACCGACCACGCCGCGGCGAACGCGCCCCCGACCACGATCACCACTCCCGCGCCGACCGCCGCCCCCGCGGACACCCCGATCACGCCCGGTTCGGCCAGCGGATTGGCGAACACCCCCTGCAACAACGCACCCGCTGTCGCCAACGCCGCCCCCACCAGCAACGCCAGCACCACCCGCGGGAAACGCACCTGCAGCAACGTCACCTGCCCGGCCGGATGATGCGGCAACGGCCCCCAATCCAGCCCGACCTGATGGAACACCGTCCCGGCGACCTCCCAGGGCGTCGTGGGCACCTGCCCGATCGCCGCGGACACCAACGCCA
Organism: Nocardia jiangxiensis NBRC 101359; assembly: GCF_000308615.1. Lineage (GTDB taxonomy): Bacteria > Actinomycetota > Actinomycetes > Mycobacteriales > Mycobacteriaceae > Nocardia > Nocardia jiangxiensis. Next base: position 49,277 of record NZ_BAGB01000040.1, read on the forward strand.
ACCCCACCAACAGCGCAACCGACACCACGAACGCGATCGTCACCCGCGAGCGCCGCCCCCGCCGCGCCGCGGGACCGCTGCCGCCCTCGCCAGGGGGCGCGGACTCGACCGCGACGGCCTGCTCTCGCTGCCTCGCCGCATCAACCGACTCCAACGGCTTCGATTCCGCTGCGGCTGCACTGTTTTCCCCCGACGCGGCCGCGGGTTCATCACCGGCCGGGTCCGGTTCGATCGAGCGAGGATCGATGCCGCTGCGGTCGGCCGGTGCAGCTTCGGCTGAGGTGCCCGCATCCTTCGACTGCTGCGCCGTGGGTCTCGATACCGGTGTACCGCTCGATCGGAGTGCCGCCGGTCCTCGTGTGCCTGTACCGATCTCGTCTGTGTGCGGCGCCTTCTCGGACACAGCGTCCGCAGGCTCGGGTTCGAGGCCATTCGAATCCTGCTGCGCGTGAGGATCGTCGCGCGGTGATGTTGCCGCAGACACCGTTGCGCCCTCTGCTGCGCGGGTTTGCGGGCCCATCGTGGTGTCGGTGGTGCGGTCTGCGCCCGAGGGTGCTGCGCTGGCGCGGGGTGCAGTCTGCGCCGGCTCGCCGCGGCGGGCTGTGTGCGGATCCGGTGTGCCGGTGCGGAATTCATCATTGCCCGGGATTCGATGCGCTGGCTGCAACTGGGCATCGACTGCCGTCGCGGGATCCTCGGGCACCGAGCGGGTGTCGATCTCGCTGTCGGTGGGACGGGTCGGTGGAAGGTCTTGTGGGGTGGGCTCGCTCATGCCGGGTGGGTGCCGTAGAGGGCGTGGGACAGGGCGGCGAGGATGCGGCCGGTGTTGGGGCCGAAGCTGAGCAGCACCGAATCGGCCATATCGATGACACGCTTGTTCTTACCGGCGTTGGTTTGCGCGACGCCGGGGACCTTGGCCAGGCCGTCCGCGCCGCCGATCGATTGCAGTCCATCGGACATGACCAGGAACGCATCGGGGTTCGCGCTGATCATCGATTCGCTGGTGATCGGCACGAACGGTTCGGTGATCCCGGCGGCCTCCCCGGCATCGGTGCCGCCCAGAGCGGTGATCAAGGCGTGCGAGCCGAATTTCGGTCCGGCCATCATGGTGATGGCGGTGCTGCGCAGGTACAGGAACGCGATCTTGGGCGCCGGATTCTGTTTGGGCACAGCGGCGGTCGCGGCATCGATCTCGTGCTGGGTGCGCTGAGCCAGCGCGGTACCGGCCTGCGGCACGCCCAGCGCGGCGGCCACGGCCTGGATCTGCGGGCCGACCCCGGCCAGGGTGCGATCGGGGTCGAAGTAGACCACGGTGATGCCGAGCGCTTTGAGCTGATCGCGAATGGTGGGCGTGGCGCTGACGGTGTCGGTCAGGAACACCGTGGGCCGTTGCGCGGCAACGGCTTCGACGTTGATGCTGCCGCTGCCGCCCGCGACGCTGGGCACATCCTTCGCGGCCGGGAACGCCGCGGCGGTGGAACGCCCGACCAGATTCGCGCCCAGTCCCAGCGCCCACACGGTCTGAGCGAGGGTGCCGTACTGGTCGACCGCGACGATGCGGCTGGCATCGGTGACGGTCACCGAGGACCCGTCGAACGAATGCACCGTCACCGGCAGCACCGGATGCGGCGCGGACCCGATCGGCACCGGGTTGGTGTCGGCCAGCGTCGCGGTGGCCGGACCGTACTGTGTCGTGCTGCCGGTCCCACCGGAGGACCCGCACGCGCCGAGCGTCGCGGCCATCGCGACGGTGAACACGGCCACGGCGATGCGGCGCACCGGCCGCGCGGATGCGGTGCGGGACGATCGGACCCGGACGAGGCAGCTCATGTAGGCAAGCCTAAGTGGTGCCCGCGCGGGCCGGACAACGACCCGCCATGCCGCGCGGCGGACCGCACCATGATCCGAATTCGGGTGCGGGGGCCCGCATCGTGTCCGGATCCGGGTGCGGCGGGCCGGAACCGACCCGCCAGCGGTCTGCACGAGGATCATCCGGCACCGCACGCAGGGTCGCGGGGCCGCGGTTCGCGCGGGCGGGTCAGATGCTGCTGACGTCGTCCAGGGCCGCGGCGATCGCCCGCGGCAGTTCCAGGGTTTCCGCGGCGAGCACACCGGTGAGCTGGCCCATATCGCGGGCGCCCACGATCAGCGAGGCGACCGCGGGCCGGTCGCGCACCCAGGCCAGCGCCACGGCCAGCGGGGAGGTGCCCAGACCGTCGGCGGCGGTGATCAGCGCGTCCACCACCCGGTCGGAGTGTTCGTCGAGGCGGTCGCGGATCTGCGCGCCGCTGGTCTCGTCCGCGCCGCGCGAATCCGCGGGCACCCCGTCCCGGTATTTGCCGGTCAGGATGCCCCAGGCCAGCGGTGTGGTGGCGATGAGCCCGACGCCGTGATGTTGCGCGGCGGGCACGATGTCGTGTTCGACACCACGCGCGAGCAGCGAGTACGGGGTCTGCGCGACGGTGATCGGCGCGGTGCCCGCCATGGTGGCCAGCTGCCAGGCGTCCAGCCCGCGCACCCCGCCGTAGCGGACCTTGCCGGACTGCACCGCGTCCTGAACGGTGGCGGTGATCTCGTCCAACGGGGTGTGCGGATCCCACGCGGCCACACTCCAGATGTCGAGATGGTCGGTGTCCAGTGCGGTGAGGGTCTGATCGAGCTGGCGCAGCAGGGTGCGCCGCGAGGCGTCCACCCGCCAGCGCGGCTCCGCGGCCGGCGCCCCGTCCGGATCGGTGACCGGCACCGGGGTGATCCCGGCACATCCGCTGATCACCAGATCGTGCCGGGGCACCAGTTCCCCGATCAGCTCACCCAGGATGCGTTGCGCCGCGCCGCCCCCGTAGGCGGGGGAGGTGTCCAGCAGCGTGCCACCGGCCTCGACGAACGCCACCAGCTGCACCGCCGCGTCGTCCGGATCGGTTTCCCTGCCCCAGGTGTGGGTGGCCAGGCCGATCCGGGAGACCCGCAGGCCGCTGCGCCCGACCGCCCGCTGTTCCATCACCGTGCGCATACTTCCGTCACATCCAAGAGCCTAGGGCCACAACCCGTTCGGACACGGCTAAGGCACGGCGAACCGCCGGAGCGATCGGTTCGGGGTGCCCGGTGATCGCGCCCACGCACCCCGATTGCGGGTCCGGGCGCACGGAACCGATCCGGCGAGTGACCCAGCACACTGCCCGAGCAGCGAAATCGTCGTCGCCGGAACCGCATTCGCCCTGAGCGTAATCGGGATCGGGTGCGTGTGCCGCTCGTCGCGTGGCCGAGACGGTGCGATCGCCTAGGCTGGGGGCATGACGGTGATCCTGCTCCGGCACGGGGTGTCGACTTCGAATACGGCTCACACCCTGTCCGGGCGCACTCCCGGAGTGGAACTCACCGAACGCGGCCGCGAACAGGCCCGCGCGCTCGCGGAACGCTTGGCTCCCTTGCCGATCGAGCACATCGTGGTCTCCCCGCTGCTGCGGTGCGCCCACACGGTGGCTCCGCTGGCGGAGAAACTGGCCCTCGAGCCGGTGACCGAGGAGCGCCTGGTGGAGGTCGACTACGGCGACTGGACCGGCCGCAAGCTGGCCGATCTGGTCAAGGAACCGCTGTGGTCGGTGGTGCAGCGGCACGCGTCGGGCGCGGTGTTCCCCGGCGGGGAGGGCCTGGCCGATGTGCAGTACCGCGCGGTGGCCGCGATCCGCGAGCACGATCGGCGCTTCGCCGAGCAGCACGGCCGCGACGCGCTGTGGGTGGCGTGCACGCACGGCGATGTGATCAAATCGGTGCTCGCCGACGCCCTGGGCATCCACCTGGACGGATTCCAGCGCCTGGTGGTGGAACCGGCCTCACTCAGCGTCGTCCGGTACACACCGGCGGGCCCGTCGGTGTGGCGCAGCAACGACACCGGCACCGACCTGTCGGCGCTGGCGACCCCCCCGGAACAGCGCTCGCGCGAACCGGCGGGCCCGGTGCCCGGCGGTGAAGTCGGCCCCGGACCGGCCGCGAACGGCGGTGCTGCGGCGGGCGAGCGCACCACCGACGCGGATAATGGGAATGCGCAACGCCCCGACTCTTTGGAGTAAGTAGTGCAGTGTGGTTTCAGGAGGTGCAGATGAGCCGAGCAATCCACGTGTTTCGCACCCCCGATCGTTTCGTTGCCGGGACCGTCGGTGAACCGGGCGATCGCTCCTTCTATCTGCAGGCCGTCGAGGAACCGCGGGTGGTCAGCGTGCTGCTGGAGAAGCAGCAGGTCAAGGTGCTAGCCGATCGGATGGGTCTGCTGCTGGACGAGGTGGCGCGCCGATTCGGCGCGAGTGTGCCGCCCCAAGCGGACGACGTGAACGACACCGGGCCGTTGCAGACCCCGATCGACGCGGAGTTCCGGGTCGGCACCATGGGGCTGGGCTGGGACGCGGACGCCAACGCGGTGGTGGTGGAGTTACTGGCGATCACCGAGACCGAGGTGGACGAGTCGGTGGTGCTGGACGACACCGAGGAGGGCCCCGACGCGGTACGGGTGTTCCTGACGCCCACCCAGGCCCGGGAGTTCGCGCTGCGCTCCACGCGGGTGATCGCGGCCGGGCGGCCGCCGTGCCCGCTGTGCGGGGAACCGCTGTCGACGAAGGGGCATATGTGTGTGCGCACCAACGGCTATAAACGCGGCGGGATCTTCGGTGCGGCCGATCTCGAGGACTGACCGGTGAGCGCCGAGACCGGCGGGCGCGGGTGCGACCCGTTCTACGGCGGTGATCTGGCGGTGATCGGGCGGGTCAGCACCGCCAGCAATCTGACGTTGGTGTGCGAGATCGGCCCCGACGGCACGGTGCGCGAATCGGCATCCGATGCTGGAGTGCGCGTGGTGTACAAACCGGTGCGCGGGGAGCGTCCGCTGTGGGATTTCCCGGACGGCACCCTCGCCGGGCGCGAGGTCGCCTCGTATCTGGTGTCCAAGGCGCTGGGGTGGACGGTGATCCCGGAGACGATCCTGCGGGAGGGCCCGCTGGGGCCGGGGATGGTGCAACGCTGGGTGGAGTCGGTGGACAACCACACCGAACGCGGCGACCGGCTCGATCTGGTGGATCTGGTGCCCGCCGGTGCGGTACCGGAGGGGTTCCGGGAGGTGCTGCGCGCGGTCGACGGGGCCGGTGCGGAGGTGTCGCTGGTGCATGCGGACGATCCGCGCCTGCAACGGATGGCGGTGCTCGATGTGCTGCTGAACAACGCCGACCGCAAGGGCGGGCACGCCCTCGAGGGCTTGGACGGCACGGTGTACGGCGTCGATCACGGTATCTGCCTGCACACCGAGCCGAAGTTGCGCACGGTGCTGTGGGGGTGGGCGGGGGAGACCGTGGACCAGGACCTGATCACCGACATCACCGCCTTCGTCGACGCGCTGCCGGGTGCGATCGGTGATTCGCTGGCCGAACACATCACCGACGAGGAGATCGAGGCGCTGCTGACCCGCGGCCGGCGATTGCGCGATGATCCGGTGATGCCGATGCCGCACACCTCACGCCCGATTCCCTGGCCCGCGTTCTGAAGATCGCCGCGCCGGTTTCGATCCGGCGAGATTGCAACGGTTGTGATTCGGCATCCGGTGCCTCGGCGCAGGTGAGCACCGGTGCCTGGGGGTGTGGCCGGGCGCGGGTGCGTGGGGGTGGCGGGCACCCGGGCCGCTGAAACCTCTACTCTCGAATCATGCAGTCCTGGTCCGATATCGCTGTCCCGACCGTCCCCGGATCCGGACCGCCGTTGCGGTTGTTCGACACCGCCGACGCGCAGGTGCGCCCGGTCACCCCCGGCTCCACCGCCACGATGTACGTGTGCGGCATCACCCCCTACGACGCAACCCATCTGGGACATGCGGCCACCTACCTGACCTTCGATCTGGTCAACCGGGTGCTGCGTGATGCCGGGCACGAGGTGCACTACGTGCAGAACGTCACCGATGTGGACGATCCGCTGTTCGAACGCGCCGACCGCGACGGAGTGGACTGGCGTGAGCTGGGCAGCCGCGAGATCGCGCTGTTCCGCGAGGATATGACCGAGCTGCGGGTGCTGCCCCCGCGCGAGTACATCGGCGCGATCGAATCGGTCGGCGAGGTCGTGGAACTGGTCGACAAGCTGCTGGCCTCGGGCGCGGCGTACGTGGTGCCCGACGAGCAGTACCCGGACGTGTACTTCCGCCACGACGCCACCGAACAGTTCGGCTACGAGTCCGGCTACGACCGCGCCACGATGGACCGGTTGTTCGCCGAGCGCGGCGGGGATCCCACCCGGCCCGGTAAGCACGACCCGATCGATGCGCTGCTGTGGCGTGCGGCGCGTCCGGGGGAGCCGTCGTGGCCCTCACCGTTCGGGGAGGGCCGTCCGGGCTGGCATATCGAGTGCGCGGCAATCGCTTTGAACCGCATCGGCCCCGAGTTCGACATCCAGGGCGGGGGCAGCGACCTGATCTACCCGCATCACGAGTACTCCGCCGCACACGCCGAAGCGCTGGTGGCAGGTCGGCGCTTCGCCCGGCACTACGTGCACGCGGGCCTGATCGGCCTGGACGGGGAGAAGATGTCCAAATCGCGCGGCAATCTGGTGTTCGTCTCCCAGTTACGCCGCACGGGCGTGGATCCCGCCGCGATCCGCCTGGGTCTGTTCGCCGGGCACTACCGGCAGGACCGCGAATGGTCCGATCAGGTTCTGGCCCAGGCACTGTCCCGGCTGGACACCTGGAAGCGCGCCGCAGCACTGACCTCGGGCCCGGACGCCACCGACACCGTCGCCCGTCTGCGCCAGCACCTCGCCGACGACCTGGACACCCCCAAAGCCCTTGCCACAGTCGACAACTGGGCCCGCGAAGCACTCGAATACGGCGGCCCGGACAGCTCCGCGCCCGCCACGATCGCCACCGCGGTGGACGCCCTGCTCGGCATCGGACTCTGAGTCCACGCCTCCCGCCGGGCCTGGACGCACTCGATCGGAATCCGGCCCTGCACGAGCGATTCGAGCGACTCCGTACAGCCGTGGCCGAGCGTGGCCCGCGGTCCGGTCAGGGTGGGGCCGATCTGCGGATCACCGAGGTGCCAGCAGCCTCAGGCGTGCCCGCTGATCCACTGATCCCTCCGTCTGCTCGCAGTGCTTGCTGATCGTTCGTCAGGGCGCCCGCCACGACGTGGAGCCAGGCCCAGCAGCCGGATTCGCCCGACATAGCGGCGCCAGGCGTCCCCGGTGTGCTCACTGCACGGGGCTTCGGCGAAGGCTGTCGATGCCCGAAGGTAGCCGGGGCGGGCGCACGCGTGCACGGTCGAATAGTCTCGTACTCGATTGAGGAGATAGGACGGTGTGAGCTGTGTCCGGTGGCGATCGAATGCGTTCGGTGCGTAAACAACTGCGTGCGGGCGGAGATCTGGCCGCGATGGTCCGCAAGAATCCGCGGATCGCTCGTGAACTGATCGCGGGAATCGTGGCGAGCAGGAACGCACCGGCTCCCGAACCGGGCACGCACGCCCCGCCGACCCCTGCCGCACCCTCGGTCGAGGAGCGGCGCGAACGGCTGGCCCCGGCCGGATTGAGCGAATTCGCCAAGACCGCGCACGCCGATCAGCTCGTGGACGCCCCGGTGGAGACCGTGGCGGCGTATCTGCGCGATCTGAACCGCCTGGGCGACTGGTTCGTCCTGCACGGCGGCTGGCGCGGCGATCCGCCCGGCACGGTCCGCGAGGGTGCGGAGTTCACGCAGCAGGCACAGATCATGGGCCTGCCGGTGGACATCGTGTGGACCGTCGTCGCGGCCGGGGACCGCGGATTCGAGCTGCGCGGGCAGGCCCCGCAGCAGGTGCGGCTGGGCTACTGGATCACCGTGTCGGGTAACGGCGAGCAGACGCTGGTGGATTTCGATGCCGGCGCGGCCGGACCACCCGTGGAGGGCCCGCTGGGCGGATCGGTGGTCCGCAGCCTCGGCGAGGCGATGCGCGAATCCCTGAACCGCCTGCCCGGGGCGATCGCCGCGGCCGGACCCGTGGACACCAAACCCGCGCGAAAGCCCGTGCTGCACACCGCATCCGGTATCGAACTGGATCCCTCGACACCGGTCCTGGTGGGCGTGGGCCAAGTGGTGCAGCGCACCCCGGACCAGGAGTACGGTGACCCGGCCGAACTCGCGGTGCAGGCACTGCGCCGCGCCGCGCAGGACACCGGCGCGGGCGAATCGGTCCTGCGCACCGCCGACGCGGTGTTCGCGGTGGCGTGCGCCTCGTGGCAGTACCGCGACCTGGGTGCGGTGGTCGCCGAACGAGTCGGGGCGGGCACGGTGGACACCGTGCAGTCCAGCACCTTCGGCGGCGACGGCGGTCAACTGGTGATCAACGAGGCCGCCGCGGCGATCGCGGCGGGCCAGTACGACCTGGTGCTGGTCACCGGCACCGAGGCCGGCGCCACCCAGGCCGCGGTCCAGCGCGCCGGAATCGATCCGGGCTGGCCCGCCCAGGATTCGGCGACCACCCCGACCCGCACCGTCGGCATCGACACACCCGCCAACAACGCCGCGGAGACCGCGGCCGGGCTGATCGCGCCGATCAACATGTACGCGCTGCTGGAATCGGCCAACCGGCATCGCCTCGGCCGCACCCCCGCCGAACACGCCGCCGCGATCGCCCGCCTGTGGTCCGGCTTCTCCGCGATCGGCGCGGCCAACGAATTCGCTTGGCAGCGTACCGAATTCACCCCGGAGCAGATCGCCACGCCCACCGCGGACAACCGCATGATCTCCACCCCCTACACCAAACTCGAATGCGCCAACCTGCAGGTCGACATGGCCAGCGGCATCATCCTGACCAGCGTCGCGGCCGCGCACGAGGCCGGAATCCCGCAGGACAAATGGGTGTTCCTGCACGCGGGCGCCTCCGGCCACGACGAATGGTTCACCAGCGAACGCGCCGAACTGGCCGCCTCCCCGGCAATCCGCACCCTCGGCGCGGCCGTGCTCTCGCACGCGGGCATCGGCGTGGACGATCTCGCGCACGTCGACCTGTACGCGTGCTTCCCGGTGGCGGTGCAGATCGCCGCACGCGAGCTGGGCTTGCCGCTCGAGGACCCGAAACGCCCGCTGTCGGTGACCGGCGGGCTCACCTTCGGCGGCGGCCCCGGCAACAACTACGGCGGACACGCGGTCGCCTCCCTGGTCACCGCACTGCGCGCGGATCCGCAGTCCTACGGGCTGTCTACCTCGCTGGGCTGGTACATCACCAAACACGCTCTGGGCATCTACTCGGCCACCCCGCCGCGCACCCCCTACCAGCATCTGACTCCCGTCATCGACAACCCGCCCGCGCGCCCGGCCCGCAGCGAATACCAGGGCCCGGCCGTGATCGAGGCCTACACCGTGCCATTCGGCCGCGACGGTGAACCCGAAGCCGCGGTACTGAGCCTCATCGCACCCGACGGCGCGCGGATCCTGCTGCGCAGCACACAATCCGAGCTGATCGGTGAACTCACCGACGGGGATCTGCTCGGCCTGCCGGTGACCGTCGCGGACGGGCAGATCACCGTGGACTCCCGCGACCGCACCGAACTGCCCCCGCCGCCACCGGCTCCGGTGCTGGTCGAACGCAGCGGACCGGTCACCATCATCACCCTGAACCGCCCGCAGGTGCGCAACGCGGTGAACCTGGCCACCGCCCTGGGTATCGAACGCGCCCTGGACGCGTTCGAAGCCGACCCCACCGCACAGGTCGCCATCATCACCGGCGCGGGCGGATACTTCAGCGCCGGAATGGACCTCAAAGCCGCCGCCACCGGCGAGGTACCGATGACCGAGGGCCGCGGCCCGCTCGGTATCACCGGCAGACCGCCCACCAAACCGCTCATCGCCGCCGTGGAAGGCCCCGCCCTGGCCGGTGGCTGCGAACTGGCGTTGTCCGCGGATCTGGTTGTCGCCGCACAGGATTCGACGTTCGGCATCCCAGAGGTCAAACGCGGCCTGGTCGCCGTCGGCGGCGGCGTGCTGCGCCTGGCGCAGCGGATCCCGCGCGCGATCGCGATGGAACTCGCGCTGACCGGCGACCCGATCACCGCCACCCGCGCCGCGGAACTGGGCCTGGTGAACGAACTCGCCGAACCCGGGCACGCCCTGGACGCGGCCCTGGCGCTGGCCGAGCGCATCGCCGTGAACGCCCCGCTGAGCATCCAGGCCAGCAAACGCATCGTCGACGAGTCCGCCGACTGGTCCACCGAGGAGGCGTTCACCCGCCAGGGTGAACTCGCCGCACCCGCACTGTCCTCCCGGGACGCGGGCGAAGGCGTGCTGGCGTTCGCGCAGAAACGCGCCCCGGTCTGGCAGGGGCGCTGACCGCGCACACCACACGCGCAGGAACCACACAGCTACGCCCACTAGCGTGAGTTCCATGACGGCACAGCGTGAACGGGCGACCTCCTTCGGCTCGGTCGCCCAGGACTACGACCGGATGCGGCCCGGCCCGCCCGAACAGGCCCTGGACTGGCTGATCCCGCCCGGCTGCACGACCGCACTGGATCTGGCGGCCGGGACTGGACTGTTCACCCGGGCGCTGGCCGCGCGTGTGCCCGAGGTCGTCGCGGTCGAACCCGACGAGCGCATGCGCACGGTCCTGGCGCAACGCTCACCACAGGTGCGAGCGCTGGACGGGCACGCCGAGGCGATCCCGCTGCCGGACGCGAGCGTGGACGCGGTCTTCGTCTCCGCGGCCTGGCACTGGTTCGACCACCCGGTCGCGGTCCCGGAGATCGGCCGGGTGCTGCGCGAGGGCGGCCGTCTGGGTGTGCTGCGGACCAACCGCGACCGCACCGTGGACTGGGTCTTCGAACTCGACCGCGGCCGCGCGGAACAACCACGGCCCACCCGCGAGGACCCGGCCAACCGATTCCGGTTCGCCCTGCCCGAGCACAGCCCGTTCGGTGCGGTCGAGACCACCACGTTCGCCTTCAACCGCACCATGACCCTCGACGAGATCGTCACATGGCTCAGCACCTACAGCCAGTTCATCATCGCGGATCCGGACGAGAAACGCGCCCGCCTGACCCATGTGCGCCAACTGCTCGAAACCCAGGCCGCGGGCGCACCGACCCTGGACGTTCCGCTGACCTCCCAGTGCTGGCGCACCGACCGCCTGCCCCGCTGAGCGCCCGCCCCACACCGAACTCGCGCGCTTGTTCGAGTTCGGCGCGGCCAACCGGCTGCTCAGCGAGTTCATCGCCGGGCTGAGCCTCCGAAGAATCGGCAGCCGGGCCAATGCGCACCGCACGTCCCGTCCGGAAACCTCAGCGGCGCAGCATAATCGGCGCGGGGGAGCGCGGGTCAGCTGTCCACGTGCACGTGCGGACGCTGATGCGGGTCGGGCACCGCGCGACGCAGGATCTCACGAGTGACCGGCGCGACCTCACCCTCACCGACGAACAGGAACTTCAGCAGGTTCGTGATCGGATTGCCTTCGGTCCATTCGAAATACACGTGCGGGTTCAGGCCGGTGCGGTCGCGGATGGCCAGCAGGATCGCCGCGATCGAGTTCGGGATCGCCGCGGCCTCCACCGACAGGATCTTGTAGCAGTCCAGTTCCACCGCCCGCACGTGCAGATCGGTGGAGAACTCCGAAGCATCGCGCACGATCACCTCGAGGAACAGGATCGGCGCCTGGGCGGGAATGTGGCTCTCGAGCCGCTGCTCGGCCTCCTTCTGCCGATATTCGCCCGGCTCACGATCCTCCACCCCCTCGAGATCGTGCGTGACGATGCGGATCGTGCCGCTCGAGGCGATCTTGTCGATCAGCCACGCGGCCTTGTCGTCGAAATCGACCTCGATCGCGCGCAACTCGAACGCGCGCCGCGCCCGGGAGATGAACGACACCACGATGATCGCCAGAATGAACAGCGAGGCCAGCTGCACACCTTCGGGCTTCTCGAAGATGTTCAGGATCGTGGTGTACACGAACACCGCCGAGACGATCCCGAACCCGATCATCTTGCCGACCTCGCGTTTACGCGCGGCCGAGAGCGTCACCGCCACCGCGGCCGAGGTGATCAGCACCAGCACACCGGTCGCGTACGCGCCGCCCTGAGCATCGACGTCGGCATCGAAATACCAGGTGATCCCGAACGCGATCACCGCGAACACCAGCACCAGCGGCCGCGTGGTGCGCGCCCACTCCGGCGCCATGCCGTAGCGGGGCAGATAGCGCGGCACCAGATTCAGCAGACCCGCCATCGCCGAGGCGCCCGCGAACCACAGGATCGCGATGGTGGAGATGTCGTAGACGGTGCCGAACCCGTCACCCAGATAGTGGTGCGCCAGATACGCCAGCGCGCGCCCGTTGGCCGAACCGCCGCTCTGGAACTCCTTCGCCGGGATCAGCACCACGGTGATGAAGCTGGTGACGATCAGGAATCCGCTCATGATCAGCGCGGCGGTGGTGAGCAGTTTGCGCGCGCCGGCGATGCGGGCCTGCGGATCGTCCTCGGGTTCACCGGGTTCGCCCTTGATCTGCGGCATGACCGCGACACCGGTCTCGAAACCCGACAGGCCCAGCGCCAGTTTCGGGAACACCAGCAGCGATACGCCCACCATCGCGAAGATGCTGCCGTGCTGGGCGGTCAGCGCGTGCGTCCAGTCCACCACCAGCCCCGAGGCGGTGAACACATGCCACAGCCCGACCACCGCCACGACGACGTTCAACGCCAGATACGCCCCGACCAGCACGACCGCGGTACTGATCGCCTCGGCGAACCCCTTGAGGAAGATTGCCGCCAGCAACGCCAGCAGCACCAGCGTGATCAGCACCGAATGTCCGGTGAGCCAGTGCGGGACGAGTGGATTCTCCACGATGTGCGCCGCGCCGTCGGCCGCGGACAGGGTCATCGTGATCACGAAGTCGGTGGCCGCGAACCCCAGCAGCACCAGGATGAACAGCTTGCCGGTCCAGCGCGGCAGCACGTGGGTGAACATCGCGAGTGATCCACCGCCGTGCGGGCTCTCCCGCGCCACCCGCCGGTACACCGGCAGCGCGCCGAACAACGTCAACGCCACCAGTACCAGCGTGGCCATGGGGGACAGCACGCCCGCGGCGACCGCGGCGATCCCCGGCTGATAGCCGAGCGTGGAGAAGTAGTCGACGCCGGTCAGGCACATCACCTTCCACCACGACCGCTGATGGGCCTCCTCGGTCTGCTTGACCATCGGCCCGGGATGGCGCGAGTACCGGTCTTCGTTCGCCCCCTCCAGCAACCAGGTTCTGAATCCGGATCCCGGCCGTTGGTCGGTCGTGGTCACGTCGTGGTCCCCCTCGGGAGCGTCCATCCGGAAAACCCGGTAACTCGGCATCGTTCGGGGTCAATCTACGCGGCGCGGCGCGGCGCGTCGTGAGGGGCTGTCGCCGGATCGCACCGTGGATCGGCAGGTTTCGGGGGCGCTGTCCGTCAGCGACCGTTGCTAGCCAATCGTGCCAGAATCAGCAAGTGTGACGACCATCACAAAATTGGATATAGTCACTGGTCGTCCGGTGTGCATAGCCACGTTCTCGGAGTGTCTCTCCGTTTGCCGCCGCGCCAAACCGGGTAAACGTGGCATTCGTTGCCATTCTGTAACCCGCATGGCGACATCAGTTTTCCGCACTGCGACAGCGCGGTGCTTCAACACCCACGGGGAGAGGAGTTCGCGCGTGACGAACGGCGACTCACAACCGCAACAACGACGTTCCGTGGCCGCAGCGGCAATGGGCAACGCCACCGAGTGGTACGACTACGGCGTCTACGCCGCCACCGCCACCTACCTCACCCACGCCTTCTTCCCCGGCGCCCTCGGCACCATCGGCACCCTGCTCGGCTTCGCCATCTCCTTCGTGCTACGCCCCGTCGGCGGCATGTGGTGGGGACCCCTCGGCGACCGCATCGGCCGCAAAGCCGTCCTCGCCGTCACCATCCTGCTCATGGCCACGGTCACCGGCCTCATCGGCGTGATCCCGAGCCACGACAGCATCGGCATCGCAGCCCCCATCCTCCTGATCGTCCTGCGCGTCATCCAGGGCTTCTCCACCGGCGGCGAATACGGCGGCGCAGCGACCTACCTCGCCGAATCCGTCGACGACAAACGCCGCGGATTCCTCGGCAGCTTCCTGGAATTCGGCACCCTCAGCGGCTTCATCGGCGGCTCGGCCATCGTGCTGCTCATGCAGGTCATGCTCGACGAGGACCAGATGCAGGCATGGGGCTGGCGCGTACCGTTCCTGATCGCCATCCCGCTCGGCCTGGTCGGCTGGTACCTGCGAAGCAAACTCGACGAATCCCCGGTCTTCACCGAAGTCGCCGAACACGAACACCCCAAGGGCGGCCTGATCAAACTGATCACCGAATACCGCCGCGAACTGCTCACCCTCGGCGGCCTGGTCATCGCCCTGAACGTCGTCAACTACACCCTGCTCGCCTACATGCCCACCTACCTGCACGGCACCATCGGCGTCAGCGACACCCAAACCACCGCCATGGTCCTGATCGGACAGCTCGTCATGGCACTGGTGCTGCCACTGTGCGGCGGACTGTCCGACCGCATCGGCCGCCGACCCATGTGGCTGATCTCGCTGATCGGACTCGGCGTGCTCTCCATACCCATGTACTGGCTCATGGGCAAGGGAATCGGCTGGGCCATCACCGGATTCATCGTCCTGGGCCTGCTGTACGTGCCGCAGCTGTCCACGATCTCCGCGACCTTCCCCGCGATCTTCCCCACCCACGTCCGCTACGCCGGATTCGCCCTGTCCTACAACCTGTCCACCGCCCTCTTCGGCGGCACCGCGCCCCTGATCAGCCAGTGGGTCATCGACCGGACCCACTGGGACCTGTTCCCGGCCTACTTCATGGTCGGCTCCTGCGTTTTGGGCCTGGTCGCCTGGGTGTTCCTGCGCGAAACCGTCGGCGCCTCCCTGCGCGGCACCGACGTCCCGGCCAGCGGAGAAATCCCCGTCGTACAGAAAGAGAGAACCGCCTGAACCCACTCGGCCGGTGCTCCGCGGAGGCCGCGGAGCACCGGCCGAACCAGGCGCACACCCCGGTTCGATCCAGTCCGATCAATTCGCCGAGGTCTGCTCCGCGCCCGACGAGGTCAGCGCCGCCTCGAACCGGGGCCAGGAGCGATGTAGGTCATCCTGCCAATAACCCCACGAATGCGTCCCGGTCGCACGGAAATCGAACGTCGCGGGAACCTTCAACTCCCGCAAGCGATCCTGCAACTGATGCGTGCACATATTGGTGACCGACTCCAGCGGCGCACCGAAAAGCACCTGATACATCAGCAGCACCCCGTTACCGTGCGCGCCGTCGACACTGTCGTGCGACCCCAACAGACCCGTGCCCGTGGACACGTAGATCGTCGTGCCGCGCAACCGATTCACATGCAGATACGGATCGTTCGCCGCCCACGCCGGATCACTCGGCGGACCCCACATATTCACCGCGTTCCCGTGCTCCTGCGCGACGACCGCCTGAACCATCGCCTGCCCCATCGGATTGCTCGTACGCACACACCCGCTGTACGACCCGATCGCCCGATACAACCCCGGCGAATCCATCGCCAACTGGAACACCGACGTCCCCGCCATCGAAATACCGGCGACAGCGTTCGCGCCACTGCCACCGAACGCGGCATCGATGATCGGCGGCAACTCGCGAGTCAACAACGTCGACCACCGCTGACGCCCCAGCACCGGATCGTCCGCACGCCAATCGGTGAAGTAGCTGCCCGCACCACCGAACGGAATCACCACGTTGACCTGCTTGTCACGGAAGAACTTCACCAGATCCGTGCCCTCGAGCCAGTTTCCGTCCGATCCCCCGTTCGCGCCGTTGAGCAGATACAGCGTCGGCGCCGGCCGATCGGGGTGAGCGGCCCGCAGCACCGTCAACCGCGTCCTGGTAGCCATCGCGGCCGAATACACCCCGACATCCAGCACGCGATCGGACACCTTACGGATGCCACTGATATGCGATCCGTCCTCGGCGCTCGGCTGCTTCGGAGCCACCGGATCGGGCGCGGCCACCGCCACCCCGTCGGCTCCCACCGTGACAGCCAACGCCGTGGTTGCCGCCAGAAAACCCCGCGACATGCGCGCGAACATCATCGCACTCCGATCTGGATGCGGTGAACCGTCCGCTCGGCCACCCCCGAGCGTCGTCCACCTGAATACGAATCCGATTGAACAGCAGCGCGATTGCGCCGGTCCAGAACTCTCGCAGAAGTTGTGCTCGTTCCCAGAACGTGCGTGCCTTGATTGGCAGAGCTCCTCGAGGCAGGGGAGACGCGCCGCGAGTTGCGCAGGGCGAGCACCGATTCCACGCACGAAGCTGCGAAACAACTGGATTGCCGAGCGATTGCTGGGGTACTCTACCGGCGGTATACATCAGTTCGGATATCGGGAGTGTGGCGTGAGTCGTTTGATGCGAATAGTGGTTCTCTTACTGATTCCGGTGGTGGTCCTCGTCGGCGGTTGTAAGAGCTCGTCGTCGAGTGCACCCAGTAGTGGTACGGATCAATCGATTCCAGCGGACCCGACCGGCACCGCCGCCGACGCGAAGGCCGAGGACACCAGTTGCCCGACCTCGAACACCACAGCCTTCGCCAAAACCAAGTTCGTCGCCCACTCCGGGCTGGCCTTCGGAGCGTTCCACCGGTGGCTGTACAAGCCGATGAAGGCCGGCACCTTCAAGAAGGGCGCCAAGGGCCGCATCACCGCATTCGTCAAGGGCGGCCTGGCGGCACTGTTCGTCAAGCGTGAGGTCCGCCTGGCCCTGGTCGACGCGAAGGCGAATCCCACGCTGTGCAAGTCGATCTCGGTCCCGCTGGGCAAACTCGGCGACACCGTGCAATCGGCCTTCGACAAACTCAAGGGCGGCGACAGCTCCGGCGTGGACGGCCTGAACACTCTGATCAGCCAGACCGAGAGCACCTCCAAGAGCGACGGCGTGGAGATCACCGAGGACGAGAACGGTGATCTGACCAAGTCTCCGAGCTGATTTCCCTCTCGAACCAGTGAGGGCGGGCCCCAAGGGTCCGCCCTCACTGCTGTTCGGGCACTGATTGATGGAAATGCGAGTGATCGGACAACCTCAGGACCACTGCCCTAATTCGTCACTGTGACGAATTAGGGCAGTGGTCCTGAGAAGGGGTGGGGGAGTTTGTCATTGGATCCTGCTCGTCTCATGAGCGCCGGGCATCCCTCGGGCTCTGAGGGCATCCTGAGGGGCCTGCTGGGTGCAGTCGAAGCGGTGTTCCGGTCATGGAACACCCGCCGTGCGGTGAAATACCGTGAGCTGCATAAGATTTGCGATGATCTGGGCACCGCGGTCGTGGTGCAGTCGATGGTGTTCGGCAACCTCGACGAACGATCCGGCTCCGGCGTGGTCTTCACCCGCAACCCTGTGACCGGCGAACCCGGACTGTTCGGCGAGTTCCTCGCCGCCACCCAGGGTGAAGACGTGGTCGCGGGCATCCGCACCCCCGACCCGGTCGCGGGGTTGGCCGATCACCTTCCCGAGGTCTACACCGAACTCGAACGCACCTGTGCCGAGCTGGAACGCGTCCGCGGTGACGTCCTGGACATCGAGTTCACCATCGAACGCGGCACCCTGTACATGCTTCAGGTCCGCAGTGCCAAACGCACCGCCCAGGCCGCGATCCGTATCGCCGCGGACCTGCTCGCCGAAGGCGTCCTGTCCACCGAGGACGCCCTGGACGCGATATCGCTGGACCAGGTCCGCCAGCTCCAACGTCCCGGATTCGACCCCGCCGACTACGAACTCGCCCGTACTCACGGCCGCGTGCTGGCCACCGGTGTCGGCGCTGCACCCGGCCATGTCGTGGACGAGTTTCACTTCACCTCGGACGCTGCCCAGCAGGCTGCCAAAGCAGGGAAGACGGTCATTCTGGCTCGGCCGGTCACCAGCCCCACCGACTTGCACGGCATGATCGCTGCGGCTGGAATCCTCACTGCCACAGGCGGTTCCACCAGCCATGCGGCAGTCGTGGCGCGTGCGCTGGAACCACCTGTGTGGTCGGGTGCGGAGCGCTGGACATCGATCCGGGCCTCGGCACTCTGTCGATCGGTGAGACCACTCTGCACACTGGTGATCTGGTCTCGCTCGACGGCACCACCGGCGAAGTGCATTCCGGCGCTGTGCAACTCAGCCAGCCCGCCGCCGAGGACGAGCACCTCGCGGGTCTGCTGGCATTGGCTCGCCAACGCACCTCCGCGCAGGTGTTCGCTCGCATCACCACGCCCGCGCAGGTCACCTCGGCACTCGGCGCGGGGGCCGACGGGATCGTCGCTGGTGTCGACTCGGTGCTCGCGGCCAGCGGCCGCCTGCAGGAGGTGATCGATACCATCGCCGAGAACGACCTCAGCGTCGCAGCACCCGCGCTCGAACGTGCCGTCGCCGAGGAGTTCGAGAAGATCTTCGCGGTCGTCGGCGACATCGAATTCGGTGTCCGGGCAATTGATTTCGATGCCGACGAGTCTCGTGAGCTGCTCGGGGCGACCGAACTGTTCATCACCCATCCGGAGCTGGCACTTCCGATGGGCTCCACCGATATCCTTTCCGCCCAGATCCGCGGCATCACTGCTGCGGTCACCGCCACCGGACAGCTTCTGCGCATCCACTTCACCGTCCGTAAGATCAACGATCCCGCCGAAACCGCGTTGCTGCGCAAGCTCATCGGCGAAGTTCCGCTAGGGGTCGGGGCCTACATCGCCACTCCGCGTGGCGCGAACGCCGTGCTGGACATCGCCGAACACGCAGACACCATCTGGCTCGAGGTCCGCGAACTCCAAGCCGCGATGATCGGTGTGCCCGCCCGGCATCTGCTCACCGCCGAACCGCTCGACGCGTACCTCCGGCGCGGATTGATCGGTGTCGATCCGCGCGTGCAGATCGACACCCAAGCCGGACAGCTCATCGACATGGTGGCAGCGGCCGCCGAGCGTCGGCCGCGGTGCCGAATCGGCGCCCGGCTCACCGGTCCAGTGCCCGCACCACTGGCGGAAGCGTTGGCGCGCAGGGGATTCAACGTTGTCGCGGTGAACGCCGACGAAGTCCGCACCACCATCCTCGCTCTCGGGCGAGCCGCTCCGGCATAGGATTCGCCGATCACAGGCGTCCGGCCCGAGTGAACGGTTGCCAGGGGCAGGCCCACGCGGGCCTGTCGCTGGCACTCCGTTCAGTGATAAGCGGTTCGGGACGGCGCTCGGCACAACGCAGACTCGCCTGGTGTGGGGCGTCGGCCGCGAACCGTCAGAATTCGCGCGTTGCTGTCGTGGTGCGCGCAAGATCGTGCAGGCGGTGCGCACGTGCGATCTCGGCCGGTGTGAACGGCTCGTCAGGACGATGGAAGCGTAACGTCCGGCCGGTCGGCGAGGCGAGTTCTAGCACGGTGCCGTCGCCGGGGTCGGTGGCTGCGGTGTGGTTCACGTAGTGGGCGCCGAGTAGTTCGGCGACGGCGAGTGGAAGCTCGCCCGGGTCGGCGGCCACGCGGGCGGCCATGGTGAGGGCTTTGGTCTGGCCATCCACGAGTGTCAACGCGGTGGCCTGCCAGACCCGGATGCCGTAGCCACCCGCGTCGGCTGCCGCGGTGGTCAACTCGTCGATGGTGCGGGCCGCACGAGCCGAGACGACGAGTTCGTCGAGAACGTCGGCGTCGAGCCGGTGTACGTGCACGGCCAGGATGTTCACCTGGCGCCGCGCCAGATGCTTCGTCAGCTCCTGCAACTGGCCCGGGGTGTCGCTGACCCGGACCCGGATCCGCCACAGCAACCCGGCATCATCCACAGCGGCCCGCCGCCTCAGGTCCGGGCCGTGCATCCAGGACCCGAACAGTCGCATCGCCGATGGCTCCACGATCCAGATCACCAGCACTGTCGTGGTCACAGTCAAGACCGATAACGCCAGTGGATACGGCAGGTCGGTATGCATCACCGCGGCGTGCAGCATCAACTCGACCGGGAAAACAGCAGCGAGTTTCGCGAATGCGAGCCGAGTCCGGCGCGGATGCGGGAGGCGTCCGCACACTTCGCAGGCCAGTACTTCGACCGGTGCGGTTTTCTGTCGGATTCTTCCCATGTATTCCAGCGTCGGCGGTCTTTGTTTCGGGGTTGGTCCGCACCTGTGAATCCGTGGTGAAGGGATGCGCTGAAACCTTGGGCCACAACATATTACGGCGTGACGGAGGTCATCACGACGAGCGTAATGTGACTCGGCGCACGATCGACCGGTTGTCGTTGGGGCGTGTGATTTCGATCCCGGCGATGAGATGACGTTGGCTCATCTACGCGGTGCTGGGCCAGCCTGGCGGTCGAAGTTTCTCTGCTGTCGAGCCAGTCCAGGAAGACGATGGCGCCGCGGATCAGCTGACGATTGGACCGGTGTGCGGATTCGCGAAAGGTTCTGCGGGTGCCGCGGCATCGGGCGCGCCTGATGATGTGCCATTCGGCGTAGGCGCGACGATCGGCTGGTGCTGGCGCGACAGCGTGGGGACGATGTGCTCGACACACAGCTGCAGCGGGGCCAGCGCCCCGTTGCGTCGCGGGAGGATCCCGGCTCGACGAACGGTGCACGGACGTGGTGGGTGCGGGCCTTTTTTGCGGAAGCTGGTCGATGGTGTCTACCGCAATCCGATCCCACGGCAATGGATTTCGGTACGGGGAATCGGCCGGAACCGAAGCAAGGCCGTAGCGCGACATCTGGGGCTCCACGCAAGGCGTCGGCGTGTTCGAGAGAGTCCAGCCGATCGCTCGGGTCGTTGATCGCCTCGCCGCGGAGTATGTCGCTGCCAGACAAGAATTGGCGTTGGGGCTCCGCAGCTGAACTCAGCTCGTCACGCTCCGGAATTGGCGTTCTCCGGAGCCTGCCATTGTGGTTGGCTTGTCGCGACCCTGGGAGCCCGGAGCCGGTCGAGCCATGTGGCTGATCCGGCTCCGGGGACAGCTCCCGGCATGGTCGGCACGTTGCGGTTGTTTTGCGCCGAACAACGTCGATCGTCGCGACGGGACAATGACACGACCCCGGAGTACAGTGCGCGGGTCTATGCCTCGGTCAGCACTGTGACTGTTCCGGTGGTCCCGTCGACCTCGATGCGAGCGCCGTCGGGAATGCGGGTCGTAGCGTCGGTCGCCGAGACGACACAGGGGATTCCGAGCTCACGGCTGACGATCGCGGCGTGGGAGAACGGCGCGCCGACATTGACAACGACTGCGGACGCGGCCACGAACAGTGGTGTCCAGGACGGGTCGGTGATCGGGGCCACGAGGATTTCGCCTGGTTCGAGCGCCGAGGGGTCGTCGGGGGAGGTCAGCACGCGGGCGCGGCCCTTCACGAGGCCCGAGCATCCCGACACGCCGGTGATCGTCTCGCCAGGGGTGAGTGCGGTGCTTGTTTTATTGGAGCGACGCTGCCAGGTGTCCAGCGCGGGGACCTCGCCGGCGACGACGAACGGCGGCTCATAATCGAACAGGGCGAGGTAGCTTCGTTCGCGGTCGCGTACAACCTCGGTGAAGCGTGCCGCGTCGGTGAGATAATCGTCGAGTTCGTCGGCGAAGAGCATGAAGATCTGTTCGGGGGTGTCCAGCACGCCGGCGGCGACTCCACGTCGGCCAAGTTCCAGTGCCGGCAGTCGGATTTCGTGGATAACCATCGCGGCAGTGGTGCGCGCGCGTTCACGGCCTCGCAGCCACAGCGCCGCGGCAGCGAGGGTGGCTTCGAACTGAGCTGTGGCCTCCGGATCGCCGGCGAGGATTTCTCGGATGACCGACGACGCGGCTTCGCGCTCTGCTACGCGGTCTCCGTTCTTGGTTTCGGGGGCCTCGTTGTCGGCGACGTGGCGCATGCGATCGATAGTGGCCAACGCTAGTTCGGGTTTGACCCCCCACGTTGCCGCGCGAACCTCCCACTCCGCAGGACCGCGGAAGTCCCAATCGTTGAGGAACTCGTTCAACGCCGCGGTGAACTGAGCCACGACCGGGTCGTTGTCGCCGACCAGTCGCTGGTGGAGGCCGTCGATGCCCGCGTCGAAGGCAGCAGCGACTGCAGGTGCCTGTGCAATACGGCTCAAGGCCCACAATCGAGTCGACGGGATGGCGGAGTCGACGTCGCCGATGCCGCTGACGAGGTTGAGCGCTAGTTCGGGGCGACCGACGGCCGCGGCTGCCTGGGCGACCGCGCCGAGCCCGACGCCCGATTTGAGACTGGCTTCGATGTGGTGTTGGAACAGCGGTCGCAGGATGTAGTCGAACGAGGTGATCCGTTCACGCAGTTGCTGATCGGTCAACGTCGTCATATCCGGGCGCTCTGCACGGATGGCGTTGACGGCCTTGCGGTCGGCGTCGAACTCGTTCAGGTCGGTGGCGCCGATGACCTCTTCGACCAGCCAGGCGCCGGCTGCCGCCTCGTGCTCGGAGTTGGTGTCGAAGTCGCGCCGTTCGCTCTCGTAGCTGGGGATGCCGGGCATGTCCCCGAAGTACTGCAGGTCGACCGCCTCTGCCGACATTCCCGGCACACGCACCCCGAACAGTCGCATCAGCGACATGTTGATGTACAAGTAGCTGCCGAAGGCAGGAAGGATGTTCTTGTCGACAGCGGCGTCGTAGAGGTCGTGGTCCCAGACACGGCAGTTCACGAAAGCGTCGCGCCACCCCGGTTCGAGGTTGTGCTGAAACCCTGCCGAGGCGTTGAGCGGGCTGATCGGGTCGGGGAAGATCTCCCCGACGTTGGCACGGGAGTACAGGGGATAGACCTTCGACGCAGCGTCGTTGATGGGCCACTCGGCCATATGAGGATCCTTCTTCCGCGATGTGGACCGGTTGAGCCAGCATGAGCGTCAGCCCAGGCGAACCGATCACGATTAGCGACTTTCTGTTCACAGTTTGATGTGACAGCAGTCACTGTGTCAAGCGTGTATCTCGAAAGGCTCCAGAAGGTGCTAGACAATTATGTGAAGAGGAAGTCACAATCTGTGGAGTCATTCGGCGTGGTTCGCCGAGCGGAGCGCCGGAGAAGGGATCAATCGAATGCGGATCATGGTGACCAATGACGACGGGGTCGAGGCCCCTGGGCTACTCGCACTGGTGCGCGCACTACATGTCGAGGGATACCAGATCGAGGTCGCGGGTCCGCTACGTGATCACAGCGGCAGCGGCTCTTCCATTGGCACGCTCGACGATGGGGCCGCCATCGCCTATGAGGAATCCCGGATCGAGGACTTGCCCGATGTGCGGGTGATCGGATTCGATGCCCCGCCGTCGTTCGCGGTACTCGCGATGCGGACCGGGACGTTCGGTGCGGTACCCGATCTGATTGTCAGCGGTATCAATCCGGGGCACAATACAGGGCGATTGGTGTTGAACTCCAGTACCGTCGGCGCCGCCTTGACCGCCGTGTCCACCGGTGCCAGAGCGATCGCGATCAGCTGCGGGTTCGCGCCCACGCACAGGTTCGATACTGCAGCGGCAGTCGCCGTCGCGGCCGTGCGATGGATGGTGGATCACGGTTCGCCCCGGACTCTGCTTAATCTCAACGTGCCCGATCTCGACCTGTCGGCCCTTCGTGGGGTCCGAAGTACCGTGCTTGCCCCGCGTAGCCTCATGGGCCTTACGCTCGAGCGTCGCGCTGATGCAGTGCACCTACGCCGTTTCAACAACACCGAAAAGCTGGGTGTAGGAACCGATTCCGCAGCCGTCATCGCCGATTACGTCGCGCTCACGGCTCTGCAGAGCGTCACCAGCGACGCGTCAGCCGACGTCTCGGAGGCGGTGCGCGCCATCGAAGAAGCGCTCGTGCCTGTTGTGGCTGCCGTGTCACCGAGCGCCGAGTAGAACCAGCCTTCCGGCAAGGAGAATGACGAAGATGCGGATTCGATGCCGCGGCTCGAGCTGATCAATCTGATCGCCGACGTCTTCGCGCGTGATTGCGGCGGTTACCAGTCGGTGCCGGCTACGCACTCCGAATGCTCGACGAAGGCAGAGAAGACAGAACTCGGCGGCGCCTGCGACTCCGCTCGCGCACGTACTTACGTCTCTGGACCGCTGATCCTCTGACCGCCTGTGCCGCAACGTATTTCCTCGTCTGGATAGGTCGACGATGCATAACGCCGTCATTGTGGAGGTGGTTCGTACGCCGTCCGGCGAAGGCAAGACCGGTGGCATCCTTTCCGGGGTCCACCCGGTCGGCCTGCTGGCGACTGTTTTACGAGAACTACTGTCACGCAACGACTTCGATCCTGCTCTGATCGACGATGTGATCACCGACCGTGTCGGCCAGGGTGGTGAGCAGTCGATGAGCATCGGCTGCACTGCAGTTCTCGCTGCAGGCTATCCCGAGTCGATCCCTGCTACGACAGTGGATCGCCAGTGCGGGTCCAGTCGGCAGGCGGCCCAGTTCGCAGCGCCGGCGATCATGTCGCGCATCTGCGATGTCGTGGTCGCTGCGGGGGGCGAGTCGATGAGTCGCGTGCCGATGTCTTCCTAGACGATGGGCAAGGACCCCAACGTCGCGCCGCTGCGGTCGCGGTCCCCGGAGGGGCTTGTCGCCCGGGGCATATCGGCGGAACTGCTTGCAGTGCAGTGGAAGTTGACCCGCGACCAACTCGACGAGTATGCGGCGCGCTCACATCGTCTGGCCGCCACAGTGGGCGCCGCCGAGGCGGCCTCAGATAGTGCCGGTGGTGACCTCTGTAGAGGACGCATCCTCGCGGATCGTCGAGACGGACGAGACGGTGCAACCGTCGACGACGATGGAGAGCCTGGCGTCGTTGCGCCCGGTATTTCGTGACGATGCGATCTTTTGGCGGTACCCCGACATCGAATGGCGGATCACGTCTGGAAGCTCTTCACCCTTGACCGATGGCGGTACCGATCCGGACAAACTCAATCCAGCAGGCGGCGCGATCGCTCCGGGGTATCCGGTGGGCGCCTCGGGCGGTCGGTTGCTTGCCTCGCTGGTCAGTCATCTGGAAGCGACCGGCGGCCGGTGCGGCCTGCAGACGATGTGCGAAGGCGGCGGAATGGCCAACGCCACCGTGATCGAAAAGCTCTGATCAACAGTGCAATAGAGAAAACAGGAGTGAAAGCAAGTGAAGATCGACAATGGTGTCGCGCTGGTGACCGGCGGCGCGTCCGGCCTGGGCCTGGCGACCACCCAAGCCCTGGTCGACGCCGGTGCTCACGTAATCGTGCTCGACCTGCCAACCTCGCCCGGCCTGGCAGTCCAAGAGCGGATCGGCGTCGACCGCGTGACGTTCGCTCGCGGTGATGTCATTTCCGCCGAACAGGTCACCGCCGCCCTCGACGCGAGCGAACGCCACGGCCCGCTACGGGCTGTGGTCAACTGCGCCGGAGTCGGGCCGCCGGCGAAAGTGCTGGGCAAGGAGGGCCCGCTGCCGCTGGAATCCTTCGAGAAGATCATCCGGATCAATCTCGTCGGCACCTTCAACGTCATTCGCTTGGCGGCCCATCGCATGGCGGCCTCCGACCCGGTCGACGGCGAACGCGGCGTCATCGTCAACACCGCGTCGGTGGCGGCGTTCGACGGGCAGGTCGGCCAGCCCGCATACTCCGCTTCCAAAGGCGGAATCGTCGCTATGACCCTGCCGATCGCTCGCGAGCTCGCCCGCCATCAGATTCGCGTCGCATCGGTGGCGCCGGGCATCTTCGATACGCCGTTGCTGCAGACTCTTCCCGACGAGGCTCGCCGTTCCCTCGGTGCGCAGGTGCCGCACCCGTCGCGTCTGGGGGATCCCGCGGAGTTCGCAGCCCTCGTCGGTCACGTCATCGCCAACCCGATGCTTAACGGTGAGGTGATCCGTCTCGACGGCGCTATTCGGATGGCAGCGAAATAGCCTGATACACAACGAGGGCGGCGGAACACACACCTGTGTTCCGCCGCCTTTGTCATTGCCGAGGCCGAGACACTGCCCGGGTCGAGCGCGGCAGGCGTACACGGCTACGACCCGCACCGCGGACCGCAGCCGTACGGGGCCGACCACGGTCCGCCCGGACACCAGGAACGGTGATGTTCTAGCCTTCGTCGTGCTCGCCGCGCTCACGGCCGAGGCTGAGCAGCAAGTCCTGATGTAGTTCCATCCAAATGTCGTGATAGCTGTCGTACATCGGGCGCGCGAAGGCGGCGTTGTCGCCCTCGCGTACCCTGGCCAGAGCGTCGGTGAGCCGAATCCGATAGCGGCCGTAGCGTGGCAACGCCTGAGAAACGGTCTCGAGATGATCGGCCATCTCGCGGTGAACCGAGGCCAGACGCCCGATCACCTCGGCATCGAATTCGGCGTCGCTGTGATCGTTCGGTTCGGTATCGGTACGCATTTGCCAGTCATGGCAGACGTCTTTGAATCGGCCGTTGATCGGTAGGAAGGCGGTGTAGAGCCGATCCAACTGTGCGTGCGCGGCGGTCGTTTCGGAGTCGTTGGCCAGTGCACTCTGATATTCGGTGCGCCCAGCCGGCGTCAGTGACGAACCGGCCAACCGCCCTTCTCGTCGTACGACCAGCCCGCCATCGATGAGCGCAGCAAGCCGGTCGGGAAGCTCGGTAGGCGAGACACCTGACATGGCCGCAAGCACAGGGTCGCTGGCCAGGCCTTTCACTCGCAGCGAGTGCAGAATGTCGAAATCGTTTGGCATCGTTGCCTCCATATGTTGCGTGAGTCGATCGGGCGCGGTCACCGCACCGGGTAGTAGCGCTCTTGCAGGTCTTTCTTGTTCAGTTTTCCGGTCGGGTTGCGGGGCAGTCGGTCGGTGAACTCCACTGTTTTCGGGGCTTTGAACGTTGCCAACAGCTGCCGACAGTGATCGATCAGAGTGCGTTCCATCTCGGGGTGGCGACGTGGCCGGCCCGAAGCTCGACCACCGCTTTGACCTGCTCGCCGAACTCCGGGTCGGGAATCCCGAACACTGCGGCGTCGGCGACATACGGATGGGTGACCAGCACCGCTTCGATCTCTTCCGGGTAGATGTTGACGCCACCCGAAATAATCATGAAACTTTCCCGGCCGACCAGGTAGAGGAAGCCACCTGCGTCGAGGTAACCAGAGTCGCCCATGCTGCGCCACCCGGAATTGTCGTCCGGATCGGGGGAACCCGAATCGGAGACGCGCTCGAACCATACTCGGCCGACCGTTCCTGTCGGCAACGGTGTTCGGTTCTCATCCGCGATGTGTAGTTCGGTCCCGTCCAGCGGTCGGCCGACCGACCCGGGGTGGTTCTGCGACTCGGTCGGGGAGATGTAGGTATGCCCGTATCCTTCGGATGCGCCGTAGTACTCGTGCAGGATCGGCCCCCACCAGTCGTTGATCTGAGCCTTGACCTCGATCGGGCACGGTGCCCCGGCCGTGAACGCGACGGTGTGAGTACGCGGCAGTTCGATGCGTTCGCGGGAATCCAGGCGTAGCAACCGCAGCAGCATGGTCGGGACCCACTGGGAGTGGGTGACGTTGTGCCGGTGTATCGCTTCCATCGCGGCTGCTGGGTCGAACCGTTCCATACAGACCACGGTTCCGCCGAGGGCGAGAACGATGAGCTGGAAGGTGAACGGTGCCGCATGGTAGCTGGGGGCGGGAGACAACAGCACGGTGGAGCCGTCGATGCCGAGTTTGGCCGCCAATCCCGCATGGCGCGGCGGTGCATCGGCCGGGTGGATGCCCAGCAGCGGCTGGCGGAACGCCTTTGGCCGACCGGTTGTTCCGCCGCTGTAGAGCACCCGTGCACCGAGCAATTCGTCGGCGATCGGTGTGGTCGGCATATTGGCGATTGCTTCGGTCAGGTTGTCGAAGCCGTCTCCGGCGTCGTCGACACTCAGTAGCACCGTGTCGGTGTCGTCACCGAGTGCTGTGGCCACGGTGGCGCGCAGTGCGGAGCTGGTCACGATGGCCGCGGGGGCGGCTTCGGACAGCAAGGTCGCCAGCTCGCCCGGGGCCAGGTGCCAGTTGAGCGGGGTGACAGCGAGCCCTGACCGCATCCCGGCCGCGACGACGATCGGCCACTCGATCCGGTTCTCGAGAATGAGAACGATCGAACGTCCAGGTCCGACACCGCGGGCACGCAGCAGGTGTGCGAGTTGATTGGAACGGCTGTCAAGCTCGCCGTAGGTCAGTTGCAGGCCGGAGGATGCCATCACGTAGGCGATGGTCTCCGGGTTGTCTGCTGCGATCGTCGGGGGATACACGGCACCTCATTTGTGAATCGGTTGTCGCTTACGTGTCTGCAGGATATCTGCCTCTCAACTTGTTGTTCAAGACATCTTTGCAATTCGGATCACATGTGATTTAGTGAAGGGCAAGTCACAAACAGTGTTGGCGACAGGAAGCTGGGAGGCGACGATGGTGACCGGCAGCGACATCGACCTGATGGACCTGCGGGTGTTCGAGACGGGTGAGGACGACCGCATGTTCGCCCGACTTCGCGATGAGGACCCGCTGCATTGGAACGAGGAGCCTGATGGCCCGGGGTTCTGGTCGGTGACTCGATTCGCTGATGTCAAGGCAGTAGCAGCCAACCATGAGGACTTCACCGTTGTTCATGGGACCCAGATCGCGAGCCGCCGTGCCGAGGGCGAGGGCGGCCGCAGCATCCACCACGTGGACCCACCCGAGCACGGTCCGCTACGCAGGATCGTGACCCCGCATGTGCGGCCGGCGAAGGTCAAATCCCTCGAAGCCGACATCACCACGGTGATCGATGATCTGCTGGACACGGCTGTGGGCGCCGGTGAGTTGGACTTCGTGGCCAACGTGGCAGCGCAGCTACCTCTGGTGATGATCGGTCGGTTGCTGGGTGCGCCGGTGCAGGACTGCCCGCACCTGCTGCGGTGGACCAATCAGATGGCCTCGGAAGACCCGGAGTACTCCGAAGGTCCGGAAACCGCAGTCCGCGCACGGGACGAAGTGTTCGAATACTTTCGTGAGCTCGAAGCTCAGCGACGTGCGTGCCCGGCCGAGGACCTGGTCAGTGCATTGACCGCCGCGCAGATCGACGGCAAGCCCCTGGAGCGGGGTTACCTGGACGCTTACTATCTGATCCTGATGGTGGCGGGCAACGAAACCACCCGCAATCTGCTGAGCGGGGGAGTGCTGGCCTTGCACCAGAACCCGCACTGGTGGGAAATGATCCGGCAGGAACCCAACCGGATTCGGGTACTGGTGGAGGAGATGACCCGCTGGGTGTCGCCGGTTCTGTCGATGCGCCGAACCGCAGTTCGTGATATCGAGATGCATGGCAAGACGATCAAGGCCGGCGACAAGGTCGTTTTGTGGTTCTGCTCGGCCAATCGTGACGAGCGTGCGTTCCCCGACGCGCATCTGTTCGTCGGCGATCGTTTCCCCAATGAGCATTTGGGCTTCGGCTGGGGTGAACATGCCTGCCTGGGAAGCCATTTGGCCCGCCTGGAGGCTCGGCTGTTCTTCACGCGAGTGATCGAGCGCGGTCTCGATCTGCGGGTGGTCGGCGATGCCGCACGATTGCGAAGCAACTTCTTCCGTGGAATCAAGACCCTTCCTGTGCAACTGGAGCGACTCGATGGCTGAACTCGAATGCGCCCACGCCCTGATCGGCGGCGACTGGACGGAGTCGCCGGGGCCCGCGATCCCTGTGATCGATCCCTACCACGAAGAGATGATCGGCGAAGTCGCCGAGTCCGGCCTCGACCTCGTCGACCGAGCAGTCGCAGCCGCGACACAGGCCCAACCTGGCTGGGCAGGCCGCGACGTCGACGAGCGCGCACGCCTGCTGGAAGGTGTCGCCGTCCTGCTCGACCGGGACCGTGAACGCATGGCCGAACTCGTCGGGCGAGAAATGGGTATGCCCGTAGGGCTCGCACGCGTCACCCAGGCCGAACTGCCTGCCGCGGTTCTGCGTACGACCGCGGACCTGGCCAGACAGTTCCCGTGGAGCACCCGCATCGACGGCGCTGTGGTCCACCGCTGTCCCGCCGGCGTGGTTGCTGCGATCACCCCCTGGAATATGCCTGTGCACCAGATCGTGGCGAAAGTCGCGGCGGCACTCGCCGCCGGCTGCCCCGTTGTGCTGAAGCCATCCGAACAAACCCCGTTCGACGCGAATGCCCTGGTCAAGCTGTTCATCGAGGCCGGATGCCCGCCCGGAGTCTTGAACACGGTCACCGGCACCGGGGCGGTGACCGGAACGGCGCTGGCCGGGCACCCCGGACTCGGACACGTATCCTTCACCGGCAGTGTTGCCGCAGGCCGCACGGTCGCAGGTCTGGCAGCCCGGACACTGACTCGTTCGACGCTCGAGCTCGGTGGCAAATCTCCCGCGATCATCCTGCCCGATGCCGATCTTGCGACGGCCGTCGCGGGCGCAGTCGCAGGCGGGCTCGTCAATTCCGGCCAGGCGTGCAACGCAACCACCCGCATGCTGGTGCCTGCGCATCTGATCGGTGAAGTCCTGCCGCTGGTGAAGGACGAGGTCGAGAACTACGTTCTGGGTGCGCCGGCGGACCCTGCAACGCGCCAAGGCCCGCTCGCGTCCGCGCGCCAGCGGGACCGTGTGCTCGCTTACATCAGCAGTGCCGTGAAGGCGGGAGGCACCCTCGTGACTGGATCCGCCGAGCCGTCGGAGGTGAGTGCACACGGCTACTTCGTCGATCCCGCGGTGATCACCGGCTTGCCCGAGAACGCCGAAGCGATACGTGAGGAGATATTCGGCCCGGTCATCGCAATCCAGGCCTACAGCGACATCGACGATGCCGTGCGTATCGCCAATGACTGCGACTTCGGACTGTCGGCCGAAGTATGGTCCGCCGACGCCGAACACGCACAGGTGATCGCGGCACGGTTGCATGCCGGCCAGGTGAAGATCAACGGAGTACGCACGAGGGATCGCCTGGCCGTGCCGTTCGGCGGGATGAAAAACTCTGGTCACGGCAGGGAACTCGGCACTTACGGTATCGAGGAGTTCACCGAACTGCGGGCGGTCCTGTCGTGAGCGACCACACCTCGAACCATCCCGTTGTGGTCACCGGAGCGGGCTCGGGTATCGGACTGGCGTTGGTGCGGCGCCTGCGGGCGGGAGATATTCCGGTCATCGCGGTCGACCGAAACGAGTGCCCGATCGAAGGCGTCTGGACCATCCGATGCGACCTTGCCGATCCCGAGGAAATCGCCGCGGCCGTGGCCCGGATAACCGGCCCGATCAGCGGCGTGGCCAATGTCGCTGGCGTTCCCGGGACCGCGCCCGCCGCAACGGTATTAGCGGTCAACGCGCTGGCACCTCGCCTGCTGGTGGAAGGTCTGCTCGACCGGATCAGCAGCGGTGCCGCGATTGCGAACGTCGCCTCGGTAGCCGCGGGCCGCAACACTCAGCCCCCGGAATCGATCGCAGCTCTCATGGCGGTCCCCGATTCGGCCGGAATCGAGTCCTGGCTACGCGAGCATCCTATCGACGGTCCCGCTGCCTACGACACGTCCAAGCGCGCGCTGGTCGACTGGACCCGTGCGCTGTCGGGGGCACTGATCCCTCGCCACATCAGAGCATTGTCTGTCAGCCCCGGGCCGATCGAGACCCCGATTCTCGCCGATTTCACGACCAGCATGGGCGCCGAAGCGATCGCGCGGTCGGCGAGCGCTGTCGGACGCCATGGGACCCCGGGCGAGGTCGCGGCGGTGATCGCCTTTGCGCTGTCGCCCGATGCTTCGTGGGTGAACGGCATCGACATCCTCACCGAAGGTGGCTTACTCGCCACCAGATCGACGAGTTTCCCTGCACTAAAAGGATTTTCGCAATGACAACTGATCCGAATCTGCCCGATGTCGTTGCTCTCGACGGCCGTATCTCCGGCACCAAGGACGTACTCGGCGGCAAGGCGTACAGCATCAACAAGATGATGGCCATCGGCCTGCCGGTGCCCCCGGCATTCGCGCTTCCCACCCATGTCTGTGCACACTTCCACGCCAATAATCGTGCCTTGCCGACACAGATCTGGGAGGAGGTCCTGGAGCAGTTGCGCGTGCTGGAGGTCGAGACCGGCCGGACCTTCGGATCGGGACCTTCTCCGCTGCTGGTGTCGGTTCGCTCCGGTGCAGCACAGAGCATGCCCGGAATGATGGACACGGTGCTGAACCTGGGGCTGACCCCGGAGCTACGTGATGTGTTGGCAGCGGAGACCGGAGATGCGGCGTGGGCGCAGGATACCTGGCATCGTTTCCGCGAGAGCTACACCGCGATCGTCGCCCGGCAAGATGACATCGAGCCGCCGTCGGATCCCTACGAGCAGTTGCGATCCGCGATCGGAGCAGTGTTCGACTCGTGGACCAATGAGCGGGTCAAAGCATACCGCGAACGGCACGGTCTCGGTGTCGGCGGCGGCACCGCGGTGACCGTGCAGGCGATGGTCTTCGGTAATCGTGACGAGCGCTCCGGTACCGGGGTCATGTTCAGCCGTGATCCTGCCACCGGTGCCAAAGCGCTGTTCGGCGAGTGGTTGGACCAGGCCCAGGGCGAAGATGTGGTGTCGGGCGAAAAGACGCCGCTGCCAGTCGAATCCCTGCGCAGTGGTCGGCCCGATCTCTACGCCGAACTTGAACGTATCGCCGCACTACTCGAGGCCGAGCATGCGGATCTTGTCGACATCGAGTTCACCGTGGAAAGCAACCGGCTATACGTGCTGCAGTGCCGTGCGGGCAAGCGTTCGCCGATTGCTGCTGTCCGCATCGCGGTCGATCTTGTCCGCGAAGGTGTGATCGGCAAAGAGCTGGCACTGCAACGGATCACGCGCGAGCAGGTGGACAAGCTAGCGACGGTCGGCAGCATCCGCGCCGACCTGCCTGTCCTGGCGACCGGAACTGCCGCTGGGCCCGGAGTGGCAGTGGGACGGGCGATCGATGATGTCGACCAAGCGGTCCAGTTGGCTGCCGAAGGCGTTGCGGTAGTGCTGGTTCGCCCGTCGACCTCACCGGCCGACGTTCCGGCGATGTTCGAATCTGTTGCAGTGGTCACCGAGCTGGGCGGCAGTACCTCACACGCCGCGCTGGTATGCCGTGAGATCGGGCTCCCCTGTGTGGTCGGGTGCGGGACAGGCACCATGGCGGCACTGGCGGGGCGAACAGTCACCGTCGACGGTGCCACCGGAACCATCTTCGACGGCGAGGGGCACGCGGGCACCGGTGGCCCGGTCGATGAGCGCCTTGCAGAGTTGCTGTCATATCTGCCTGTCAACGGGGCAGGACGAGACTATCCGCTCGCGACGCTCACCGGTCTGTTGGAGAAGGCCTGAACATGGCAGCACCGACACGAACCCTCATCGCACGCGCGATCGGCTCACCGATGCGTCATGAGACCACGTATGAAGAAGCCGAACCGATAGTTGTTAGTGATAACCTATTCACAATCCAGGACGCTGGTGAAAGGTAGACGATGGCCCGCAGAACGGAAGCGCAACGGCAGCGCCCCGCGCGCACCATCGACGATGCTTACTCCGATGCTGGACTGATCGAGGCAGAATCGGCGGTCGCCAAGCGGCCCAATCGCCGCGGCGAGCAGACCCGCGAGAAAGTAATCCAAGCCGCGACGGAATGTTTCGCGGAGTACGGATATACGCGGACAAGGATTTCCGATATCACCCATCGGGCCGATATATCGCAGGGAAACTTCTACCGCCATTTCGCAAGCCTTGACGACGTGTTTCTCGCCGTGATGCGCCCCGGGTTGACCGAACTAGGCGAGGCGATGTCGAGGCGTTTGGCAACAGATAGTGAACTCGATGCGCTCGTCGACGTGAACGTCACCTATCTGCACGCGTATTCACGGCACCGAAAAGTGCTGCGTCTACTGCGCGAAGCAGCTGCTGCCAGCTCCAATGAAGGATTTCAGCAGTTGTGGCTCAACATGCGCGGTGATTTCGTCGCCCGTACTCGCCGTTGGCTGCAACGACTGCAGGACAACGGCACGATCGGTGAGACCGACGTCGATCTACTGGCGGAAACACTCGGCTGTATGACCGAGCAGATGGCCTACGTTCACGTCGGTCTGCCGTCCTCGACGCCCAAACGTGAACGCATTGATGAATTGGGCCGCGCTTTGGGTGAGGTCTGGTATCGCGCGTTGCCACATACGCGAGCAGCTGCCACGAAGTAGACCCGAAGTAGTTCTCCCAATTGTAGTGACGTCGACTCCCGAAACGGGCCGTCGCGTCGAAGGATGCTTGGCAATGACACAAATCCTCCAAGAACAGCTCGGCCACCTCGTCGGTGTCCGAGAAGTAATCGACGAAACCGCCGATGCGAAAACGATCGTGCTGGAAATTCCCCACACACTGCGTGAAAAGTTTTCCTATCGACCGGGGCAATTTCTGACAGTGCGAATCCCCAGCGACACCGTGGGTGGTGTCGGCCGGTGCTATTCCCTCGCGAGCTCGCCCGACGTCGATGACCATCTGTGTGTGACTGTGAAGCGCACTGCCGGCGGTTACGGATCCAACTGGTTGTGTGACAACGTCGTCGCAGGTGATCAGCTGCGTGTCCTTGCACCGACAGGCACCTTCACCCCGTCCGACATTACCGCGGACTTGGTGCTGTTCGCAGCGGGCAGCGGCATCACACCAGTGATGTCGATCCTGAAAAGTGCGCTGGCACAATCGGACAGCCATATCGCGCTCTTCTACGCCAATCGTGACGCAGCATCGGTCATTTTCGATGCCGAGTTGCGGCGTCTCGCCCAACAGCACCCCGACCGGCTGGCCGTCGCGTACTGGCTGGAGGCCGAGCGTGGGATGCCAGATCAGGCCGGTCTGGCCGGATTCGCCGGCGCGTTCAGCGGGCGCGACGCCTTCTTGTGCGGCCCGGCACCGTTCATGGACCTTACACGACGGGTGTTGAGGAGTGTCGGATTCGACGCTCGAGACGTGCATGCCGAAGAATTCGTATCACTCAGTGGCGATCCGTTCGTGCCGACAGTGCAGGCCGACAGCGGGGGCGCGGTTGCGACTGCTGTGGTGCGCCTCGATGGTCGGACCCACACGGTGAACTGGCCGACGTCGGCCAATTTGATCGACGTTCTGCTGGCGGAGGGGATCGACGCGCCATTTTCGTGCAGATCGGGCGAATGCGGTTCCTGTACCGCAACACTTGCCGCGGGACTCGTCGAGATGGAGAATTCGGACGCGCTGGATCCCGACGACGTCGCCGACGGCTACATCCTGGCCTGCCAGGCCCGGCCGGTCAGTCCGAGCGTCGAAATCGAATTCTGATACCAAGATCGCCTTGCATCGAATGCAAGGCGAACATGATCTGCTCCTCTCCGGCGCCGTCCTCTTGCGCGCCCGCGCACATCGCGGACGGTTGGAGGATCTCTTCGTTGCGCCGGACCGAGTCCTCGGTGCGTCATGGTGCAAATGTGTTCGCCCGGCCGAGCGGGACAGCACGATCTCGTCGACTCTGAACGAGCGGCGCTGGCGTTCACACACGGCCTTCGGCTCGAAGCCAGAGTTCGCGTCACCGGGCACGGCGATCTCGACCTGTATCGACACCGGCAAGACCAACCACACGCCTGCGCGGTCGGTGTCGGCGGCGAAGTACTAGGGAGTCCGAGAGTTCGGAACGACCAGTATGCGATCGAGCAGTTGATCAGCCAACTGCGCAGTTCGTTGGGTGCCGCGTTCATCGTTTTCACCAGCGGTGTCCTCACCGCCTTCGGCACCGTAGGCCGAACTGCGGCCCACGCAGGTTTGTTCCCGTCGCACACGACGACTCCCGCGGAGTCAGCGGAAAACTCGGGCGCTCGAAACACTACAACCGTCGCCTGCGCCGTGCCTTCTACTTGGTCGCCGTGTGCAGCATCCGCGACGAAGGACCATCGCGAGATCTCCACCAGTGCAAACGATCAGAACACCCGCGGTATTGGAGGGGCGGGCTAGGAAGTTCGCTCGCGGCGGCTGGCTGATGGTTTCGGAGACTTCGAGCAGGCGCAGGGCCAGGTCTGCTCGCATGCGGTCGGCGTGCTGGCTCAGGTCGAGGCCGGTGAGTTTACGGATGAGGTCCAGGCGGTACGCGAGGGTTTTGGGTGGACGTACAGGCGGTGTGCGGCGTCTTTTTGTGAGCAGTTCGCGTCGAGGAATGCGCGCAGGGTTTGTAGGAGGGCGCCGTCGTGGGTGGCGTCGTAATCGCTGAGGGGACGGGTGATTTCGTTGATGAATGCTTGGAAGTCGGGGCTGTTGCCGCTGCCGAGCAGGAGCCGCACGATGCCGAGTTCGTCGTAGAGGGAGACGGTTCCCAGGCGGCGTGCGGCGGCGTTGGCGGTTTTGGCTTCGGTGAATGCGGTGGTGTACGTAGCGGGGTCGGTGCACGGTGTGCTGATTCCCCAGGAGGCGGACAGGTCGGGGTGGGCCTTGTGGACGATGTCGCCGAAGGTGTCGGATCCATAAAAACCCTCACGTGCCGCAGAACGTCACCCAAGGGCCCATCACAGCCACTTATGTCACTGTGACGATACGAACGGTGCATAACTATGCATAAAACACCGAATAAAACCCGGGCACTCGCAGGTCCTTTCAGGATCAGGCTCCACACTCGGACACTGTCAACTCCGACCGGACTAGTCTCACCTTTTTCCGGATCCCACAGATGCGGTGCGCAACAACATAGTTACCCGCCTCAGCTGCTCGCGTTATTACGCCGATAATTGACATTATGTCAAGTAAGACGATCGAGGCGCTGGTACTCGTGCATACACCCACCCCCTCCCCGCCGCGACATTGCGTGCCGGGCTTGGACTTCCACGGCCTCGCCGAACTCCCCTGCGGGACGCCCGGATCTGCTGCCGGGTCTTCGTATCCGGATCTGTCAACTGTTCACCTCCGGGCTGCCGATAACCCGGACGCGCCGCTCCAAGATCGGTAGTCTCTGCCGCAAATGATCTAGAGACACGCATCACAGTCTGGCGAGGGACGTTCGGCCGAAACCTGAGAATTTCCGCGAACCCCTCCCCTCGAAGACTTGAATGAGTCATAATTATGAACGTGTCCACTACAGCAGAGTTCGAGCGCATGCTGCGCGGTGCCGCTCTGCGTGTGACCGCGCCGCGGATCGCGGTGCTGGCCGCGGCGCACGAGCGTCCTCATTCCGATACGGACTCGATCCTGTCCCGAGTGCGCGAGACGCTCGGGACGGTTTCCCACCAGGCCGTGTACGACGTGTTGCGTGCGCTCACGGCCGCGGGTCTGCTTCGACGTATCCAGCCCATGGGGTCGGTCGCGCGCTACGAGACCCGGGTCGGCGACAACCATCACCACGTCGTGTGCCGCTCGTGCGGTGTCATCGCCGATGTCGACTGCGCCGTCGGCGAGGCGCCGTGCCTGACCGCCTCGGACACCAACGGTTTCGTCCTGGACGAGGCCGAGGTCGTGTATTGGGGTCTGTGCCCCGATTGCTCGGCAGCCCAGCACATTTCGCAATCTGAAATCTGAATACAGCCCGAATACCCCACTCTCGAAAGGAACACCGTGGCTGAGGAACATCCGCCTATTGCAGAGGCGAACACCGAGCCCGCCGGGGGCGGTTGCCCCGTGGTGCACGGTCGCCTGAAGTACCCCTCGGAGGGCGGCAGCAACCGTGACTGGTGGCCCAACCAGCTCAATCTGAAGATCCTGCAGAAGAACCCGGCCGTGGCGAACCCCAT
The DNA here is from genome assembly GCF_000308615.1 of Nocardia jiangxiensis NBRC 101359. Taxonomy (GTDB): domain Bacteria; phylum Actinomycetota; class Actinomycetes; order Mycobacteriales; family Mycobacteriaceae; genus Nocardia; species Nocardia jiangxiensis. The sequence goes on from NZ_BAGB01000040.1 coordinate 86,941, forward strand.
GGACGAGGGCTTCGACTATGCCGCGGCGTTCAAGGCTCTGGATCTGGCGGCGGTGAAGCAGGACATCGTCGAGGTCATGCACACCTCGCAGGACTGGTGGCCGGCTGATTTCGGGCACTACGGTCCCCTGTTCATCCGGATGGCGTGGCATGCGGCGGGCACCTACCGCGTGCACGACGGTCGTGGTGGCGCGGGCGCGGGTATGCAGCGGTTCGCGCCGCTGAACAGCTGGCCGGACAACGGCAACCTGGACAAGGCGCGCCGGTTGCTGTGGCCGGTGAAGAAGAAGTACGGCAAGAACCTGTCGTGGGCCGATCTGATCGTGTACGCGGGCAATGTCGCGCTGGAGGACATGGGCTTCGAGACCTTCGGTTTCGGTGGCGGTCGCGAGGACCGGTGGGAGCCCGAAGAGGACGTGTACTGGGGCCCGGAGCAGATCTGGCTGGGTGATGAGCGGTACACCGGTGAGCGGGATCTGGAGAGTCCGCTGGCCGCGGTGCAGATGGGTCTGATCTACGTGAATCCGGAAGGCCCGAACGGCAATCCGGATCCGCAGAAGGCCGCGGTCGACATCCGTGAGACGTTCGCGCGGATGGCGATGAACGATGTGGAGACCGCGGCGCTGATCGTGGGTGGTCACACCTTCGGTAAGACGCACGGTAACGGCAATGCGGATCTGGTCGGTCCCGAGCCGGAGGCCGCTCCGCTCGAGGAGATGGGCCTGGGCTGGAAGAACGGCAACGGCACCGGTGTCGGTAAGGATGCGGTGACCTCGGGTCTGGAGGGTATCTGGACCACGACGCCGACCAAGTGGGACAACACGTTCCTGGAGATCCTGTACGGGTACGAGTGGGAGCTCGAGAAGTCTCCCGCCGGTGCGTGGCAGTGGATTCCGGTCGACGGTGGCGGTGCGGGCACCGTGGCCGATGCGCATGTCGAGGGCAAGACGCATACGCCGACGATGCTGACCACCGATCTGGCGTTGCGGTTCGATCCGATCTACGAGCCGATCACTCGGCGGTGGTTGGAGAACCCGCAGGAGTTGGCGGATGACTTCGCCAAGGCCTGGTACAAGTTGACGCACCGCGATATGGGTCCGGCGGTGCGGTACCTGGGTTCGCAGGTGCCTTCGGAGGAGCTGCTGTGGCAGGATCCGGTTCCGGCGGTGGATCACGAGCTGGTGGACGCGGCTGATGTGGCGGCGTTGAAGGCGAAGGTGCTGGAGTCGGGTCTGACTGTGGCGCAGCTTGTTTCGACTGCGTGGGCGGCGGCGTCGTCGTTCCGTGGCAGTGACAAGCGTGGTGGCGCGAACGGCGGGCGGATTCGTCTGCAGCCGCAGGCGGGCTGGGAGGTCAACGAGCCCGACGAGTTGGCTCAGGTGGTGCGGGTGCTGGAGGGTATCCAGGGCGCGTTCAATGCCGAGCAGTCGGGCGGGAAGAAGATCTCGTTCGCGGATCTGGTGGTGCTGGCGGGTTCGGCGGCGGTGGAGAAGGCTGCCAAGGATGGCGGTTTCGAGGTCGAGGTGCCGTTCGCGGCGGGTCGTACCGATGCCACGCAGGAGCAGACCGATGTGGAGTCGTTCGCGGCGCTGGAGCGTTCGGCGGACGGTTTCCGGAACTACCTGGGTAAGGCGAACCGGTCGGCGGCGGAGTATCTGCTGATCGACAAGGCGAATCTGCTGACGCTCAGTGCCCCGGAGTTGACGGTGCTGGTCGGTGGCCTGCGGGTGCTGGGTGCGAACTACCAGAACTCCGCGCACGGTGTGCTGACCGACAAGCCGGGTGTGCTGTCCACGGACTTCTTCGTGAATCTGACGGATATGGACACCAAGTGGGAGCCCTCCCCCGCGGATGACGGCACGTATCTGGGTAAGGATCGTGCGAGTGGTGAGCTCAAGTGGACCGGTACTCGGGTGGATCTGGTGTTCGGGTCGAACTCGCAGTTGCGGGCGCTGACCGAGTTGTATGCGGAGGATGATTCGCAGCGCAAGTTCGTCGATGATTTCGTCGCGGCGTGGGTGAAGGTGATGGACCTGGATCGTTTCGATCTGGTCTGATCCGGTTTCGCCGGTGGTGCCCCTGGGCCGTTGTGGTCCGGGGGCACTCTCGTGTGTCCTGTCCCCCGACGATTGTGTTGCGCCGCTGGGGGGTTTCGGGTCAGTGCTCGGGGCGTTGCGGCAGGGCGCAGGTCATGCCGTCGGCCATGCCGGTGGGGCGGACGCCGAGTGCCTGGTTGAGGCGGGCGCGCTGGTTTTCCCAGGCGATGGCGGCGGCGAGTTCGGCGTATTGGGTTTTGGACAGGCTGGTCAGTAGGCGGGTGCGCAGGTCTTCCAGGTCCAGGGCCGCCGGGGTGTGGGCCATGGCTTCGGCGAGGGCGAGGACGAGTTTTTCCTGGTCGGTGTAGGCGTCGCTGGTGGTGTAGGCGGGTAGGTCGGTGATCTGGCGTTCGGTGAGTCCGCTGGAGTGTGCGAGGGCGGAGCCGATGTCGAGGCAGAATTCGCAGCCGATGAGGCCGGCGGTTTTGAGTTCGGCGAGTTCTTTGAGGCGGGGGTCGAGTCGGTTGCTGAGCAGGAGTGCGGTTTCGTAGGTGCCGGTGCCGATCAGGAGCCAGGGTCGGCGGATGAGCCAGCCCAGCAGGTCGGTGCGGTGGCGGCGGGCGTCGGCGAGGGCTCGTGCGTAGTGGCGTGTTCGGGTGATCGCTCTCATGTCGGTTCTCCCCTGTGGTGTGCGCGTGGTGGTTGTTTCACCGTAGCGCTGTTCCACTACATTCTGTAGTAGTTATGGGGTGTGTCCGCCGCGGCCGCCGGTGTCGTGGTCACCGGCGGCCGCGTGTTCGGGTGTCATGCCGGGGCGCCGAACCAGCGGGTCAGGGCTTCGTGCAGGCCGGTGACACCGTCGGGCGCGGCCCGGGGTCGCCGTAGTATCGGCCGAATTTCGGGCGGATATGGCGTAGCTGCTGGTCAGTGGGTACGGGATGCGCCGGGGCCGATGAGGCTGGTGAGTTCGCGCATCGCTTGGGGAGAGGGTTTGAAGTAGCGGCGCAGGTTCTCGGCCTTGCGGTGCCGCGATTTGGCCATGAGTTCGAGCAGGCTCGCGCCGGATTCACCAAGGTGTGTCAGGCCGGAGTGGCGCAGTTCGTGCAGGTCCCATCCGGTTCCGGGCCCGTCGGTCGCGGTGGCGGCGTCGAGTAGATCGCGGGCCTGGTCGTAGGACAGCCGCGCGAGTCCGGTGTCGGGGCACAGGTCGCGGTCCGCGAGGTATTTTCCGGGCCCGGGACGGCGGTGGGTCACGAATACCGGGCCACGGGTGCGGCCGCGGATCAATCGCGGTAGCAGCCGGGCGGTGCCGGCGTCCCAGTACACGGCTTCCAGAACGTGTTCGTGGTGGGTGGCGCCGCGGCGGCGGGTGCGGGGTTTGGCGCCCTTGGATTTCACCCGGGCGCACCGGCCCGCCAGGTCGAGATCCTCGATGTTGAGCTGGAGCAGTTCCTCTGCGCGAGCGCAGGTTTCATACAGCATTCGCCACAGCGTCTTCTCCCGCAGATGGATCTCGCGGCGGGAAATGAGCCGGTCGATTGCGGTCCGCGAGCGCACTGGCGTCTCCGAATCCGGCGGCGTCGAGCGCGTGGCCGACGCCGGCACCTTCGGGGCGTCCCAGCCTTGCTCTCGGCACCAGGACAGCCATTTCGCGACCGCGGCGCGGCGCGCGTTCCAGGTATTGATCGCAGCGTGGCCCCAGAGGGATTCGAGGGCCGCGCCGATCTCGTCGTCGGTGACCGAGTCCAGGGCTCGGCTGGGGCCGGGCAGTTCGCCGGGACCGCGGCCGTCGAGTTGGTCGACGGTCTTGACGACCGCGATGCCGTAGGCGCGGCGGGTGTTGCCGGGCCCGAGGGTGTCCAGGAACGCCTCAGCCGATCCGCGCAGAGTGCGGGGTGCGGCGGTGTGGATCCGGGTCACGGTCGCCGCCATCGGGCTCCCTCTCCTGGCTTGCCCCGGATAACGGGGTCTCTTCGTGTCGCCGCCGCGGCGGTATCGCCGCCGGCCATCTCCGATGTTACCCCAGATAACAGCCCGTTATCCGGGGTATCCCTGCTATCGTTTGCTGGCTAGTCCCTGCCCAGGCGGTCACACGGTGTCGAGTGGTTGCGTGAGGACGTCGGATCCGACGACTGCGCGGACCGCGTCGGGCAAGCGGCACCGCCGGGCGCGGGGAGGGCGTTGCCCTTGTTGCAGATACCGTTTGGCGAAGCTGAACGGCATGTCGACGATGGCCAGAACCAGCAAGTCGACATCGCTGCGGCGTGAGCGCCCCAGCAGCGCTTGGGCCAGTTCCACCATCAGATAGCTCGTTTCGCGTTCGGCGTCTCGGATCTGACCGAGTGTCTCCGCGGACAGGCGCAGGCTCAGCACGTCTTCGCGGGATAGGCGGTCCAGCAGCAAGACATCGTGGGGTTCGGCGACGCAATGATCGAACAGTGCCAATGCCAATTCGACGATGACCTCGATCGCCTGCGGGTCACTCGGCAGGGTCTGCGGCCACACCGCGTGGGTGCGGCGTACCGCGCGCAGCCATGCCTGGGCCAGCATCTCATCGACGGAGTCGAAGCGGTGGTAGATCGACCCGACCGGCGCACCGGCCTGTGCGGCGATCGCGGTGATCGTGGCCGCGCGTGGTCCGCGTTCCAGCACGACCTCACGAGCGGCGTCGAGCAGGGCATCGACGGAAAACAGCGTCCTGGCCATGCCCCGAAGTATCGCAGACGCCGTGGGTTGCGCGGCCGCCACTCTAGAGGATATTTTCTAGAAATGAATTTCGTGCAACCGGCGGTGACATCTATTCCGACGCTGTCTCGACTCGATGGCGTCGATGTCCTCGACCTCGGAGCCGGCGAGAACGTGATCAACCCGGACTGGCTCGATGCCGTCGAAGCTCACCTCGACGGCGTCGCTGCCCAGACCGGGCCACGCGCGCTGGTGACCAAGGCCAGCGGCAAGTTCTGGTCCAATGGGCTGGACCTGCAGTGGCTGATGGCCCACGGTGAGCAGATCCCGGCGTTCAGCGCGCGCGTGCAGGCGCTGTTCGCGCGGATTCTGACGCTGGATGTGCCGACCGTGGCAGCTGTTCAGGGCCATGTTTTCGGGGCGGCGGCGATGCTGGCACTGGCGCACGATCAGCGAGTGATGCGCGAAGACCGCGGCTACCTCTGCTTCCCCGAGATCGATATCGAGATCCCGTTCACCGAAGGGATGTGCGATCTGATCACCGCGAAGCTGACCCCGGCGGCGGCACACGAGTCGATGACCACTGCGCGTCGTTACGGCGGCCGCGAGGCGGTGGCCTCAGGGCTGGTCGATGCCGCCGTGGCGGAGTCGCAGGTGCTCGACGAGGCGCTGGCGCGTGCGCGAGCGCTCGCACCGAAGGCAGGCGCGACCTTGGGCTTGATCAAGAGCAGGCTCTACCGGCACGCGGCGACAACGCTGCGGGAGACAGGCGCGTGAGCATGGAGCACACATTGCTCGCCTCCGACGGGGTGCGCCTGGCGGTGTGCGAGCGCGGCAACCCGGCCTCGCCGACGCTGCTGTGTGTGCACGGATTTCCCGACGACCACAGTGTGTGGGACGGGTTGGCCGGAGAACTCGACTCCGAGTTCCACGTGGTGAGCTTCGATGTGCGCGGCTCGGGTGCCTCCCAAGCGCCGCCCCGTATCGGCGACTACCGGCTCGACCAGCTCGCCGACGATATCGGCCGCATCATCGACGCATTCGCTGGGGGCAAACCAGTGCATCTGGTCGGCCACGACTGGGGCTCGGCGCAAGCCTGGCACACCGCCACCGGAGCTTCCCAGCACAAGATCGCCTCGCTGACATCGATCTCGGGGCCGTGCCTGGACCATATTCCGTTCTGGATCGGTGATCGGCTCGCGGCCGGGCCGCAGGGGTGGCGAGAGGTGCTGGCGATGTGGAAGTCCCCGCTGTACATGGGGTTCTTCCAGATTCCCTGGCTGGCACCGCTGATGTGCCGCCTCGGTGTCGTCGACACCGTGATCGGGCTGGCCGAGCGCGCCGAAACGGGAAACCGTCCAGCGGGGATGCCGCGTCACCGCGCCCGCGTCAACCGGGCCGGCCTCAAGATCTACACGGCCAACCTCGGGCCGCGGCTGCTGCGCCCACAGCGCCGTCACACCGAGGTCCCGGTGCAGGTGCTAGCGCCCCGCTCGGACCTGTTCATCACCGCTGCCAGCCAGGTCGATGTCGCACGCTGGGCGGCGAACTCCCGAATCCGGTCGGTCGAGGGCGGGCACTGGGCCCCGGCGTTCCGCCCCCGCGAGATCGCCGCCCATGTACGCGAATTCGCTCACCAACACACCACCACCGAGAAGAAGGGACCGAAATGACGACCTCGATCACCGATGCCGACAAGGTCGCTCTGACCGCCCGCAATGTGAGCTGGGACTGGACCGGGCTACCGATGCACTACGTCGACGCCAACGCCTTCGTCACCCACTATTGCAACGGCATGAACATGCTGTTGCCCGAGGGCGAGGTGTTCTTCGTCGACGTGTTCAGCAAAGCACTGCCGTTGATCGTCGACGACGCTGTGCGTGAAGACGTGATCGGATTCATCGGCCAGGAGGCCACGCACTCGAGTTCGCATCAGTCTCTGCTGGACTACCTGCAGGGCCAGGGCTTGGTCGTCGCGCCCTACATCGACCAGATCCAATGGTTCTTCCGCCGCCTATTCGGTGACCGCGATTTCACCGGCCCGCGCGCGCAGGCCTGGCTACTCGAGCGGGTGGCCATCGTCGCCGCGCTGGAACACTTCACCTCCTACCTGGGCAACTGGGGTCTCAACGCCCGCGGCTGGGACCACACGATCGAACCCCGGGTGCTGGACCTGTTTCGCTGGCACCTCGCCGAGGAGGTCGAACACCGCCACGTCGCCTTCGACCTCTACACCCACCTCGACGGCCGCTACTGGCGGCGGGTGCGTGCCTGGCTGATGGCGGCACCGACGCTGGCGATCCTGTGGGTCCGCGGCATCCGCTACCTGATGTCGGTGGATCCCGAACTCGCCGACGCCGAGCGCCGCATCCGGTTTCGCGATGTGCGGGCAGCGTGGCGACGCGGGCTCATGCCCAGCCCGGCAAGCCTGACCGCGATGTTCTTCGCATACTTCCGCCCCTCCTACCACCCCTCCAAATACGGCTCGACCAGCCAAGCCGTGGCCTACCTCGCATCCTCGCCCGCCGCGCGCGCCGCAGCCCACTGAACACCGGAGCCCACCGTGTCCTCACCAACACCTACCGCGGTCCCGGCGTCGCTGACCCGCCCCGGCAAACCGGACCGTTTGATGTCGGCCTACCGCATTGCCACCCGTCCCTTCGCCGCGATCGTCGCCCGCACCCGGACCCCCGCACCCCAGCCCGTCGATCGTGACCTCGCACTCGTCGTCGCCGAGACCGCCCAAGTGGCCGACGACGTGGTCAGTTTGCACCTGGAATCAGCCGACGGCTCCCCGCTGCCGCAATGGCATCCCGGCGCGCACCTGGACCTGGTGCTGCCCTCGGGCAGGCAGCGCCAGTACTCGCTGTGCGGCTATCCCGGCGACCACAGCAGCTACCGGATCGCCGTGCGCCGCATCGCCGATGGTGGCGGCGCGTCCATCGAAATCCACGACAAGATCACCGCCGGCACCGCCCTGACCGCGCGGGGGCCCCGCAACGGGTTCCCTTTCGCCTACCCCCACCTCGCCCGCGCCAACATCTCCCGCGTCACGTTCATCGCCGCCGGGATCGGTATCACCGCGATCCTGCCGATGGTGGTCGCCGCCGCCGCAGCCGGAGTCGACTGGCGGTTGACCTACCTCGGCCGAGACGAAGACACCATGGCCTTCCTCGACGAAATCACCGGATTGGACCAGCAGCGGGTCCGCATCCACACCGGCACCAGACTCACCCCCGAAGACCTGCTCACCGGCATCGACGCGCGCACCTCGGTGTACTTCTGCGGGCCCCCAGCTCTGCTGACCGACCTGCGCACAGCCGTCGATCGACGCGCCACCGCAGGCTTTCATTTCGAACGATTCTCACCACCACCGGTGGTCGCCGGACACCCATTCCAGCTACACCTGCACCGCGCACGCCAAACAATCGCTGTGAGACCCGACGAGTCGGCGCTCGCCGCCGTCCGCGACGCACGGCCCGAAGTGGCCTACTCCTGCCAGCAGGGATTCTGCGGGACCTGCCGCGTCCGAGTGCTCTCGGGTGACATCGACCGCCACGGACATTCGAACTTCGGAAACGACCCCGACTCGATGCTGATCTGTGTCGACCGCGCCACAACCGAACACCTCACCATCGACCTCTGACAATTCAGCGACCGATCCGCGCACCGACCTGACCCCCAACACCACGGCCGCCGAGACCTCCGACCACGAGTACATGCGGGCCGTCCTGGGGATAACCGTCTCAGAACAGGGTGTCGCGCACCCGCAGCGGCCGGTACCCGGTGGGGCCGAGTTGGGCGAGTTCGCCCTCGATGTCGCCCTCGATCGCGCCGAAGAAGTTGATGTTGGCGCTGTGCGCCGGAGAGATGTGGGCCAGGACCTCGTCGTCGATACGCTGCCCGGACCGGCGCATCTGCTCGACGGCAAGCCCGTAGTACTCAGTGGTCCAAGCGATTACCGCGTTCGTGGCCAGGGTCAGGCACCAGGTTTGCTCGGTCTGGTCTTCGAGCTGGCGGGCACGGATCGTGCCCTCGTGCGCATACAGCAGGTCCCGCCGCAGAGCGTGCAGGGATTCACCCTTGTTGAGCTGGCGTGATATCTTGCGCCGATAGTTCGGATCTGACAAGTAACGGGCAGCGTAGACGGTGCGCCGCAGGGCCCCGTACTCCTCGAGCGCGGTGGCCAGGGTGTTCTGCCGCCCGGAGGCGGACAGCTTGCCGACCAGCAGCGACGCGGTGGCGTGCCCGAACTTCAGCGACCCCGCCAACCGCAGCAGATCATCCCGATGCTCGGCGATCAACTCGAGGTTCGCACGCCGCGTCATCAACGGTCCGGCGTGCGGAAACCGGGCCTCGGTCTCACGGCGGGGTCCTGGCCGGTACAGGGTGATCTTGCCCAGGTCCCGGATCCGGGGCGAGAGCTGCAACCCGAGCAGGTCGAACAACCCGAAGTTCACCAGGGTCACCCCATGGGTGTCTGTCGCGTGTTCGGTGATCGGCAGATCCGTTGCGTTGCCGAGGATTTCGTCCAGCACGTAGTGCGCTTCGCGTTTGGTGGCGACGATGATCTTCGTACCGTAGGTGGCGTGCTGATCGGTGACGTGGGTGTAGGTCGACAGCACCCGGCCGCCGTGGATGACCATCTCCCGGGCCGAAGTCGACTTGCCGCGCACCGGGAACCGCTGCCCGTCGCTCGAGGACAGCGTGCCCGCACCGAACACCGCGGTCAGCGGCAGCCGCTGGTGGTAGTCGATGATCGCCAGGTTCGCCGCACGCAGCGTCTCCTCGCGCACATACCATTCCGCCGTCCAGGCCAGGATGTCGTAAGAGATGCCGCACGCCTCCGCCATCCGCGTCAGCCCCAGGTTCGTCGAATACGCCAGCAGCACCGCGATGAGGTTGCGTTTCAACTCCGGGGTGTGGGTCTGCTTGCCCGAGGCGTGGGTGAAACAGTCCAGGTAGCCGGTGCGTTTGTCCAACTCGATCAGCAGCGACACGATCGGCGCGAACGGCAGCATCTCGGTCAGCTCCGCCTTGAGCGAAACAGCCTCCGCGGGCACGTCTTCGGCGGTCAACGGCGAGATCACCAGATCCCCGGCCTCGTCCACGCGCACCGGCCCGTCCCCGCCAGCCAGTACCGCCTCCAGCTCACCGACCGCCTCGTGCAACTCGTCGGTCACCACGGCCAGGGCTTCGCCGGGATCGGCGGGTTTGCCGACCAGTCGGCAGAACTCGGCCCGCTGCGGCGTCCATTGCTCGGCGGTGAGCAGGTACGCGGCCGGATCGGCGTAGCGGCGCGAGCCCGGCACGTACACATCCCCGCTGCGCAGCCCATCCCGCAACCCCAACAGCACGCACAACTCCCAGTAGTGCCGGTACGCGGTGACACTGCCCGATTTCCGGGCCTCCTCGAGGTAGCCGCGCCACTTGGTCGGCACGAACCCGTCCGGCGCCCCGTCGAACACCTTGCGGCGCCCGGTGGCGTTCAGCTCGCGCAGCATGTCCACCGCGATCAGCAGCTCGGTCGCCGCGGTGCCGCCGGCGAACCGCACCGCGGACAACACCGCCGGGGTGAACTGCCGCAGATAGTTGTACGACATATCCAGCGCGGCCAGATGCCCGTGATCACGCGGAAGACGGGGCTTGGCCTGAGCGATCGCCGCCCGCAACCGATCCCACCCAATCCTCTCGCCGCGGATCAAGCCGCCGATCTCCTCATCGCCGATCTGCGGATCGGTGACGATAGCCAGCAACTCGTCCAGCAAAGCCCGCCGGTCCTCACCGGATTTGCCGCGCTCGGCCAGCTGCTGCTGCATACGCCGCTCGGCCTGGCCGAACTTCGCCGAGATCGCCTGGTCGAACAGCGCCACCACCTCGTCGAGCACGTCGGCAGCCGATTGCGCCAGCACCGTCAGCAGGATCGGGTAGCGGCGCTGCGGCTCTCGACGTTCGAGGGCCTGCGGGGTCAGGCGGCGGCCCATCGTGGCCAGGAACCGGCCTCGTTCGGCGGGCAGCACCGACATATCGAGGCGGTCCGCGCCCATCCCGCGCAGGAACCCCAGTTTGTCGACCTCGGCTTTCACCGCCTGCGCGGACGCTTCCACCGGGCCGGTCGACAGCCACCGCAACCGCGATACCCCGAGCGAGGGATCGGTGACCAGCAACGCGTCCAACTCCGTGCACCGTTCGGGGGTGAACTCGTGCGCGAGCCGATCATAGGTCTCGGTCTGAGCCTGGTGGCGGGCGTGTGCCACGCGTTCCACCACCGTGACCGGTCCCGGGCGGATCACCCGCGCCGAGATCAGATACTCGCAGCCCAGCCGGAACAGCAGCGTCGGGGAATCGTGCTCCATCGCCCGCGCCAGCAGGAACTCGTCCAGCTCCTTCGACTCCAGCAGCCCGGCCGACCGCCAGCCCAGATACTGAGCGGCCAGCCGCACATGCTCGGTGCGGGTCTTGGCGCGCTTGCCGTACGAGCCGATCTGGACCGGATCCACCCCAAGCTGCTCGGCGAGCCGGGCCACCGCCACCGGCGGCGCCGTGGTCAACCGGTCCGGCACGAACCCCAGCCACGGCAGAGTGCACAACGCGATCGCCAGCCCCAACCGGTCCGCTGGACCCCGGCCACGGCCTGGATCCACGAACGCCAGATCAGCAGGGGTCAGCGTGAAGAACCGGAACAACTCCTCGCGGCTGATCTCTGGAAACCCCCGCAGACGCTCCAGCTCCTCGTCCGCGAACACCCGCGTCGCCACGAACCCCAACCTCCACCACGCCGCCGATCAACCCTCATCGGCAGCCAAGCCAAGCACCAACCACCCCACCCTGCATCTCGAACGCGAAAACCCTTCTCTACCAGCCCACTACGCCATATCCGCCCGAAATTCGGCCGATACTACGGCGACCCCGGCCCAGGCGACGATGCCGTCGGGACGGATCAGGACACCCGAGAGGTCTTGCGGGTCAACGGGTTTGGCGGTGACGACGCGGACGGTTCGCCGCCAGGGAGCGGCGATCTCGCGCAGGGCGGGAGTATCGGCGAGGTCGAGCAGGACCGCGTGCCCGTCGGTGCAGTGTTCGGCCGGGCGGGTGCCATCGGCCAGGGCGATATCGGGGACGACGGTGCCCAGCAGAGGGTGCGTGCCGCCGAGGTCGTAGCGGTGGGCGATGCCGGAGATCTTCTTCAGCACGCTGGTGGCGCCGTCGCGGGTGGCCAGGAATTCGGCGGTGACCGCGCGCATGGCGCGGCTGTGCGGATCGGTACGCATGATGGCGACCTGGGCGCGGGACCACTGCAGTACCCACTCCCCGATCGGATGACGTTCACTGGTGTAGGTGTCCAGCAGATCGGTGGGTGCGTGTCCGGCGATGACGGCGGCGAGTTTCCAGCCGAGGTTGACCGCGTCGCCGATGCCCAGGTTCAGGCCCTGTCCGCCGAACGGCGAGTGCGCGTGGGCGGCGTCCCCGGCCAGCAGGATGCGGCCGCTGCGGTAGGTGGTGGCTTGGCGGGTGTTGTCGGTGAAGCGGGTGGCCGAGTGCACGGCGGTGATCTCGACCGGGATTCCGGATACCGTGCGCAGGGCGTGCTGGAGTTCGGCGGCGGTGACGGGGGTGGTGCGGTCCGCGGGTGGTCCGTCGAATTGGACGGTGAGGATGCGGCCGGGCATCGGCCCGTACACGTAGATGCCGGTGTCGGTGCAGGACCAGCCGCGTTGCAGTGCTTCGGCGCCGCGCATCTCGACGATCGCCTGGTGTCCGGTGACGAGCGGGTCGACGCCGGGGAAGTCGAATCCGGCGAGTTTGCGCACGGTGCTGCGGCCGCCGTCGCAGCCCACGAGCCAGCTCGCGCGCACGGCGGTGTCGTCGAGCCAGACGGTGACGCTGTCGCTGTCGTCGGTGAAGCCGGTGAGTTCGGTGCCGCGGCGGATCGGTATGCCCAGTTCGGTCGCGCGGGCGGTGAGGATTTCCTCGATCCCCTGTTGCGGGACGATGGTGGCTTCCTGGACGGGGCCGAGTTCGGCGAAGGCGGGGTCGGTGTCGTCCACGTTGTCCTGGTTGATCCAGATTCCGGCGAAGTGGCCCACGGGCCGGGCTCGCCCGGCCGGTGTGGGGTTGGCGGGTGCGAGGCGGGCCATGAGTGCGCGATGGCGTTCGGTGAGTTGCGGCAGCAGGCCGCGGCGGTCGAAGGCCTGTGCGGTGGGGATGTTGATCGAGCCCGCTTTGATGGTGGGGTCGGGTTCGGTGAGCCGGTCCACGACCAGGACGTGCACACCGGCGAGGCGCAGCTCGCAGGCGAGCATCAGTCCGACGGGTCCGGCTCCGGCGACGACGACGTCGAATGTTTCGCTCATGGGTCCCACGGTGCCGGGATGCGGTTGCGCTGGTCTTGCGCGCGGCTTGCGCGGGCGGTGGTGAGGGTTCGCGCGCGCAGGGTGTGTGGTGTGAATAGTATTGCGGGCGAATGCAATGGAGCATTTCGCGCATACCGTTCGGCTGGTTTCGGTCGGTCGCCGGAGCGGTGCGGGGGCCGGAAATAGGTTCGGGGTCAAGGGGTTTGTCGTTCCGGTGTGGGTATCGCGGTATGGCGCGGGTTTTCCGCGGGACACCTTCGGCGAAAGGCGGCGGGCACGATGACCGGGCCGGATCGGTATGACGAGCAGGACGTTTCGCGTGGGTCGCTGGCCGACCGGTATGGCGGGACCGAGCCTGTGCGGTGGCAGGGGCAGGTGGTGCAGCCGATGTATTGCCAGGCGCTGGGTGCGGATCCGACGATACTGAGTTTGACGTTGCAGCGTGCGGCTCCCCCGGCCGGGGTGCGTGGGGTGGGGATCGCGGTGTCGGTGTTGAGCGGGCATGTGGCGCTGGCGGGGCGGCGGTTGCGTGGGGTGGATGTGTGGACCGAGGCGATGTCCGGTGGTGTGGATGTCGAGTTGTACGGTGCGGGGCCGGATGCGCGGTTCGCGCTGACGCCGGTGTGGTTGGGCCCCGATGGTGCGACGGTGTCGTGGGCGGGTAATTACGGGGTGGTGCCCGATCGGTCGCAGGACGGGTCGGCGGTGTTGCGGTGCAGCACCGGTGTGGGTGCGCCGGATTTCGGGGAACTGGTTGTGGCGGTGGGGATTCGGACCGCGCCGACGGACGAGTCGCGGTATCGCGGGGCGTTGTACGAGTTGGGGGTGGCGATGCACGGGCGCGGTGAGACCGATCAGGCGTGTGCGTTGTGGGATCAGGCGGCGGGGCTGGGGCATGTGGGTGCGGCGTACGACCTGGGGGCGGTGCGTTTCGGGCACGGTGAACTCGCCGAGGCCGAGCAGTGGTGGCGGATGGCGGCCGAACACGGTGACGTGCGGGCGATGACCGGGCTGGCCGAGGTTCTGGATCGGCACGGGAGCGCGGGGGAAGCGCGGCGGTGGCGTGAGTACGCCGGGCAGGGATCGCGACCCTAGCTGCTCTGTTCGCCTTGCCTCGAGGCTGCGGCGCTGGTGCTCAGGTGAACGGCCAGGGGGTCAGCAGCAGGCGGCCTCCGCCGACCAGGCAGGCCAGCGATGCCCCGGCGAACACCAGCACCCAGAAGAAGGCGGGCAGCCGGGTCAGGTGGGCGAGTTGGTCGGCGTCGGAGCCGTCGCCGCGCACGTGCACGCGCTGGAGTTCCGCGACCGCGCGCAGCCCGCCGAACAGCAGGAACCAGGCCACCGCGTATCCGAAGACGCCTTGGACCACGACGTTGCTGTACCAGGAGACACCGAAGACGGCCGCGCCCGCGACGACGACCGCGAGCAGCCCGAACATGTTGCGGATCAACAGAAGTAGCACCGCGAGCGCGGCCACGACCAGCCACAGCATCAGGGTCAGCCGCCCGATGCCCAGCAGTGCCGCGCAGCCCAGGCCGAGCAGCGAGGGGGCGGGATATCCGGCCATCGTGGTCAGGATCATGCCGGGGCCGTAGGGTTTTCCGCGCGAGACGGTGACGCCGGAGGTGTCCGAGTGCAGGCGCACTCCGCGCAGGGTTCGTCCGGTCAGTACCGCGACGAGTGCGTGCCCGCCTTCGTGGGCGATGGTGACCGCGGTGCGCAGGATCCGCCACACCGGCGTGTACAGCACCAGCACCAGTGCGACCGCCGCGGTGGCGGCGATGACCCACAGCGGTGGGTGTGCGGAGACCAGTCCCAGCTGATCCGATACCGAGGACACCGATACCGGTGCGGCGATGCGCGACGAACTCACCGCCGTAGGGTAGCGGTACCTCACGCGGCGTGCACTGCGCCCACCCTCCCCGAATCGGTGCACATCGCCCGGTCGAGGTGACCGGGTGTGTGGGCGGTCCGGGTTGTCTGGTTGTGGCCGTTGATGTTTCGGTCGGGCCGCGGTGGGTGCTGGGCGCGCGGTTGCCGTGGATGGCGTGCGTGGCGCCCCTCGAACGTCTCCGGAGCCTCTAAGCTGTCGGGCGGGATCGCCGGGGTCGGCTCGGCGTGCAGCAGAGGAGATCGCGATGAAGTCCGTGCGATGGGCGGCCGCCGGTGTGGGTGTGATGGGCGTTGCCGCAACGCTTCTGACCGGATGCAGCGATGTCCAGAAGGCGTTGAACAAGGGTGGCGACACCGCGTGCAGCGATTACGTGAAGCAGGATCAGGACACTCAGCGGGTGACGATCACGAAGTTCGTCAAGCAGCAGACCGGTGACGATCACGAACCGGCGGGCACGACGGTGGATGCGACGATGGTGTCGGTGAAGTTCCTGTGCAGCAATCAGCGCAATGCCGCCACGCCGATCAAGAACGCCGACGTGGCGGGCATCTTCCTCAACAAGTGAGGGCTCAGCGCAGCAGTTCGATGACTCGGGCCATCTTGTCCATGTTCGGCTCGAGGACGGTGAAATAGCTGATCCCGTACCGTTTGTGGCGTTCGCGGAGTTGGTCGGCCATCTGTGCAGGCGTGCCCACCAGCAGCATCGGGATCTCCTCGGCGCGGTCGGCTGCGCCTTCGGGCAGGTTGGGGGCGAGGCGTTCGAGCAGGGCGGCGCGTTCGTTCGGTGCGGCCAGTTGCTGGATGAGGATGTTGAATTCGGTGCTCTCGCGGCGTGGGCCCAGTGCCTGGCGCACCGCGGCGACGCGCTGGTCCAGATCCTCGGGAGTGCCTGCGGTGATCAGGCCGCTGTCGGTGGTGCCGCCGCCGGTGAAGGCCACCACGTCGGCGTGTTCGGCGGCCACGCGCAGCATCCGTTCGCCCCATCCGGCGATCAGCAGCGGCGGGCCGCCCGCGCGGGCGGGGCGGGGGCGGTAATCGGGGTCGGCGAAGGTGGCGCGCAGGGTGCGCGCGGCGTCCGCGACCTGCTGCACGCGGCGGCCCGCGCTGGGGAATTCTATTGCGGCGGCGTCGAATTCGGATTTCACGTAGCCTGCGCCGAGGCCGAGTTCGACGCGGCCGTCGGTGAGCAGATCCAGGGTGGCGACCTCGCGGGCCAGCAGGGTCGGGTTGTAGAAGGGGACGTTGAGCACGAACGAGTTGACCTGTGCGCGCTCGGTTGCCTCGGCGGCCAGCAGCATCGCCGGCAGCGGCGCCAGGAAACCCAGATGATCGGCCACCCCCAGTACGTCGAAGCCCGAATCCTCTGCCTTGCGGCATTTTTCGATCCAGGACTTCTTGGAATCGGTGAGGAACATGTTCACGCCGAATCGGAACGATGAGCTCATGGTTTCCTGTGTACCAGCCGGGTCCGACAATTTCCCCGCGACCGGGTCCGGTTTGCGCAATCATGGGGTGCAGCGCCCGGACTTCGCCCGACGACGAGGTTGGTGACCATGCCGCAGTCGCGCACACTCACCCAGCAGCGCGCCGCCCTGGAACAGGAGTGGGCGCGCTGGGCGATCCCGCACGCCCCGACCCCGGAACCGTTCCCCCGCACCAGCTCCGGGCACACGATGCTGCGCAGCGAGGTCGCCCGGTCCTGGCAGCGCTCGCTGAGCACCGTGGATCCCGAACGTCGCGCCGCGCCCGCGGACGACGACGAGATCGCCACCCGATGGGCGCATTCGCCGTTGCACGCGCCGGTGACCGCGCTGGCCGACGAATTGCACAGCATCACCGACGATTCCGGGTTCACCGCGTGTGTCACCGACGAGCGCGGCACCATCTTGTGGGTCTCGGGCGGACGGGTGCTGCGCAGACGCGCCGAACAACTCAACTTCGCGCCCGGCGGCCGGTGGGACGAGCCGCACATGGGCACCAACGCGATGTCACTGGCCCTGTGCACCGGGCAGCCCGCGACGGTGTTCTCCGCCGAACATCTCATCGCCGCCCTGCACAGCTGGGTGTGTTACAGCGCCCCGATCAACGCCCCCGACGGGCGTCGGCTCGGGGTGATCGACCTGTCCACCAGCTGGGAGCGTTCGCATCCGCTGGCGTTGTCCACCGTGCGTGCCCTGGCGACCGCGATCCGTTCGCAGCTGCCCCCGGATCTGCCTGCCGAGCAACCCGAGATCCGCCTGCAATGCCTGGGCGGGGCGAGCCTGTCGCGCGCGGGTTGCCCGGTGCGCTTGCGCCCGCGTCAGCTCGAGATCCTCACCCTGCTTGCGCTCGAACCCGACGGGTTCACCCCGCAACGGTTGCACAGCGCGATCTACGGGGATCGGCCGGTGAGCGCGAGCACCCTCAAAGCCGATGTGTCACATCTGCGCCACGCCACCGGCGGGGAGATCGCCAGCCGCCGCTACCTGCTGACCCGACCGATCTCCTGTGACGCGGTGGACCTGCTGGACGCGCTGGCCGCCGGGAATCTGACCGCGGCGCTGCGGCTGTATCGCGGGCCGCTGCTCCCCGGATCGGACACCCCCGGTATCGCCCAGTGGCGCGAGAATCTGGCGGTGCGGGTGCGCACCGCGGTACTCGAGAGCCCGTGCGCGGCGCACGCGGTGCAATTCGGCATCCGCTGCCCCGAGGACGTCCGGGTGCACGAGCACGCGCTGGCGCTGTTGCGGCCCGGAGATCCGCGCCGTCCCGAGGTCACCGCGCGCCTGCACGCCGCCCTGGCCGACTGAAACACCCTCGCACCAGGGTGTGCGTGCGACGCCAACCTGTTGCCAACCATGGTGTTCCACACTGACGCCGTCCCGGATCACTCCGTGGGACGCGCGTCGGCTCGCGCGGGCATCACCCCTTGCGTGAGCGTCATGGGCCCGCGCGTGCCACGGCCGACCACGAAGCGAGCATCATGATCTACGCCAAGCCCGGAACCGAGGGCAGCATCGTCGAATTCGCGCGCCGTTACGACAACTTCATCGGCGGGGACTGGAAAGCGCCCGCCGAGGGACGGTATTTCGAGAATCCCTCCCCCATCGACGGCGAAACCTTCTGTGAGGTGGCCCGATCCACCGCCGCGGACATCGACGCGGCCCTGGACGCCGCGCACGCCGCCGCGCCGGGCTGGGGTGCGACCCCGGCCGGGGAACGCGCCAACGTGCTGAACCGGATCGCGGACCGCATCGAAGCGAATCTCGAACGCCTCGCGGTGGCCGAATCGTGGGAGAACGGCAAGGCCGTGCGCGAGACCCTGGCCGCGGATCTGCCGTTGACCGTCGATCACTTCCGGTACTTCGCCGGTGCGGTGCGCGGCCAGGAGGGCGCGATCTCCGAGATCGACCAGGACACCATCGCGTACCACTTCCACGAACCGCTCGGCGTGGTCGGGCAGATCATCCCGTGGAACTTCCCCATCCTGATGGCCGCCTGGAAACTGGCCCCGGCGCTGGCCGCGGGCAACTGTGTGGTCATCAAACCGGCCGAGCAGACCCCGGCCTCGCTGCTGCTGGTGATCGATCTGATCGCGGATCTGCTGCCGCCCGGAGTGGTCAACGTGGTCAACGGATTCGGGGTCGAGGCGGGCAAGCCGCTGGCCTCGAGCCCGAAGGTGGCCAAGGTCGCGTTCACCGGCGAGACCACCACCGGCCGGCTGATCATGCAGTACGCCAGTGAGAACATCATCCCGGTCACCCTGGAGCTGGGCGGTAAGAGCCCGAACATCTTCCTGCCCGACGTCGCCGCCGCCGACGACGCGTTCCTGGACAAGGCCGTCGAAGGTTTCGTGATGTTCGCGCTGAACCAGGGCGAGGTGTGCACCTGCCCCTCGCGCGCGCTGATCCACTCCTCGATCTACGACGAGTTCATCGCCCGCTGCATCGAGCGCACCCGCGCGATCACCGGCGGCAACCCGCTGGACACCGACACCATGATCGGCGCGCAGGCCAGCAACGACCAGTTCGAGAAGATCCTGTCCTACCTGGACATCGGCCGCCAGGAGGGTGCGAAGGTGCTCACCGGTGGTCAGGCGCGCAAGGTGGAGGGCTACCCGAACGGGTACTACATCGAGCCGACCATCTTCGAGGGCCGCAACGATATGCGCGTGTTCCAGGAGGAGATCTTCGGCCCGGTGGTGTCGGTGGCCCGCTACGACGACGTCGAGGACGCGATCGCCATCGCCAACGACACCCTCTACGGATTGGGTGCGGGCGTGTGGACCCGCGATATGAACACCGCCTACCGGCTGGGCCGCGCGATCAAGGCCGGACGAGTGTGGACGAACTGCTATCACGCCTATCCCGCGCACGCGGCGTTCGGCGGATACAAGAAGTCCGGCATCGGGCGTGAGAACCACAAGATGATGCTGGATCACTATCAGCAGACAAAGAACCTGCTGGTCAGCTACTCGCCGAACAAGCAGGGATTCTTCTGATGCCCGATCCGGGCGACGCGGGTTCGGCGCGGCGGATCGGGATCACCGACGCCGCGGCCGAACTGCTGGACGAGCTGGTCGCCCGGCACGGTCCGGTGATGTTCCACCAGTCCGGCGGCTGCTGCGACGGCAGTTCCCCGATGTGCTATCTGCGCGGGGAGTTCCGGGTGGGCGCCGCGGATGTGCTGCTGGGCGAGCTGCCCGGGCAGACTCCGTTCTGGATGAGCGCGGACCAGTTCGACTACTGGCGGCACACCCACCTGACCGTGGACGTCGTGGCCGGGCGAGGCAGCGGATTCTCCCTCGAAGCCCCCGAGGGGGTGCGGTTCCTGATCCGCTCGCGGCTGCTCACCGACGCCGAGGTCGAACAGCTCGACGCGGATCCGCCGCGCACGGGCGCGCAACTGTCCGGCGATCCACAGTCCTGATTCCAGCGGTTCCGCACCGGCCGTCCACTCCGGGGGCGGAACCTGCCCGTGGCTGCCGCAGCCGCACTCATGGTGAGGGTGCGGCAGCCACGTCCGACTCGTCCGGCCCCGGATTCACCCTCCCGGGGCCGGACGGGTGCTGTGAGCGAAGCGCGGTCCGCGAAGGCCCGTCTCATGCGCAGATTCGACGCGATCAGGCCCGATGTGGCGTGGTTCAGCGTCCGGGCAGGAACCGGATGCTGCGGGCGATCGCCATCAGCGCGGGCTGCCAGGTGCTCTGCGGCAGCCCGAACGGCGGATCCAGATTCATCCAGCGCGTGGCCACCACACTCTGCGGTTCGGTGAATTTCAGCAGCCCGTCGGGACCGTGGCGGCGGCCCACGCCGGAAATGCCCATCCCGCCCATCGGCGCGGCGGTGGTGCCCCACGCCGGGGCGTACCCCTCATCGATGCAGACCGTGCCCGCGTGCAGGCGCTCGGCGATGCGCTGTCCGTCCGCGGTGCTCGCGGCCCACACACTGGCATTGAGGCCGTACTCGGTGTCGTTGGCGCGGGTGATGGCCTCCTCCACCCCCGAGACCGGATAGATCGACACCAGCGGGCCGAAGGTCTCGTTGCGGGCGCATTCCATCTCATCGCTCACCCCGGACAGCACCGTGGGTTCGAAGAACAGCGGCCCCAGATCCGGGCGCGCGTTACCGCCGGCCAGCACCGTCGCGCCCTTGGACACCGCGTCGGCGACATGTTTGGTGACCGTCTCGAGTTGCGCGGCCGAGATCAGGCTGCCGATATCGGTCGAGAAGTCGTATGCCGCACCCAGGTTCGCCGCGCGCACCGCCGCGACGAACAGGTCGGTGAACTCCGCGGCCACCGTCGAGTCCACATAGAGGCGTTCGATCGAGATGCACAGCTGCCCGGCGTTGGAGAAGCACGCGCGCACCGCCGCGCGAGCGGCCTTGGCCAGATCCGCCCCGCGCGCCACGATCATCGGATTCTTCCCGCCCAGTTCGGCGGAGAAGCCGATCAGCCGGTCCCCGCACTGGCGCGCGAGGGTGCGGCCGGTCTCCGAGGAACCGGTGAACATCAGATAGTCACACGACTGCACGATCTGGGTGCCCACCACCGCGCCCGGACCCGGGATCACCTGCAGCACATCGCGCGGCAGCCCCGCACGCAGGAGCAACTCCACATTCGCCAGCGCCGAATACGGGGTCTGGCTGTCGGGTTTGACGATCACCGCGTTCCCGGCCGCCAGCGCGGGCAGCGCATCACCGATCGACAGCAGCATCGGATAGTTCCACGGCGCGATCACCCCGACCACACCCTTGGGCCGGGCATGCACCCCGGCGCGGTTCAGCAGCGGGAACGCACCCCGCACCCGCTGCGGGGCAAGCAGTTTCGGCGCGACGCGGGAGAAATAGCGGGCCGCGAACATCAGGCCCATGATCTCCTCCTGCGCGGCCCAGCGGGCCTTGCCGGATTCGGCCTGGATCACATCCATCAACTGTTCGCGCTGCTGCACCACCAGCGCGCGATACCGGTCCAGGACTTGCGCGCGTTCGGCGGGCGGGCGCGCGGCCCACTGCTGCTGGGCGGTGCGGGCGCGCTCGACCGCGGCGGTCACGTCGTCGGCGGCGCCGACGGGCACCTCACCGAGCACCTGGCCGGTGAACACCTCGGTGATCGTGCGCGTCGCGTGAACCCCCGCGGAGTCGACCGCGGCGAATCCGGACAGGCGGGCGAATTCGGCGGGATCCGGTGCGGGCATGAACAGGCCTCCTACTTATGAGTAACCGCGCGATACGCACAATCTACCGCGCCGCGCGCCCACCGATCGCCCCTCACCCGGGCGCATCCGCGCCGGTTCCGGGGGTAATGCCGGATTCAGTTGCTCTGCAACGCTATTCGCACACCCAGCCCGACCAGTAGCGTGCCCATCGCCGCATCGATCACCTGCCGCACCCGGCGCCGGGTGAACACCCGGCGCAACGTCGCGATCCCCACCGCGAGCACCACGAACCACGCCAGGGTCACCACCGTGGCCGCCACCGCGACCTGCGCGGTGTCGGCCAGGCTCGGGGACGCGGGCAGGAACTGCGGCAGCAACGCGACGAAGAACACCGCCGCCTTCGGATTGAGCAGATTGTTCAGCAGCCCCTGCCGGAAACCCGCCCGCACCCCCACCGGATCCGCCGAAACCTGCTCGGCGGCAGTGTCATAGGCCCCGCGCCGCGCGGCCAGCAACGCCCGCACCCCCAGATAACACAGGTACACCGCACCGGCGAGCTTGACCACGGTGAACGCCGCAGCCGAGGCCGCCAACAACCCGGCCACCCCCAGCCCGCTCAGCACCGCCCACACGAACACCCCCAGCGCCACCCCGGCCGCCGAAGCCATGCCCGCGCGCCGACCCGAGAGCATCGCGTTACGCGTGACGATCAGGAAATCCGGGCCCGGGGACATCGCACCCAGCAGCATCGCCCCACCCACACCACAGACCTGCGCAATCGACATCACCGACCGAGTATACGAATCGCTGTAACACCGCAGTGCCCCAGACGTATTCGACAATTGCTGTCAAGAGTGCGGCCCGTGTCGGCCATTGTCCGTGGACCGGCCGCAACCTCGTCACAGAACGGTAATGTTGTGCCGAATCGCATGAGTCAGGAAGGCCGAGGATGACCATATCCAACGCAGGGGATCTCAACTGGCTGCTGGACGACCTCGTGGACCGCCTGGCCGGTGTGCGATACGCGGTGGTGCATTCCACCGACGGACTGGTGCTGGGCCGGTCCACCACGATGAGCCGGGAGGACGCCGAACACTTCGCCGCCATGTCCGCCACCCTCTACGGTCTGGCACGCAGCGCCGGAAGCCGTTTCGACGGCGGCGGAGTACGCCAGGCGGTCATCGAACTGGACCGCGCGGTCTTGTTCGTCACCGCGGCCGGAGACAACGCGTGCATCGCCCTGCAGGCCACCGACGACGCCAACCTCGGCATGGTCGCCTACGAGATGAACCTGACCGTGCAACGTCTCGGCAGCTTCCTGTCCACCGGCACCCGCGGCCCGATGCACGCGCCGCAGCGATCCTCATGACCCGCCACGGCCACTCGTGGTACGACGACGACGCCGGACCACTGGTGCGTCCCTACGCGGTCACCCGGGGTCGCACCGTCGGCGCCGGACACGACCTGGATATGCTCACCCTCGTCGTCACCCCCGAGGCCGCACCCCGGCTGCGGCGCACCGAACCCGAATACGCGGCCATCGTGCGGGTGTGCCGCGCACCGCAATCGGTGGCCGAGGTCTCCGCACTGCTCAAACTGCCTCTGGCGGTGACCAAGATCCTGGTCGGGGACCTCATCGGCGAGGGACATCTGACCTTCCGGGCACCGGTCGACACCGACGCCGGTCCCGGCGACCTGACCATCCTGCGAGCGGTCCTCGCCGGAATCCGAAAGCTCTGAACCCGTGACCGATACCCGAACCCTGGCCGCCTCGGTCAAAATCCTCGTCGCCGGTGGTTTCGGCGTCGGCAAGACCACCATGGTCTCCTCCCTCAGCGAGGTCACCCCGCTGCGCACCGAGGAACTGATCACCGAAATATCCACCGGCGTGGACGATCTGTCCGGCGTGGAAGCCAAGACCACCACGACCGTCGCGCTGGACTTCGGCCGCATCACCATCGACCACAACCTGGTGCTGTACCTGTTCGGCACGCCCGGACAGGACCGATTCTGGTTCCTGTGGGACGAACTCGCGCGCGGCGCGCTGGGCGCGATCGTCATCGCCGACACCCGCAGGCTGGAGAACTCCTTCGCCGCGATCGACTACTTCGAACGTCGCGGGCTCGTCTTCGCGGTCGCGGTCAACTGTTTCGACAACGCCCCGGTCTACACCCCCGACGAGGTCCGCGACGCACTGGACCTCGACGCGCAGGTGCCCGTCGTGCTGTGCGACGCGCGCGATCGCGGCTCGAGCAAAACCGTGCTGATGACCCTGGTACAGCATCTGATCCAGCGCGCCACCTCCGCAGGCGTGCGCTGACCGGCGGCAACCGGGGATCCGGTGACCCTCGAGTGCTGTGCGCGACTACCGGTCCGCGATATCGATCTCGGCGAACGAGCCGACCCAATGATGCGGCGGGCGCGGGGAATTGGGCTCTCCGGCCCGCGTGACACCCACCGCGCGCCAGCCCGCCGCCACGGCCGCGTCGAGTTCGTCGGGATGATCGGACACGAACAGGATCTGCGGTCCGCGCACCCCGATCGCCGAGGCGATCGCCGCATACGAGGCGGGTTCGCGTTTGGGGCCCGCGTTGGCCAGATCGAACCAGTCGCTGATCAACCCCGACAGATCCCCGCCGCGGGCGAAGGTGAACCAATCACGTTGATTGCGAACCGAACCCGAGGAATACACGTACAGTCGCGCACCCGCGCCATGCCACGCCCGCAACGCCGCCGGAGCGTCGGGGAAGAACTCCCCGTGCAAGGCGCCGGTGCGGAATCCCTCCCCGCAGATCAGCCCCTGCGCGGTCTTCAACGGCGCGGCCTTGACATCCGAATCGAGCCAGCCGCACAGGATCTCGGCGACCTCACCCGTGCCCGCGTCCGCGCGCCCGGACAACTCCCGCACCCCCGCCAGCACCGGCGCGGCCGCATCGTCGCGATGCTGGGCCAGCCACTGCGGCAACCGATCACGGGTGTAACCGTACAGATCCTCGCGCACCGCGCGCGTGGGGCTCGTGGTGCCCTCGATGTCCAGGACGATCGTGACGTTCACGCCGCGAGCAGCTCATCCAGCGTCGGGAAGCCCTCCCCGATCCGGTCACCGGTGAAATCGCCGACCCAGCCGTCCTTCTCCTCGAAGAACCGGATCGCCAGGAAATCCGGGCGCACACCCATATCGAACCAGTGCTTGGTGCCCGCCGGAACCGACACCAGATCCCCCGCCTCGCACACCACCGCGACCACCTCACCGTCCAGATGCAGGTAGAAACAGCCACGTCCGGCGGCGAAGAAACGCACCTCGTCCTCCGCGTGCCGATGCTCGGCCAGGAACCTCCCACGCGCCGCGGTGGCGGTCTGCGGCCACTGCGGGTCATCGTCGTCGGGGTGGATACGCGCGACATCGATGTGCTGATAGCGGCCCTCGGTATTGAGATCAGCTATGCGCGAGGCGTATTCGGCCAGGATGTCTTCGGTGGCCGCGCGCTGATCGGCCGGCAGCGGCCACCGGTCGAACGCGATGCCGCGCCGCGACAGCTCCGCCCCGATCACCTCCGGATCGGTGGTACGCAACACGACCTGCTCGGCGGCAGTATCGGACATCACTTGCAGCACAGTCATTTTCAGCTCCCTCTCGCAACCGACGGCACGCCGATCTCCCGGCGGCCGGTCAACGTCACCAGCTCACACATCGCCTCGAGACATTCGGCGCGATCGCGAGCCTGGGCCAGGCTCGCACCCCACGCGGTGATGCCGTGCCCGGCGATGAACAATACCGGCGGGAGCTGTGGATCCTCCAGCAGACGACGTTCGATCTCCGCACCGATCCGCGCGACGTCGGCATGATTGACCAGTACCGGCACTCGCACCGAATCGGTCGCCCCGAGCCCCTTGATCAGCTCATAGCCGCTGAACCGCAACGCATCCTGGCCCGCGCTGATCGACACGGCAGTGGCATGCGGCGGATGCACATGCACCACCGCCGACGCGCCCGTGGCACGGTAGATCGCGGTGTGAATGGCCGTCTCGGCCGAGGCCCGACGATCCCCGGCCAGATGCGCCGAATCAGCGACCCGCACCCGCACCATATCGCCCACGCCCAATTCCCCCTTGGACAATCCGCTACCGGTGATCACCGCGGAGTCATCGACGCGCACCGAGATGTTCCCCGCTGTGCCCGGCATCCAGCCCTGCGCGTACAACTCGCGCGCGATCGCCGCGATCCCTTCCCCCGCAACGGTTTCCGCGTCCGGCTCACTGCTGTATCCCACATCGTTCCCGCTGATGTGGACCACGCCGTTCTCGGTGACCACGGCGGTGACCAGATCCGGCGGAGTCACATCGAACGCCGGATTGAACACCGCGGTCCCCGCCGGAGCCGTTGGGACACCGGCGATTTCGGTGATCTCCGCGGCCGCGCGTTCCTCCACCACGATCTGCGCGCCGGTCGCGGTTCCCGGATCCCGGGTGGATTCCGGCGCGACCACCACGAATGGGATCCCGTGCCGCGCCGCCGCCAGAGCCAGGGCGTAGGTGCCGATCTTGTTCGCCACCGCACCGTCGGCAGTGATGCGATCCGCGCCCACCAGCACGCAGTCCACCTGCCCGGTCGCGATCGCCCACGCCGCCGCGGAATCGATCGTGAGCCTATGCGCGATACCGGCCTCGGCCAGCTCCCACGCGGTGAGCCGCGCGCCTTGCAGCAGCGGACGCGTCTCGTCCACCAGCACCGACTCGATCGCTTCGCGCGCGGCCAGCGTCCGGATCGCACCCAGCGCGGTACCGAATGCGGTCGTGGCGAGCCGACCGGTATTGCAGTGCGTGAGCACCCGCAACGGGCGATCCGGGCACAACCGCTGCACCAGATCCGCGGCATGTTCGGCCGCGGCACGATTGACCCGCCCGTCCTGTTCCAACAGCGCGTGCGCCTCGGCCAGCACCGCCCGCGCACCATGCGGCAGTTGCGCGAACGCCCGCTGCACAGCCCAGGACAGATTCACCGCAGTCGGGCGAGCCGCCGCGATCCGCTGCGCCTCGGCCAGCACCGCCGCCTCATCGCCTTCATGCGCGAACGCGGCCAGAGCCACCCCGAACGCACCCGCCACCCCGATCGCCGGAGCTCCCCGCACCGCCAGCGTGGCGATCGCGTCGATGACCTGATCGACCGTGGTGATCCGCAGCCACCGCAATTCCCCGGGCAACGCCCGCTGATCGATGACGACCAGCGCGCCCCGATCCCACGAAATCGAACTCTCACCCATCCGCGCGAACACCCTCAGACCCGAACCCGACAACCTCGATCAACCGTATCGAACCCGCACACACCCGACCCCGCCAGGTTTGCGCTCACCCCGATCACTACGACGGCCGCGATGATGAACCGCGCCCGCGTTACCACCACGGCCTCGAAGGCGGCCGGTACTGTGCTCGGCATGCGCACCGAGCCGACCGCACTGCTCATCGACACCGTCGCCTGGGTGCTGATCGAGGACGGCCGGATCCTGTGCGCGCGCCCGCGAGGCAAGGACATCTTCTACATTCCCGGCGGCAAACGCGAAGGCGCGGAAACCGATCCGCAGACCCTGCTACG
Source organism: Nocardia jiangxiensis NBRC 101359 (assembly GCF_000308615.1). Classification (GTDB taxonomy): domain Bacteria; phylum Actinomycetota; class Actinomycetes; order Mycobacteriales; family Mycobacteriaceae; genus Nocardia; species Nocardia jiangxiensis. The sequence continues at coordinate 114,136 of NZ_BAGB01000040.1, forward strand.
CGAGATCGATGAGGAACTCACCGTCGCACTATTGCCGGACACTGTCGTCCACGTGGGCACCTATGAGGCCGAATTACACGGTCCCACACCGGGTTCGGTGCGCATGGCGTGCTACACAGCCGACCATACCGGCGCCCTGGCGCCCAGCAGCGAGATCGCCGAGATCGCGTGGTTCACCTACCTGGACCGCGATCGTGTCCCGCCGGTCGATCAGCTGCTGTTCGACGATCTGGTCGCGCGCGGCATGCTGCCCGCGCGACCGAACCTCAGCTACTGATCCCACCCTGCGCGCATTCGATTCCGCACCATCGGTGCGTTCGTCACGCCGTCGACCAAACTAGAACGAGTTGCGAGCGAATTTCAGTGCACGATTGTTTCCTGAAATCCTCGGATAAATAGTCTATAGAGGCATTTGACCGCCCGTAATCCGATCCCCCCTCTCGATTTGTGTACTCCGAGTCGCTAGCCTGAATATGAAACGTGTTCTAGTGTTATGCGGCGAGACTTTCCAGCGCCGGAAAACCAGAGGAGTACTTCAACGCCATGCGTACCGAGATCTGCGAACGACTGGGCATCGACGTTCCCATCTTCGCCTTCACCCACTGCCGTGACGTCGCCGCCGCCGTGAGCAACGCCGGCGGGATCGGCGTGCTCGGCGCGGTCGGATTCACCGCCGAGGAGCTCGAGGTCGAACTGGCCTGGCTCGACGAGCACGTGCAGGGCGTCTACGGCGTGGACCTGGTCATCCCCTCCAAATACGAGGGCAAGGGCGCGGACGGGCTGAGCCCCGACGAGCTGGAAGCCAAACTCGCCGAGATGGTCCCCCAGGGCCACCGCGACTTCGCCGAGAAGCTCCTCAACGACCACAACGTCCCGCACCTGCCCGAAGGCGAGCACCACCACCAGCTGCTGGGCTGGACCGCCACCACCGCGGGCCCGCAGGTCGAGGTCATCCTGCGCCACCCCAAGGCCAAGCTGGTGGCCAACGCGCTGGGCACCCCGCCCGAGGACATCGTCAAGCAGGTCCAGGATTCGGGCCGGTTGATCGGCGCACTGTGCGGTTCGGTCAAGCACGCGCTCAACCACAAGCGCGCGGGCCTGGACTTCGTGGTCATGCAGGGCACCGAGGGCGGCGGGCACTGCGGTGAGATCTCCTCGCTGGTGCTGTGGCCGCAGGTCATCGACGCGATCGGCGACCTGCCCGCCCTCGCGGCCGGTGGTATCGGCAACGGCCGCCAGATCGCCGCCGCGATGGCCATGGGTGCGGCCGGAGCGTGGACCGGCTCGCTGTGGCTCACCGTCGAGGAGGCCAATGTGCCGCCCGCGCAGATGCAGTCCTACATCGATGCCACCAGCCACGACACCGTGCGCTCGCGCTCGTGGACCGGCAAGCCCGCCCGCATGCTGCGCAACGACTGGACCGAGGCGTGGGAGAACCCCGAGAACCCGGACCCGCTGCCCATGCCGCTGCAGATGATGGTCGCGCTGGACGGCGTCAAGCGCGGGCACCGCTACCCCGAGGCCGCCAAGGACGTCAACTTCAACCCCGTCGGCCAGGTCGTGGGCCTGATGAACAAGGTCGAGCGCACCTCGGACCTCATGCAGCGCCTCATCGAGGAATACCTCGAATCCTGCGAGCGCCTGAACAAGCTCAACAACGGCTGAGTTCCACACCCGCACAACGCGATTGCGCCGCCCCCGGATGCCGGGGACGGCGCAATCGGTCGTTTACGGCCCCGATCCCGCCGGATAGGCATGTGGGTCCCGTGGCGCGAAAAGTCGCGCTGAGCCCGACTGCACGGGGGCGGGTTGACCGATTCGAGTGAATGCTCAGCGTTGTTGCGGCGCTGATTGTTTCATGAGCGGCTGTGCGGGATGAAGGTGTCGCGGCCGGTGCGGAGTTCAGAGTTGACATCGAACCTGTCCGGTGAGCTACGGTGTGAGGCGATGACTACCGGGACGGCGTTGCGCCACACACGGATGGGTTACCCGGTGCTGTTCTGAGCGCCGCGCGGGCCGGTGTCGGCCCGCTCGTCGATCCAGGATCCTGCCGTATCGCGCGGGCCCCGCCTTCGTCGTGTTGATCACCGAACATCAACTACGACAGAAGGATTCAACGATGACTGCAACGCACGGTAAGTCCGTCGACCTCCGGACACCCGACGGTGTCGCCGACGCATACATCACCTCCCCCGACGACGGCGCCGCCCATCCGGGCGTACTGGTGATCCAGGACGGTTTCGGACTGCGGCCCGGCCTGCGATCACTGGCCGATCGCATCGCCGCCCACGGCTACACCGTCCTGCTGCCGAACGCCTACTACCGGCACGGCCGGGCGCCGGTGATCGAACTGCCGGACTTCATCGACCCAGCGCAGCGGCCGGAGATCTTCGAGCGGGTGTTCCCGATGATCCGCGAGCTGACCCCGCAGCGCGTGCGTTCGGATGCCGACGCCTACCTCGGGTGGCTGGCAACCTCGCCGCAGGTCACCCCGGGCAAGGTCGGCCTCGCCGGCTACTGCACGGGTGCACGGCTGGCGGTCTTGGCCGCCGCCATGTTCCCCGACCGAGTCGCGGCGGTGGCCGGATTCCACGGCGGACCGCTCGTCACCGACACTCCGGACAGTCCACACCTGAGCGTCGGAAATATCACCGCGGAGCTGTATTTCGCCCACGCCGGGAACGACGACCACATGACCCCCGAACACATCGACCGGTTCGACAAGGCGCTCACCGCCGCCGGCGTCCGCCACCGCACCGAGGTCTACCAGGGAGCGCAACACGGCTTCACCCAGGCCGACACCTCCGCCCACGACCCCGACGCCGCCGCCCGGCACTACCGCGAACTGCTGGCCCTGTTCGACCGCACTCTGCGCCGGTGAGTCAGGAAACCCACCACGGATCCCGACCCCGCCCGTCGGCCACAAGTCGGCGGCCGGTCATGCAATCCCGCAGCACTCGCAGTCCGCCACCTCGCACATGCGGGCACCGGCCCGGCACGCGACAGCGACCAGACCAGTGCGGCCGAGGCGAAGCGCCTCGAACCTCGCGCACCCGGGACGGTCGAGAACCGGATCAGTGCGGCGGGTTGCCGATCATCACCACATGCGTTCCGTCCCAATGGAACTTGACCTGGGTGTTGGTCCCGTCGGAGCAGGCGTTGCAGCTGCCCGGAGTCTTGTAGCTCAACGCCACCGTGTCATCGGTGGTCGCGGCCGGGGCCAGCGAGGTGAACCCGTACGCCTTGGACGTCGCGGTGCCCAGATAATGCCCGGAATGGAACATCAGCGCCTGATTCGGTGAGCTGCCCGTCGCGCCTTTGATCGAGATGATCGCGGTGGACAACGTGGCGCACGGATTGAAATTGCCCTCGATCGAGGCCGGATTCGTATCCCATTGCGCATGGGTGACCGGTTCGACCGGCTGCTCGGCGATCGCGGCGCGAACGGTCGGCGAGGACAGATCGACCCCGCACTTGATCAGCGGGGCGCCCGCGGTCGCGACCTGCGGATCCGGCGAATTCGCCTGCGCCGCAGCGGAGGTGGGCGGGGTGGCCGCTTGATCGGCCTTCGTGCTGTCACTGCTGCCGCAACCGGCCAGCAGGCCCGCGGAGACGACACTGACAAGGACGGCAACGCCGGTGGATCGGAGCACTATCGGTGACCTTCCGTCGGTTCTTCGTGCACGAATGTCATTACCCCGAGCAGCGCAGAGTATTCTGCACCGCCGCGGGCGCCGTACAGACTCGAATTCCCGGGCCCGCACGATCCGGTCGAGAAAAGCCCCTGCGCCACAGCCGATTCGACCCGATCACGCCAGGGAACGCACGTTCAGGCGAGCTGGACGGCGCGCTCGGCCACCGCGGCGGTCATCGCGCCGAATCCGCGCCGCAGCGCCCCGCCCATCAGACCGGTCACCACCGGCAGCAGCCAGCCGCCGAGTTCGAAATGCGAGTCGTAGCGGCAGCGGTCCGCACCCAGCGGAGTCAGGGTGTGCGAGCGTTCGCTGTGCAGCGCGCCCAGCGGAATGGGCTTCATGCAGTAGGTGAATCCGGTCTGCGGGGTGACCGAGCGAATGTATTCCCGCTGCGTGCGTTCCCCCGAGCCCAGCAGCCGCACCCGCATGGTGATCGGCGCGCCGGGCTCGAGGGTCGACTCGGCCGAGACACAGAACGGATTCCACTCCCGGTAGCGCGGGAAATCGGTCAGCACCCGCCACACCACCTCGGCGGGAGCATCGATCTGCACGGTGTCATCGATCACGAAGGCCATGCCGGAACAATACTGAAACAAGTTCTAGACAGTGGGTGCGGGTGCGCGACCGGCGCACCCGCACCGCTCAGGCGCGCCCGACCGCCAGGGACACGTTGTGCCCGCCGAAACCGAACGAGTTGCTCAGCGCATACGAGATGTTCTGCTCCCGGGCCTTGCCGTGCACGATGTCCAGTTCCACACCCTCGTCGGGATTCTCGAAATTCAGTGTGGGCGGGACGATTCCATCGCGCACACTGCACACCGTCAGAATCGCCTCGAGCGCGCCGACCGCGCCGATCGAATGCCCCAGCGCGCCCTTGGGCGCGTACACACTCACCTCGGGCGAGACCGCGGTGATCGCATTGGCCTCCGAGGCATCCCCGACCGGGGTGGAGGTCGCGTGCGCGTTGATGTGCTCGATATCGGCCGGAGTCAGCCCGGAGAATTCGATCGCCTTACGCATCGCGCGCGCCGAACCCTCGCCCTCGGGCTGGGTGCCGGTGATGTGATAGCCGTCCGAGGTGATCCCCGCGCCCATCACCCGGCCGTGGATCTGCGCGCCACGCGCGCGAGCGAACTCCTCCGATTCCAGGATCACCAGCGCACCGGCCTCACCGAACACGAAACCGTCGCGGTCGCGGTCGAACGGGCGCGAGGCGCGGGTGGGTTCGTCGTTGCGGGTGCTCATCGCGCGCATCATCGCGAAGCTCGCGATCGGGATCGCCTCGATGTATCCCTCCACGCCGCCCGCGATCGCCACATCGGCCTCACCGGTGGCGATCAGCCGCCACGCGTGCGCGATCGCTTCCGCGCCCGAGGAGCACGCCGAGGTCGGTGCGTACACGCCCGCCTTCGCGCCGAATTCCAGGCCCACGCGCGCCGCGGAACCGTTGGGCATCACCATCGGCACGGTCAGCGGATGGATCTTGCGATAACCCCCGGCCTCCATCTGGTGGATGGCGGTGTGGATGGTGTCGCCGCCGCCCAGGCCCGTGCCGATCGCGACGGCCAGGCGCTCACCGTCCACATCGGGTTCACCGGCCTCCTGCCACACCTGGCGGCCCAGCACCAGCGCCAACTGCTGCACATAGGAGTGCCGGCGTAGTTCGATGCGGGTCAGGTGCTCACCCGGTCCCTGCTTCAGCTTGCCGCCGATGCGGACCGGCAGATCGTATTTGGTGACGAATTCGTCTGTGAGCGGGCCGATTCCGCTCTCGCCGGCCAGCAGGCCAGTCCACGTGCCGGCCAGATCCGGGGCCAGGCTGGTCGTGGTGGTCATGCCGGTGACGACCACATCGCGTCGCGAATGTGAAGCAGTTGTTACACCCATGGCGTCATGGATACCTGTACCAAGCGCTACAGTCAACCGGTGCCACGCCCTCTCGACCAGGCCCGCCGGGCCGCTCTGCTCGCCGGAGTCATCGCCTACATCGGTGATCACGGACTCATCGAACTGTCCCTGCGCCCCTTGGCGGACTACCTGGGCACCAGCTCACGCATGCTGATCCACTACTTCGGCAGCAAGGAGCAGATGCTCATCGCGGCCCTGGAAACCCAGCGACCCGATATCGCGGGCCTGTTCGCCGGAGTCACCGACATCGATATGCTCCGGCGCCGAATGATCGAATCGTTCTGCGTGAACACGACCAGCGACTGGGTCACCAGCACCGGCGTGCTGATGCAGGTCCTGGGCGTGTCCACGGTCCCGGCCAGCCCCTTCAGCGACTACGCCAACGACGCGGTGCACATCCTGGTCGACGCCCTCACCGAAGTCCTGCACACCCTCGACCCACACATGCCGGACCCGACATCCACCGCCACCGTGCTCGTCTCGGGCATCCGCGGCCTCCTGCAGGACCGCCTGGTCACCGGCGACACCACCCGCGTTTCCAAAGCCGCCCGCCTCCTGATCAACCAGTGTCTGCCCGCGGCCGGCACCCGCCCTTCCGGCCCCTGAGCGCCCGGTGCCCGATCCGGCCATCACAGCCACAGCCCGAATCTCACTGCCGCACAGCGCCGTTGCCTCGAACAGCCATCGCCCGCCGATCCGGCCGCATCCTCGTCGATGATCGTCATCAGCCCGATGTCCGACGGCAAAGGTCCCACAGCCGGCCGAACGTCCCGAGTGTGCCTGACCGCCCCGCGCGACACACAGTTCGCCCCCGGCTCATACGCTGCCCGCCGTCCTGTCGGGCTCGCCGTCACGGTTGCCCGGGAGTAGTTGGCGTCAGCTGACCGCTTGCGGCACCCGCTTCCCTGCGCCTGGCTGCTCCTGTACCTGGAACCGGATGAGGTATCCGTCGGGATCGGCGACCAGGAACTGTTGGACTCGCACTTGTTCGTCGTCACCGATGCGGTACCACTTCGTTTCCGGTGACATGAAGAGTGGGTAGTTCGCTCGGCGTAGTGAGAAGAGGATCGGTGCAAGATCGGGCACCGTGATCTGGAAGTTGATTCCGCGCACGAATGGCCGGTCGAGTGGTGCGGTGATCCAGTTCCGGCCGAAGCCGCGTTGTTCGAGCATGATGTGTGCGGTGCCACGGGAGAGGTATGCGAAGCCCTCTTCCACGCGCTGATAGTTGATCTCGAACTCGCAGAGCCCGCACCAGAACGCGATGCTCCTGGATGTGTCGGTGACCAGAAGCTCGGGAACGAGAGCGGGTTCGGTTGCGGCGCAACTCATGTTGACATGCTGCCAGATCCTTCAATCGGCATATACCGGACGTGATGGCGCAGACAGGACTGCGCAGCGGCGCGCGTTCGGCCGATGAACGCTCGGGCGCTGCGACCGGGCCGAACGATCCGATCAGCTGCGTCCATGACGCCCTACGTACACTGAATCCGGCACGAGGACAGGGGGATTCGATGAAAGTGGACTGGGCGGGACAGGGGTCCTGGGGTGTGCGGATGGACTGGGGGCCCGCAGGCGCAGAGGCCCTGGCACCCGGCAGCGCGGTCGTCGTAGTGGTCGACGTGCTGTCCTTCACCACGTCGGTATCGGTGGCCGTGGGGCGTGGAACCCAGGTGCTGCCGTACGCGTGGCACGACGAACGCGCTCAGCGGATGGCCGAACATCACGATGCCCAACGTGCTGTTGCACGCTCGAAAGCCTCAGCGCGGCAACCATGGTCGCTGTCCCCGGCCGCTCTGCGGCACGCGCCCGCACGATGACGCGCTGCGAGACCTGAGCAGTCCGATCAGCTCGGCCATCGCGTGAATACGATTGCCGCCGGTGAAAGTATTGGCCTGCTCGCGGTTGAACATTGGCGCGCGGGTGACGTTCACGGCGTGCCGCAACCTCTGACAGGATGCTGGGGATTGCCGCGCGGCAAACTTGGGAGACGGGGATGACGGACAAAACTTTACGGGCCATCGGGGAGTTCCTGAGGTCGGTGCGGCCGCCGGGGTCCTTCGTCGCCTGCCGTACCGCCTCGGCCGGGGATCTGGCGATCGAGGTGGAAGGGATTGGTGCGCTCGGGTTTCCGGTCACGCCGGTGCAGGCGCTGAAGTTGCGCAAGATCGCCCGCCCGGCCCGTTACGGACTGGGCGAGCAGACGCTGCTGGATCCGAGTGTGCGCGATACCGGGGAGATTCCCCGCGAACTCGTCACCATGGACCAGGACCGCTGGCGCCGCGGGTTGGCGCCGATTCTGGATGCGCTGCGGTTCGATCTGGGTCTGCCGCCCGATTGCGAGCTTTCGGCCGAGTTGCATTCGATGCTGGTCTACGGACCGGGTCAATTCTTCCGGCGGCACCGGGATTCGGAGAAGTCCGACGGCATGATCGCGACTCTGGTGGTGACGCTGCCGTCGACTTTCACGGGCGGCGAGCTGGTGGTCGAACATCACGGTGAGCAGGTGATCGACCACGGCTCGCCCGACGAACTCGGCCTCGTCGCCTTCTACACCGACTGTGAGCACGAGGTACTGCCGGTGACCCGAGGCAGTCGAATCTCGCTGACCTACAACCTGATTGCCGGCCCACGCGCCGTCTCGATCGCCGATACCGGCGCGGCGGACCCGGCCGTCGCGGCGCTGGCCGAACAGCTGCGCGAGCACTTCGCCACACCGGTACCGGATACGACCTGGCGCGCAAGCACCGATCCTGCGCCCCTGCACCGACCGGACCAGCTCGTCTACCTCCTGGATCACCAGTATTCCCAGCGCGGATTCGGGTGGGATCAGCTCAAGGGCGCCGACGCGGCCCGCGCCGAGGTTCTCCTCGCCGCAGCCGACAGCGCGGGCTGCGACACGGCCTTGGCCCTGGCGGAGGTGCAGGACAACCACAGCAGCGAAGACCTCGCGGACGAGTTCTGGATGTGTGGCCGACGGCGCCGCTGGGAACGCATCGACGGCAACTGGGAACTCGTCCAGGACGAGTGGGAGCCCAACGAGTTCACCGAGGACGGGCCACTGGAAGAGGAACGTGCCGAAGGCTCCCTGCCCATCGACCATCCCGACCGGATGACACCCGAGGAACTGAACAAACCCAGCTCACAGCTCACGTTGACATGGTGGATCGACCGAGCGGGAGAAATCACGGGACCAGTAACCCGAAAGGTCTCTCCCGCCGAGATATGCATCGACACAACGGAAGTGGACCTGCAGCCGTTCGCCGTCGAATCCGAGGGGTTCACGGGCAATGAGGGCAACACGGTGGATCGCTGGTACCGGCGCGCAGCCATCGTCGTGCGGCCCGGGAGCGCACCCGCGTAACCTTGCCGGCACCGTGCCGCGTGGTCATCAGTCGCGGCTGCGGCCGCGGAACAGCACCCCGCGAGAAGGCAACCGTGCGCGGGAGAAATTGTCGGGTCGGCAGATCTTCGTCGATGCGGTGGATCGCTCCGACCACGAGCCCGTGACGCGCAGCCCGGACGGTGCATCTGTTCGCCCCGGGGCTCGTAGACGGCCAAGCCGCGCAAGCCCCGGGGCCGCAACAACCCGAAGGTATTGCGGCGCCGACTATGCCAGACGCACGTTCGCAGTGGTGAGGCCGAAAACCTTGCGGCCAGCCGATTTCGCGACGATGACGACAACAGCGGTCCTGGTGTCGGGATCGACCGACTTGACGCGACCGGTGAACTCCACGCTTCCTGCGGAGGTGGCTTCGATCGCCGCGTAATTGGACAGCCGGACACCGTATCTGATGAGCGCGGCCGGATCGCCGAGCCATCCGGTGACGAATCCGGCGCCCAATCCCATGGTGAGCATCCCGTGAGCGATCACATCCGGGAGACCCGCCAGTGCGGCGACTCCGTCGTGCCAATGGATGGGGTTCGCGTCGCCGGAGACCCCGGCATAGTTCACCAGATCTCCGCGGGTCAGCTTCACCGAGCGAGCGGGAAGCTCGTCACCGACCGCGACGTCCTCGAATCGCAGCGCGGTACGCGGCGCACGGGTGCGCGAGACCGGCGAAAGACGTGCGGCGGTCTCGGAATCCGGATCCGTCACCAGCAACCCGTCCGCATCGGCGGCCACGGCTGCGGTTCGGGGAGTCGTGTCGAGCCCGCTCATGATGACGCGCTCGATCCGTTCGCTCAGGTCGGCTTCGACGTCCTCGCTGGTGAGACCGAGGACTGTGGTGTGCATGATCTGCACGACGTCACCGGACCGGTCCAGGAAAGTGTTGGTGATGGTGAGCAGATCCTTGCCCGCGACACGACGCACCGCAGACAGCTCCACATCGCTGACCAACCGGTCGCCGGTGTGCACGGGGGCGTACATCTCGAAAACCTGATCGGTCTGCACGACCACGTCGTAGCCGGTCATGACGGTCCCGAGCAGCCTGCGGTTGGCCAGCATCGCGACGGTGGAGATGAACGTGGTCGGCGCGATCAGACCGGCGTATCCGAGCTCACCGGCAGCAGCCTCGCTCCAGTGCGCCGGGTGGAAGTCCTGTACCGCTCGCGCGTACTCGCGGATCTTCTCCCGCCCCACCTCGTAGTAGTCGTCCGCTCGATAGCGATACCCCACCAGCCCAGCCACATCGAACGCCGCTTCCACCAAAGCCACTCCTCTGTCCGGGATTTCTTCGACACTCGTCACCGAGACCGGCAGCACCGAATTCACGAGTGAAGCCCCACCTTAAACCGTGCTCACCGAACTCTACGAGCAGGCCGCCGCGCAGGGCAGGCACGGCCGTGGGATGAGGTCATCGGGGCTGGCGGTCGAAGTGGCGCTGGGCGGTGACGACTTCGACGGTGTGCTGCCGGATCCAGTCCAGGAACTGTTGCAGCGATTCGGTCAGGCCCTGGCCGAGTGGGGTGAGTGCGTAGCTGACCCGAGGTGGGGTGGCAGGCTCGACCGTCCGCTCGACCAGACCGTCACGCACCAGGGTGCGCAGTGTCTGCGACAGCATCTTCTCGCTGATTCCGCCGATCCTCGCGTGCAGTTCGGAGAACCGCCGTGGCCCGCCGCCCAACGCGGCCAAGATCAGCGTGCCCCACCGGCTGGTGATGTGCTCGAGCACTTCACGCGCGGGGCACTCACTGTTGAATGCGTCACTCACGCCCTGCCAGGCGTCATGAGCAGCCTGCGAACCTACCTCCACGCTCGGAGCTTACCTTGGGGTATGTCCTTTCGATAAGTTAGCCACAGGCTTAGGTTGCTGCCATGGTCACAGTCGTTTTCGGAGCCAGAGGCAATGTCGGTCGTCACGTCGCGGCGGGCTTGAGATCGATGGGCGAGCAGCTTCGCCTGACGAGCAGGACACCAGATGCTGCGGGTCTGCCAGCTGGATCGCAGGTCGTCGAAGCCGATCTGGAGAGCCCTGAAACCCTGCCCGCCGCACTCGAAGGCGCGCAGCGGGTTTTCCTCTACGCCAAGCCCGAAGGGATCGACGGCTTCGTGGCGGCGGCCGAGGCAGCCGGTGTGCAGCACGTCGTCCTCCTGTCTTCCGGGTCCGTGGTGCACCCAGGCGCCCCGCGCAACCCGATCGCCCAGGCACATCTCGCCGTCGAGTCCGCTCTCGAAAAGTCCGCTCTGGCATGGACATTCATCCGGCCGGGCATGTTCGCCACCAACACGCTGTGGTGGTGGCAGAAATCGATCCGCGATCAGGGCCTCGTGCGCGTGCCATATCCGGACACGCGCACGGCACCGGTCCACGAGAAGGACATGGCTGCGATCGCAGTGACCGCCATGACCCAACCGGGTCACCACCACCGCGCCTACACCGTGTGGGGACCGGAGTCGCTGTCCATTCGCCAACTGCTGCAACACATCAGCGCGGCCATCGGTCGCGAGATCACCCTCGAGGTGATTTCGGACGATCAGGCACGCACCGAACTCGCCAACACCATGCCATCCATCGGCGTCGACGCGGTCCTGGCCGCATGGCGGGCTGGAACAACGACCTCTCCGCAGGTGTCGACAATCGTTGCGGATGTCACCGGCCGCCCCGCGCACACCTTCGCGCAGTGGGCGCAAGATCACGCGAGCGACTTCCGATGAGCATCTCCCACTGCTCGCCAGTCCGAATCGCCTGCCCTGGAACGTAACTGGCGAGGCAGGTCCGACGACCGGCCGCAGTGGTGGTCAAGGGGCAGTTCAGCACCGGTGATCACGCGGTGTACATCCCGGAGCAGGCGATCGTGCCCGACCCGCTGATCGAGGAACTCGGACTGACCGGAAAATTGGCTGGGCGCCAACGGAATCGAGTCAAGGCGGTGCGACTGCGCGGCGAGGTCTCCCAGGGCATCGTCTGCCGCCCACGGCAACTGCATGGGGCGGATCTGACGCAGGCCGCCGCCGCGGGCACCGATTTCGCCGAGCTGCTCGGCATCACGAAATGGGTTCCACCGGTGCCCGCGATTATTGGTGTCGTTCCCGACAGATTGAGTACTGTTCGCGACATGGAGGCAGCGGTACTCGTCATCGATGGTGTGGCCGATTTCGGATTCGCGGCGGTACTCGAGACCTTCAACATGGCCAATGCCCTGTTGCCCGAACTGGAATCCCCACCCGCGCCCTGGCGGGTGCGCACCGCCTCGCTCGGCACCAGCGTCCGGTCCGCGCACGGCCACCTCGTGCCGACCACACCACTGGACGACCTATCCGGTGCGATCGATGTGATGATCATCCCGGCGATCGGCATTCCCGACGCCGAAGGATTGGTCGATCTGATCTCCGCGCCCGCGAACCTTCCACTGCTGGAACGCATTTCCGAAGCGCAGCAGCACGGAACCCACCTGGCCGCAGCCTGCACCGGAACATTCTTCCTCGCCGAGGCAGGAGTGCTGGACGGTCTTGCCGCGACCACCAGCTGGTGGCTCGGTCCCTCCTTCCGCCGCAGGTATCCCCGAGTCGATGTCCACGAAAGCCGCACCTTGTGCCACGCGAAGGGGGTGACCACCGCCGGAGCGTCTCTCTCGCACCTGGATCTTGCACTGTCACTGGTCAGTTCGGTCAGTCCGGCGCTGGCCGAGATCGTCGCCAGGTACCTGGCGATCGCCGATCGGGGGCCACAGATCGAGTACTCGATTCCGGAGGTCGTCGCCCGCGGTGACTCACTCGTCGCGTCGTTCGAACGCTGGGTGCGTGAGCGCGTCGCCGATCAGTTCGCGATCCGCGACGCTGCCAAGGCCCTGGGCATCACGACGCGCAGTCTGCAGCGTGCGACCCAGGCCGAGCTGGGCATGTCACCAAGGGATTTCGTCGATGAGATCCGCCTGGAGCGAGCCACGAGGCTCCTGCGAACGACCAATCTGTCGGTAGACGCGATTGCCGCGAAGGTCGGTTATCTCAACGCCGGAACGCTGCGGGCATTGTTCCGACGACGCCGCGGCAGGACCATCGCGGAGGTTCGCGGGTCGAACGCCGCCTGGGGGCCTGCGTCGAGACGGAGTTAGGCGGCCTGTCGCAGCCACTGGTATCGACAGCCTGCTCGTTTCTATCCGCGCCGAACTCGAGGATGACGAAGGGACCGACAGCCTCCCCGAGTGGAAATCCCGCACTGAGCGGGAGCACTCGCAGCTCGACGTTCGACCGGGTGCTCATGTCCGCCAAGTGCTTCAGCTGCGCCGCCATGACCCGCTGTCCGCCGACGCCACCCCTGAGGACTGATTCACGCAGTATGACGTCGAGGGTGATCGGGTCGCGCTTTCGAGTGATCCTGGTTTGACGGCGCATCCGCAGCTGCACGCGTCGTGCGTGCTCGGCTGCGCTGTCGTCGGGGTAGCCGGCATGGAACAGCGCACCTGAATAGACGGGTGTTTGCAGCACCCCTGGCACCAGCTCGGACTCATAGGTTGTCAGCCGTTGAACCGATGCCTCCAGACCGACGTAGAAATCGAAGTCCGCTGGGATGAGATCGCCGAACTCGTACCACCAGCTATCCTCGTTGCTCTGTGCGGCAAGACCTTTCATTGCCGCAGTGTGGTCGGCGTCGAATTCGTAGATCTGGCACAGCGCGTCGAGATCCACCTCTCGCAGCTTCGCCACCATCCCCTTCTCGATTCGCTGTGATGTGCTGGCGCTGCGCTGAATCAGATCGGCTGCCCGGTGCAGGGTCAGGCCGCGCTCCTGGCGGCCCTCCCGCAGATACTTCCCCAGCTGACGTCGTGCCAGCGTCGACCCGTCCTCCGACATACCCGCCTCCCGCTACGGTCCGTTGATCAGGCCAGCCCACCATGGTGCAATCTCCTGGAGGCCTTGCCGGAGCAGATTTTCATTCGATCCGCGCATCAGCCCAGGATGGATCTCAGTTGGGATTGCACCGCTTTGCATCCGGTATATGGATTCACACCGACAGCCGCGAAGCGCGTACCAGGCAAGGAGCCGGCGAGATCGCGTACGTGCCGGTCTGAGCGGTGAGCGCACTGTGATAGACCGGATTCCGGTTCGTCTCGTATTGCTGGAAGGGTCCGCTGATGTCGCTCGATGAATCCGGGTCCCCGGTTGCCGATCTGATCGCCGCGCGGCGAGCCAGTGGGAGTATGCCTGGTCAGCGCACTGACGGGGCGCGGGTGGCGTTGGTGATCGAGGGCGGGTCCGCGCGGGGAGCGTATTCGCACGGGATGGTGATGGGGCTCGAGGATCTGGGGGTGTTGAGCTGCTTCGATGCGGTGTACGGGTCCTCGGCCGGTGCGTTGAACGGGGCGTGGCTGCTGTGCGAGCGGGCGAATCGGTCGCGGCGGGCCTGGCATGCGGATGTGGTGCGGCGGGTGATCGATCCGGCGCGGGCGTTGCGCGGTGGGCGCGTGGTCGACACCCGGTATCTGGTGCACACGGTGTACGAGCGGATCGTGCCCATGGACTTCGCCGCGATCGTGGACTCCCCGGTGAGCTTCCACCCGATCGGCACCGACACCGCCGACGGCGCGGCGGTGGACCTGCACCCGCACATCACCGATCCGGCCTCGCTGCAACGCGCGCTGCTGGCAACCACGTGTCTGCCCATCCTGGCCGGGCGGTCGGTGGAGATGGCCGGACACCGCTATGTCGATGCTGGCCTGTCCGAATCGGTGCCCATCCACACCGCCCTGGCTCAGGGCGCCACTCACGCGGTCGTGCTGCGCACCCGCCGCGTCGACGAAACCCCCAGCGTCCCTTCGGCAATCGAGACCCGCGTGGTCGCGCGGTACCTGTCACGGCACGCACCCGGCGTGATCCCGAACTGGCTCGCCCGCGCCGATCAGCACGCTCGCGACGAACGAGTCCTCACCGGGGATCGCACGATTCTGCAGATCCGCCCGCCGCTGCACGCACCCGCGATCGGTCGCGTCGGACGCGATTCGACCGTGTTGCTGCGCGCACTGGACCTGGGCCGAGACGCAGTACTCGCGGCGTTACCGGGATTGACGCGCGTCACCGGTTGAGCCCACCGCCGCTGCCGCGGCGCTCGGGTAGCGCTCGCGCACACGCGGACCTTCTCGCAGATCTCATCACACCGATGCACCCGAGGCGTCCCAGCTCACAATTCATACTCTGTGCTGCACAGATTGCTAGCCTGTCGCTGTGACCGCGAACTCGAACGACGCACCCGAACCGTTCTGGGATCTGGAAGCCCGGCTGGCCACTGCACTACTGATCTTGGCCGGATTCGTCGGAGCCGCCGCCTACACCCATTCCGAGGGGTACTTCGTCACCTTCATGACCGGCAACACCGAACGCGCGGTCATCGGCGGATTCCTGGGCGACTTCCTGCTCGCGCGGGGCGCGTTCCTGCTGATCGTCTGCTTCCTGGCCGGTGTGTTCTGTGCCTCGGTCTGCCGCCGCCACTGGTGGCGCAACCACCCGCACGGCGCGACGATGCTGGCCACCTTCGCGCTCGTGATCGCCGCGGCGGTGGACGCGTTCGGCCACGCAGCGAGCGTGGGGCTGGTTCCGATTCTGTTCGTCGCATTCGCCATGGGTTCGCTGAACACTTCGTTCGTGCGTAAGGGCGAGGTGTCGATTCCGGTCACCTACGTCACCGGGACACTGGTCAAATTCACCCAGGGCGTCGAGCGCCACCTCGCCGGCGGCACCCACCGCGAATGGCTCAATTATGCGGTGCAGTGGCTGTCCTTCGTCACCGGCGCCGCGATCGGCGGACTGGTCAGCCTGGCCGTGAACGGTGATGAAATGCTCATCGCCGCGGCGGTCGGCTCGGCCCTGGTCGCCACGTACACCTGGCGCGCGGACATCCGCTGGGTGCGCCGCCAGGAACAGTCCCGTTCCGGAAACTGACTCGCGCAACAGGATTCGGGCCGACTTTTCGACTTGACACGGACGGTCGTCGGGCAGAGCCTGTCTTCTACAGACGCGATCGTGTTCCGGCGGAGGGGGAATCGATGGCCGACGAGATCAGCTTGCGCGAAATCCTGCCCGTACTCGTCGAACGACTCACCGAGTCGCCGCACGACCACAATCAGCTCCGGCCACGGCCGGTGTTGGTGCTGGAGGGCTGCGGTGGTTCGGGCCGAACCGGCTTACTACTCGACATTCTGGATGAATGGAAGAATAGGACATACGCCGAACGTCTCACTTCCCGTGAATGGGAACTCGCCGACCGGGAATCGCGCATCGACCCCGAGGAACGAGATCCCTTGCGCCCCCTCATGGTCGCGATCATGGTATGGCTCGGCAAGCGGCTGCCGGGATTTCGCCTCAACCGGATGCGGATGCTGGTGGCGCACATCGCGATCGGCACCGACTTCCGCGGAATGGCCCTCGACGACCAGTTGCGGCTGCTCAACGCCGAACTCGACAAATATTGCGACCCACAGCAATTGCGCGGTCTGCTGGACGGACTGGCCCGATTCGTCGCGGCCGCGATCCCCAATCCTCCGCCGCCACTGAACATCGTGCTCGATGCCGCCAAGGCCGAATGGATCAGCGGGGCGGTGCCGGTGCTCGTGCGCAAAGGGATGCGCCGCAGGCTCGACCACGCCGTGAAGTGGTTCGGACATCGTGACCTGGGCACGAGCCATGACCTCAGTATCAGGAGCATCCCCGAACATGTGCTGATCGACCTCAGTAATCATGCGCGACAACGTGATCCGGTCGTGCAGCGCGGCGTGGACGACATGCTGACCGGCGCGCTGCTGGCGGACCTGCGCGAGAGCGTGACCAGGCTCGGGTCGCGGACACCCAACATCCTGCTGCTGCTCGACGACGGCGATCTGCCGATGGCCACGGCGTTCACCCAGTCACTGCTGCGGGTGCGCGAACTCGTCGCGGCCGCCGGAGCCGTCGCGGCCGATCCTCTCACCTTGGTGACCACGAGTTCCGGTGCGCTCACCGCCGCGCTGTACGAACAATCCGGCGGCGAGCCCGACTGGGCCGACACCGAGGTGCGCACCATCCTCGCTCCGGACAATGCCTCGGGGCATGGCAGCCGCTGGGCACGCACCGTGGTCGACCGCGCCGCGCCCACCCTGGCCGCCCGCCCCTGGCTGCGCGCAGAACTCACCGGATTCACCAAGAACGAACTACTCCTGCGCGCCGGTGCCATCGCCCCGTTCCACGCCCAGACCATCGCCTCGAATCTCGAGCGGCTGGCCCACCGGCATCATGAGGCCACCGAGCTGTCGCTGCAGAAGATCAGCGCGGATCACCGGCTGTGGCGCGACATCGAGGCGCTGCTGTCCAGCAGGGTCCAGCCGGACGGACGTGTTCCGGCGCAAAAGCGTGACAGCGCAGACGATCCCGCGCACCGGCACGTCCCCACGCTCGAGCGACACCTGCTACAGGTCTTCGCCGCCGGGCTCGATCCGGCCACCCGGCCCACCGAGGAACTCATCGACGCCCTGGTCACCATCTCGGCGGCCCGCAATCTGCCCGAAGCGCGGAGTCTGCTCGGCCTGCACAACCGCGACGTCATCGTCGATGTCCAGCACCCGCTGTACACCTCCTCGACGCTGTGGACCACACATCCTCCCGACGAGGCGACCGCACGCATGCACCCCCTCGCGCGCTATCTGGGTCTGCGGGCACTGGCTGTCCGCACCGGCCCGGAACGCGACTGGAACGCCGTCTTCGAACTGCTGCGTGAGCGGTGCGACAGAAACGACACGGTGGCACGGCTGAGCTGTGATCGCATGCTGCGCAGGCATATCGAGGTCGTCGGTGAGCTGGCCGAGCTGCACACGCGCCTGTCGTGGCAGAACTGGACAGCACTGGTCAGCGAAATTCTCGCCACCCCCGACCCGCACGCTCGAGCACCCCGAGTCGAGGCCCTGCGCGGCCTCTACCCGGAGGACACCCGCGAGTGGCACATCGCGACACTGCTCGCCGCGGTGCCCAGCTGTCGGAACCCCTGTATGACCGACGACGCGACGCGTGATCGCCTCGATCACCAGATCGGGCGCGCCGAGACGTTCCTGGCCGATCCCGACACCGTCCCGTCCCGGATTCGAATCTGGTGCTGACTCGAAATTCCTTCCAGGCGCGACGAATCGATTCCGCCTCCGACCGAAAGGGCCACGATGAACCACCGATGGCGGTCCCGGCTGAAGAGATGGTTCGCGCCGTGGACCGTCGCGCCACCACGCCCGCTGCGCGTATGGCTGCCCTTCCTGAGTACGGTCGCGACCGTCGTCGTCGTGGTGCCCACAGCCGTCGTATTGTCGCCGCACATCGGGCAACTGGTCACTTGCGGTGGGGGCTGGTACACCAGCACGCCGACCTGGCATGCCGAAAACCAGTGCGTCGGACTCAGTTCGGGCCCCTACGACTTCGGCGTGCGTGAATTCGCCCCCGTCATGGCATTGATCCAGCAGCAGAACGACAGTGCCGCCACCAATTGCCCCACAGGCACCCCGGTCACCGTCGGCGTGCTGCTCAGCCTCACCGACCCGTCCGTCGGGGGCCGCGGCCTCGACGAACTCGAGGGTATGGCCGCAGCGCAACGCCGCGCGGACGATTCAGGATGCCTGCACCCGGTGAAGCTGCTGATCGGCCAGCTCGGCGACGATCAGCACGGGCCCGGCCCCCGAGCGGTCGCGCAGGCGATGGCCGCGCGCGCGGACGTGGTGGCCGTGGCCGGGGTCGGGCTCAGTTACCAGAGCACCACCGACGTCGTGGGAACCCTTGCCGCGGCGAAGATTCCGACCGTCGGAGACGTGGTGACCGCCGAAGGTTTCGACCAGGACGGTTCGCGTCTCGATCAACCGATCTACGACGGTTGCGATGCGAAGGAGACCTACCGGTACGGCGTCGGCAAGGATTATTTCTATCGAATCGCGTTCCGGGTGGCGGTGCAGGTCGATTCGCTGACGAAGGTCGCCGCGAACACCCCCGACTTCGTGATGGTCCCCACCGGCACCACCGACCCCTACACCTGCACCGCGCTGCCCCTGCTGCACCGTGCCCTGCACACCGAGGCACCGGATGTGAAGTTCGATGCCACCGAACCCAGCACCGTCGTGCAGACCGCCGAAAGAGTCTGTGCCGAAACCAAAGACGTCACGGTCGCCTATCTGGCCAGAGGCCGGGACCTGAGCCGGTTCCTGTTCAGCGTGGACCAGGCGTACGGCAACGGCCAGTGCGCCGCGCCCTCGATCACCGTGATCGGGACCTCCGACGCGGTGCGCCTGTCCACTCCCGAACCCGATCCGGTGCTCGAGGACTTGCGCAGCAAAGCGTTGAGCTCGGCCAGCTTCACCGGCGGCCGGGTGCGGCTACTGTCGAGCATGGTCGCCGACACTCACCGTCCGGCCGACGACACCGCGTTCCTGGACTACCAGAACGCCTTCACCGCCGCCCGGCTCGACCACTCCCGCCTCGGCCAGGGCTGGGCGGTCGACGGCTACGACGCGGTGACCACCATCGCCACCGCGGTGCACACCCTGCCCCAGCACGAGCCGGTCACCCGTGGGCAGGTCAACACGGTGATCAGCGGATACAACGCACCCGGACAGGCGATCCCCGGCGCGGGCGGGCCGATCTACTTCGACAACGCGGGCAACCGCGCCGACCCGGCGCCCGCGGTGGTCCGGGTGTGCCCGGTCGAGCGTCGCGAGGACCGCGAATCGCACACGGTGCGGACCGTTCCCGTGCAACCCGGACAGCCCTACCCGGCCTGCTGACCTCACACCCGGCTGTTCGGGCGTTTGTCCATCAACCGCAGGATCAGCGGGGTGAAGATCAACTGCATGGCCAGGTCCATCTTCCCGCCCGGCACCACGATGCAGTTGCGTCGCGACATGAACGAATCGTGCAGCATCGACAGCAGATACGGGAAGTCGATCACCTTCGGATCGGCGAACCGGATCACCACGAAACTCTCGTCCGCGGTCGGAATCGTGCGTGCGACGAACGGATTGGAGGTGTCCACCGTGGGCACCCGCTGGAAATTCACGTAGGTGCGGGAGAACTGCGGGCAGATGTAGTTCACGTAGTCCGGCATGCGGCGCAGGATCGTATCCAGCACGGCCTCACCGGAATACCCGCGTTCGGTCTTGTCCCGGATCACCTTCTGAATCCACTCCAGATTGATGATCGGCACCACACCCACCAGCAGATCGGTATGCCGGGCCACATCGACCTTCCCGGTCACCGCGGCACCGTGCAACCCCTCGTAGAACAGCAGATCACTGCCCGGCGCCAGCTCCTGCCAGGGAGTGAAGGTGCCCGGCGGCTGCCCGAACGGTTCGGCCTCGGCCTCGTCGTGCAGATACCGGCGCACCAGACCCACTCCCGTTTCGCCGTAATCGCGGAACAGCGCCTCGAGTTCGGCGAGCAGATTCGCCTCCGGACCGAAATGCGAGAAGTGCCGATCCGCGTTCTGCTCCGCCTCGGCCATCGCCAGCGCCATCTCCCCGCGATCGAACCGGTGGAACGAATCCCCTTCCACCACAGCGGCATCGATTCCCTCGCGGCGGAAGATCTCCTGAAAGGTCCGGGTGACACTGGTCGTCCCCGCACCGGAGGACCCGGTGATCGCGACCACGGGATGTTTGAGCGACATCGCACCTCGTTTCAGTGGCCCGCGGGCCGGAACAGCGACCGCGTGCCGAACAGCGACGCGTCGAACCGCGGCCCCTCCTCGGGCTCGCGGTGATAGCGCTCGATGCGCTCGACCTCCCGGCGCGAACCGAAGATCAACGGCACCCGCTGATGCAGATCCTCCGGCGGCACCTCCAGCACCCGCGCATGCCCGGTGGTGGCCGCCCCGCCGGCCTGCTCGACCACGAACGCGATCGGATTCGCCCCGTACAGCAGCGACACCCGGCCCGCACACCGGGTGTCGTACGGATACAGGTAGACCCCGCCGTGGGTCAGGATGTGGAAGGTGTCCGCGACCAGCGAGGCCACCCAGCGCATATTGAAATCCCGCCCGCGCGGGCCGTCCACCCCGGCCAGGCATTCGTGCACGTAACGGCGCACCGGCCGGGCCCAGAACCGCTCGTTGGCGGCGTTGATCGCGAATCCCGACG
This sequence comes from Nocardia jiangxiensis NBRC 101359, assembly GCF_000308615.1. Taxonomy (GTDB): domain Bacteria; phylum Actinomycetota; class Actinomycetes; order Mycobacteriales; family Mycobacteriaceae; genus Nocardia; species Nocardia jiangxiensis. Next base: position 135,249 of record NZ_BAGB01000040.1, read on the forward strand.
TGTCCTCGGGGATGCGCATGCGCGGATGGGTGAGCACGAACGCGCCGATCTCCCGATCCAGGGTGAAACCGTCCACCCCGTCCCCGGTGGTCAGTACCAGCATCGTCGCCGGGCCGTACAGGGTGAAACCCGCGCACACCTGCCGCACTCCCGGTTGCAGGAAGTCCTGCGCGTCCGGTGCGCGGGCGTCGTCGGGGCAGCGCAGCACGCTGAAAATCGTTCCCACGGGCAGGTTCACGTCGATATTGGACGAGCCGTCCAGCGGATCGAACGCCAGCAGATACTTGCCGCGCCGGAACTCGGTGGGCACCGGATGGAATCCGCTCATCTGCTCGGACAGCAGGGCCGCGAGCGGTCCGGTCCACTCGGACTCGGCGACCATGATGTCGTTGGCGATCGCGTCGATCCGGCGATGCTCCGCGATCGGTGCCGGGTGCGCCGCACCGGTGTCCACGATGCGGCCCCGGGTGACCTGATTGGCGATGATCTTCGTCGCGGTGGCCACCACGTTCAACAGTGCGGAGAACTCGCCCGAGGAGCCGGGATGGCGGTGTTCCTGCGCGATCGTGTACCGGGTCAGTGTCTCGAGTCTCTCGGACATCGCGTCTGTCAACTCCTCACGGATCGTCCCCGTCCTCGGTGACGGGGACGGGATCGGCGTCGCCGAACACGCTGCTGCCGTAGACATCCGCGGCGGTCAGTGTGATCAGCTCGGTGCGGCGCAGCGGCCGGTGCAGGTCCACCAACCGGCGGGCCTGGCGTAACCGGCAGCGCTCGAGCGCGTTGCGCAGACTGCGCGCGTTGGCGAATCGCGGTCGGGCCATCCGCAATTCGAGATATTCGCTCAGGGCGGTAACCGCGCCCGGATCCAGGGTGAACTGCTCGCCCCGGGCCATCAACTCCGCGATGACCATCAGCTCACCGTGGCTGTAGTCCGGGAAATCGATGTGGTGCGCCACCCGTGAGGACAGGCCCGGATTGGCGGAGAAGAACGTCTCCATCCGATCCGGGTACCCGGCGAAGATCACCACCAGGCTGGCGCGCTCGGTCTCCATCTCCTGCAACAGGATCTCGATGACCTCCTGCCCGTAGTCGCGTTCGTTCTCCGGGCGGAACAGGTAGTACGCCTCGTCGATGAACAGCACACCCCCAGCCGCGCGCGCCAGAGCCTCCTTCGTGCGCGGCGCGGTGTGACCGATGAACTGGCCCACCAGGTCATCGCGAGTCACACTGTGCACCAGCGGTTTACGGATGTATCCGAGTGCGTGCAGCAGATCGGCCATGCGCAGGGCCACGGTGGTCTTGCCGGTGCCCGGACCGCCGGTGAAACTCATGTGCATCGTCGGGCGCGCGGCCGCGAGCCCGAACCGGGCGCGGGCCCGGTCGATCAGCAGCAGCGCCGCGATCTCCCGCACCCGCGTCTTGACCGCCGCCAGACCCACCAGCTCCGCATCCAGCCGCGCCAGGGTGCGCTCGACTTCCCTGGTGGCAGGATCCTGCGACAGATCCAGCTCCGCGTCCGGACCGAGAATCTCCGGCTCGCACGACTCCGGCTCGGGCGCCTCCCCGGGCGGGCTGCCCGAGACCGGATCGGGCCGGTGCATCCGAAATCCGTTGCCCGCGTTGGTCATCGCATCCGGCCTCATTCGCGGTACCGCTCGCCCGGCGGCTGATCGGTGGCGTACGCGGCCCACCCGTACCGCTGTGCGCGATCGTCGGATTCGGTGCGCGCCAACCGGAATCCGGGTTCGACCGGCGGGCGCTGCACCAGGAAACTCAGCGCCGTGGTTTGACGACCGTACCGGGCGTCGTAGGCGGTCACCCGGATGTAGTGGCGCGGCAACGCATCCCGGCACGCGGCGATCTCCGCGAGCACCCCGTCGGGTTCGTGCAGGTCGAACATCGGCAACCCCCACATCTCCCAGTACACGTTGCGCGGATGTGGATCGTCGGTGTACTCGATCGACACCGGCCAGTTGTTCAGCAGCGCGTACCGCACCTGCGCGCGGACCTCGGCGTCGGACAGTTCCGGCAGATGCGAGAAGGTTCCCTGACGCACATACATGGCAGCCCTTTCTGATTCACAGCGTCGCCGTGGGCACGGCGTCGGGAGCGTCGGTGGAGGTGTATTCGAAGGTGACCTCGCCCCACACCGCCAGCGCGGCCTCGAGCGAACGACAGCTGCGCGCGGCCGCGCGCAACACCGCCGGGCCCTCGGAGAGCAGATCGCGGCCCTCGTTGCGGGCCTTGACCACCGCCTCGAGCGCCACTCGATTGGCCTCCGCGCCCGCGGCGATACCCATCGGATGTCCGATCGTGCCGCCGCCGAACTGCAGGATCACATCGTCACCGAACAGATCCAGCAGCTGATGCATCTGCCCGGCGTGAATGCCGCCCGAGGCCACGGGCAGCACACCCGGCAGACTCACCCAGTCCTGGTCGAAGAAGATCCCGGTGCCCGCGTCGGCGGGAATGTAGTTCTCCCGCAACGTGTCGTAGAACCCCTTGACCGTGTTGCGGTCACCCTCGAGTTTGCCGATCACGGTGCCCGCGTGCAGATGATCCACCCCGATCAGCCGGCACCACTTGGCCAGCACCCGGAAACTCACCCCGTGCGTCTTCTGCCGGGTGAAGGTGGAATGGCCGGCGCGATGCAGATGCAGCAGCATGCCGTTGCGTCGCGCCCACTTCGACATCGATTGCATCGCGGTGTATCCGACGGTCAAATCCATCATGATGATCACGCTGCCGAGCGATCGGGCGAATTCCGCGCGCTCGTACATGTCCTCCATGGTGGCGGCGGTGACGTTGAGATAATGGCCTTTGAGCTCACCGGTTTCCGCGATCGCCCGATTCACCCCCTCCATGGCGAACAGATAGCGATCACGCCAGCGCATGAACGGCTGGGAGTTGATGTTCTCGTCGTCCTTGGTGAAATCCAGTCCGCCCCGGCACGCCTCGTACACCACTCGCCCGTAGTTGCGCGCGGACAAACCGAGTTTGGGTTTGACCGTCGCGCCCAGCAGCGGGCGCCCGTACTTGTTCAGATATTCCCGCTCGGTGACGATTCCGTGCGGCGGACCGGGGAAGGTCTTGACATACGCGACCGGAATGCGCATGTCCTCGAGCCGCAGTGCGGCCAGCGGTTTGAAGCCGAACACGTTGCCGATCACCGAGGAGGTCAGATTGGTGATCGATCCCTCCTCGAACAGGTCCAGATCGTAAGCGACATAGGCGAAGTACTCGCCCGGACGACCCGGCACCGCATCGAGCCGATAGCATTTGGCGCGATAGCGGTCGTGCGCGGTGAGCCGGTCGGTCCACACGACCGTCCATGTGGCGGTGGACGATTCGCCCGCCACCGCCGCGGCGGCCTCGATCGGGTCCACGCCCGCCTGCGGGGTCACCCGGAACACCGCGAGCACATCGGTGTCCCTGGGTTCGTAGTGCGGATCGTAATAGCCCATCGAGGCATAGGACTGCACGCCCGGATCCCAGCGGTCGCGAGTGGATTCCTCGGCCATATCTCCTCCTGTGCGAGCGAGCCTGTGCGCCTTGCAGATTCAGGATGCGGCCGGGCACCTCCACGGACAATTCGATTGTTTCTCGGCACGCTCAACCGAACAGTTGAGTTTGCTACCGTCTGACGATGGGAACGGTGAGTGCGGTCCGGATGGAGACGTATCTGGCCGTGGCCCGCCACGGCAGCATTCGCCGCGCCGCCGCGCAACTGCACATCACCGAGGCCGCCGCCTCGGCGGCGGTCGCCCATATCGAAAAACAGCTGGGTGCGAAACTGATCGCCAAATCCGGGCGCGGGATCGTACTCACCGACGCCGGACGCGTGTACGCCGAATACTGCCGCAGCATTCTGGGATTGATGCGCGAGGCCCAGGCCGCGGTGCGGCGCGCGGATACCGGACGATTGCGGATCGGGGTGGTCGCCACCGCCGGGGAATACGTTCTGCTGCGCCCGCTGGCCGCCTTCCGGGACCGCTATCCCGATATCGAAGTGGGGCTGTCGATCCATCCGCGCGATATGTTGTTCCTCGAATTACAGCACCACGAAAGCGATCTCGTGATCGCCGGTCGCCCGCCGCGTGAGGCCGGGCTGGTGGTGCGCGCGCGCCGACCGAGCTGTCTGGTGGTCGTCGGCTCACCCGGCCGCTGCCCGGATCCGCTGCGCGCCACCTGGTTGCTGCGCGGGCACGGCTCGGGCACCCGCGCGACCACCCTGGCGCTGCTGGACCGGTTGCAGATCCGCCCGCCCACACTCACTCTGGGCACGCACGGCGCGGTGCTGGCAGCCGCGCGAGAAGGGCTGGGCGTCACGCTGATCCACGGGGACGCGGTCGAATCACACCTGGCCGCAGGACATCTGGAGATCCTGCCGGTCGAGGGCACTCCGCTGGACCGGCCCTGGTACGCGGTCACCACCCCCACACCGACCCCGCCCGCCCGGTTGTTCATCGACCATCTGCTGCATCACGCCGCCCCCGGCGACCGAGCCTTCGAAGCGGTTCCCGCGCCCTGATCCTCTACCACGCCGAGCGTATTCCCGACCGAGGTGTGACCAATTCCCTATTCACTCCATTTAGTTAGTTAGCATATTGCAACTATATTGAGTGAGGCACTATTCACGGCAATCCTCGGGGAGAGGGACTCTTGGCTTCCGCACAAACTTCCGCCGACCTGGACGTCGGCGACGTCCAGACCGTTCGCCGGCGGCTCCGCGTCGACCACGATCACCCGCACTACAAGTGGGTGGCGTTGTCGAATACCACGCTGGGGATGCTGATGGTCACCATCAACTCCTCGATCGTGCTCATCTCGCTGCCCGCGATCTTCCGCGGCGTGCACCTCAATCCGCTCGAGTCCAGCAACGTCAGCTACCTGCTGTGGCTGATGATGGGCTTCCTGCTCACCTCCGCGGTACTGGTGGTCATGTTCGGCCGCCTCGGCGACATGTTCGGCCGAGTCAAGATCTACAACGCCGGATTCATCGTCTTCACCGTCTGCGCGATCCTGCTCTCCTTCGACCCGTTCGACCACGGCGGCGGCGCGATCTGGCTGATCGCCTGGCGAGTGGTCCAGGGTGTCGGTGGCGCCATGCTGATGGCCAACTCCTCGGCCATCCTCACCGACGCCTTCCCCGCCAAACAGCGTGGTTTCGCCCTGGGCATCAACCAGGTCGCGGCCGTGGCCGGTTCGTTCCTGGGCCTGCTGCTGGGCGGCCTGCTCGCCGAATGGGACTGGAAGGCCGTGTTCTGGATCAGCGTGCCCTTCGGCATCATCGGCACCATCTGGTCCTACCGGTCCCTGCACGACAACGGCCAGCGCACCCCCGGCTCGCTGGACATGCCCGGCACCCTCACCTTCGCCATCGGCCTGACCGCACTGCTGGCCGGTATCACCTACGGTATCCAGCCCTACGGCAGCTCCAACACCGGCTGGGGCAACCCGTGGGTGCTGACCGGCGTCATCGGCGGCCTGGCGCTGCTGGTGATCTTCTGCATCATCGAAGCCAAATCGCGTCAGCCGATGTTCAACATGTCGCTGTTCCGCAACAAGACCTTCGCGCTGGGCAACTTCGCCAGCCTGATGACCTCGGTCAGCCGCGGTGGCCTGCAGTTCATGCTCATCATCTGGCTGCAGGGCATCTGGCTTCCCCAGCACGGCTACAGCTTCGAGGACACCCCGCTGTGGGCGGGCATCTACATGCTGCCGCTGACCATCGGCTTCCTGGTCTCCGGCCCGTTGTCGGGCTATCTCAGCGACCGCTTCGGCGGACGGATCTTCGCCGCGGGCGGCCTGCTGCTGGCCGCGATCACCTTCGTGCTGCTGATCATCATCCCGGTCAACTTCAACTACTGGCTGTTCGCGCTGATCATCCTGCTCAACGGCTTCGGCATGGGCATCTTCACCTCGCCCAACACCGCCGAGGTGATGTCCTCGGTGCCGGCCAACCAGCGCGGTGTGGCCTCGGGTATGCGCGCGACGCTGATGAACGGCGGTATGGCGCTGTCGATCGGCATCTTCTTCTCGCTGATGATCGCCGGCCTGTCCGGCACCCTGCCCAACGCGATGAACTCCGGACTGCGCGACCAGGGCATCCCGGCGAACGTGGCCGATCAGCTCTCCAACACCCCGCCGGTGGGCAGCCTGTTCGCGACGTTCCTGGGCTACAACCCGTTCAAGGAGATGATCTCCCCCGACGTGCTGAACCAGCCCGGCGTGAACGGCGACACCATCACCGGTGAGCAGTTCTTCCCGCACCTGATCTCCGGACCGTTCCACTCCGGTCTGATCGCGGTGTTCATCGCCGCCGCGGTGATGCTGCTGCTCGGCTCGATCGCCTCCTGGTTCGCCAAGGGTGACTACGCCGTGGACGAGGCCGCCGAACTGGCCGAGGCCACCCGCGAGGGCATCATCGACGACACCGAGCAGCTGCCGGTGCCCGCCACCAACGGGCACGCCGTCGCCAGCAGGCTCACCGCACCGGCTCCCGCGACGTTCCGGGCTCCCGCCGCACCCTCGACCCGCCCACTGGTCGCGGACGGCCGCGCCATCAGCGGCCGAATCGTGCGCTCGGACGGATACGTGGTGCCCGGGGTGGCGCTGACGCTGATCGACCAACGCGGACACCAGGTTTCGCGGGCCACGGGCAATCAGCAGGGCGAGTACGTCATCGAGCCCCCCGCCGCGGGCAGCTACGTGCTGATCGTGTCGGCCGGTGGGCACCAGCCCGCCGCGGTGAACGTCACCGTCGACGGCCGCCCGCAACGCCTGGACGTGCCGCTGCAGGGTTCGGGCGAGGTGTACGGCGTCGTGCGCTCGGCCGATGATCTGCGGCCGCTGGCCGGAGCCACCATCACGCTGACCGATATGCGTGGCGAGGTCGTCGGGGCCGCGGTTTCCGACACCCGTGGCGACTACGCCTGCCAGGGCGTGGTGTCCGGGGTGTACACGCTGGTCGCGGTCGCCGAGCACATGCGGCCCACCGCGATCACGCTCACCGTCCCCGACAGCGGCGTGCTCGCACAGGACGTCGAGCTGACCACCATGGCGGTGCTGAACGGTTCGGTGTGGGCGCAGGGACGCGCCGTGCCCGACGCCCAGGTCATCGTGCAGGACGCGACCGGGGGCATCCTCGGCTCGGCCCGCACCGACGACGAGGGCCGCTACAGCGTCACCGATCTGGCCGAGGGCCAGTACACCGTCGTGACCCGCGGCTACCCGCCGGTGTCGAGCCGGGTGCGCATCACCGGCTCGCAGGTCTCGCACGATCTGGAACTCGGCTTCGACCTGCCCGCCGACGCCGGAAACGGCGTCGCGAGCAACGGCAGCAACGGCCGCCACGCGGCGCACGTCACCGCCGAGGTCGAATAGTGATCCACGTGCGGTGCGCGGCGGCACGATCCGCCGCGCACCGCACGCCCCGGCGCCCCGCACGACGGGCATACTTGCTGACACAGCCAGTGCGAATGAGCCGGGTAGGAACGAGGATCGGATGATTCAGCAGCACAGTGCCGAACGTCTGGCCGAGGCGGCCGATGCGTATCTGGCCGTCGGCCGGATCACCCGGCTGTTGCGCCGCGCCGGGGACACCGGCGCACTGAGCCCCGGCTCCGCTGCGGCACTGGGCACCCTGGTGCGGTGCGGGCCGATGCGCCTGGGCGATCTGGCCGCCGCCGAACGCGTCACCGCACCCACCATGTCCCGCATCATCACCCAGCTCGAGAAGGGCGGGTACGTCCAGCGCGCCACCGACCCGATCGACGGCCGCGCCCATGTCCTGTCGGCCACCGGACCGGCCCAGGACATGGTCAACGGCCTGACCTCCGCGCGCATCCAGCGCTTCGCCGATGTACTGGACCACCTGCCCGACGACGAACGCCGCATCCTGGCGACCACCCTGACCAGGATCGTGGATCTGCTCGACGAGTGAGCGGGCACGGCATCGGAAAACCGATTTGACCTGGAGTGCGCTCCAGCACCTAGCGTCGTCGGTGGTGAGCGCGACTCACCTGCCAATTCCGGTGTTCCTCAGGAGGATCCAGCCATGATCGCGACCCGCACACTCGGAGAACTCACCGTCGGCGCCCAGGGCCTGGGCTGCATGGGTATGAGCCAGGCTTACGGCGTGCGCGACGACGACGCCGAATCCATCGCCACCATCCACCGCGCACTCGAACTCGGTGTCACCCTGCTGGACACCGCGAACGTCTACGGTTCGGGAACCAACGAGGAACTCGTCGGCCGCGCCATCGCCGGACGCCGTGACCAGGTGGTCCTGGCCACCAAATTCGGCATCGTATGGGGTGAGAACGGCACGATGAGCGCCCGCGGCGACGCCGCCTACGTCAAACAGTGCTGTGAGGAGTCCCTGACCCGTCTCGGGGTCGACCACATCGACCTGTACTACCAGCACCGCGTCGATCCGAATGTGCCGATCGAGGAGACCTGGGGCGCGCTGGCCGAGCTGGCTGCCGAAGGCAAGATCCGGTACGCCGGAATCTCCGAGGCCGCCCCGGACACCATCCGCCGTGCCCACGCCGTGCACCCGGTGACCGCACTGCAGAGCGAATGGTCGCTGTGGACCCGCGAGATCGAGGACGAAGTGGTGCCGGTGTGCCGCGAACTGGGCATCGGCATCGTGCCGTTCTCCCCGCTCGGGCGCGGCCTGCTCACCGGCGCGATCACCTCCGCCGAGGAGCTGCCCGCCGACGACATGCGCCGCGGTATGCCGCGTTTCGCAGAGGGCAACCTGGACCGCAACCTGGCGATCGTCACCGCCTTGCGCGCCCTGGCCGAGGAGAAGGGCTGCACCGCAGGACAATTGGCGCTGGCCTGGGTGCAGAGCCGGGGCGCGGACGTGGTCCCGATCCCGGGCACCAAGCGCCGCACCTACCTCGAGCAGAACGTCGCCGCGACCGAGATCACCCTGGCTCCCGAGGAACTGGCCCGCATCGAGGACGTCACCGCGGACGTCGCCGGGGCCCGCTACCCCGAACGCTTCGCCCGCGTCGTGGGCAAGTAATCCCGCGCTAGGTCACCGCGGCCGGTCAGTTGTGCTGCGCCGCGGTGACTTTGAGCGTGATCGGGGTCTGCGCGGTGACCGAGGTGCCCGCCGCCGGGGACTGCGAGGCCACTGTCCAGGGCTTGGTCATCCCGGCCGCGTCGTGCATCACGTCGGTGCCGTCCGGCGCGGTGATCGCGGTGATGTTGTAGCACAGGCCCGCACCGACCACCATCTCGCCCAGCGCCTTACCGTGGAAGTCCGGCAGTTTCTGCGGCCAGGTCTGGCTGCTGCACTGCTGCGCGGCGGACTGCGCGGAGCTCGGCGCGGCCTCCGACGAAGTCACCGCCGAGGACGCCGATGCCGCGTTCGAGCCGTCCGAACCTCCCGAGGAACCGCACGCACCACACGCGAGGGCAGCGGCCAGGGTCAACACGGTGATCGCGGTGCGACGCATAGAGTTTCCTTCAGGACAAGGGCCGGGCACCCCGGCCGCCGTAGCGGTGCGCCACAGACCCTAATACGCGCCGCGAGGGCGGCATCGATCGGTCCGGGCCACGCGCGTGAGCGGCGAACTTCCGCAGCGGCAAGCACATCCGTGCGCACGCGCCGGAAATTCGATGACGAAATCAGGTGCAGACCGGTCGGATTGCCTCGAATTGTCTTTTACGGCCGGAAATTTCCGGCGGTGATGTCGGCTTGTCGGGTGCGGGCGAGATTCGAGCCACAACATGGTATCGGGTGGTGAGGTCCGAGGGTTTCGGCGCATCCCGGACCCCACCCGATCAGCGGTGCTTCGACCGCGAGCTTGGTGTCGGCGAATAGCCCACCGAAATTCTGCCTCGAATTCCGCGGGCGCGCAGGCATTTTCTGTTACGAACCGATGAAAATCCGCACGGCGGTATTTCCGGCCCGCCGAATTCGACCGTCTCGCCTACGGTGTCGCGCGGTACCGCAGCGTATCCCGCGCGGCTCAGCCCTGCAGATAGTGCTCGAGATGCTCGCGCTCGGTCTCCAGTTCGGAGATCGCACTCTTCACCACGTCGCCGATGCTCACGATCCCCACCATCTGCCCGTGCTGCACCACCGGCAGATGACGGATGCGATGTTCGGTCATCGTCGTGCGCAGGCTCTCCACCCGATCCGCCGGTGAGCAGGTGTGCACCACCATCGTCATGATGTCCTGGACCGGAGATTCCAGCAGCGCAGCGCCCATCGCGTGCAGGCGCCGCACGACATCGCGCTCGGAGACGATGCCGTCCATCGCCAGCCCGTCGCCCGAGACCACCACCGCCCCGACATTGTGCTCGGCCAGCACCTCCAGCAGTTCGGCGACCGTGGCCTGCGGCCCGATCGTGACCACCTCGGCGCCCTTCTTGCGCAGAACCTCCGAAATTCGCATCGCCCTTCACCACCTCGTCGGCCACCCCGCTACTCAGGATCTCGCGTTTCGCCGCCGATGACCAGCACGGATTCATACCGGGACGCACCGAGTGCGGCGAACCTGCCACGCCCGGGTGGTCCGCGGACGTACCATGCCGAACGTGGCCGAAGCAAACCGTCCCGCGGTGCTGCGGGTTCTCGTGTACAGCAGCGATTCCGACACTCGCCGCCAGGTGATGCTGGCCCTGGGGCGCCATCCGCACCCCGACCTGCCACCGCTCGAGTACCTCGAAGTAGCCACCGCGCCGGTGGTCGTGGACCGGCTCGACGCCGGCGGTGTCGACCTGGCCATCCTGGACGGCGAGGCCGCCCCCACCGGCGGACTCGGCCTGGCCAAACAGCTCAAGGACGAGGTCGAGCCCTGCCCGCCGATCCTCGTGCTCACCGGCCGCCCCGACGACGCCTGGCTGGCGAACTGGTCCCGCGCCGAGGCCGCCGTCCCGCATCCGATCGACCCGTTCCGGCTCACCGAAGCCGTGGTCGGCCTGCTGCGCAACTCCGAAGCCGCCTGAACCCGGCACCCAAGAATCCCGTTCTTCCCGAACGCCCGCACTCGCTCGGAGGCGGGCGTTCGGCGCGTCCGGCAAATCCGATCATTACGCCGTTTCGGTCATAAGTGACAGTTCTGAATTCGATCAAACACGGCTGCGAATCGGCACGCATTGAGAAGGAACGGTTGTAGGCTGTGCTGTAGCTCACACGAGTGCGGGCGTTGGTATGAGTACCCGCCCAAGTCAGGTCCCGTTACCCGTCCGCGCTCGCGACCGAGCGCGCCCTGGGGGCGAGACTGGCCCGGCAGACGACGATGTCAGCCCCGCCTCGGCTGCTGCCGTCCGAGGATACGGAGAAGGGGTTGTGCAGTTGTGAATAACGAAGTTCCCACCCTCGTTCTCGGCGCGATCGCTGCGGCGTTCGCGGTGGGGTCGATTCTGCTCGCCGCCCTGATCGGGCCCAAACGCCGCAATCGGGCCAAGCTCGAAGCCTACGAGTGCGGTATCGAACCGACCCCCCACGCCGTGGCCGGCGGTCCCGGAAATGCTGCCGGACAACGCTTTCCGGTCAAGTACTACCTGACCGCGATGCTGTTCATCATCTTCGACATCGAGATCGTGTTCCTGTATCCGTGGGCGGTCCACTTCGACGCGCTGGGCCTGTTCGGCCTGGCCGCGATGGCGCTGTTCATCGTCAACGTCTCGATCGCCTACGCCTACGAATGGCGGCGCGGCGGCCTGAGCTGGGACTGATCCGGCGTCACCGAGCAACACGATCACCGAGGTACACCACCAAGCACACGGAACGGCAAACCCGCCTCCGGTCCACACCGGAGCGAGGGTTTCGAGGACGGAAGCGAGTCGGTCCGAGATGGGTCTGGAAGAGAAACTGCCGAGCGGATTCCTGCTGAGCACGGTCGAACAGTTCGCCGGATATATGCGCAAGGGCTCGCTGTGGCCCGCGACGTTCGGGCTGGCCTGCTGCGCGATCGAGATGATGGCCACCGGCGCGGGCCGATTCGACAGCGCCCGATTCGGCATGGAGGTGTTCCGCGCCTCGCCCCGGCAGGCCGATCTGATGATCGTCGCCGGTCGGGTCAGCCAGAAGATGGCCCCGGTGCTACGCCAGGTCTACGACCAGATGACCGAGCCCAAATGGGTTCTGGCCATGGGCGTGTGCGCCTCCTCGGGCGGGATGTTCAACAACTACGCCGTCGTGCAGGGCGTGGATCACGTTGTGCCCGTGGACATCTACCTGCCCGGCTGCCCGCCCCGCCCGGAGATGCTGCTGCACGCGATCCTCACCCTGCACGAGCAGATCCAGCACATGCCCCTCGGGGTGAACCGCGAGGAGGCCGTGCGCGCCGCCGAGGCCGCGGCCCTGGCGGTCACCCCGACCATCCAACTCAAGGGGCTGCTGCGATGACCTTCGACTCCCCCGGCACCAGCGAGCGCACACCGGAGGCCGCGGTGAACGACACCCCTTCCAGCACAGAACGATCCGAGCCCACCCCGACACCCCCGCCCGAACCCGCGGGCGAGGAGGTGATCGGCGTGCGGCGCGGCATGTTCGGAGTCACCGGCAGCGGCGACACCTCCGGCTACGGCCGCCTGATCCGCACCCTGAGCCTGCCCGGCAGCACACCCCCGCCCTACGGCGGCTACTTCGACGAGCTGATCGACCAACTACGACACGCGTTGTCCGACGAGGGCTTCACCGCCGCGATCGAGAAGGTCGTGGTTTTCCGCGACGAGCTGACCCTGCACGTGCGACGCGAACGCCTGCCCGCCCTCGCGCAGGCCCTGCGCGACGCGGGGCCGCTGCGTTTCGAGCTGTGCCTGGGCGTGAGCGGAGCACATTACCCCGACGACGCCGGGCGCGAACTGCACGCGGTCTACCACCTGATGTCGATCACCCACAACCGGCGACTGCGCGTGGAAGTGGCCGCGCCGGACGACGATCCGCACATCCCGTCGCTGTATTCGGTGTATCCCACCACCGACTGGCACGAGCGGGAGACCTACGACTTCTTCGGCATCCGGTTCGACGGTCACCCCTCGCTGACCCGCATCGAGATGCCCGACGACTGGCGCGGACACCCCCAGCGCAAGGACTACCCGCTCGGCGGGATCCCGGTCGAGTACAAGGGCGCGCGCATCCCGCCGCCCGACGAGCGGAGGACGTACAACTGATGAGCGAGACGGATACGCGGCGCGAACAGCAGCCGGGAGAAACCACCATCACCGTCGTCGGGCAGGACTGGGACGATGTGCGCGAAGCCCTCGACGGCGCGGCCGAGGAACGCATCGTGGTCAACATGGGCCCGCAGCACCCCTCCACCCACGGTGTGCTGCGGCTGATCCTGGAGATCGAGGGCGAGACCGTCACCGAGGCCCGCTGCGGCATCGGCTATCTACATACCGGCATCGAGAAGAGTCTCGAATTCCGCAGCTGGGTGCAGGGCGTCACGTTCGTCACCCGCATGGACTACCTCTCGCCGTTCTTCAACGAGACCGCCTACTGCCTGGCGGTGGAGAAACTGCTCGACATCACCGAGGCGATTCCCGAGCGCGTCAACGTGATTCGGGTGATGCTCATGGAGCTCAACCGGATCTCCTCACATCTGGTGGCCCTGGCCACCGGCGGCATGGAACTGGGCGCGCTGACCCCGATGCTGTTCGGATTCCGCGAACGCGAACTGATCCTGGACATCTTCGAGACCATCACCGGCCTGCGCATGAACCACGCCTACATCCGTCCCGGCGGCCTGGCCCAGGACCTGCCCGAGGACGGCGTGGCCAAGATCCGAGATCTGCTGGCGCTCATGCCCAAACGGCTGCGCGATATGGAACTGCTGCTCAACCAGAACCCCATCTGGAAGGCCCGCACCCGCGACGTCGGCTACCTGGATCTGGCCGGATGCATGGCCCTGGGCATCACCGGCCCGGTGCTGCGCGCCACGGGACTGCCGCACGACCTGCGTAAATCCCAGCCGTACTGCGGATACGAGAACTACGAGTTCGACGTCATGACCGACACCGGCAACGACTGCTACGGCCGCTACCTGATCCGGGTCAACGAGATGCGCGAATCGCTCAAGATCGTCGAGCAGTGCCTGGACAAGTTGCGGCCCGGCCCGATCATGGTGGCGGACAAGAAGATCGCCTGGCCCGCGGACCTGGCCCTGGGCCCGGACGGGCTGGGCAACTCCCCCGAGTACATCGGCACCATCATGGGCACCTCCATGGAGGCGCTGATCCACCACTTCAAACTCGTCACCGAGGGGATGCGCGTGCCTCCGGGGCAGGTGTACTGCGCGGTCGAATCCCCGCGCGGCGAACTCGGCGTGCACATGGTCAGCGACGGCGGCACCCGTCCGCACCGGGTGCACTTCCGCGACCCCTCGTTCACGAATCTGCAGGCCGTGGCCGCGATGTGCGAAGGCGGCATGGTCGCCGACGTCATCGCGTCGGTGGCGAGTCTGGACCCGGTGATGGGCGGTGTGGACCGATGAGCCGAATCATGCTGAAACTGACCACCAAACCGATCCCGTATCCGGTCGAGGTGCACGACCGCCTGGCCGCGGACGCCAAGACCATCCTGGACTGCTATCCGCAGTCGCGCTCGGCACTGCTGCCGCTGCTACACCTGGTGCAGAGCGTGGAAGGATACGTCTCGGGCACCGGAATCGGTTTCTGCGCAGAGCAATTGGGGCTGACCGACGCCGAGGTGACCGCGGTGGCCACCTTCTATTCGATGTACCGCAGCAGCCCGACCGGGGACTACCACGTCGGGGTGTGCACCAACACGCTGTGCGCGGTGCTGGGCGGCGACGAGATCCTCGCGACGCTGCAGGAGCATCTGGGTGTGCGGCACGGTGAGACCACCACCGACGGCAGCATCACCCTCGAGCACATCGAATGCAACGCCGCCTGCGACTACGCACCGGTGCTGATGGTCAACTGGGAGTTCTTCGACAACCAGACTCCCGAATCCGCACGCGCCCTGATGGATTCGCTGCGCGCCGGCGAACCGGTCACCGGAACGCGCAGCGGCCTGCCGGTGTGCACGTTCCGCGAGACCGCCCGCGTGCTGGCCGGATTCCCGGACGAACGTCCCGGAGCCACCGACGGCGAGCCCGGCGCGCCCACCCTGGCCGGACTACAGGTCGCGCGCAGCATCGAACAATCACCGCCGCAACACGATTCGGCCGCATCGAACGGGAGCGACCGGTGAGCCTGGCACCCGTACTGACCCGCTACTGGGACGAACCGCAGTCCTGGACGATGGACACCTACCGCCGCCACGACGGCTACCGCGCACTGTCCCAGGCACTGCGCATGGAACCGGACGAGGTCATCTCCACGGTCAAGGACTCCGGGTTGCGCGGGCGCGGCGGCGCGGGCTTCCCCACTGGCATGAAATGGGGATTCATCCCGCAGGGCCCCGGCCCGGACGGCACGAGCAAACCGCACTATCTGGTCGTCAACGCCGACGAGTCCGAACCGGGCACCTGCAAGGACATGCCACTGATGCTGGCGACCCCGCACGTGCTCATCGAGGGCGTCATCATCGCGGCGTACGCGATCCGCGCGGCGCAGGCGTTCATCTACGTGCGCGGTGAGGTCGTGCCCGTGCTGCGGCGGCTGCAGGTCGCGGTCGCGGAAGCCTACGCCGCGGGCTACCTCGGACACGACATCCTCGGCTCGGGCTACGACCTGGACCTGATCGTGCACGCCGGCGCCGGCGCGTACATCTGCGGTGAGGAGACCGCACTGCTGGACTCGCTCGAGGGCCGCCGCGGCCAGCCCCGGCTGCGTCCGCCGTTCCCGGCCGTGGCGGGCCTGTACGCCTGCCCGACCGTGGTCAACAACGTCGAATCCATCGCCAGCGTGCCGGAGATCATCCGCAACGGCGTCGACTGGTTCCGCACCATGGGTTCCGAACGCTCGCCCGGATTCACCCTCTACTCGCTGTCCGGACACGTCACCCGGCCCGGCCAGTACGAGGCCCCGCTGGGTGTCACGCTGCGTGAGCTGCTCGGGTACGCGGGCGGCGTGCGCGCCGGGCACACCCTGAAGTTCTGGACGCCCGGCGGATCGTCCACCCCGCTGTTCACCGCCGAACACCTGGACGTGCCACTGGACTACGAGAACGTCACCGCGGCCGGATCCATGTTGGGCACCAAGGCATTACAGATCTTCGACGACACCACCTGCATCGTGCGGGCGGTGCTGCGCTGGACCGAGTTCTACGCCCACGAATCCTGCGGCAAATGCACGCCCTGTCGCGAGGGCACCTACTGGCTGGTGCAGCTGCTCGAACGCATCGAAACCGGCCACGGCACCGGCGCGGATCTGGACAAACTCCTGGACATCGCCGACAACATCAACGGCAAGTCGTTCTGCGCCCTGGGCGACGGCGCGGCGAGCCCGATCTTCTCCTCCCTGAAGTACTTCCGCGAGGAATACGAGCAGCACCTGCGCGGCGGCTGCCCGTTCGACCCGGCCCACAGCACCGCGTGGGCCACCGCCGACACCGCCATCGCTGAACGAGGAGGCGCGCGATGACCGCCACGGTCCCCACCGACACCAGCGGCGTCACCCCCGCGGATCTGGTGAGCCTGACCATCGACGACACCACCCTCAGCGTGCCCGCCGGGACGCTGCTGATCCGCGCGGCGGAACTGGTCGGCATCCAGATCCCCCGATTCTGCGACCATCCGCTGCTGGACCCCGTCGGCGCGTGCCGCCAATGCCTCGTCGAGGTCGAAGGACAGCGAAAGCCGGTGGCGTCCTGCACGATTCCGGTCACCGAGGGCATGATCGTGCGCACCCAGCTCAGTTCTCCCGTCGCGCGCAAATCGCAGGAGGGGGTGATGGAACTGCTGCTGATCAACCATCCACTGGACTGCCCGGTGTGCGACAAGGGCGGGGAATGCCCGTTGCAGAACCAGGCGATGTCCAACGGACGCGCCGAATCCCGCTTCGAAGGCGTCAAACGTACGTATCCCAAACCGATTCCGCTGTCCAGCGCGGTGCTGCTGGATCGCGAACGCTGTGTGCTGTGCGCGCGCTGCACGCGCTTCTCCCAGCAGGTCGCCGGGGATCCGTTCATCGAGTTGATGGATCGCGGTGCGCTGCAACAGGTCGGCATCGCCGACGGCGAACCCCTGGACTCCTACTTCTCCGGCAACACCGTGCAGATCTGCCCGGTCGGCGCACTCACCGGCACCACCTACCGCTTCCGCGCCCGGCCCTTCGACCTGGTCTCCAGTCCCGCGGTGTGCGAGCACTGCGCCTCGGGCTGCGCCCAGCGCACCGACCACCGCCGCGGCACCGTGCTGCGCCGCCTGGCCGGTGACGACCCGCAGGTCAACGAGGAATGGAACTGCGACAAGGGCCGCTGGGCGTTCAGCTACGCCACCCAACCCGATCGCCTCACCACACCGCTGGTGCGCGACTGGAACGGCACCCTGGCCCCGGCATCCTGGTCCGAGGCGCTGGCCCGCGCCGCGGAGGGCCTGGCCTCCGCACACGGTAACGCCGGTGTGCTGGTCGGCGGCCGCAGCACCCTCGAGGACGCCTACGCGTATTCGAAATTCGCGCGAATCGCGTTGGACACCAACGATATCGACTTCCGGGCCCGCGCCCATTCGGCCGAGGAGACCCGGTTCCTGGCCGCCCGCATCGCCGGACAGGGCATGCGCGTGGACTACGCCGCCCTCGAGACCGCGCCGGTGGTGCTGCTGGCCGGATTCGAGCCCGAAGAGGAATCGCCGATGGTGTACGTGCGGCTGCGCAAAGCCGCACGCAAACACGGACTTCCGGTGTACTCGCTGGCCGCGTACGCCTCGCGCGGGCTCGAACGGATGGCGGGCACGCTGATTGCCACGGTGCCCGGCGACGAGCCGCGCCTGCTCGAGGCGCTGCGCATCGGCGACGGTCCCGCCGAGCTGGACGCGCCAGCCGAGCTGCTGCGCGTGCCCGGCGCGGTGATCCTGGCCGGGGAACGCCTCGCCACGGTCCCCGGCGCGCTCACCGCGATCGCGCGACTGGCCGACGACACCGGCGCGGCACTGGCGTGGGTGCCCCGGCGCGCGGGCGAGCGCGGCGCACTCGAGGCCGGAGCGCTGCCCGGCCTGCTGCCGGGCGGACGTCCGGTCGCCGATTCCCGTGCGCGCCAACAGGTCAAGACCGCATGGGACGTGGACGAACTGCCCGCCGCGCCCGGGCGTGACACCGCCGCCATCCTCGCCGACGCCGCCGCACTCGGAGCGCTGGTCGTGGGCGGAGTCGAGGTCGCCGACCTGCCCGACCCCCGCGCGGCACTCGCGGCCATCGACGCCGCCCGCTTCGTGGTGGCTCTGGAACTGCGCACCAGCGAGATCACCGACCGCGCCGACGTCGTGTTCCCCGTCGCCACCGCCATGGAGAAGGCGGGCACCTTCCTGACCTGGGAGGGCCGCGCCCGCGAATTCGACGCCGCCCTGGCCGATCCCACCGTGCGCAGGCAGTCCGCGCCGCTGGCCGATCATCGCGTCCTGCACGCCATCGCCGAAGAGATGGGCGTGCGGCTGGGCCTGCTCGATATCGCCTCGGCCCGTAGGGAATTGGCGAACCTCGGCACCTGGGACGGACCACCGGCCACCGGACCGGACACGATGCCCGAACCGGTCATCGAACGCACACCCGGCACCGCGGTGCTGGCCGGATGGCGCATGCTGCTCGATCGCGGCCGCCTGCAGGACGGGGAAGCGCACCTGGCCGGGACCGCGCGCCCCTCGGTGGTGCGGCTCTCGCACGACACCGCGGCCGCAATCGGGGCCGCCACAGGCGATCCGGTGCACGTGAGCACCGACCACGGCCACCTCACCCTGCCCCTGGTCGTCACCGAGATGCCCGACCGGGTGGTGTGGCTGCCGCTGAACTCGCCCGGTTCGGCGGTGTACGAACACCTCGCCGTCACCCCCGGGCACCTGGTGCGGATCCGACGGGAGGACCACCGTGAATGAGTTCGTAGCCGCATCGACCGCGGCGAGCACCGACCTGACCGCCTTCGGGCACGACCCGTGGTGGCTGGTGATCGTCAAATGTGTCGCGATCTTCATCTTCCTGCTGCTGATCCCGATGCTGGGCGTCTACGCCGAACGCAAGATCGTCGCGTTCATGCAGATGCGCGTGGGCCCGAACCGCGTCGGCCCGAACGGGACGCTGCAGTCCATCGCCGACGGGGTCAAGATGCTCCTGAAGGAGGACATCGTCCCGGCCATCGTGGACAAGCCGATATTCATTCTCGCGCCGGTGATTTCGCTGATTCCGGCGGTGATGGCGTTCGCGGTGATGCCCTTCGGGCCGCAGGTGTCGATCTTCGGCACCCACACTCCGCTGCAGCTGACCGATATGCCCGTCGGGGTGCTGTACATCCTGGCGATGGCCTCGGTCGGGGTCTACGGGATCGTGCTGGCCGGATGGGCCTCTGGTTCGACCTATCCGCTGCTGGGCGGGCTGCGCTCGACCGCGCAGGTGATCTCCTACGAGATCGCCATGGCCGCCTGCTTCGCCGCGGTGTTCCTGCTGACCGGCACCATGTCCACCTCCGGCATCGTCGCGTACCAGTACGGCACCTGGAATGTGTTCCTGCTGCTGCCCTCGTTCGTGATCTACGCGGTCTCGATGGTCGGCGAGACCAACCGAGCCCCGTTCGACCTGCCCGAAGCCGAGGGCGAACTGGTCGGCGGATTCCACACCGAGTACTCCTCGCTCAAATTCGCGATGTTCATGATGGCCGAGTACATCAACATGGGCACCGTCTCGGCGCTGGCGACCACGTTGTTCTTCGGCGGCTGGCACGCCCCGTTCCCGCTGAGCCTGTGGGCGGGCGCGAATTCGGGCTGGTGGCCGCTGCTGTGGTTCACCGCGAAGGTGTGGGTGTTCCTGTTCGTGTTCATCTGGCTGCGCGGCACGCTGCCGCGGCTGCGCTACGACCAGTTCATGAATCTGGGCTGGAAGCTGCTGATCCCGGCCTCGCTGCTGTGGGTGATGTTCGTGGCCGTACTGAAAGTGCTGCAGGACAACGGATATCACGTACAGACCGCCGGACTGGTGATCGGCGGCATCGTGCTGACCCTGCTGCTGCTCGCGGCGGTGGTGCGCGCCGGACTGCGCGGCAACGACCGGCCCGCCCGCACCGAATCCGCGCATCCCACACCGGAATACGCCGGATTCCCGGTCCCGCCGATGCCCACGACCCCGCCCCCGCGCGGTCCGAAACCCGGTCTGCTCGAACCGTTCGGCGGTTTCGCGGTCACCTTCCTGACCATGTTCAAAAAGCCCAACACCGAGTTCTATCCCGAGGTCAAAGTCCCCACCGCGCCCCGCTATCACGGCCGTCACCAGCTCAACCGGCACCCCGACGGGCTGGAGAAATGCATAGGCTGCGAACTGTGCGCGTGGGCGTGCCCCGCGGATGCGATCTACGTCGAAGGCGCGGACAACACCGAGACCGAACGCTATTCCCCCGGCGAACGGTACGGCCGGGTCTACCAGATCAACTATCTGCGCTGCATCGGCTGCGGACTGTGCATCGAGGCGTGCCCCACCCGCGCGCTGACGATGACCAACGAATACGAACTCGCCGACGACAACCGCGCCGACCTGATCTACGAGAAGGACCGGCTGCTGGCCCCACTCGAGCCCGGCATGACCCTCCCGCCGCACGCGATGGTCCCCGACACCACCGAACAGGACTACTACCTCGGCACCGTCGATGTGCTCGGCAGTCTTGCCGCGGGACAGGACCCGAACCAGGCGCCCGCGGCTCACACCGAAGGAGCCCTGCGATGACTCCGGCGACACATCGCGGCGCTACAGCTACACCGCGTACCGGACCCGAAGGAGGTTCGCGATGACCATCCTGGCGACACAACTGGTTTCGGCCACCCAGCAGATTCCGCTGGCCGCGCACCCGGTACGCGCCTCCACCGGTGAAGCGGTGCTGTTCTGGGTGCTGGCGGTGGTCTCGGTCGTCGGCGCGGTCGGCATGGTGACCGCGCGCAAGGCTGTGCATGCCGCGATGTGCCTGGCGGGCACCATGATCACCCTGTCGGTGTTCTACATCGCCGAGAATGCCCTGTTCCTGGGCGTGGTGCAGATCGTGGTCTACACCGGCGCGGTGATGATGCTGTTCCTGTTCGTGCTGATGCTCGTCGGGGTCGACTCCTCCGAATCGTTGCGCGAAACACTGCGCGGGCATCGCATCGCTGTCCTGGTGGTCGGCATCGGCTTCGGGCTGATCCTGATCGCCGCGATCTCGCGCGGCATGCGCGATCATTCGGTCGCCGGCACCGGACCCGGCTTCGCCCAGGACACCATCGGCGAACTGGCCGAACTGATCTTCGTGCGGTACGTGTGGGCGTTCGAACTCACCGGCGCACTGCTGATCACCGCCACCATCGGCGCGATGGTGCTCGCGCACCGCGAACGGTTCGGGCCGCGCACCGACCAGCGCGAGATGTCCCAGCGCCGGGTGCGCCGCGGCGATCGGGTCACCCCGCTGCCCACCCCGGGCGTGTACGCCCGGCACAACGCGGTCGACGTCCCCGCCCGCCTGCCCGACGGCTCGTTCGCCGAACTGTCGGTCAGCACCGTGCTGCGCCACCGCCGCAACCGCGCCCACACCGAGGCCGCGGCCATCGGCGTGGGCCTGACCGACTCGGACGACAACGCCCGCCCCGCAAACGGGAACGGCTCCGGCAACGACGCCCCCACGCACGGCTGACCAGAAAGGCTCTGCGGTGAATCCGGACAACTACCTGTATCTCTCGGCTCTGCTGTTCACCATCGGTGCGGCCGGAGTTCTGGTGCGGCGCAACGCGATCGTGGTGTTCATGTGCATCGAGCTGATGCTCAACGCGGTGAACCTGACCTTCGTGACCTTCGCCCGCGAACACGGCAACCTCGACGGTCAGGTCTTCGCCTTCTTCACGATGGTCGTGGCCGCGGCCGAGGTCGTCATCGGCTTGGCCATCATCATGACCATCTTCCGCGCCCGCCGCTCGACCTCGGTCGACGACGCCAACCTGCTGAAGTACTGATATGGATACCACGCAGATGCTGTGGCTCCTGCCCGCGATCCCGCTGGCCGGTGCGGTGATCCTGCTGCTGGCCGGGCGCGTGAGCAACGCCTGGGGACATTGGCTCGGCCTGCTCGCCGCACTGGGTTCGTTCGCGATCGCGGTGTGGGCCTTCGTCGATATGCTCGGCCGCTCCGATGCCACCCGCGCGGTCTCGCACGACTTCTTCAGCTGGGTGCCCGCGGCCGGACTGCAGGTGAACTTCACCCTGCAACTCGATCAGCTCTCGATCTGCTTCGCGCTGCTGATCACCGGCGTCGGATCGCTGATCCACCTGTACTCGGTCGGCTACATGGCGCACGATCCCGGGCGGCGGCGCTTCTTCGCCTACCTGAACCTGTTCCTGGCCGCGATGCTGGTGCTGGTCCTGGCGGGCAACTATCTGGTGCTGTATCTGGGCTGGGAGGGCGTGGGTCTGGCGTCCTACCTGCTGATCGGGTTCTGGTATCACAAGCCCTCGGCCGCGACCGCTGCCAAGAAGGCGTTCGTGGTCAACCGGGTCGGCGATATGGGCCTGGCGATCGCGTTGTTCGTCATGTTCGCCACCTTCGGCTCACTCGATTTCGGGCAGGTGTTCGGCGGTGCGCCGCACGCGGGACAGGGCACACTGACCGCGATCGGGCTGTTGCTGCTGCTGGGCGCGTGCGGTAAATCCGCGCAGGTGCCGCTGCAGTCCTGGCTCGGGGACGCGATGGAGGGCCCGACCCCGGTCTCCGCGCTGATCCACGCAGCCACCATGGTCACCGCCGGGGTGTACCTGATCGCCCGCTCGCACGCCATCTTCGACCTCGCCCCCGGCGCTCGCGCGGGCGTGCTGATCGTTGGCGCGGTGACGTTGCTGTTCGGTGCGATCATCGGCTGCGCCAAGGACGACATCAAGAAGGCCCTGGCCGCCTCGACCATGAGCCAGATCGGGTACATGGTCCTGGCCGCGGGCCTGGGCCCGGCCGGATACGCGGTGGCGATCATGCATCTGCTCACCCACGGATTCTTCAAGGCCGGACTGTTCCTGGGCGCGGGATCGGTGATGCACGCGATGAACGACGAAACCGATATGCGCCGCTACGGCGGGCTGCGCGTGCTCATGCCGATCACCTTCGTCACCTTCGGCCTGGGATACCTGGCGATCATCGGGGTGCCGCCCTTCGCGGGCTTCTTCTCCAAGGACCGCATCATCGAGGCCGCGTTCGGGTACGGCGGCGCGAGCGGAGTCACCCTCGGCGTCGCGGCGCTGCTGGGTGCGGGGATCACCGCGTTCTACATGACACGGGTGATGCTGCTGACATTCTTCGGCAAGCGCCGCTGGCGGCCCGAGACCCACCCGCACGAATCACCCGTCGCCATGACCGGTCCGATGATCGTGCTCGCGCTGGGCTCGATCTTCTCCGGCGGCGTGTTCGTGTTCGGGTCCTCGCTGCAGAACTGGCTCGAACCCGTTGTCGGACAGCGGCATTCCGAAGGCGGCATGCCCTCCTGGGTGGTCACGGTGCTGGCACTGCTGGTCGTCGCGGCCGGTGTGGTGCTGGCCTACCGCCAGTACGGGCAACGTCCCGTCCCCGAAACCGCACCCGTGCCGGTGTCCGCGCTCACCGTTGCGGCCCGCCGCGACCTGTACGGCGACGCGGTCAACGAGGCCGCGTTCATGCGCCCCGGCGCCCGGCTGACCCGCTCGCTGGTGTTCCTGGACACCCGCGGCATCGACGGCCTGGTCAACTCCACGGCCACCGTCATCGGCGCGGCCTCCACCCGGATCCGGCGCGTGCAAACCGGTTTCGTGCGCTCGTACGCGCTGTCCATGTTCGCCGGCGCGGCCCTGGTGGTCGTGGCCCTGCTGGCGGTGAGTCTGATATGAGCGCCCCGTCCATGTTCACCCGTGCGGCCCCGGTGGTCGCCGCCCTGCTCACGGTGAGGTCGATGTGAACTATCCCTGGCTGACGACTCTGTGGGTGCTGCCGCTGGTCGGCGCGATCGTGGTGGTGGCGGTGCCGCGCGCCTGGCGGACCGCGGCACGGGCGACCGGGCTGCTGGTGGCGGTGGCCACGCTGGTGATCGCGATCGTGATCGCGGCACGGTTCACCCCCGGCGGACCGCAGTATCAGATGGTCGAATCACACCGGTGGATACCGGCTTTCGGGGCCGGATACACCCTGGGACTCGACGGGATCGCCCTGGCTCTGGTCCTGCTGACCGCAGGACTGGTGCCGCTGCTGATCGTGGCCGGATGGCGTGACGAGGACGAAGCCGGCGGCGGCCGGCGCGTGGCGCACATCTACGTGGCGCTGACGCTTGTGGTCGAGTCGATGGTGCTGGTGTCCTTCGTCTCGCTGGACATCCTGCTGTTCTACGTGTTCTTCGAGGTCATGCTGATCCCGATGTACTTCCTCATCGGCGGCTTCGGACCACACGGCGCCGATCCCGAACTGCGCCGCGCCCGCTCGCGCGCGGCGGTGAAGTTCCTGCTGTACAACCTGTTCGGCGGACTGATCATGCTCGCCGCGGTGATCGGACTCTACGTGCTCACCGCCCGCCAGCACCTCGGCGGAGCCGGCGGGACGTTCGATTTCCGGGCCGTGGTCCAAGCCGCCGCGACCGGACAGCTCGGCGCAGGGCCTGCGGTGCTCAACGGGCTGTTCCTGGGATTCTTGTTCGCCTTCGCGGTCAAGGCCCCGCTGTGGCCGCTGCACACCTGGCTGCCCGGGGCGGCGGTCTCGGCGACCCCCTCGAGCGCGGTGCTGATGATGGCGGTGGTCGACAAGGTCGGCACCTTCGGCATGCTGCGGTACTGCCTGCTGCTGTTCCCGCACGCCTCGAAAACCTATGCGCCACTGATCAGTGTGCTGGCCGTGGTCGGGATCGTGTACGGCGCGATCGTGGCGATCGGACAACGCGACGTGATGCGCCTGATCGCCTACACCTCCATCTCGCACTTCGGATTCATCATCCTGGGCATCTTCGCGATGACCAACCAGAGCGGTTCGGGTGCGACGCTGTACATGGTCAACCACGGCATCTCCACCGCGGCACTGTTCCTGATCGCCGGATTCCTGGTCTCGCGCAGGGGAACTCGCCTGATCGCCGACTTCGGCGGGGTGCAGAAGGTGGCACCGGTCCTGGCCGGGACGTTCCTGATCGCGGGCCTGGCCACCCTCTCGCTGCCGGGCCTGGCGCCGTTCGTCAGCGAATTCCTGGTCCTGGTGGGCACATTCACCCGATACCCGGTCGCGGCGATCTTCGCCACCAGCGCACTGGTCCTGGCCGCGCTGTACGTGCTGTGGATGTACCAGCGAATGATGACCGGCCCGGTCAAGGAGGGCAACGAGCGAGTCCGGGATCTGCTGCCACGCGAACTCGTGGTCGTGGTGCCGCTCATCGCGGCGCTGCTGTTCCTGGGCGCCTACCCGAAACCCCTGCTGGACCGGATCAATCCGGCCGTCGCGGGCACGCTCAGCACGATCGGGGCGCACGATCCCGCGCCCGCGGTACCGCAGGCCACATCCGAGCACAGCAGATCCGCCGGAAGTCCCCGGCCGGCCGAAGGGGCGCACGCCGCCACCGGACCGGCCGCCGCGAACGGAGGTACACACCCGTGAGTTCCCTTCTCGCCGCGACGGTTCCGGCACCCCCGATCGAATACCGTGATCTGTCACCGATGCTCGTCGTGTTCGGCGTCGCCGTCGTGGCGGTGCTGGTGGAGGCATTCGCGCCGCGCTCGTGGCGCTACGTGCTGCAACTGCTGCTGGGCGCGGCCGGACTCGTGGTCGCCCTGGTCATGGTGATCGGCCTGGCCGGTACACACAGCACCGCCGTGGTCGGCGCGGTCGCCATCGACAACGTCACCCTCGTACTGCAGGGCACGATCCTGGTGACCGCCCTGTTCGGCATGGCGCTGATGGCCGAACGCGGCATCGAACCCCGGCTGGGCCGCACACGCCGTGAGGGGCCGGGCACCTGGAGTCGCACCGCCGCCCTGGCCGCCGGAGCCCGGGTGCCGGTGGACGCGTTCACCCCGCAGGCGTCCGCGACGCCGGGCAGCTCGGACGAGATCGCTGCCGCGCGTGCGGGAATCACCACCACCGAGGTGTTCCCGCTGGCATTGTTCGCCGTCGGCGGGCTGATGCTGTTCCCGGCGTCCAACGATCTGCTGACCGCGTTCGTCGCGCTCGAGGTGCTCTCGTTGCCGCTGTATCTGCTGTGCGGGCTCGCGCGCCGCCGCAGGCTGCTCTCGCAGGAGGCGGCGCTGAAATACTTCCTGCTCGGCGCGTTCTCCTCCGCGTTCTTCCTGTACGGGATGGCGCTGCTGTACGGCTACGCCGGAACCGTGCGGTTCGCGGGCATCGCCGACGCGGTGGGCCGGGACTCGGGTTCGAAAACCCTTGCGGTACTGGGCCTTGCGATGCTCGCGGTCGGGCTGCTGTTCAAGATCGGTGCGGTGCCGTTCCAGTCCTGGGTGCCCGATGTGTACCAGGGTGCGCCGACCTCGGTGACCGCGTTCATGGCTGCGGGCACCAAGATCGCGGCCGTCGGTGTGCTGTTGCGCGTGCTGATGGTCGCGGTGCCGGGGCTGGGCCAGACGTGGCGGCCGATCCTGGCCGCGGTCGCGGTGGCCACCATGGCCGTCGGCGCGGTCATGGCGATCACCCAGACCGACGTCAAACGCATGCTCGCCTATTCCTCGGTCGCGCACGCCGGATTCATCCTGGTCGCGCTGGTCGCGGCGAACAGCGAAGGCGTGTCCTCGGTGCTGTTCTATCTGATCGCCTACGGCCTGAGCACCACCGGCGCGTTCGCGGTGGTGACGCTGGTGCGTGACCGGGTCGGCGACGAGGCCACCGCGATGTCGGCGTGGGCCGGGCTGGGCCGCCGATCCCCGTGGCTGGCCTCTATTTTCGCGCTGTTCCTGCTCTCGTTCGCGGGCATTCCGCTCACCAGCGGGTTCGTCAGCAAGTTCGCGGTGTTCCAGGCCGCGGCGACCGGCGGCTACGCGTGGCTGGTCATCGTGGGCGTGGTCTGCAGTGCGATCGCCGCCTACTTCTACATCCGCGTCATCGTGCTGATGTTCTTCACCGACCCGCCCGAGGACGCCCCGCAGATCGTGGCATCGCCGATCACCAGCACGGTGGTCGCGCTCACCGCCGCGGCGACCCTGGTCCTGGGCATCCTGCCGCAATCGGTGCTCGATATCGCCGATCGCGCAACACAATTCGTGCGCTGATCCGCGATCCTCAGCCCACGACCTCGCGCAGCCGGGCGGCGAACACCGCGGGATTCTCCACGAATCCGACGTGGCCGCCGGGGAACAGGGTCGGTTCGATGCCGAGTTCGGCGCCCAGCGCGCGGGAGGTTCGATCGCAGAACACACCCGCGGACGCCTCGCCGATACCGATGACGAGCCGGTCCCGCACGCCGCGCAGAGCGTCCAGGTCGGGCTGCCAGCCCGAGGTGCCTTCCAACTCGTGCAGGTAGAAGTAGCGGTCGTTGGCGATGTCCGCGGGCGCCCGGTTCCCGAACATCTGCTGGAATCGGTCCTCGGGAAGTTCGAGTTCGGCGTAGGAGAAGAACTTTCGGATCCCGGCGATCTCGTCCTCGCGGAAGGTGGCCACAATATCCTTGCGCCGGGCACGCATGGCGGGCCGGTCGTCCAGTAGTTCGGCCAGCGGTGGCTCGTGGGCCACGGCGAGAGACACCAGCTCCGGGGCGGACTGCAGCAGTGCCAGTGTGGTGATCGCGCCGCCGGAGGATCCGAGCACGACGGCGGGTCCGGCGGCGATGTGCCGCAACAGCCGAGCCAGATCCTGCGCGCGCAGTTCGGGGGTCGAATCGGCTTCCGGGTCGTTCAGCGCACTGCCGAAATGCCCGCGCGGATCGGTGGTCAGCACGGTGTACTCCCGTGCCAGCTGCTCGGCCAATCCCGCGAACGGCGCGGCGTGCATCGGCGAACCCACCAGCCCCACGAGCGGTCCGCTGCCGCGCAGTTCGTAGTACAGCCGCACATCCGGCGCGGCGAGGGTACCCGCGGTGACGGGAATGCTCATCGAATCCTCCAAGAGATCGAACCGGTCCTCGATGTGGACTCCCCCAGTCTCCGGAATTCATCGGCGTGGTCCACCGAGACTTCCGGTCACCGCAGTGCCCTCCGGCGATAGCCTCGATACATGATCAACGGTGCGCACACCATCATTCACGCGGCCGATCCCGAAGCCGCCCGCGAATTCTTCCGCGACGTTCTCGGCCTGGCCCACGTGGACGCTGGGCACGGCTGGCTGATCTTCCGCTCACCCCCGGCCGAGCTCGCGGTCCATCCCGCCGAGGCCCCCGACAGCGGGCGCTGCGAGTTGTACCTGATGTGCGACGACCTCACCGCGACGGTCGAGGAGTTGCGGGCAAAGGGCGTCGAGTTCACCGGGGAGGTCACCCAGGAGCGCTGGGGGCTGCGCACCGCACTGATCGTCCCGGGGGCCGGACCGATCGGGTTGTATCAGCCGACACACGAAATCGCCCACAGCATCGAGTGATTCGCGTGGATCCAGGATCTCCATCGCGACCTTCTTGCGGGGATGACCGTCGTCAGCACCTCATTCCCGCTTGATCCTAATCATATTAGGCAATATCCTAAGCTAGATAACAACCCGTGTGATGCGCCGTGTTCGGCCGCCGCGGCCCCGAGCGATCGGCCCGCCGATCACGATGAAAGACCCACAGCTGCAATGAGATCCGATACCTTCGCCGTGCCCGGCGCCACCATCTACCACGAGATCCGCGGGACGGGCCCGGTCCTGCTGATACTGCCCGGCGGCGGGGGCGATGCCAACGGGTCCGATGAGATGGCCGAACTGCTCGCACCGCACGTCACCGTCGTCACGATGGATGCGCGTGGGTATTCGCGCAGCACGCTCGACAGCGAGCGGCCCGAGCAGCAGCATGTGCGGGTGCAGAGCGAGGATGCGTACCTGCTGCTGCGGCACCTCACCGACGAGCCCGCCTACGTCGCCGGCGGTAGCGACGGCGCGATCGTCGGGCTCGATCTGCTGGCGCGTCATCCCGACGTGGTGCGCGGACTGCTCGCGCACGAGCCGCCCTGTTTCGCGGTGCTGCCCGACGCCGAGGAACATCGGGCTTTCGTGACCGAGGTCGCGCATCTCGCGCGCACCGACGGGATCGCCGCCGCGTCACGGCGATTCCTCGACGGCATCGGCGGCGCGATGGCGCCGTCCCCCGAACCGAGCGACCTCACGCCACATCAAACCGCCATGTGGGCACGGCTGGCCGTCAACGCGCCCATCATGATGGAATACGAGTTGTGCGAATTCACCTCGTACATCCCCGATTTCGCGACCTTGGCCACGCTGGCCGATCGACTCGTACTCGCCGTGGGCGCCGACTCGCGCCATCTGCTGCCCGCGCGACCGGCGGCACAGATCGCCGCGCGGCTCGGCCTCGAGGCCGTCGAATTTCCCGGCATGCACAACGGCGCGCGCACCCATACGCTCGAATTCGCCGCACGAGTGATCGAGCTCCTGGGGATACAGCGATATGCCAGGGGCGGCAGCATCCAATAGGCTACCGAGTGTTCGCGTAGCTACGAGGGAGTTTCACCGATGGACAACCCGCACCCGCCCGGAAATCGGCCCATGTCGGTGGCGCCGGACCCCGGTCGGGGTCGGGAGCCGGAACCGCCCCGGGGACGGCGGCATTCGCTCGCCGATGTGCTGGCGGCGGTCATGTTGCTGCTGGCCACACTGACCTATCTGGGCAGATTGGTGTGGGGGCTGTCGCAACCCGGCTACGAGATCCAGGCCCGCGATTTCGGTTCGCTGCTGGCCGCGATCATCGCGATTCCCGCCGGGGCGATGCTGGTGACCGGGATGAAACCGGCCGTGGGCCGACTCACCGGCGCCCTGGGCGCCGGGGCGATGCTGCTGTTCAACGCGGTGAACCTCACCGGAGGTTCGGTCGACGACGTGATCGGCAAATACGGTACGTGGGCGGCGATTCCGATCGTGGCGACCACCACCATCGCGATCATCGCGCTGTACCGGGCCTCATGGTCGTCCGAGCAGCAGGTCGTCGCGGCCGACCGGCGACAGGATCTCGACGAGGAATTCGTCCCGCGCCGACGCGAGGAGGACTTCGATTCGCCTCGCTACCAGGACGATTACCCCGCTCAGTCGCGTCGCGCGGAGGGGCCGTCGCGGTCCGCGCCCGTGGTCGAGCAGAGCGCCGGTGTGATCGGCGCTCCCGCAGCGGACGACGAGGATGTGCTGCCTCCCCTGGCGCAGCGCTCACCGTTCGGCGCGCCACCGCGGTCCGCACCCGAACCGCTGCTCGCAGAGCCGTCGCCGGAACCATCCGAGCACGTCAGGCCCGAGCCCGCACGGCCCGCTCCCGACCGTCCGACGGCCGAGGCAGCGCAGGAGTTCGCGGTGCCCGGCGAGCGTGCGACGCAGGAATATTCGTCGCTGCAACTGCCGGAGATGTCACTGCCCGAATCGGGGCCGCGGAACGGTCCGGCCGAGGCGTTCACCTCTGAACCTCCGATGCCACCCGAGCAGCACGAACCCGAATTCGCCGTGTCCGGACCGGCCGGATCGGCCCCGCACCCGCAGCCCACGCCGCCCGGTGAACCGCAGCCGCCTGCGCCGGAACCCTATGTGCCCGAACGTCTCGCGCCACAGCCCGCCGAACCCGAACCCGCCGGGGGCGGTGCGCCGCAGCAGGTTCCGTTCGCCGCGGCGCAGACTCCGCCCACCGAACCGTTCGCGCAACCCGATCCGGCGTTGTTCCATGCCGCGACCGATGGCATTCCCGCCGTGCCGCCGGTCGATCCGCCGACCGCGGTGCTGCCGCGTCCGGACTTCACAGCGAACCCACAGCAAGCCGGTCCGCCGGTGGTCGAACCGCAGCAGCACAATCCCGCGAACGTCGAACCCGAGCGGCACGACGGGTTCGGCACGCCACCGCCGTTCCCGCCGTCCAGCGGCGAGCCGTTCCACCCCGGACATGTCATCGCGCCGAATATGCATGCGCCCGAGACCGCCCCGCTGAACATGGGGTATCCGGGTGCGCCGCAGCCGCCCGCTCCGCCTGAGCCGCAACGTCCCGATGTCCCGTCCCCGCCGCCGCACACTGGATTCGGCGATGGCGCTCCCCCGTATCAGGGCGCTCCGCAACCCGGCACGCCCGTGCATCAGCCGTTCGGACCGCCGCAGAACAGCCCGTACCCACCGAACGATGGTCAGCAGGGCTCGCTGGGACTACCGCCGGGCACCGAACCCATTCCCGCACAGTTCGCTCCGCGTCAGCCGGTGCTGCGTCAGCCCGGCGGCTTCCTCGCCCCGCCGCCGGTCGATCCCGCACCGGCTCCCGGATGGCCGCAACCCGGTCCCGGACAGCCGCATCCGGACGGTCGGCGTCCGCAACTGCACGACGTGTCGTCCGCCGAACGGCCCGGTCCGCGCGAGCCGCAGCCGCCACATACCGAGGACGAAGCACAGCCGCCGGCGTATCTGGATCATCGGCAGTCACCGCCCAAACGCCTCGCACCTCCGCCGTGGGCGCAGGAACAGTAACCGACGTCGTCGCCGGGCCCAGCGGGTTGCCCGGACCGCGGTAACGCTGCCGGACGTGCGCGCACCCCTTAGGCTGATCGCGATCCGATTTCAGCATTTGCGCACGACAGCAGGGAGTTTCAGCGATGGCCAACCCGTATCACCCCGGCCCGGCGCCGATGCCGTCGCCACCGCCCCAGGGTTACGGGTGGCCCGCGCAACCGGGTGTGCCGCTCGCGCAGCCGGGTTTTTCTTCTGTGGGGCAGACGAATTCGCCGTTCCCCGCGCAGCGTGCGGCCGCACGGCGAGACATATTGACCCTCGTGGCTTCGGGTCTGGTGGTGCTGGCTCTGATCGTCGGAATCATCCGGATGTCCATCAGCGATGGCGCCGATTGGTTGACCGACTGGTATGTGCTGACGTGGGTCGTCCTCGTCACGACCGCGGTGGGTGGTGCGATACTGGCACTGCTCAACCGCAATCCCGCCGTGGCTCGTCTCACTGTCGCACTCTCGGCCGGTATGACGTTCATCGGTCCGTTCAGCAATCTCACTGTCGGCCCCTCCTCGTACGACGACGGCCAATACCGGTTCTGGCTGGCCGTACCGGCCACGCTTTTCGCTCTTGCCGCGATCGTCCTGCTGTACATGACTTCTCGCTTGAACGCAGCGCAATCTGCTGCCAAGCCGAGCGCTCCCGCGGCGCCAGGCTGGCCACAACAGCCGCACCCCGGCGTCGCGCAAGGGCCGCAATGGCCGCAGCCTCCGGCGCAGAACCCGCAGCCTCCCACCGGTTTTCCCGCTCCGCAGCCCCCTGCCGGATATGCTCAGCAGCCCGCGTACCAGCCTGCTGGTTACCCTCAGCCCGGGTTCGCGCCGCAACCGCAACTGCAACAGCCGTCGGCACCTCGGCAGCCGCTGTACCCGTCGCCGCCACCGCAGCAGCCCGCCGTCAACGCGCCCCAGCCCCCGCCCGCGGATCCGACGATCCTGCGGCAGCCTCCGACTCCGGCCGACAGCCAGGGCTCGATTCCTCAGCCGCCCAACCCCTTCGGACAGGCACAGAATTCCGGAGCCGAACCCACAGTCCTGCAGCGACCCAGTGCATTCGGCACTCCCCCCGGCTCTGATACCCCACCGACCGCCTCGCAGCAGCCGGACTCCGCCGCCCAGCCTTCGGCCGCACCACAGCCGAGCAGTACCCCGGCCACCCCGTCGACGAGCCAGCCGCCCGTCCAAGCGGGTCCGGCTCAGCCGGCCGCCTCGACCCCCACGCCACCACCCGCCTCGTCAGGTCAGCAGCAACCGCCGTCACCACAACACTGATCCCCGGTCGACTCCCGGTCTCCTTCTCACATCTCTGCACTGAGCAAGCCGACTCGTCGTCGACTCTGTGACAGAGTGGGTCGGTGCCTGCTCGGGGGCGTCGACGAGGAGGCTGTATGCCGATTGCGCTTCCAACACCTCCGGGTGTCGGAAGCGCGAGCGGACCGACTCATTCGCGCGTGATGCTCGAGACCGAGGAGTGATGTGAACGGCGGTTGTGTATGCGGCAATATCCGGTTCTCCGCGACCGGCGAGCCGGACTTCCCGCACCTGTGCTCATGCCCGCACTGCCAGCGACTTTCGGGCGCCCCGGTGATCGCATGGGTCGATTTTCCGGAGAAAGGATTCGGCTGGACCGGGCCCGGCGGCGAGCCGCGGTGGTTCCAGACGTATCCCGCGACCGAGACGCATCCGGCGATCGAACGCGGCTTCTGCCCCGACTGCGGCGCGAGCGTGGCCTCACGCGGTGACGTCCCGGGCAATGTCGGCGTCACGATATTCGCGCTCGACGACCACTCCGCACTCGTCCCCGAGCATCAGTCGTTCAAAGACAACGCCGTCCCGTGGATGGCCCCGCTGGGCTGACGTCCTGCGGTGCGGGACAGGCCATCCGGGGCCGTCCTGCCCGGGTGTCGTGTGCTTCGCTCGAAGGTGTCGTCACCGCAACGCTTGTCTTTCACGCTCGACCGTCGATCTCGTTGCGACACAGCAGGATCGATAGCTGGCCGCGTCGACGTGACATGCCTTCACGGACGATCCGTCAGGTACCCGCGAACGCCTAGCAGAATGGACTATCGCCGGATCGACCACACAGGACAACCCCGAGGTACAAATATGTCCCTCTTCGACGCAGCGACCGCACTGGGAGCCCGCGCGCGGCGCACTTCCGAGAACAGTTACGGCGTGCAGGTGAGGAATTGATCCAGATCGACAGGCCGTTCGCCAAGGCCGACAAGGTCGACCTTCCGGCAGTGCTCGCGAAGGTCGGCAGCATGGACACTCCGGGCGGCCTCGTCGTGGTGGGTGAGGACATAATGCTGCGGGACGCGCTCCTGCTGAGTGTGGCCCTCGCGTCCGATGACCGCTTCGACGACGCCCTCGGTTACGAGGACTCGAGCGAATCGTCGACGCGGCCAGGCATCCGGGCCGGCAACTCGCCGGATACGACGACGGTTTCCGACCGGCACCGCGGCGACCGGCCCGAGCGCGGCGCGCGTGGGTGCCTCGTCCGGCTCGGTGCCGTTGAGGGCGTCCTCGCGGATGCTGTTATCTGTTGCCATCCAAGTCGGTGGTTTCGATCGCGGGACTGAACGTACCGTCACGGCCCACCTGCCTCTCGGACAGCGCGGTGTGCCCTCTGCCGGTTCGCGCCGATTCGCATCCGCATTGCCGAATCATGTTGCAGCGGTGAGAGTTCGCGTGTGTCGCAGACGCCTGCGTTCTGGGCAGTGAGCTGTTGTCCGGACAGCACCGGGTTGACAGTAGGCACTGCCTCTCATCCCCAGGGATGAGGCGATCACACCGATATGGTCCTGCGGTCGCACCGCGGCTGTGTGCGGCGGGTGATGTGCGGGAGTGCTCGGGCGCGGCAGGATCGGGGCACGGCAGGTTTCCGCTAGGAGGTCCAACGGTGCAGCTCACGGTGCGGTCCGAGACCCGTGGCCCGGTGGTGCCCGCATTCGCCGGATGGGCGGTGGGTTCGGTCGCGGCCGTGGTCGGTGTGGTTCATCTGGTGTGCAGTGTGCGCGGTGGTTACTGGTTCGACGAGGCGTACATGGTGGCGATCGGCCGGCACCATCTGGCGTGGGGGTCGGCCGATCAGCCGCCGCTGGTCCCGGCACTGGCGGGTGTGCTGGATTGGCTGGCACCGGGTTCGCTTGTGCTGCTGCGGATTCCGGCGGTGCTGGCGACCGCGGCGGCGGTCCTGGTGGCGGCGCTGATCGCGCGGGAGTTCGGCGGGGATCGGCGCGCGCAGCTGCTCACCGCGGGGGCGCAGGCGACCGCGCTGTGGGCGAATCTGGTCGGGCACTGGCTCACCCCGTACGCGCTCGAACCGGTGCAGTGGCTACTGCTGATCTGGCTGCTGGTGCGTTGGGTGCGGGTGCGACAGGATCGGTTGCTGCTCGCGGTCGGCGTGGTCGCCGGGGTGGCCGCGGAGACGAAGTTCCAGGTGCTGCTGTTGTGCGCGGTATTGCTGGCCGCGGCGGCGGTGTTCGGGCCGCGTGAGCTGCTGCGCCGCCCGCTGTTGTGGGCCGGGGCCGGGATCGCGGCGCTCATCGCCGCCCCGACGTTGCTGTGGCAGGCGCGTAACGGTTGGCCGCAGTTGCGGATGGGCTCGGTGGTCGCTTCGGAGGCCGAGGCACTGTACGGGGGACGTACGGGTGTGGCGTTATCGCTGATCACCGTGGGCGGCGTGGCCGGAACGGTGTTGGCGCTGTACGGATTGTGGCGGTTGCTGCGGGCTCCGGAGCTGCGCCCGTACCGCTTCGTGGGGGTGAGCGCGATCGTGCTGTTCGTCTTCTTCGTCGTCACGGTCGGGCGGCCCTACTATCTGGACGGCATCTACGGTCCGCTGTGCGCGGCGGGTGCGCTCGGCTTCCAGCAGCGCAGGCTCGCCGGTGGCCGCCGAGGGTGGGTGGTGTGGCCCGCGTACGCGGTCAGTGCCGCCGCGGCCGCGGGAATCGTGGTGATCTCCACTTCTGCGGCCGATCCCGGTGCGGCACACGCGATTGCGCAGCGGGCCACGCGCACCTACCACGACCTGCCGGAGCAGGATCGCCGCGACACGATCATCATGGGCCAGTCGTACATCGTCGCCGCCTACATCGATGTGTACGGCGAGGCCGGACTTCCCCTCGCCTACAGCAGTAACCGCGCCTACGGATATTTCCCCGCCCCACCGGATTCCGCGCGCAGCGTGCTGTATGTCGGTTCGGACATCGTTGAGCTGCGGGGCCGTTTCGATCAGTGTCGCACGCTGATCGGGGACGATTCGAGCCAGAAGGTGTGGTGGTGCACGGGCCCGCACGAGCCGTGGCCGCAGCTGTGGCCGCGGCTGCGCCATCTGGGCATGACCTGATCCACTACCAGTATCGGTACTGTTTTCCGTCGGTATCGGTGAACAGGATGAGAGCGTCGGCGGCCTCGATATCGGACTGCTGGAGCGGAATATGTCCGGGCACAAGGGGTTCGGCGGCCTCGACCGGATCGGTGAGGGCGGCGCGCAGGGCCGGTGTCGCGAACAGGGTGCGGCGGGCGGTGGCCTCGGCCAGCAGGCCCTGCAGAGTGTGCGGATCGCGGGAGCGGGCGGCATCGGTGGTCACGACCAGATAGCGGTCCCCGAGCACCGAGCCGACCAGTGCGCCGACGCTGCCCCAGCTCACCCCGTCCCGGTCCGTGGACATCAGGGACCGGGCGCGCTGCAGATGCGCGTTGTGCGCGAAGACCAGGCTCGGGCCGCGGTGGTGTTCCTCGGCGAGGATCGCGAACAGGTTCTCGGCCATCATCTCCGCGCGCACGCTGCCCAGGTTCCCGACGCGATCGGGTGCGGGCGTGGCCATCACCGCGTGATAGCGCAGCAGTCCCTGGGCGGCGCGCGCGTGCGCCAGGACGCGGTCGTGGTGCTGTGGGTCGGCTGCGCGCAAGCTCGGCGCGGCCCGTCGCAACGCGCTGACCAGATCGTCCGCGACGACACGCAAGGCCCGAGCACGCGCGGAATCGCCGACCGATGCGGCCGGATCGAACATGGCCGACTCAGCGCTCCACTCGGTGTCGCGGCCGACCAACTCGTCGAGTTGCCCGACCGCGGCGGGACGCAGCGCCTCGGGCAGATGGTCGCGGACCACGGACAGCGAGCGACGCGGGCTCGGTGCGGCGGCGAACTCGACCGGCGCGTCGAAGCCGTAGAACCGCACCCGATCTCGCGGGGTGCGAGTGGCGTTGTGTGCGCGAAGCCATTGCAGCAGTGCAGGATTGCCTGGGATGGCGCCGAATCCGTGGCTGAATCCGGTTGCCAGGACGGTGTCGATATCGCTGCTCGCGCCATCGACGTAGTCCTGGACCACCGATGCGGCCAGCGCGTCGGTCTCCAGGGCGATCGAGCGGTATCCGCGCTCGACGAGGTGGGTCAGGATGTCGTTGCGCAGCAACGGAAATGCCTCGATCCCGTGCACCGGCTCGCCCAGCGCCAGCAGAGCGGGCGGTTCGGCTCGTGCGGTGAGCAACTCGTCCAGCGCTCGGCCCAGACTCGACGGATCGTCCAGTGGGCGGCCGATCGCGTGCAGTGCGGCGGCTGTGGACATGGAATACCCCTTTCCGGAAAATATCCCCTTTGACGATATCGTTGAAGATTCGAGTGAGGATTTGGTGAAATCGACCTGGTGATTCCGGGTCAAAACTTCAATCGGAGGTACACGCTGCGCCCCGTCGACCTGGCCCGCGAGCACGGATTGTCCGCACAGGCGATCCGCAACTACGACGAGGCGGGCATCCTGCCGGAGACCGAGCGCAGCGCATCGGGTCACCGGCGCTACACCCCGGTACACGCCCAGGCGCTGCGCGCCTTCCTCGCCCTGCGCCGCGGTCACGGACATCAGCAGGCGATGGAGATCATGTGCGCGATCAACGACGGTCGGGTCGAATCGGCCTACCGGCTGATCGACGCCACGCACCTGGCGTTGGTCGCCGAACGCGGCACCCGCACCGATGTCGCCTCGGCCCTGACCGCACTGTCCGGCACGGCGCCGGCCGGGTTACGCGGTGAGCCGCTGACCGTCGGTGAACTCGCTCGCCGCCTCGGCGTGCACCCTGCCACACTGCGCACCTGGGAATCGCACGGCATCGTGCGTCCCGACCGGGACCCGGCGACAGGCTACCGCCGATACGGTGCGGATTGTGTGCGCGATGCGCAGATCGCCCGCGAATTGCGCCGTGGCGGTTATCCTTTGCCGCAGGTCGCCCGATTCCTGGACGCACTGCGCGAGGCCGGTGGAGCCGAACCGCTGCGGGTATTCCTCGATTCCTGGCAGGACCGCCTGACCTCCCGCGCCCGCGCTCTGCTGGCCGGTGCGGCCCAACTCGACGGCTACCTCACCCTCCTGGACGGCGAATAGCGAACGTTCCGGCCGTGGGGCGCCACGATGACTTGACCTTCACACTGTGACAAGGACTCCAATGGGCAGCGAAGGAGGTGGTTGTCGTGAACACGACGATCCACGGCGAGCCGGATGCTCGCCTCATCGATGCCCTCGCCCATGCCGAGTCCTCGGTGCGATTGCGCGCCGCGCTGTCGGCGGGAACGCTGGGTGATCCGCGTCTGGTCGAGGTGCTCATCGCGCGGTGCGCGCTCGAACCGGACTTCTTCGTCCGGGACATGCTGACCTGGGCGCTGTGCCGGTTACCGGCCGAGGTGACGGTGCCGAGGCTGACCGCGGAGCTCGGATCCACCACGGCTCAGGCGCGGAGTCAGGCGTTGCACACGCTGTCCAAGATCGGGGATCGCAGCGCCTGGCCCGCAGTGTCGGATCTGCTGCACGACCAGGACGACGAGGTCGCCCTGAGCGCTTGGCGCGCCGCGGTGGCTCTCGTTCCGCACGGTGAGGAGGCCGCGTTGGCCGCGGATCTGGCGACCGCGCTGGGGCGTGGCGAACAGCCGGTGCAGTTGGGCCTGAGCCGGGCACTGGCCGCGCTCGACGTGGCCGCGATACCGGTCCTGGCCACTGCCGCACAGCATCCCGATCCCCAGGTTCGTGCTCATGCGCTGGCCACCGAGCAGTTGCGCCGCGACCCCGACAGCGGGTTCGCGCCCTCGCTCGAGCTGGCCAAGCGCGTGGCCGTAACCGGTTCGGGCACATAGGGTTCCAGCACACGGGAGGAGGCGATGGGATGTTGATCGGTGAGGTGTCGCGGCAGTCGGGCGTCAGCACGCGCATGCTGCGTCACTACGACGCGCTGGGTCTGGTCACCCCGACCGGCCGCACCGTCGGCGGTTACCGCGAATACTCCGCGCAGGACATCCGTCGCCTCTTCCACGTGGAATGTCTTCGCACGCTGGGATTGTCGCTGCACGAGGCCAAACGCGCACTGGACGATCCCGAGTTCGCACCGACCGCGCTGGTCGGCGAACTCATCGCGCACACCCGGGCGCGGATCGCCACCGAGCAGGAGCTGCTGCGCAATCTCGAACGCATCGATGCCGCGGCTCCGGCGCAGTGGGACGAGGTCACCAGTATCGTCGCGCTGCTGCGCGGGCTGGAATCGGACTCCGGGAACCGGCGTCAGCAGGCTGTGCTGTCCCAGCATGCGGCCGGATCGCTGCCGGTGGACGCGGTGGTGCAGGCGGCGCTGACCGAGGAGGACCCGAATGTGGCCGGGGCGCTGCGCTGGTCGCTGGCCCGAGCTGCCGGGGCCGGGTTGAGCGAGCTCGCCGCCGGTCTGGATGCGGCGCAGGTGCAGGTTCGTCGTCGCGCGGTCCTGGCGATCGCAGCGGTGCCCAGAGCCGAGGCGACACCGCTGCTGCGGCTAGCTCTCGGCGACACCGACCCGACCGTCCGCGAACGTGCCGCCCTGGCTCTGGGCTCGCGGCAGGTCAGCGAGGCGATGCCCGTCCTGCTGGAGATGGTCGTCGCGGGCCGTTCCGATGTGGAGGCCGCCGAGGTGCTCGGATCGCTCGCGCACGCCACCGTCCGAGCCGCGGATCTCGTCCGGGCCATGCGGGACGCACTCGACGGCGGCGCCGATTCCGCGACGCGTCTGCGAATCACGCAGGCGCTGGCCGAGATTCCCGGCGACGCGGCCCGAGCAGCCCTGACCGACCTCACCTCCGACAGCGATCGGACCGTCGCGGCGACCGCGTCCGCCATCCTGGGTGCCCGCGACCGCCGCCGTCGCGGCAAGGGATGATCCGCATCCACCCGGCCATCGGCGAGGCAGTCGCGGCCGGTGGCGCCGACCGCCAAAGGTGATGCGGGACAAGCCACCAGGGAGGCAGTGTCCCCGGGTTCGACCAGTTCACCGGAGCTGATGCCTGATTCGTGCGGTCGCCCGGCGAGATGCTGTAAGCATCGAACAGCGGCTCTGGCGATTCTTCAGCGTTTGGCCAGGGCTTCGCGACGGATCCACTGGAACAGTGTGGGGTTCTCGACGGTGGTGATGACGCTGACGGTTCTACGTACGTAGCGTCGGTCGTCCAGCACGGCCAGCAGGCTGGCGGCCAGATCCGCGCGGGCGGTGAACCGGCCGTCGGCATGGCCTTCCACGAGGGTGTAGTCGGTGACCGAGGGCAGGTGGTAGAGCCCGCTCGGGCGCACGATCGTCCAGTCCAGGTCGGTGGCGCGGATCAACGTTTCCATCTGCCGCATGTCCTCGTAGAGCGTCTTGCCCAGTACCCGCGTCACATACGGCAGCAGCAGGTGGTTGAACAAGATCCCGCCGTCGGTGTACGGGTGCGGATCGACTCCGCTGGAGCTGACCACGGCGAGCCGACGCACCCGATGCCGCTGCATCGCGGCGACGATATTGGCCGCACCGCTCGAATAGGTGCTGATCGGTTCCTTGCCCGCGGGAACCCCGAGGGTCGACAGCACCGCATCCCGCTGTGCCACGGCGGCGTCGACGGCCGCGGGATCGAGCACGTCGGCCCCGACCACGTCGAGCCGATCATGGTGCAGCGGAAACGATTCCGGTTGCCGAGTGACCGCGGTGACCTCATGTCCGAAGGCCAGTGCCCGGCCGGTCAACAGACGACCGGTGGGACCATTGGCGCCGAAGACGGTGATACGCATGGCGGGATGTCCTTCCTAGAAGCGGGAGACGCCGGCGCGGGCGCTGGAGAACGCGCTGTGCGTTCCCATTTCCTTCAGCGCGACCGCGCCGCGTCCGGCGAGGTAGGCGCGCCGGACGGAGTCGTCGGCGTGGGTGAACTGGGTGATGGCATCGCGGCGGCCCAGGGAGATGCCGCGATTCCAGTACGGGAACGAGTGCGGCTTCAGCTTGCGGCCCTTGCACAGACGGGCGAGGTTGTCGGCCGCGTGAATGGCCTGCGGCAAGGCGGTGTAACAGGCGAACCTCGCACCGGGGACCGCGGCACAGTCGCCGACGGCGAAGATCCGCGCATCGCTCGTGCTGCGCAGGAATTCGTCGACGACCACGCGGCCGCGCGCATCGACAGCCAGCCCGCTGCGCACGGCGAGGTCGGGGACGTCGGCCACGATCGCCCACAGCGTCAGATCCGAACCCAGATCCGCACCCGAGCGCAGACGTACGACACCGGCGAATTGCCCTGCATCCGAAACGACTTCGGTCACCTCGTCATCGATGATCTCGACCGTCAGCCGCTCCAGCCCGGTGCGTAGCCGCCGGTGCGCCCCGGCCGACAGGCCGCCGCCC
This sequence comes from Nocardia jiangxiensis NBRC 101359, assembly GCF_000308615.1. Taxonomy (GTDB): domain Bacteria; phylum Actinomycetota; class Actinomycetes; order Mycobacteriales; family Mycobacteriaceae; genus Nocardia; species Nocardia jiangxiensis. Next base: position 176,592 of record NZ_BAGB01000040.1, read on the forward strand.
ACCGCCGATCCGATCAATCGCACCCGCAGATCGGGGCGCGCCTCGGCGATCTCGGCCGCCGTCTCGATCCCGGTCGGACCGCCCCCGATGACGGTGACCCGGCCACCGCCGGGCAGGTCCGTCAGCACCGCGCGCGCCTGCTGCGCGCCTTCCCAGGTGCCGACCGCGACCGTGCCCGGCATCGGCACGACGGTGCTGCCCACCGCCACGAACGCGTAGTCGAAGTCGATTCGCCCACCATCGGCGAGCGCGACGGCGCCGTCACCGATCTTGTCGACCGCCCCGACTCGCACCGTGATCGCCTCCCGCAGCACCTGCGCCAAAGGTGTTGCCGCCGAGTATGTTCCCGCGATCTGCTGGTGCAGCCGGACGCGCTCCACGAAATCCGGGCGCGGGTTGATCACGGTGATCCGCGCATCCTGGACCGTCCTGTCGATCCGGTTCGCCACGAGCGTGCCCGAATAGCCGCTGCCGACCACTACCACCTGCATGTCAGTCCTCCTGTCTGGATATGTGGACGAACACAAGTGCCCAGCGGCCCCGGACCTGTGACAGTGCGAACGTGTGACGAGCGCCACCACTTCCGGATGTCACAAACCGGCCGGAGCGCGCCACTCATGCATGACATCGTCGAGAAACCGGCAGACAGGACCGCACCATGAGCGAGGAAGAACGCACCGATCCCGCCACCGAGGCGTTCGTCGCGCACCGCAACCTGCTGTTCACCGTCGCCTACGAAATGCTCGGCTCGGCCGCCGATGCCGAGGACGTCCTACAGGAGACCTGGCTGCAATGGGCCGCGGTCGACCTCGGCACGGTGCACGATCACCGCGCCTTCCTCGTTCGGATCACCACCCGGCAGGCGATCCGGCGATTGCGCACCCTGGGCCGCCGCCGCGAGTCCTACGTCGGTCCGTGGCTGCCCGAGCCGTTGCTCACCACACCCGATGTGGCCGAGAACGTCGAACTGGCCGACAGCGTCTCGATGGCGATGCTGCTGGTGCTCGAAACGCTCGCCCCGACCGAGCGCGCGGTGTTCGTACTGCGCGAAGTGTTCGACATGTCCTACACCGAAATCGCTCCCGCCGTGGACAAGAGCCCCGCCGCGGTCCGCCAGATCGCCCACCGAGCCCGCGCGCACGTCGCGGCGCGTCGGCCGCGTGGAGCCGTATCCGCGGCTCACGCCCGCGAAGCGCTGGGAGCTTTCCACCGAGCGGTCGAAACCGGCGATCTACAGAGCCTGCTCGACATCCTCGCACCGGATGTGGTGTTCCTGGGCGACGGCGGCGGAGTCAAGCAGGCCACACTGCGCCCCATCGTGGGCGTGGATCGCGTCGCGCGTGTGTTGAGCGGCGGCACAGGCTGGATGGGCGGCCACGCCTCGGCCGAACCGGCGCACGTCAACGGCTGGCCCGCGCTGATCATCCGACTCGACGGACAGGTCGACGGCGTCGTGGCGGTGCGGATCGACAACGGCCTGGTCACGGGTCTCTACTATGTGCGTAATCCCGACAAGCTCTCCCATCTGCACAGGGAAACCGCACTGGACCGCTGAACCTGGCCTCCCGCTACGTCGTCTCCGTGGAAGGCGGCGCGGCGAGGGCGGCGGTGAGCCAGGGCCGCAGGATCGTCTCGATCTGCTCCTCGGAGATGTCGGTCAGGGCCTCGAGTTCGAGGAAGTGCCGGGCGATGGTCAGGCCCAGGATGCTGCTGACGGTCAGGGCCGCACGCAGTTCGGCATCGGGACCGCCGTCGGCGCGGGCCAGGTTCTGTACGCGTTCGTCGAGGAAGTTGCGCATCGCGGCCGTTGCCTCGGGTGCGGTCAGCATGGATCGTGCCAGGGCGCGGGCCTCGGGCGGCGGGGTGTTCAGGCGGATGCCGAGGATCTCGAACAGGTGCTCGGCGACCTCCTGGGGAGTGCTCGAGGCGTCCAGATCGTCGGCGCTGCCGCGGTGCAACTGGGTGGCGACGGTGAACAGGCCGCTCTTGGAGCCGTAGTGCTGCAGGACCAAGGAGGGGTCGACTCCCGCGCGCTGGGCCACACCGCGCACGGTGGCGCGTTCGAGTCCGTATTCGCCGAATTCGGCCTGTGCGGCACGCAGAATCCGTTCCGCGGTGGCCGCGCGCCGGGCCGCGCGTGTCGTCGGTTCGTCCACGTCGTCACTCTACATCCGTTGAGCGAATCTGATATTCTCACTCAACAGTCGATGAGCGAAGGAGTGCGATGAGAGTCGTCACCGTCGAGGAGCACTGGAACACCGAGGGCATCGACCGGGCCGTACGCGCCCACGCACTCGATGCCAGCGTGGTTTTCAACGATCGGGGTGATATCCCCGAGCGACTGTTCGACCTCGACGAGAGCCGGATCGCGGCGATGGACACCGCGGGGGTGGATATGCAGATCATCTCCCTGTCCCCGCCCGGAACCTACGGCTTGCCGCCCGGCGAGGCGGTGGCGTTGTGCCGCGAGGCCAACGATCGCGCCGGGGCCGTGGTCGAACGTCATCCGGACCGCTTCCGCGCGATGACGACGTTGCCGATGCCCGATCCGGTCGCCGCGGTCGCCGAACTCGAGCGGACCGCGACCTCGCCCGCGCATGTGGGCATCATGTCCTACGGGCGCTGCGGTGATCGCCCGCTGGACGATCCCGCCTACGACGACCTGCTCGCCGCCGCGGCCGCACACGCTCGCCCGCTGTTCATTCATCCGCAGATCCCGCCGGACGGGGTGCGTGCGGCGTCCTACACCGGCCTGGGCGAGATCGTCGATCTGGGACTGGCCACTTTCGGCTGGGGCTGGCACATGGAGGCCGGGACCGCCGCGTTGCGCCTGATCCTCAGCGGCGCGTTCGACCGTCACCCGGACCTGCAGATCGTGCTGGGCCACTGGGGTGAGATGCTGCTGTTCTGGCTGGACCGGGCCGACAGCCTCTCGAACGTCGCCGATCTGAATCACCGTGTGGCGGAATACTTCCGCACCAATGTGTACATCGCGACCAGCGGCATGCTGACCCCGCGCCTGCTGCGCCACGCCCTGGACTTCACCGACGCCGACCGGATCCTGCTGTCCGGGGACTATCCGTTCCACCGCCTCGGGCCCACCTCGGTCGCGGAGTTCCTGGATGCCGTCCCCGATCCCGAGGATCGCCGAAAGATCGCTCACGCCAACGCAGATGCGCTCTACGGCCTCACGACCTCATCCGCTCAGCCGGCCCGGTAACCCGAGGAGAAGCGATGCCCGAGACCTCCCCGAACACGACCGTCCTGCTCATCGGGGCCTCCCGCGGACTGGGCTGCGCGATCGCCGCGCAGTACCTCGCCCGGGGGTCGAAGGTAGTGGCGACCGTGCGCGGCTCCGGCCACACCCCACTGCACGAACTGCAGGACACCGCCGACGGGCGGCTCGAGATCGAACACGTCGACATCACGGTCCCCGAGCAGATCGACGCGCTGCGAGAGCGACTGGGCCACAGGCGATTCGATCTGCTGTTCGTCAACGCGGGAGTCACCAACGGGCCCGAGGAGACCAGTGCGGATGTCGCGACCCAGGAGTTCACCCGCCTGATGCTCACCAATGCGCTGAGCCCGATGCGCGTGCTGGAAACCCTCGGCGACCTGGTCCCGCCGCAGGGCACCCTCGCGATCATGTCCTCGGGCCAGGCCAGTATCGCGAACAACGAGCGCGGCGGTTTCGAGATCTACCGTGCCAGCAAGTCCGCCCTGAACCAGCTGATGCGCAGTTACGCCGCCCGTCACCGCGACGACCCGCGCACCCTGCTGCTGATGGCTCCGGGCTGGGTGCAGACCGAACTCGGTGGCCCCGGCGCACGCCTGACGATCGACGAGAGCATCCCGAATCTGGTCACCACCATGGACGCCCAGCGCGGCCACGGCGGCCTTCGGTTCCTGGACTACCTGGGCCGCACCGTCCCGTGGTGAACGCGGGCCTGGTATGCGGCGGAAGCCCGCCGAAATGCAGACGCCCCGAGTGGAAGCCATTCGGATGCCCGGCGCGGCACGGCGGCCCGCAGCTTCTGGATTACCTGGGGGGCACCGTCCTGGCCGAGTGTGGGGCCCGGCATCCGGTGTGGAAGTTCGCAGCGATGCAGACGCCGGCGCACGCGGCCTATCGGGCCAGGATGCGGGTGAGCATTCGATGCAGCAGGTGCGCGGGGGCGGGTGGGGCGGTGGGGATGCGGGCGGCGATGATCTGGTCGGGGCGGACCAGCAGTGCGCCGTCGGGTTCGATGCCCACGGTGTCGGCCCAGGGGCGGATATCGTTGTCGGACAGCGGGATCACGTGTGCGTCGATTCGGATGCCCAAGCGGTCCGCTACGTCGGAGGCTGCGGCGATCCAGCGGTGGTTACCGGCGATGACGGTGCAGTGTGTGCCGATCAGGTCCAGGGTGGATGCGCCGCCGGGCAGGCGGTGGTGCGGTAGGCGCGAGCCGGGGGTGCCGTCCAGGTCGGCGAACACGTCCTCGGTGGAGGGCAGATCCGGCTGCGGGTCGATGACCGCCGCGGAGTCGTAGCGGTAGCCCAGGTGCACCACGGGTGCGTGCAGTGCGCCCGCGGCCGCACGGCGTTCGGCGGCGTGCGCGTCCCAGTGCAGCGTCGGGTCGGCCAGGCGAATCATGGCCTGCGCCAACGTCATTTCCGCGACGGGGCGACGCTCGGTCTCGTAGGTGTCCAACAGCGCGGGCCCCGCGTCACCGCGCAGCACCGCGGCCAGTTTCCAGGCCAGATTGTGCGCATCGGCCATACCGGTGTTCAGGCCGAACGCTCCGATCGGTGGCACAGTATGTGCGGCATCGCCGACCAGGAACACTCGTTCGAGCCCGAATCGGTCGGCGAGAGTGCCTCGCGGCCGCCACGGCAGCACGCTGACGATCTCGACCGGTAGGGCCGAATCGCCCACTGCGGCGCGGATCAGCTCACGACAACGCTCGTCGGTGAAATGCTCTGTCACAGAGGATATGTCGCCGGAACGAGTATGGAAGATCCATTCCTGCTCCCCGTCGACGGTCACCAGCAGTCCGGGTGCGTCGGGATTGGTGATGGTGCAGTTCACGAAATGGCGGCCACCGGTGTACGCGGTCAGATCTGCGCGGAACAGGATGCTCACGGTCGGCTCGCCCAGCGCTCCGGGCCCGCTCACTCCTATACCGAGGTGTTCGCGCACCGTACTGCGCACCCCGTCGGCGGCGATCAGATAGTCCGCAGCGAGGGTTTCGCCGGTGTCGAGAGTGACCGTCACTCCCCCGGATTCGATCGCACACTCGCGCACCCGCGCCGAGAACCGCACGCGCGCACCGCCTTCGCGCGCTGCGGGCAGCAGCACCGAGTCCAGGCGATGCTGCGGGCAGACCCCGCGCACCCGCGCCGGACCGGGATCGGCCTGGCCCCAGGCATTTCCGACGATCGCCCCGGGTGCGGCCGCGGACAGATTCGCCGAGGCCAGGGTGTGCATCGACATCTTCACCGCCCCGCCTGCGGACATGTCCACCGCGACATTGTCGACCGCCCGATCGAGTCCGGCCTGGCGCAGGAATTCCATCGTGCGCGGTCCGAGGCCGGTCGCCCGGGGATGCACCGACACCCCGGGTTGTTGTTCGAGCACCAGCGGCGTCACACCGTGCCGGGTCAGGAATACCGCAGCGGCCAACCCGACGCTGCCGCCGCCCACGATGAGCACTCGATCGGACATGACCACCCCTTACGGATACACTGTTCGCTTATGGATACACTGTAGCCATAAGAGTGGCGGCGGTGCCACCCACCAGTGGCGAGGAGGAGTTTTCGATGTCCGAGGACGAGCCGATCCTGGTGTGGATGCGCGAACCCCGCGCCCCGCGACGGCAGGGTCCCGACATCGACCGGATCGTCACCGCGGCAATCGCCATCGCCGACGCCGACGGACTCGAGGCGGTGTCGATGCGGCGCGTGGCCGCGGACCTGGGTTCGGGCACCGCCTCGCTGTATCGCTCGCTGGCCGGCCGCGACGACCTGATCGATCTGATGATCGACCGCGTGCGCGGCGAACGCGACCTGCCCGAGCGAACCGGGCACTGGCGCGCGGACCTGACCGCACTGGCACACCACCTGCGCGCAACCCTGCTACGGCATCCGTGGCTGGGCCCGCAGATCGCCGGACGTCCGGCGCTGGGCCCGAATTCGTTGCTCGAACAGGAATTCGCCCTCGCCGCGGCCGCCGAACTCACCCCCGACATCGCCCGCGTCACCTACATCGTCGACGCGGTGGGCGCGTACATCTTCGGCGCGACCACCCGCCAGCTCGCCGAGCAGCGCGCACACCGCCACACGGGCCTGACCGAGGATCAATGGCGGCACGCCGTCGCCCCCTACATCCGCACGATCCTCGCCGCAGGCGAGCATCCCCACCTGTCCCGCCGCATCCACCAGGACACCGACCCCACCCCCGAGGACACCTTCACCTTCGGCCTGACCGCCCTGCTGGACGGCATCGCCCACGCCGGGCGCTACGAGCCCTGATCGAACAGGACTGTTTCCACCGTCGATTACTCCGGTGTCGTTGCCGCACAGGGTGTCACAACACGTCGGGTCGACCGCACCACCGCGCACGACCATCGGTCTCGCGCGCCAGCGACGCGGTTCACCCGGTGACCGGATGTACCTGCAGCTCACAGCCGTTGATGCCGACGTTCACGGTCCGGGTGTCGGTGGTGTTGGGCGGGGTGACCAGCAGGGTCGAGTACATGGTGCACTCACCGCCGTCGGGTCCCATGGCGGTGGCCTCCACGATCGCGTGCGCGGGGTTGTCGGACCGCACGGTCACCAGGGTGCCCGCGCCCGGACCGCCCATATATCCGGTCGGTGTGCGCGCGGCGTGGACGACCGGTCCGCCCGCACCGGTGTCCACCCCCGGATAACCCTGCAGCGTGCACGGCGCGGCGCCCGCAGCCAACGCGAAGGTCAGTTGCACACCGCGATGCATCATCGCCGCACCCAATGCCTTGCCGCTGAGGACCAACTGGCTGCCCGCGCACGGCGCGATCGCCGCCGAGGTCGCCGAATTCCGCACCGTCCTACCGGGGCCGGGCGCGGCAGAGGGATTCCCGGACGGCACCCCCGCGCTGGTCACCGCACTCGCGCTCGTCCCGCTGTCCGCCGTGCCGGTCGCCGCTGTCCCGGTCGAAGTGGATGAACATCCCGCCACTCCGCCGACCACGCCACAGAACAGCACCGCCGTGAAAACCCTTGTCCTGGTCACCATCTGCTATTCCTCCCGTCCATCGCGGTCGCCTCGAGCAGCACCCCGTGGGTCTCGCGCCCTTGCGGTGTGCGCCACGGGCCGCGCACCGACCCGCACCGGCCGTGCGGATCACCGTCCCCGGGAATCCGGACGACGCGCAGGGCGATCGGCGCATCGACAGCGGCACAGGTGATATCGATATCCGGGTCCGGGGTGTTATCCCGCTGCTGATCCTGCGCTTCGGCTCGCCCGGTCAGCAGTGCCAGCGCCTGAGCGACGAAAACCGGATCACCCGGGCCGTCGTACACCCACCGTCGTCCCAGTACACCGTGTTCGAGAGTGCCGATCAACGCGTCGTGCGCATCGGGCAGTGGCGCGCCGCGGTAGGTCATCGGGACGTGGTACGTGTGCGCGGTGACCGTGTCGGTCACCAGATAGCATTCGATGCCCACCTGGCCGGCGGGATCGTCGAGGCGGAATCCGCCGACCGCGACCAGCTCGGGTGTTCGCGTGCCATGGAACCAGTCCTGCGCGGGCAACCACGTTCGCAAGAGTTCCAGTTTGGTCGGAATCAGCGAGGTGTGGTGGATGACGGCCATGTTCCGACGGTACGTCGTGCACCTGAATGCATCGGCGCGGCAATGCCACAGGGTGTGCTCAGGAGTGCGAGCGCAGCAGGCCCTGCACGCCGACGTGTTCGGGGGTGGATTCCGGCCGGGCGATGCGGGTGGCGATGCGGATCTCGCTGATTCCCAACAGGATCAGACACACCCCGGCCAGGACCGCCAGCGCGTCGAGGGTGTCGATGGGCCAGATGACCACCGCGAGACCGGCCACCAGGGTGAGCAGTCCGGCGATCTCCTGGCGGCCGGCGCCGGGCAGTTGGTCGGACCAGACCGCGACGGTCGCCTGGACGACGCCGCGGATCACCCAGCCCAGCCCGACCCACAGCGCGACCAGCGATACCCAGTCGCCGCTGCGCATGCACCACATCGCCAGCAGCACCGAAACCAGCGCGGTGCCGAACTCCAGGATCTTGAGTCCGGTGCGGATGCGGCCGCGGAACGCCAGCACCATCTGCCAGGCCGCGGTCAACAGCATGGCAACGCCGAACAGTAGCTCGGACATCGAGACCGATCTGCCCGGCCACACCATCATCACCACCCCCAGCACCACCGATGTACAGCCGATCGCCAACGCCGCCTGCCAGGCTTCGCCGATGTACACATCGGTGCGCCCGGCCACTCTGAAGGTGGGCATGGCGTCATGATATGAGCAACAACCTTGTGTTGCCTAATATTTGCGTCATCATCGTCCGAGATGTCGGCATTGCGATAGATATCAGGAAAATCGCGATGGCATTACAGTCGCCACACGATTGCTCGTATCGACTGCGGTACGCCACGCATCGACGAGGCCGATCCGCGACGACGGTCCGGACCCGCGGGCCGTACCGTGGTATTCGACCCGCGTCGGTCGTTTCCGGGCACGGGCATCCCGGAGGAAGGCATGAGCTGGTGAGCACCGCATATCCCCCCGGCCCGCGGCTGCCGCGGCTACTGCAGACCCTGATGTACGCCACCGCGCGCCCGCGGCTGCTGACCACGATGTCCGCCCGCTACGGCGACGTGTTCAGCCTGCGTCTGCTGCCGCCGTACGCCGAGCATCTGGTGGTGTTCTCCCGGCCCGAGCACATCCGGGAGGTGTACGCCGGTGATCCGGCCGATATGCATGCTGGAGAAGGCAATCGGGTGCTGGGCGCGGTGATGGGTGAGCATTCGGTGCTGCTGACCGACGAGGCCGAGCACGCGCGGGCGCGCCGACTGCTGATGCCCGCCTTCGCCGCGTCGGCGTTGCGCGGCTATCGCGGGCTCGTCGAGCAGATCACCGCCGACCACGTCGAATCCTGGCCCCCGGGCACTGCGCTGCACACCCTGGACCGGATGAACGACCTCACCCTCGAGGTGATCATGCGGGTGGTGTTCGGGGTGAGCGATCCGCGGCGGCGTGAGCTGCTCGCACCCCGCTTGCGGCGCATCGTGAACATCAACCCGATCATGCTGTTCGGCGGAATCTGGCCGCGCCTGCAGACACTCGGCCCGTGGCAGCGGATGCGCGAGAACCAGGATGCGTTGAGCGCATTGCTGTACGAGGAGATCGCGCGCCGTCGCGCCGCACCGGATTCCGATGGCGCGGATGTGCTTTCGCGACTGCTGGCCGTGGGATCCGGCGAGGATGCCACGGATGTCCCGCTCTCGGACGCGGAGTTGCGCGATCAGCTCGTGACGTTGCTGCTGGCCGGGCACGAGACCACCGCCTCGGCGCTGTCGTGGGCGTTCCACGAGCTGGCCGCGGACCCGACCGTTCAGGATCGCGCACACCGTGCTGCCCTCGAAGGCGACGAGAAATATCTCGAGGCGGTCCTGAAGGAGTCGATGCGCCGCCGCACGGTGATCGGCGGCGCGGGCCGAAAACTGACCCGCGAGATGACGATCGGCGGCTGGCGGCTGCCGGGCGGCACAGTGGTGTCGACCTCGATCCTGCTGGCACACCGCAATCCGGACCGTCACCCCGACCCGGAACGCTTCTCTCCGGACCGTTTCCTGGACGGCAGCGTCGCCCCGAACACCTGGCTTCCGTTCGGCGGCGGCGTGCGCCGCTGTATCGGAGCGGGCTTCTCACTGATGGAAGGCACGGTGGTACTGCGCGAGGTGCTCTCCCGCTACGCCCTGTCCCTCCCGCCGGGAGTGCACGATGAGCGCGTCCGCATCCGCAACATCACCCACGTCCCCGCAGGCGGAGCGCAGGTGGTGCTGACCGCTCGTCCCCGCGACGACGCCCCATCCGATCCGGTACGCGAGGTCTCCCCGACCCACACCTGACCCGGCGACCGCACACCATGCGTCTTCGCATCGGGTGCACCGATGCACCGACCGCATCCGGAACCCATTGCGGTGTCCCCGATCCCGACACCGCTGATACTGGCCGACAGGGTTTCGCCCACGCTCTCGGGCCGTACCCGGCGACGCACCAACCCAGCGTCGAGGTCATGCCGAGCCCGAACCGTAGCAGCGGCAGCGCGGACCCGGGTGAGTCGCACCACCTCGCCGCAGGTAGCTGCCGGACGGATGTCGCCATGGAAATCGTTGCTCGCCAGCGGATCTCGGAGAAGTGACAGCGGGGCACGCACTGGCTCAGGCGGTTCGGCCGGCTCCGGTGAGCAGGTCCAGGAGGCTGTCCGGGGTGTTCTCTCCGAAGCAGCGCTGGAAGTCGGCGGCGGCCTCGAGCGCTTCCGCGGCGCTGCGGGTGAACAGGGCCTGCTCGTATGCACCGAGTGCGGTTTCGCGATCCTCGGGGTGCTCGGCGAGTGCGCGCCCGAGTTCGGCGGCGTCGAACAGGGCCAGGTTGGCGCCCTCGCCGTTGGGCGGGGACAGGTGCGCGGCGTCGCCGAGCAGGGTTACTCCCGCGACTCGTTGCCAGCGGTGCTCGATCGGCAGCGCGAACAGCGGGCGCAGTGCCGGTGTGGTGTCGCTGTCGGTGATCAGTGCGGTGAGTTCGGGTGCCCAGCCGTGGAATTCGCGCGCGATCCGCTCGGTCGCGGCGGCGGGATCAGGGAGGTCGATCTCGGCGAACCATTCCTGCGGCGCGGCCAATGCGACGTAGGCGTGCAGGGTTCCGCCGCTCTCGCGGTGCGCCTGAATGGACTTTCCGGGCACGGGGGCCAAGAGCGCTCCGTCGCCGACGGCCTTCGCCGCGGCCGGGTGCCGGGTGTCGGCGTCGAACAGGTAGGTCTCGACGAAGGTGGTGCCGACGTATTCGGGGGTGGCCTCGGACAGCAGCGACCGCACCCGCGACCAGGCCCCGTCCGCGCCGACGAGCAGACCGGTCCGGACGGTCGAGCCGTCGGCGAAACTCACCTCGTGACGGCCAGGCTCCACCGCGCGCACGCCGGTGACGTTGTGTCCCCACCGCACGGTGCCCTCGGGTAGCGAATCCAGCAGGAGCCGGCGCAGGTCGCCGCGCTGCACCTCGGGTCGGGTGCCGGTGCCGTCGTCGGGTTCGTCGAGCAGCACGGTGCCGTCCGGGGCCAGCACCCGCGTCGCCTCGCGTCCTTCCAGGACGAGGTCGCGGAACTGTTCGAGCAGTCCGGCCGCGGCGAGCGCGGGCTGGCCGTTGTGTTCGTGGATGTCGAGCATGCCGCCCTGGGTGCGTGCGGTGGGCGAGGGCTCGGCTTCGTAGACGGTGGCGGGGATGCCGTGGACGTGCAGGACGCGAGCGAGGGTGAGGCCGCCGAGTCCGGCGCCGATGATGGTGATCGGTGCGCTCATCGTGGGCTCCTTTCGGGATGCGGCCGCTCGGGGGTGACCCGGTCGACCTGACTGGTACGCCGCTCCATGATTGGAATGCCATTCCATGTTGGAACAATGCTCCAGACATGTCAAGATGGCGGTATGCCCACCCGCACTCCCCGATCATCGAGGCGCACCGAGGCGCTGTCCCGCGAGCGCATCGTCGCGGCCGCGATCGATCTGCTCGATATCGCCGGTGAGACCGGGCTGACGTTCCGGGCGCTGACCGAACGCCTGGCCACCGGTCCCGGCGCGATCTACTGGCATGTGGCGAACAAGGGCGAACTCCTGGCAGCCGCCACCGACGCGGTGGTGACTGCCGCGCTGACCCGCGAGCCCGCCGAACCTGCGGCCACTCCACGGGAACGGATCCGTGCGGTGGCCCTGGGCCTGTTCGATGCGATCGACGAGCATGCTTGGCTCGCAACGCAATTGGCCATCCAGATGTCCCGCGATCCCGCAGGGACATTGGCGCCGCGCCTGTTCGAGGGCCTCGGTCGGCAGATCAGCGCCCTGGACGTCCCCGAGGCGGCCTGGTTCACCGCGACCTCCGCGCTGATGAACTACATCCTGGGCGCGGCGGGCCAGAACGCCACCAACGGCCGGAACGCCACACATCAGGACCGCCCGGATTTCCTGGACACCGTCGCGACCACCTGGGAGAACCTCGACCCCGAGGAGTATCCGTTCACCCGAGCGGTCGCCCGTCAGCTACGCGGGCACGACGACCGCGAGCAGTTCCTCGACGGCCTGGATCTGGTCCTGTCCGGAATCACCGCCGTGCATTCCTCCGACCGTTAGTCCCCCGACCGGTTCGGGATTCCGGTGGCAATCGCAACCGAGACCCCTTGTTGCGCAGAGCATTCGGCCCCCAGCTCGGTCCCGGACCAATTCCCGGTCCCGGCAGCCGCGTTCACCGATGAGCGGCAAGCACTGCCGCGAGCCCTTCTCGCAGGTCCTCGACGAAATACTCGGGAACCTCCAGCGACGGGAAATGTCCCCCGACTTCGGGCGAATTCCATCGGACGATCTGTCGGTACCGCTCCTGCGCCCAGAGGCGCGGGGTCTTCTCGATATCGCGGGGATACATGGTGATTGCCGACGGGACGTCGACCCGGATTTCGGGGTCCAGCGAGTTGTGGCTTTCGTAGTAGATGCGGGCCGCCGATGCGCCGGTCCGCGTCAGCCAATACAGGGTGACGTCGTCGAGAATCCGGTCTCTGGAAATCGTCTCGAACGGGCTGTCTTCGGTATCGCTCCACTCGGCGAACTTGTCGAGGATCCAGGCGAGCAGCCCGACCGGTGAGTCGACGAGCGAGTAGCCGATGGTCTGCGGTCGGGTCGCCTGCTGCTTCGCATACGCCGCGCGGTGGCGCCGACCGGTGCCATGCCAGAAATCGCGGGTGTCTTCGGTCCATGTGCGCTCGGCGGCCGTCAGCCCGTCCGTAGCCAAACCGGGCGGCGCCTCCGCGAACAGTGTGTGGATGCCGAGAACGTGCGCCGGAAACCTGCCGCCGAGGACCGTGGTGATATTGCCTCCCCAGTCGCCGCCGTGGGCTGCGAACCTGCGGTAGCCGAGCCTGCCCATCAGTTCCACCCATGCGGCCGCGATCTTTTCGGTTCCCCACCCGGTGGTGGCGGGCTTATCGCTGTAACCGAACCCCGGTAGCGACGGGACCACCACGTGGAACGCCGGGGCGGCAGCATCTCTCGGATCCGCCAGCTCGTCTACGACATCGATGAACTCGGCGATACTGCCCGGCCAGCCGTGCGTCAAGATCAGCGGAGTGGCATCTGCGCGCGCGGATCGGCGGTGCAGGAAGTGGATTCCCAGATCAGCAATGGTCGTGCGGAACTGCCCGATCCGGTTGAGGCGCTCTTCGAACGACCGCCAGTTGTACTCGGTGCGCCAGTAGTTCACGACATCGACGAGGTCGGCGAGCGGAACGCCCTGTTCCCATCGGCGAGGGTCGGGCGCGGCGCGATAGACCGTCTCGGCTTCCGGCAGCCGCGCCGCGGCCAATCGCGCTCGGAGATCGTCGAGGTCGGCGTCGGTTGCGTGGGCTTCGAATGCTTGCACGTCGCTGGATGAACGGGGCATGAGACCTCCTGGCTATCGCGAACCGGCTTTGAGCTACAGAGAACCGGCTAAGACGGTTCTAACATGTAATGCAGGCGTCCTGCAACCAGCTATGGTGGTTCCATGTCTGCTGGGTTCCCTGAGTTCCGCCTCGGTAGCGTGCTGGCGACCAGCTTCACTGCGACGCTGACGGAGCGTCAGGGCGACGCTGTTGAGCGCATTCCCACCCCGCAGCGACTCATCGACTGGCTGGCGGTGAGCGGCCTGGCCGTGGACTCCTGCACCACCGCCCAGCTCGAACTCGCTCGGGAACTGCGGGAGTCGATTCACGCCGCTGCGACAGCAGCCGCGATCGGCGACGCTCTGCCTGCGGCTGCCGCCCAAGTCATCAATGACTGCAGCATTCGCGGTCGGGCGGCGGCCATCCTGACGCCCGAGGGAAATCGCCAATGGCGACTCGGCTCGGCTTCCCGCGTAGAAGATGCCCTGGGCGTGATCGCCGCCGACGCGATCGACATCATCTCGGGCGAACGGGACGGAAAAATGGCCCTGTGCGCATCGCCGACTTGCCGAGCCGCCTTCTTCGACACCAGCCGAAGTCGCACCCGCAAATGGTGCGAGATGAACACGTGCGGGAATCGCCAGAAGAAGGCGCGTTTCAATGCCAACCAGCGCAAGAACGACACTGCCGCACGCACGGATGCCAGCTGATCCGGCTTGCCCGGCAGGAGAGACTGGCGCACGAGCAGGTGTTCAGTCCGACCTGGTTCCCGGACCACCGTCCTGAGTCGCCCACTCACGAAGCGGCACAGAGGATCTCCCAGGAGCGCAGTTCACTCCCGCAGCAGATCGATCACCTTGGTCTCGCCGAGTTCACCGTGCCCTGCGTCGACCAAGCGGGTGAAGATGTCCAGCGCGGTGTGGCCGAGAGCTGCCGGAGTGCCCAGCGCGTCGGCGGCTTCGACGCCCAAGCGGGTGTCCTTCAGGCGCAGCGCGGCGGTGAAACTGACGTCGCGGTCGTGGGCGTCCTCGAGGATCAGCCGGGCGACGCGCACCACGGTGGGGCTGGCCGCACCACCGCGCGAGAGCGTGTCGACCACCGTGGGCAGGTCCAGTCCGGCCAATTCCGCGGTGCGCAGGGCCTCGGCGGTCGCGGCGATCTGGATCGAGCCGAGTAGGTTCTGCATCAGTTTGTAGGACGTGCCCGCACCCACCTCACCGAACCGGACGATGTTGGTGCACAACGGTTCCAGCAGCGGGCGAGCCGCGTCGAGGGCCGTTCCGTCCGCGCCGACGAACAGGGTCAGCGCACCGGCGGCGGCCGCTTCGGGCAACCCGGTCACCGGGGCGTCGAGATACCGGAGGCCCCGCTCGGACGCCTGCCGGGACAGGGCCAGCACGTGCGGGCGGGAGATCGTGGAGCACTCCACTGCGAACGCGCCGGGCGCGGGCGAACCGGCGAGCGCACCGTCCGGACCGAGCCACACCGTCCGCGAAGCCGGGTCGTCGGCGACCATGGCGACGATCATCGCCGCATCCCGGACCGCCTCGCGCGGAGTGGATGCGGCGATCGCCCCCTGCGCCACGAGCGGTTCGGCCCGCTGCGGGGATCGGTTGAACACGTGCACCTCATGCCCGGCGGCGACCATCCGCGCCGCCATCCCCGACCCCATCCGGCCCAGCCCCAGCCATGCGATTCGCGCCATTCCTCGACCCTATCGAGCACCGAGCGATGGGAACCTCACGGGCTTACACACACCGGGCACCTCCCCCTCGACCCGGACCGATCCGATATCGATGCGCGAAAGGTTCACCCTCGGAACCGATTCCGTGCAGGTAGGCCCGGAACTGTTGCGGAAGTGCGGGTTTCAGCGCTGGGGACCTCCCACGTGTCCATCGGCACGGGCTTGTCGGGGCCGCACGACAGTCTCGACGGCGCGCACGGCAACGGGGTGCTGCTGATGTACCAGGCGCTCGTGCTGCATGCGGCCGATTCTCACGGTCCGCCGGACGAGCAGGCCGTCTCAGCCCAGGGTTTTGCGTCCGAGAAGGTGAAAGACCCGGCTCATCGCACGGTAGGGATCCCGCAGGCTGGCTTCGTATTCCACCGCGATCGTGGCGGCGACCTGTTCGGTGTCGTTCACATCCAGGTCGACTCCGCTGAATTCGAGCCAGTCCACGAACAGCCACACCCCGTACCAGCGCACCGGTTCCACGCCGTGGCCGAGCATCAGTTTGCCGACCTCCTCCGGCGTGTCCGCGCGGCCGGGCAGTCCCATAACGGTCCCGTGCCGGGTGTCGAAGGCGGCGAGCGCGTCACGCCAGCGTCGTTCCAAGGCCGGTTGAACCGCGGTGGTGTGGGCGTTGGCGGTCATGATGGATACGATCCCGTCGTCGGCCGCGCATCGGCACAGCTGCTCGACGAGCGGTTCGGGCTGCTCGAGGTAACCGAGCACGCCGTGGCACAGCACCGCGGCGAAACGCTCTGCGTTCACCGCCTGTTCGGCGTGCTCGCCCTCGGCCTGCACGAAGGTGACCCGGGAGCGGACTTCCTCGGGCAGCCGCGCGAGCCGTTCGCGCGCCTTGTCCAGCATCGCCGGGGACGAATCCAGAACCGTCACTTCGTATCCGACCTGGGCCAGCGGGAACGACTGATGCCCGGCACCGCCGCCGACGTCGAGTACCCGCGCCGGAGCCGGTGGTAGATGTTCGAGCAGATGGCGGTGGATCACCGAGGTGCGTACCCGCCCTTTGACGGTGGCGTAGGCCCCGTCGGCGAAGCGATCGGCCAGTCCGGCCCAGACGTCGTCGGTCATGGAGACCATCCTATAAGTAAGTGGTTAGTAACCAGTTACATATCCGGTGTGGTTTCCCCAACTGTCCAGGGCCGCAGCTTCTCCGGATTCCGGATCGCCCAGATGTGCGTGATCCGGCCGTCGGCGATGCCGAAGGCGTACACCGAGACGATGGCGTCGCCGAGCTGTGCCACCAGACCGGGCTCGCCGTTGACCGTCCGCTCGAGCAGGGTCACCGCGGAGTTGCGCGCAGCGATGTCCAGCCAGGTGTGGGCGATCTGCTCGCCGCCGATGATCGGATCCCGGAACGCCGGGGCCAGCCCACCACTGTCGGCGGTCGCGATCGCGGTCGGATCGAGCAGGCCGATCAGCGCCTCGATATCCCTTGTCTCCCAGGCTCGTTTGAAATCCCTGACCACCTCGGCACGCCGGCCTGCCGAGGGCCCCTGCACGGTGCGCAGGCGGCGGCGAGCCGAGGAGGCGAGCTGACGGCAGGCCGCGGTACTGCGCCCGACGACCTCGGCGACCTCGGCGAAGGAGTAGCGGAACACGTCGTGCAGGACG
Organism: Nocardia jiangxiensis NBRC 101359; assembly: GCF_000308615.1. Classification (GTDB taxonomy): domain Bacteria; phylum Actinomycetota; class Actinomycetes; order Mycobacteriales; family Mycobacteriaceae; genus Nocardia; species Nocardia jiangxiensis. The sequence continues at coordinate 193,614 of NZ_BAGB01000040.1, forward strand.
AAGGCCACCCGCTCGGCCGGCGTCATGGAATCCAGTACGACGAGAAAGGCCATGCTGATCGACTCGTCGAGCGTGACCCGGTCGGCGGGATCGGCCGGGACGGGGCCACCGAACCATTCCGCATGGCCGGGTACCGGCTCCGGAATCCACGCGCCCACATAGCGTTCCCGCCTGGCCCGCGCCGAGCCGAGCAGATCGAGGCAGATCCGGCTCGCGACCGTGGTCAACCACGCACCGGGCACCGCCACCTCCCGCCGCTGCTGCTCGGACAGCGCATACCAGCGCACGTAGGTCTCCTGCACCACATCCTCGGCCTCGGCCAGCGAGCCCAGCAGCCGGTAGGCGAGATTGAGCAGTTGACGGCGTTCACTGATCACCATCGGCAGGTGCGGGTCGGTCATGGTCGGCTCCTTCGTCTTCGTGTCCTCACCGAATTCGACGAATCAGCGACCCGATTCGTGACGCGGCGTGACATTCTCGGCGGCTGCGTCGTCGGAAGGTCGTGAGGTTATCGACAGAGCAGGAGTTCGGACAGTGATCAGAATCGGAATCATCCTCGGCAGTACCCGCCCCAACCGTAGAGGCCCACAGGTCGCCCAGTGGGTTCAGGACACGGCATCGCAGCGCGACGACGCCGAATTCGAACTGATCGATCTGCGTGATCACCCGCTACCGCATCTGGACGAGCCCGCGCCGCCGATGTTCGGCCCGTCGGCGCACGAGCACACCCGTCGCTGGGCCGAGCGGATCGCCCCGTTCGACGGCTTCGTGCTGGTGACCCCGGAATACAACGGCGGCGTTCCCGGCGTGTTGAAGAACGCCATCGATCACGCATTCGCGGAATGGACCGACAAGGCGGTCGGATTCGTCTCCTACGGCGCGGGCGGCGGCGCTCGCGCGGTCGTGCAACTGCGGACGGTGTGCAGCACGCTGGGTATGGCCGACGTCGGCCATCAGGTCGCGATCTCGCTGCTCACCGATTTCGAGAACCACACCACCTTCGTACCGCGTGAACACCATGCCGCCGCCCTGAACAGAACGCTGGATCAGGTCATCGCATGGAGTACCGCCCTGGCTCCGCTGCGCCGCCCTATCACCGACACCCCGCACATCGACAAGAAAGGAACCGATCACGATGACGCCGAACGACTTTCGATCACGCGCTGACCGCGCCGCCGAGGATGAAATCCAGATTCGCCGACACATCGACAAGGTCGTCGATGCACTGCGCGCCAAGGATCTCGAGGCTCTGAGGCAGCTCTACACCACCGACGTGGTGTCCTTCGACGTCGAACCGCCACTGCAGCATGTCGGGGTGGCGGCGAAACTCGAGAACTGGGCGAAGGTGTTCCGGATCTTCGAGACCGTGAACTACGAGGTTCGCGACCTGCGGTTCACCGTGGGCGGCGAGGTGGCATTCGGGCACGCCTTCGTTCGCCTGAGCGGAACCCTGAAGCAGGGCGTGGCCACGAACGGTATGTGGGTCCGGGTCACCTACGGACTGTGCCGGATCGACGGCGCCTGGCTGATCGCACACGACCAGGTCTCGGTGCCCTTCGACGTGGACAGTGGCAGAGGCGTCGTCGATCTCGAGCCCTGAGGGGTCGCGCCGATCCGGCCCCGGAATCCTGAAACGGCACTCCTATCAGGTCGATTCGGCCGCGCGGGTGCGGGTGGCGGTCGGTGTCTCGCCGGTGTGCCTGCGGTAGATGCGCCGGAAGGCCGCCGGATCGGCGTAACCCACCGCGCCCGCGATCACGTCGACCGGTTCGCGGGTGGTCGTGAGTAGGGTGGCCGCGTGCCCGACCCGGAGGCGATGAACGTACCGGATGGGTGAGACGCCGACGCGGTCGCGGATGCGGCGGGTCAGAGTGCGCGGAGAAACCGCTGCGGCACTTGCCAATTCGTCCAGCGATAGTTGCCGGTGCAGATTGGCGTGCACGTGCTGTTGCACGGCACGCAGCACCGGGTCGGTGGCCCGTAGATGCTCGAGCACCATGTAGCGCGACTGCGACATGCGGGCATCGAGCACCAGGTAGTGAGCCACCTGCTCGGCCAGTGCACCGCCGCCGAGGCGGGCGACCAGCGCCAGCAGCAGATCCGTGTGGGCGAAAGCCGCACCGGCGGTGACTATTGCGCCGCCGTCGACCACCATGCGATCGGAGTGCACGGTGACATCGGGGAAGCGGCGGGCCAACAGCGGCGCCAGCCACCACGTAGTGGTGGCGGCCCGGCCCGACAGCAGCCCCGAGGCCGCGAGCACGAAGACAGCCGAGCAGGAGGCAGCTACCGTAGCGCCGGAATCAGCGGCACGCCGGATGATTTCGACAGCCTGCATGGTCTGGGGTCGGGTCAGCAGCTCCTCGACACGCGCTTCGCTGGACGCGGACGGCCCCGGCAGCAGCAGAATGTCGCCGGGTTCGAACTTCGCCGCGCCGAGCGGAGTTTCGGTATCGACGCTGATCAGCCGCCCACCGCTGGAGCGGACCGGGAGCCCATCGAGTGATGCGACGCGCTGTCGCAGCCGCTGGCCCGTCGTGTCACCGGCGATCCCGGCTGCCGTGTCGACGATGTCGACACCGAGGCCGAGTGCACCTTCGAGCACACCGTCCAGCGCGAGGTGGGTAATCATATGGCGAGACTAGACCGAAGAGTGGCGATCTTGCCGATGGTGGTGTGCTGACCTGCTACGGCAGAGTTCGGGTGTGCAGCAATCTCTCCCCCAGGACCCTCTCGACGACGACCTGTCCGATTTCACACCCCGGTCGATCACGCTCGACGGAGTAGCCCGCACCGTGTACGTCAGCGGCATCGGACCGGCGGTCATCGTCATGGCGGAAATGCCCGGCATCAGTCCCGATGTGGCCCGCTTCGCGCGCTGGGTGCGCGAGGCCGGGCTCACCGTCTACCTGCCGTCACTGTTCGGCCGCGACGGTGCCTATCCGGAGGCGGAGGCAGGCGTGGAAGTCTTCAAACGAGCCTGTGTCAGCGCGGAATTCCGGGCCTTCGGCGCGGGCAAGTCCAGCCCCGTCGCGGTGTGGCTGCGTGCGCTGGCAGCGCTGGCCCATCGCGAATGCGGCGGTCTCGGGGTCGGCGCGCTGGGTATGTGCTTCACCGGCAATTTCGCGCTCACCATGATGCTCGAGCCCGCGATGCTGGCGCCGGTGCTGTGCCAACCGTCCCTGCCACTGGATGAGCCCGGGGGACTGGAGATTTCGCCCGGTGAGCTCGCGGCCGTGCGGAAGCGACTCGATCGCGATGATCTCGTGGTCCGGGCCTATCGTTTCGAGGGCGACCGCTTCTGCACCGAGCAGCGTTTCGCCGCCTATGCCGCAGCGCTGGGCCCGCGTTTCGAGCCGCGAGTGCTGCCCGCCGACGCGGCGAATCCGTCTCCGCCGCCGTTCTTCTCACAGATCGTCGGCTGCCCGCACAGTGTGGTCACCGCGCATCTCGTCGATACGGCCGGGGAGCCGACCGCCGCGGCCCGCGACGAGATCCTCGCCTTTCTCGTAGACCGGCTGATTGCGGGCGTTCCGTTGCAGTGACACAGCGTCTACTGCTGGTCCAGTTTCGCGGCCACTTCCACCGGACAGGAATTCTCCAGCCCGCAACACGTTCTCGGCTCAGGTCCAGGCGTGTGTCCATGCCGAGCCGTAATGTCTTGACCAGCTTTCCGCTGCCGTGCACCTGCAACTCGTTGCCGGGGAGCTGTTCGAGTGCCGCGATCTGCTCGACGACGTCGGCACCGAGCACTGTCGAGTTCTCCCACTGGGCCGCTGCCAGTGCTTCAACCGCCGAGTGGTTGCCGGGAATCAGTGGGAGAAGTTCCACCGCCCATCGGTCGACGCGATGGGCGGTCGGCGTCGCGAATCAGGTTCCGGTGCTGGTGGTTTCAGTTCCTGTTCCGCTGCGGCGGGATTGGGCCAGGAGGTCGTCGGCGAGGCGTTCGGCGCGTTCGGCGCGGGCGAGGGTTTGGGCTCGTGCGTCCTCGACGGCGGCGAGGCGTTCGGCGGCGTCGCGGTGTGCGGCGGCCAGTGCGGCGGTGTGGGTGGTGCGTAGGGCGGCCGTGTCCTCGGTTGCGGTGCGCCGCGTTTCGGCGAGTTCTGCTCGTGCGGTGGTGATCTCCGCCCGGGCCTCGGTGAGTTCGGTGCGGCTGCGGGTGAGTTCCGCTCGCGTGTCCGACAGGGCTTCGGCGCGTTCGGCGGCCGCGGCTTCGGCGCGATCGATGGCGCGTTCGGCATCCGCGACGCGCTGAACGGCCAGGTCGCGTTCGGCTGCGGCGGCGGTGATCTGCTGGGCGGCTTCGCGTTTGACACGTTCGATATCCGCGGAGCATGCGGTGCGGGCCCGGGTGATCTCCTCGTTCGCTTGGTCCCGGGCCCGTTCGAGGTCCTCGGCGGCTTCGCGGCGAATGGCTCGGACCTGGGCTTCGGCCTCGGTGCGGGCGGTGAACACCTCGTCCGCGGCCTGGGTGGTGACCTTCTGCACCTCACCGAGCGCGTCGTCGCGGGCGGCGAGCGCTTCGGCGATGCGGGCTTCGGCATGTTCCGCGGCCGCGGCGGCGTCCTCGGCGGCGGATTCGGCTGCGGCCCTGGCCTGTTCGGCCTCGCGGCGGGCTTGTTCGGCGGTGACCGCGGCCATCTCGGCTTCGGCGATGCGACGTGCGGCCTCGGCCTGCACGGCCTGGACCTGGTCCTCGGCGATCGACGGGTCGGCCAGCGTGGATAGTTCGGCGACCGCGGAATTCAGTGTGCCGCCGAGTTGTTCGGCCAGGGTTCGGAACTGGATGAGCAGTTCGTCGGCCCGTACCCGGGCTGCGGTCACCGGACCTTTTTGCGTCACAGTGACGTTCGCAGCCGGGGTGTCGTCCTGCTCCTGTTGCAGTCGTTGACGTTCTCGCCAGGCTCGCCACCGGGTGTGTTCGGGGTGTTCGCAGTATTCCGAGGGTCGACCCGGGCCGCCGCTCTTGGTGATGGTTCGTGAACATCCCGGGTAGTTGCACATCGTCGCCACCGGAGAATCGTAGCGTTTGTTTCGTCAAATCCAACGATATGACACGAAACGAATGCCGGTGCGCCGCACGGCAAACGATCCAGTTCTGACCGCCGATAAGTGAACGTTATCGGCGGTCAGAACCCCTGGGGGCGAGCACAGACTTCCTAGTACGTCGCAGATTTTTCGTTTCCGTTTGCGTCGCCCCAACCAAACGAAACAGATACGTAATCCCTTGAAAACTAGGGTCGCTGGTGCGGCCGTACCAATTTCGGTGAACTGCCGCGATCACGCGGATAACGACCGAAACCTCCGCTGAGAAATGAGTCGGTTGCCGAGCTACATCTCGCTCCCCCGAGCGGCTCTGCGCGGACATACTCGACAGAGGTCCGCGCGAAGGCGATCATCCGATTCCCACGGAGGCTGTGTGCAACGAGTGGTCGTGCTCGGTCGTGGCGGTGCGGGCAAATCGGTGCTCGCGCGCCGGTTGGCCGAGGTGACGGGGCTGCCGGTCACCGAATTGGACGAGCTGTTCTGGTCAGCGGATGCGACCCCGATCCCCCGCGAGCGGTGGGCGGCGCTCCAGCGGGAACTCGTCGCGGCGCCGACATGGATCCTCGACGGCGATCTGGGCCCGTTCGATGTGCTCGAGCCCCGACTCCGCGCCGCCGATACGATTGTCGTGCTGGATTTTCCGCTCGGAATCTGTATCCGGCGCGCGCTGCGCCGCTCTCGCGAGAGTCTCGTGTTCTGGCGCTGGATGGTCTGCTACCGCCGCCGCAGCCTGCCTGACATCCTCACCGCAGTCACCCGCTACGCGCCCAACGCGAACCTTCAGCTGTTACGTCATCCCCGCGAGGTCGAGCGGTTTCTGCACGACCGACGGTGAAACCGTTGCCGCTCACCACCATCGATCGCCGAACCTGTGGGCAGTAGCCGGTTGTGGGAGCGCGCGACGGGCGGTGGTCGAGAGCTGCCAGTGATGGCGCATGTCCGCCTGCCGGCACGGTGGCATATGGAGACGGCACCGGTCATTCACCAGTACGAACGGGCAGGAAACGTGCTAGACGCTCCTGCGAGATGACCTGGCATGTCCAGAGCATCCGCCGATCGATCCGTGCTGTCACTGTCGATACTGCACGCCTGGCGGTCTGACAATTCGATGGTTTGCTACCGGCCGCTGCTGGTGGCGAGATCAGGGCTCTCTCGCCAGGCTCAGCGCGTATTCATCGGTTCCGTCAATTTCCTCCACTACCTGCTCCGCGGCGGCCGCGTGTGGATGTCGGTCTCGCCCCGAGCTGCCAGCTCATCGAAACGCCCTGCCAGCACCAGTAAATCCATGTGCCACAGATGCGCATGGTGCCGGCGGTGATCAGCGCTATAGCACTCGGCAAAAGCACTGACCCCGGGGATCACAGGATCCCAGTCCCCACTGGCCTCCGCCGCGTGTGCGGCTTCGCTCCAGGTTTCCACGATCTCAGTATGACGAAGACCAGCATCGCCAGCGGGCTCGCCGAACAATCGGCAGCGGATTCGGCGTCACCCTCGACCCGCCGGAGCGCACCGGCCATGCCCTGGAAGACTTGTGCCACAACAGGTCCGCGTATCGGCACCGCCGTGATACTCGGCGACACCGGTGAGCGCGGCCTCGGTTCCCGCCGCAGGTCCGCCTGTCCGATGCCGTGCGCGCGTGACGCCAGATGTCTATGGTCCGCTGTCGGGGACTGTGTTTCGGCGACGCTCGGCGCGGCGCAGTCAGCCGCGCAGTGTGTGGATGCACGGTGATCAGGGCCGGGGATCGAGCAGTGGGCGGATCAGTTCTGCTCCCTTACGGCCGAGCCAGTCTCGGAAGTTCATCAACCCCGGGTGCAGTGCACGCAGTTCGTCGATATCGACGGCGGGCACGCTGCCGTCGCCGCTGTTGAGAAATTCGTAGCCGCGAGCGAATCGTTCGTTGATGCGGCGCAGTTCCTCGATCGGACGTTGCAGATACGGGACCGGCTGCCCGACTGCGGCGCTGACCTGGGCGGCGACCTCGGGTGGTGTCAGTGCATCACCGACCAGCTCGAACGTCCGGCCACGGTAGTCATCCGGGTTCTGCAACGCGAGTGCGGCCAAGGCGCCGATGTCGTCGAGCGCGATGAACTGCTGGCGCACGTGGGCAGCCGCGGCGGTGCGCAGCGCGCCGTCCCGAATCCCGACCGTGGCGGACTGCGTGATCAGGTTCTCCATGAAGGAACTCGGCCGCAGCACGGTGGCCGAGACACCCGACGCGGCGATGTATTGCTCGATCTCCCATTTGGTCGGTTGCCCGCCGCGGTCGGTACCCAGACCCGAGCTGTAGACCAGATGCGTCACACCGTATTTCACGGCGGCGTCGGTGATGGCCTTGCCGGCCTTCACCTCGTCCTGTTCCGGGGCCAGCGGCCCTGGGTGCACGCTGTACACCCCGTACACGCCGTCGATGCAGCGCTCGATCGTCGCCGGATCCTCCAGCGAGCCCGCGATCAGACGTGCGCCCGCACTCGTCAGGGCCCGAGCTCTGATGCTTTCCGGACGGCGAGTCAACACCCGCACCTGCCATTCGTCGGCGAGCAAGCGGTCCGCGACCGCTCCGCCCTGCTGCCCGGTCGCACCGGTGACGAAAACAACCTGGTCCATGTGTCCTCCGTGATCGGATTTCGGGTCAACCGCGCCAACGGGCCGCGATAAGCGGAGAAGTCTCTCCGATTCTTGAGACTATACGGAGATGCTTCTCCGTTTCGCAATGGTGACCGTTAGGATCGAACGATGGGTGACAACACCGGGCACATCGCCAAGCCGCTGCGCTCGGACGCCCGCCGCAATCGTGATCAGGTGCTGGCCGTCGCTCGGCAGATGCTCGCGGTCGACGGCTCGTCGGTGTCCTTCGACGAGATCGCACGCCGAGCCGGGGTCGGTGTCGGCACCGTCTACCGGCACTTCCCCACCCGCAACGCGTTGTTCGAGGCGGTCATTCTCGGCCGCATCGAGAAGTTCACCGAGCGAGCACGCACGCTTTTGGCGACCGGCACCGCACCGGAGGAGGCATTTCGCGGGTACTTCGCCGAGCTCGTCGGCGAAGTCGCCCTCAACCAGGCGTTGTGCGAAGCGCTCGACGACAGCACCGGTACTGTCATCGCGATCCCCGAGCAGCTTCGGGACGAGTTCCTCCGGTCGTTCGAAACCCTGCTCTCACAGGCGAAACGAGCCGGGGCGGCGAGATCCGATGTCGATATCGCCGACGTGTTGGACCTGGTCATCGGTGTGGCGGCAGCCGAGCGTCGCGCCCGGTTGCGCGGCACCCCGAACCAGCTGATCGCAATCGTGCTCGACGGGCTCACCGTCAGATAACCGGGGCCACGTATCGCAGTCCGGGTCGGGACGCTGTCACCGAAATAATCCTGCGGCACCGGGATGTTCGTAGTTGTATGCCGAAACCTTTCACGGAGACTGAACGTCAGCAGTTCCTCGCGGACAAGCACATTGCGGTGCTGTCGGTCGCGGCTACCGATGGCCGCCCGCCCGCCGCCGTCCCGATCTGGTACGACTACAGCCCGGGTGGCGATATCAGGATCAGTACCGGAGATCGGAGCCGCAAGGTCAGGCTCATCCGTGCGGCCGGCGTGGTCACGCTGACCGTTCAGCGGGAAGAACTGCCCTACCAGTACGTCATCGTCGAGGGCACCGTCGTCGACGATGTCACTCCCGCTCCCCACGAAGCCCGAGAGGAGATCGCCGTCCGTTACCTCGGCCCGGAGGGCGGGCGCGCCTTCGCCGACGGCATGGACGGCAGCGGGTCGACCCTGCTCACCATTCGTCCCGATCGCTGGATCAGCATCGACTACTCGGGCGATCTCTGAAAGTCATGTCCCGGCGGCCCGGGGGCCGATTTGTATGCCCACGCCCCGGGCCGACCGAGCCCGGATTCACCGACGGGCCCGGGGGGCCGCATCCAACGGCCTGAAGCTCGAGTTGCAGGTCAGGCCTTGGTGGCCACGACCAGCACGTTCTTACCGAAGAACTTGCCGGTCAGGATCTGCAGCGCTTTGCTGATCGGGAACACGGCGCGGTCGTAGAGCTTGAGTGAGCGCGGATTGATGGTGCCGTCACCAGGGCCCAGCATTTTGTAGGCCAGGGTGGCGAAGAATCCGAGGGGGTCGCAGTAGCGGGACTCGACGATCTCGAGACCCGCGTTGCGCAGGATCCGGTTCAATTGGGCGCGCCGGTAACGGCGGTAGTGCCCGACCTTGGAATCCATTGCGGTGTACAGGATCTCGAGCGCGGGCACGTAGACGACCAGGGTTCCGCCGGGACGAAGCAGCGCGGCCAGATGTTCGGAGGCGGCCTGATCGTTCTTGATGTGCTCGAGCACGTTGAAGGTGTAGATCAGCCCGTACCGCTCGCCGTCGTGCTCGGGCGTCCCGTCGTGGTCGACGACCTTGTACCCCTTGGTGCGCAGGATGTGTTGTAGCTCCTCGTCGGGCTCGAGGCATTCGGGGGTGATCTGACGGGCGGCGAGCATATCGGCGTAGGTGCCCGATCCGGCGCCGAAGTCCAGCACCCGCACATCGGATGCGGTGCCGGCCGGGGCCAGGTGGCGGTCGACGGTGTCGACCAGGAATGTGTTGTAGTTGACCGCTTCGGCCATCGCTTCCAGGTTGTCACACCCGGTGTAGGCGAAATCGCTGGTGGTCAAGAGGGGTGTCCCCTTCGTCGGTCGCCGGAATGGTGCCGTGCCCGTGTGTTCGGGTCCCGACCGTAGTGGATGCCCACCGGGGCGTGTCAACGATGTTGGGTAGCGTGTCCGGCGATCGATCCGGGCGATGCCGGACGAAGGTGCGGTTCCGGATCGCGCGGGCAGGCATATCGCCCGCGCGATCGGGAGTGCGGGCTCATGCCCGCGCGCCGGACCCCGGTGCCGGATCGCCGTCGGTGTGCGGCAGTTTCTCCGCGGGGATGACCCCGAAGCGTCCGGCCTGGTAATCCTCGAACGCCTGCATCAGCTCGGCGCGGGTGTTCATCACGAACGGCCCGTAGTGCACGACCGGTTCGCGGATCGGGGCGCCGCCCAGCAGCAGCACTTCCAGGTTCGGTTCGGCGGCGGGAGTGGATGTGCCCGCGGTGAGGGTGAGCGCGTCACCGGGGCCGAACACGGCCAGCTGGCCCTTGCGGATCGGCTGCTGGTCCTGTCCGACGGTCCCGACACCGGCCATCACGTAGGCCAGCGCGTTGAACTCGCGGTTCCACGGCAGATTCAGCCGGGCTCCGGGGCTGATGGTGGTGTGCACGAGGCTGATCGGGGTGAAGGTGTTGCCCGGACCGGCCTGCCCGTCCAGGTCACCGGCGATCACGCGCAACAGCGCGCCGCCGTCCTCGGAGGACAGCAGGGTGGCCTGTCCGCCGCGGATGTCCTGGTAGCGCGGTGCGTTGAATTTGTTCGCCCGCGGCAGGTTCACCCACAGCTGGATGCCGTGGAACAACCCTCCGGAGACCACCAGCGACTCGGGCGGCTTCTCGATGTGCAGGATGCCGCTGCCCGCGGTCATCCATTGGGTGTCCCCGTTGCTGATGGTGCCGCCACCACCGTGCGAGTCCTGGTGCTCGAAGGTGCCATCCATGATGTAGGTGACGGTTTCGAATCCGCGGTGCGGGTGCCACGGGGTGCCCTTGGGCTCGCCCGGTGCGTACTCCACCTCACCCATCTGGTCCATGTGGATGAATGGATCCAGGTCCGCGAGCGAGACCCCGGCGAACGCGCGGCGCACCGGGAAACCTTCGCCTTCGAATCCGGTCGGCGCCGTCGTCACCGATCGAACGCGACGCTGCGACATCACCGCAGCGTCCGGTGCGGGCACCCGCGGCAGCGTCAGCGTGTCCGCTGTCACAGCTGGCATGACGACCTCCAATATAGTTGAAATTTTGTCTACCCTGACAACCATAGGCTGTCGCCGAACATTCCCGGTCGTTCAGAGCATGTTTGTCCGAGGTCGTCCAGCAGATCGATCGCCGTCCCGGCAGCGGTCGTCTCGTATGATCAAGATTTGTAGTAGTGAGGAGTGCGATGCCCGAGCCGAGCGAACTGCGTGCGGATCAAGTGCGGGCCTGGCGCGCCTATCTCGAGGGCAGCGTGCGGCTCGAGACCTGTGTGGACGCGGCCCTGCGCGCCTCGAGCGGGTTGAGTCTGATCGACTATCACCTGCTGCTGTTGCTGCGCGAAGCCCCGCAACAGCGGCTGCGGATGAGTGAGCTGGCCGATCGCATGGTGTTCTCCCGCAGCCGCATCACCTATCAGGTCAATTCGATGATCAAGCGCGGCCTGCTCACCCGTGAACCAGCCCCCGGTGATGGGCGCGGCTATCGCGCGGTGCTGACCGCCACCGGACTCGAGGCGTTCCTGGCCGCGGCTCCCGGGCACGCCCGCACCGTTCGTGAGCTGTTCCTGGACGAGCTCACCGACGACGAACTCGCATGTCTGGGAAAGATTTTCACTCGTATGCGCGCCCGGCTCGAACGTGCGGAGAACGACGCGGCGGCCAGCGGAGAGTGAGCGGTGCGGTACAGTGGCGCCCGCTCGAACCGATCCCTGAGGAGACCAGACATGGCGGGTGAACTCGACATCTCCGGATAGACCCCGGAGTCCGGCCACCAGCGCACACGGTGCGGCTGTCGTGGCCATGTCGTCGTTCCACCGAAACGCCATGCGGCGCAGCTGGTCTGCGCCCGCCTCACTCCGGGAGTCTCCCTCATGTCCGATGCTCGCATCGTCTGTTCGAATCTGTCGTTCACCTGGCCCGATGACACCCCCGTGTTCCGGGATCTGTCGTTCACCGTGCCCGGCGGGCGCACGGGACTGGTCGCGCCCAACGGCGCGGGAAAGAGCACGCTACTGCGCCTGATCGCCGGTGACCTGCGCCCCGGCGGCGGCGGCGTCACCGTCGAGGGAGTGCTGGGGTATCTGCCCCAGACCCTGCCGCTGACGGTGGGATCGACCGTCGCGCAGGTTCTGGGCATCGCGCCGGTCCTCGAGGCGCTGGCCGCGGTGGAATCCGGTGACGTGCGCGAGGAGCATTTCACCGTCATCGGCTCGGACTGGGACGTCGAGGAACGCACCCGCGCCCAGCTCGAGCAGCTCGGACTGGTCGATATCGCGCTGTCCCGCGATCTGGACACGCTCAGCGGCGGGCAGATCATCACTCTCGGGCTCGCCGCGCAGCTGCTGCGCCGCCCGGATGTGCTGCTGCTGGACGAGCCGACCAACAACCTCGACATCGACATGCGTCAGCGCCTGTACGGGGTGCTCGAGGAGTGGACCGGAGGTCTGCTCGTGGTCAGTCACGACCGCGCGCTCCTGGATCGCATGGACCGCATCGCGGAACTGGAGTCCGCCGAAATCCGTTTCCACGGCGGCAACTTCACTGCCTACGAACAGGCCGTGCAGGCCGCGCGCGAAGTCGCCGAGAAGAACGTGCGCACCGCCGAGCAGGAGGTCAAGCGGGAGAAGCGGGAAATGCAGCAGGCCCGCGAACGCGCCGCGCGCCGGGCGGGCAACGCCGCACGCACCCTGGGCGATGCCGGACTGCCCAAGATCTTCGCGGGCACCATGAAACGCAACGCCCAGGAGTCCGCGGCACGGGCGAATCAGACCCATAACGCGCGGGTCGGCGCGGCCCGCGAGCGGCTCGATCGAGCCCAGCGTGCGGTGCGCGAGGATCAGCGGATCGTGCTGGATCTGCCGGGCACCGAGGTTCCCGCCGGGCGGACGGTGTTCGAGGGTGAAGGGATCGGCATCGAGCTGGGCGGGCGGGAGATCTTCACCGGCGACGGGGTGGATCTGACGATCCGCGGGCCCGAACGGATCGCGCTGACCGGTCCGAACGGTGCGGGCAAATCCACCCTGCTGCGCATCCTGGCCGGTGCGCTCACCCCGGACCAGGGCCGGGTGCGCCGTGCGCCGGGACGGGTGGCGTATCTGTCCCAGCGACTGGATCTGCTCGATCCCGCACTCACCGTCGCGGAGAATCTCGCCGCGAGCGCACCGCAGCTGTCCGCCGCGGAACGGATGAATGTGCTGGCGCGCTTGCTGTTTCGTGGACCGGCCGCGCATCGACCGGTGCGGGCGCTCTCGGGTGGGGAACGGTTGCGGGCGAGTCTGGCGTGCGCGCTGTTCGCCGAACCGGCGCCGCATCTGTTGCTGCTGGACGAGCCGACGAACAATCTGGACCTGGTCGGGGTCGGGCAGCTCGAGAGTGCGCTCGAGGCGTATCGAGGTGCGTTCGTCGTGGTCAGCCATGACGAACGTTTTCTGACCGAGGTGCGGGTGCAGCGGTGGCTGCGCGTGGCCGAGGGCCGGTTGAGTCAGGTCGCCGCACCCGATCCGGCCTAGGCTCCGGCGGCGGCCGCGGCGGGTTCGGCGACGACCGCGACGCCGGTGCGGCCGCCGTCGACGTCCAGGACGGTGCCGTGTACGAACTCCGCGGCGTCGGAGGCCAGGTATACCGCCGCGGCGGCGATCGCCTCGGGTGTGCCGAGCTTCCCGGCCGGGGTGCCGTACATCATCGTGTCCGCGGGGCTGGGCGCGTCCGCGATCTGGTCGCCGGAGCGGATCACGCCCGGGGAGATCGCGTTCACGCGCACACCCCGCGGGCCGAACTCCGCGGACCACGCGCGGGTCAGGGTTTCCATCGCGCCCTTGGTGGAGGCGTAGAGCGCGCCGACCGGCACCGCCAGGCGCGCGACCCACGAGCCCAGGTTGATGATCACTCCGCCGCCGGCTTCGGCCATCGCGGGCGCGAGGACCTGTGTTAGGAAGAACGGGGCTTTGACGTTGACCGCGTAGACGCGATCGACCATGGCTTCGTCGGCGGTCGGGGTGGTCGAGGGCGGGTAGATTCCGGCGTTGTTGACCAGGATGTCGATCCGCCCGCCGAGCAGGTCGGTGGCCGCGTCGGCCAGGGCGCGGCTCGCGGCCAGGGTGCCGTCCAGGTCGGCGTGCACATAGTCCGCGCGCCCGCCCGCGGCGCGGATGCGTTCGACGACCGCGTTGCCGCGTGCGTCGTCGCGGCCGGAGACCACGACGTGTGCGCCTTGCGCGCCGTACGCCTCGGCGATGGCGCGTCCGATATTGCTGGTGGAGCCGGTGATGAGGGCTGTTTTTCCGGAGAGTCGTGTCATACGGCCGACGCTACGAGCGATTTTTTGGACCAGCAAGTCCAAAGTGTGGTGTACTGCCTCACCCTTCCCGCAGGTGCGCGACGAGGGTGTTCATCGAGGTCTCCAGGTACTCGACACTGCCGGTGGTGCGCAGCACCTGCACCCCGCCCTGGATGGCCGCGACGAACGTCATCGCGACCGCGTCCGGATCCACCTGCGCGCGCACCAGACCCGCGTCCTGCATCGTCGCGATGCCTCGCCGGATGTGCGCACACCATTGCGCCAGCAGTGTGCCGACCACCTCGGCGGTCCCGGCGGTGGTTCCGACCTGTGCCATCAGCGAACCCAACGGACAGTGCCGCCCTTGTGCGCGATACCGGGCCAGCACCGCGTCGCGCCATCGTTCCCACGCCGCCCACGAGGTCAGCGCGCCCAGATGCGGTTGCTGATCCTCGAGCACGCGTTCGGCCTCGTACCGGGCGACCGCGACCAGCAGCTCCTCCTTCCCGCCGGGGAAGTAATGGAAGATCTGCCCTTTGCTGGTGCCGGTGATAGCGCGGATGTCGTCGAGGGTCACCGTGCCGGGTTCCTCACTGCGCAGATGCACCGCGGCGCCCTCGATGATCCGTTGGCGCGTGGCGCGTCCCTTCGCGGTGATCGTCATAGCGCGAGGATACCGATCGATTGGACTCGCAGGTCCATTGAATTCAGCGGGCCAGATGCTCACGCAGGGCAGCGTCGATGAACGCGGCCGCGTCGGGGTCCGCGCCGCCGCCGGCGAGGTGTCCCCAGATACCCGGGATGACGCGCAGTTCCCCATCCGGGATGTGCTGCACGGCCCACTCTTCGTCCTCGGGCGGGAATTAGAGGTCCTTGCGCGAGGGCATCGACAGGGTCCGGGCGGTGATCGAGGCCAGTGCGGCGCGGGTGTCGCCGTCGAATCCGGGCGTGCGCCCGATATCCGCATGCTCCCAGGTGTGCATCATGGCGAGCAGGTCGTTGGCGTCCCAGTCGCGGAAGTTGTTCTCCCACACCCCGATCAGAAAATCCTCGAGGGTCTCGAAGCCCAGCGCCGCGTACACCCGCTCCCAGTAGAACGCCTGAGACAGCCCCCATCCGGCGTAGACCCGGGCGAATGCGCGCAGACCACGCCGGGGCGGGGTGCGATAGTCGCCGTCGGCGAAGGCCGCATCGGCGGTGAGCGCTGCGCGCAAACCTTCCAAGAACACCTGATTGTGCGGACTGGTGCGTGGCGAGCCGGTGATCGCGGCGATGCGCTCGACCATGTCCGGGTGCGCGACCGCCCACTGGTACGTCTGTCCCGCGCCCATCGACGCGCCCAGCACCAGCGCCAGCCGGGTGATCCCGAATCGCTCGGTGACCAGGCGGTGTTGCGCGGTGACGTTGTCGAGCATGGTCGCGTGCGGGAATCGCGCCCGGTCGTAGGGCGCGGGGGTGTTGCTGGGCGAGCTGGACAGCCCGTTGCCGAACAGGTTGGGCACGATGACGAAGTACCGGTCGCTGTCCAGCGCCTTTCCCGCGCCGATCAGCCATTCGTTGGCTTCGTGGGTTCCGGCGAACCAGGTGGGAAACACGATGGCGTTGGCCGCGTCGGGCGCGAGTTCACCGTAGGTCGTGTACGCCAGTCGCACGTCGGGCACGGGGATGCCCCCGAGGGCGAACTCGCCCAGCTCGAAGATCTCGTGATCGGTCACCTTCATCCCAAGCCGGTGCGCGGGCGGGCTATTCCGGCCGTTGTTTCTAGCTTGCTAGCATGCTAGCTTGGAGCTGTGGGTGACGAGGTCAAGCAGTTCAACGTGTATCTGCCGGTCGATTTGATCAAGCAGGTCAAGATCCGGGCCATCGAGTCGGGGCAGTCGTTGTCGGCGCTCGTGGCCGAGGCGCTGCGCGCACATCTGGACAACTCCCCCACCGAGCAACCACCCGAGCGAAAGGAGCGCCGATCGTGACCACCAGCGGTATCGCGGCCGTTTATCTCACGACCCGCAACTGGGGCAAGGCCGCCCGGTTCATGCAATCCCTGGGCTACGAAGCCGATTTCACCACCGATCACAATTCCGGCCTGTTCCGCAACGGCCAGGGCCCGTCGGTGTTCGTCGCCGAGGTTCCACACGAAGAGCCCGACACCCGCCTGGTCCTGTCGGTGCCCGATGCCGAGGCCGTGCACTTCGGCTCCGACGCCGAGGTCGTCACCGAGTTCGAGGACACGCATTTCGGAACCAGGGAGATGGTCGTACGCGATCCGGACGGACGGTTGTGGACCCTGCAGGCCGCCCCGGCGGATCCGGCGTGAGCGGCGAGGAGGCCGTCGCGCCCGAGCACACCGCGGCGCGGGTGGCGTTGTGGCGCGCACTGCACCTCGAGGCCGATCCGCCCCCGCACGTGGTGCGTGACGAGATCGGCCTGCGCCTGGTCGATCCCGACGATGGCTGGCGCGAACGCCCGGACATGGATCCCGATTCGACCCGTCCGATGCGCGCGGGAGTCGTGGCGCGAGCGCGGTTCATCGAGGATCTGATCATCGAGCAGTCCGCCGCGGGCGTCGGGCAGTACGTACTACTGGGCGCGGGCCTGGACACGCTGGCCCAGCGTCGCCCCGAACTTGCCTCGGCCATAACCATTTTCGAGGTCGACCAGCCCGGCCCGCAGGAGTGGAAACGCCGCCGTCTGGACGAGTTGGGACTGCCCGCACCGGCCGGATTGCGTTTGGTGCCGGTCGATTTCGAGACCGAATCGTGGTGGGAGCGGCTCCTCGAGGCAGGCTTCGATCCGCAGCGCCCGGCGGTGGTGGCCTCCACCGGGGTGTCGATGTATCTGACGCATGCGGCCAATATTGCGACCCTGCAACGCATTTCCACCCTCGCGCCGGGGTCGACGCTGGTGATGACCTATATGCTCCCGATCGATCGAGTCGACGCCCCCGAGCGGATGCTGCGCGAGTTCGCCGAGCGTGGTGCGCGGTCCTCGGGCACGCCGTTCATCAGCTTCTACGACCCCGAGGAAATCCGCGCACTGGCGCTCGAATCGGGTTTCCGTGACGCCCGCACCGTGTCCGGGGACGATCTGACCGACCGTTACTTCCGCGACCGCCCCGACGGATTGCGCCCCGCGGCGTCGGAGGAGTTGCTCGTGGCGAGCACCTAGAACGATCGGGCCGGTTCGCGGCTACGAGGTGTCAGCGGTCCGGCGCGCCCGGACCGTTCGCCCGGGATCGCCCGACGCAGATGCGGGACCGCGCTAGCGTGTGCGAGCGGGGTCAGGAGAGGACAGAGCGTGGTGCGGACGAATTGGGCGGGCAATATCGCTTTCGAGGCTCGCGGCGTGCATCGGCCTACCGATGTGGATCAGGTGCGCGAGCTGGTGGCACGGTCCGAGCGGGTGCGTGCGCTGGGCAGCGGGCATTCGTTCAACCGGATCGCCGACACCACAGGTGAGCAGATTTCGCTGGCCGAACTTCCGCCTCGGGTCCAGATCGATGCCGACGCATCGTGTGTCACGGTCGCGGGCGGGTTGCGGTATGGGGATTTCGCCGATCGCCTGCATGCGGCGGGGTTCGCATTGCCGACGCTGGGTTCGCTGCCGCATATTTCGGTCGCGGGGGCGGTGGCCACCGGGACACACGGTTCAGGAGTGGGCAACCGGAGTCTGGCCGCGTCGGTGTCGGGTCTCGAAGTGGTCACCGCGGACGGTGAGCTGCTCGAGATCCGGCGTGGGCACCCGGATTTCGCGGGGATGGTCGTCGGGCTGGGCGGGTTCGGGGTGGTCACGGCGCTGACTCTGGATCTGGTGCCCACCTTCGAGCTGGCGCAGTACGTCTACGACCGGTTGCCCGCGGAGGATTTCGCCGAGCATGCGCAGGAGATCCTCGCCGCGGGATACAGCGTCAGCGTGTTCACCACCTGGCGGGCCGATCAGCTGGATCAGGTGTGGGTGAAAGGTCCACGCACACCGGATGTTCCGGGGCCGCGGTGGTTCGGCGCGACCCGCGCGGACGCACCCCGGCATCCGGTCCCGGGCATGGACGCCCGGCACTGCACCACCCAGCTGGGCGAATCGGGACCGTGGCAGCACCGCCTGCCGCATTTCCGGATGGATTTCACCCCGAGCACCGGTCGTGAACTGCAGTCGGAGTATTTCGTTCCCCGCACGGACGTCGTGGCGGCCTACCGTGCCCTCGACACGATCCGCGACCGGATGGCCCCGCTCGTGCAGACGTGTGAGATCCGCACGATCGCCGCGGAACCGCTGTGGCTGTCCCCGGCCGCCGAACGTGATTCGGCCGCATTTCATTTCACCTGGATCGATGACACTCCCGCGGTGCTGGCCCTGCTGCCGGTGATGGAGGAGTTGCTGAGCCCCTTCGCCACACGCCCGCACTGGGGCAAACTGTTCACTTGTGATGCGGCGACCGTACGTGCCCGCTACGACCGTTACGCCGATTTCGAGCGTCTGCTGGGGCGGTACGATCCGGCGGGCAAATTCACGAACGAATTCCTCGACCGCTACTTCACTCGATCCTGAACCCGCACAGGCGAACTCAGCACTCGGCCTGCGCTGCGGTCAGGGGTGCCCCCAATGCCACCTCGATTGCCTCGTCCAGTCGCAGATGGAACTCGCGGTCCGGATCCGTGGCGGGGCCGTCGTGGTGGGTGATGGTGTCGTGGTCGATGACGTAGTGGAACACCGCGTCGCCGATGTGCACCGTGGCGCTGCCCTGGGGTAGCTGTTGGGCCACGGCATGGCCCAGCGGCAGGGCGAACCAGTGCGCGCGCACCGCGTCGGTGGCTCGGCGCGTGCCCAATCGTGGTGTGCCCCAGTCCGACAGGGCTTCGAGCACCGGGCGCAGCGCGGCGCCGGACTCGGTGAGCTCGTACACCGTGGTCGCCGCGCGCGGACCGACACGTCGGCGGGTCAGGATGCCGTCCTGCTCGAGGTCGCGCAGCCGGGTGGCCAGCATATCGGTGCTGATGCCGGGCAGATCGGCGAACAGGTCGCTGTATCGCCTGGGGCCCGAGGACAATTCGCGCACCACCAGCAGGCTCCAGCGATCCCCGACGACGTCCAGGGCGCGGCTCACCGAACAGAAGTGGTCGTAGTTTCGGCGGGGCATACCGCACACTGTAGCCGAACGGTTGGAAATACCAAGTGCAAACTTGGAATTTCCAAGTACAGTGTGCGGAATCATCTCGAGGAGGGACGTTCATGCAGCTCACCCAGTCCAGCAAACTCGCTGGCGTGTCGTACGAGATCCGTGGCCCGGTCGCCGAACACGCCGCGCGCCTGGAAGCCGAGGGCCACCACGTCATCAAACTCAACACCGGTAATCCGCTGCCGTTCGGCTTCGAGGCCCCCGCGGAAATTCTGCAGGACATGGTGCGCGCTCTGCCCGCCTCGAGTGGCTACAGCACGGCCAAGGGCCTGCTCCCGGCGCGGCGCGCGGTGGTGCAGTACTACCAGACCCTCGGCGTGCACGGGGTCGACGTGGAGGAAGTGTTCCTGGGCAACGGCGTCTCCGAACTGATCATGATGGCGTTGACCGCCCTGCTCGAAACCGGCGATGAAGTCCTGGTTCCCGCACCGGATTTCCCGCTGTGGACCGCCGCGACCACTCTCAACGGCGGTCGCGCGGTGCATTACATATGCGACGAGGCCGCGGACTGGTGTCCCGACCCGGCCGATATCGAAGCCAAGATCACCGACCGCACCCGCGCGATCGTGCTGATCAACCCGAACAACCCCACCGGCGCGGTGTATCCGCCCGAGGTGCTGCGCCCGATCCTGGACATCGCGCGCCGCCACAACCTGGTGGTGTTCTCCGACGAGATCTACGACAAGATCCTCTACGACGGCCTCACCCACACCGCGACCGCCTCCCTGGCCCCGGACCTGCTGTGCCTGACCTTCTCCGGCCTGTCCAAGGGATACCGGTGCGCCGGATTCCGCTCCGGCTGGCTGGTCGTGTCCGGGCCCACCCAGCATGCGGCCAGCTATCTCGAGGGCCTGACCATGCTCTCGGGTCTGCGCCTGTGCGCGAACGTCCCTGCGCAGCAGGCGATTCAGGCCGCACTGGGCGGATATCAGAGCATCTACGACCTGACCCTGCCCGGCGGGCGGCTGCGCGAACAACGCGACCGCGCCGTGGAGGCGCTGACCTCGATCCCGGGCGTGTCGTGCGTGAAACCCAAGGGCGCGCTGTACGCGTTCCCGCGCATCGATCCGGCCGTGTACCCGATCCACGACGACGAACGATTCGTCCTGGATCTGCTGCTACAGGAGAAGGTACACATCGTGCAGGGCACCGGATTCAACTGGCCGCGCCCGGATCATTTCCGCATCCTGACCCTGCCGCACGCGGACGATCTCGAGGCGGTCATCGAGCGCATCGGCCGATTCCTGTCCACCTACCGGCAGTAATCACATGCGCTGTGGCCCTGTGACATCCTGGCACGATGCCCGAACCCGCACCGCAGGCAAGTGCATCCAGGACGCTCGCGCGGCACGGCAGGCGCGTCGCGCTGGCCGGAGCCGCGGGCCGGATCACCGGATTCGCCCGCAGCGTGGCCCTGGCCACGGTGCTGGGCACCGCCGCGCTGACCCTCGCCGCGATCGCGGGCGCACCGCTGATCGTGCGGATCTTCGTCGCCGACTCCGGCGAACGCCATCTGACCACCCTGTTCGCGTATCTGCTGCTGCCGGAGATCTTCTGCTACGGCCTGGCCGCGCTGTTGACCGCAGTACTGAACGTGGCCCATCTGCTCATGGCCGTCGTCGGCGCATCCGCGGGCGCGGCGGTGTTCCTGCTGGCCGCCACCGTGATCGGCATCCCCGAGGTGCGCCGAGCGCGCAGCCTGCTCAGCGTCTGAACCGCTCCGGACCAGTTACCCCGAAAAATGCGTGTGTCCAGCCACATTCGGGTTGCGATCACGCGGGTGCGCCCGGATCACCACGGTCGGCGGGGTACGGTGGCGACCGATGAGCGCAGCAGCCGAACCCGCCGACGCGGGCTCGCCGGGACAGGTCGCGGTACCCGAGCGGGTCCGGTCCGAGTTGCGACGCGGGGTGCGCAGCGTCTTGGTCGACGCCGCCGCACTGCGACAGGTGCGCGAGCGGTTCGATCACGAGCAGGCTGCCGCGCTGGGGCGGTATCTCGAGGCCTCGCAGTCCCCGAACACGGTGCGCGCGTACCGATCGGACTGGATCGCCTGGTCGGCATGGTGCGCTGCCGAAGGACGCTGCGCGCTTCCGGCCGACCCGTTGGACGTGGCGGTCTATCTGGCCGCCGCGGCCGATGCCCGCAAACCCGATGGCGCGTGGGCGTTCAGCGCGGCCACTCTCGAACGCAAGAGCGCCGCGATCGCCGCGGTGCACGCCGCCAACGGGCTGGCCTCCCCCACCCGCACCGACGTGGTGCGCCTGACCCTGCGCGGTATCCGACGCACCCGCCGCACCCAACCGCGGCGCAAACGCCCGGTCCTGCTGCACACCCTCGAACAACTCCTGCGGGGTCTGCCCGATCCGGGCTGGCCGGCCGAACCCGCCCGCCGCCGCGACACCCTGGTCCTGCTGGTCGGATTCGCCGGGGCGTTGCGCCGCAGCGAGATCGCGGGCCTGCGCATCGGCGATGTCCAAGTGGACACCGACCACACCACCGGTGAGCCGATCCTGCTGATTCAGCTACCCGCCACCAAGACCGACCCGACCGGCGTCGCCGCCCAACGCGTCGCCCTGCCCCGCGGACGCCACCCACACACCTGCCCGGTCTGTGCGTACGCGGACTGGATTCGCCTGCGCGAGGCCCACATCCAGTACGGCCATGACGGACTACCCGCCTGGTTCGAACGCACCCCCGCTGCCGATCCGGCCATTCACCGCTGCCACGGCTTCGCCGGCACCACCCTCACCGATCCGGACCTGCCACTGTTCCCGGCGGTCTCCCGACACGGCGGAATCGGCGCGTCAGCCATGTCCGGACGCGCAGTCGCCGAACTGGTCAAACGCTACGCCGCCCGCGCCGGACTGGACCCGTCCCTGTTCTCCGGACATTCCCTGCGCGCCGGATTCGCCACCCAGGCCGCCCTCGGCGGTGCCAGTGACCGCGAGATCATGCGCCAGGGCCGCTGGTCCAACCCCCGCACCGTGCACGGGTACATCCGCACCGCGAACCCCCTCGAGGACAACGCGGTCACCCGCCTGGGCCTGTAAGGGCGATATCAGGAGGAATTGCATCGAAGGCAATGCTGCACAGAGTGACGCAAAGCCATCCGGAGCGTTTCAGCTCATCGCCGCAGCGATGATCCGCACAACCTGGGGCAATACCTTGTCATGGAGTTCCTGCACTCCGGAGTTGTCATGGGCCCCCTTGCGTTCGAAGTAATCCGCGCTCGAGGACACAGTGACATCGAAGTAGTACTGACCCGCGACGCAGTCGGCCGTCGGGTTCAGCCCGCCGCTGGAGATCTGCTCCGAGTAGCATTCGTCCGCACCCCACGCGGCGCCGATTGCCGTCGCACCCAGGGAAACGTCGGTGGCGTCCTGCAGTTGCTTCTTCATCAGGGATGAATCCCCGATATCTCGAATCATCAGCGTGATCGCACTGTTGGTTCCACTGTCCTTCGCCGGGAGCCGGAAAGAGATCTGGCAGCCCGCATTCGGTATGTGGTCGGTGTGCGCACCGGCGCCCATGGTCTGCAAATCGAGGCTCTGATGCTTGCGAGACGGCTCGGACGCCTGCGGCAGCACACTCCGGAGTTCCTGATCGGTGAGCAGCGAACAAGCATCCGGCCACTGCGCAACCGGCAGGTAATCCCCGGCCGCAGCCGATACACCGAGCTTCGATCCGGACGGCTGAGCAGTACCGAACTCGACCGCCGGCGGGGCAGAGCTACACCCCACCGCCATCGCAGCCACCACTGTCCAACATACGCTTGCACTCAGCCCCCACCGCATACGCATTCCCGCTCCTGATCAGATGCCCGCTCATTGCTCGCCGATTCAATCACGTGATCGTGTGGCACAACAACTTTCGGCGAACGAACAGGAATTGATCCAGCGCCACACGAACACCCTGGAGGTCGACAGCTCGGACTGGCCGCGCTCGGTCAGTCGGTGTAGTACCCCGCCTCGAGGTCCTCGAGCAGTGAGGGCCCGGTCGGCTTCCAGTCCATGAGCGCACAGGTTTCCTCGGCAGAGGCGGGTTGGTCGACGCCCAGCAGTTGGCCGAAGGCACCGAGTTGCGCGGGGTCGACGGGGCCTGCGGGCAATCCGGTTTTCGCGGCGATGATTTCGGCTACCCGGCGCATCGGTACGCCTTCTTCTCCGACTGCGTGCAGGACCGAACCGGCGGGGGCTTTTTCCAGGGCCAGGAAGAACAGTCGCCCGGCGTCGTCGATATGCACTGCGGGCCAACGGTTGTCGCCGACGTAGGCGGCAGTGCCGAGTTGCCGGTCCAAGCCCACGAGTACAGAGATCAGGCCGTTGCGGTCGCCCGCACCGTGCACCGAGCGCGGCATCCGCACCAGTCCGGCGCGAATTCCCCGATCTGCAAGCGCCAGAACGGCATTCGCGGTTCTGGCCCGCGCACCGGCGGGTCCGGCCGCCTCGAGGTGGTCGCGTTCGGTCGCGAGCCGCCCGGCCAAGATCGGGGTTCCCGAGGCGGCGATGAACGCTGTGCCGCTGTCGGCGAGGGCGTCGCCGATCCTGCCCAGCAGCCTCACCTCGTTGTCCACGGTCGCCTCGAATTCGGCGAAGTCCAGCGTGAACGCCAGGTGCGCGACCGCATCGGCTTTGATCGCCTCGGACACGATCAGATCGTGATCGGACATGTCGCCCAGTACCGCGGTGCCGCCGAGAGCCTCGATCTTGTCCGCCGAGGCGCGCGAACGGGCCAGACCGACGACGTCGTGTCCCGCCGCGATGAGTTCCTTGCTCAGGGCGGTGCCGATCCAACCCGATGCGCCGGTGATGAACACGCGCATTGCGCTCTCCATTCGTGAATTCGGCGGCGGGGTCGGCTCCAGGCCGACCGGCCCCCTGATGTGACTTGGTCACATCACTCTAGCAGTGATGTGACCGAGTCACATCATCTACGATGACCTCATGGGTCGCTGGGAACCGGATGCGCGAGGCCGATTACTCCGCGCGGCAATCGAACTGTTCGCCGAACACGGCTACGACGCGACCACGACCGCCCAGATCGCCGAGCGCGCCGGACTGACGAAGACCACACTGTTCCGGCTGTTCCCGGACAAACGCGAGATCGTGTTCCAGGGGCAGGCCGCGCTCGTCACCCTCGTCACCGAGGCCGTGCAGGGCGCGCCCGCCGAAGCCACCCCCGCGGAACTGGTGACCGCGGGCGTGCGGGCACTCTCGGGCGCGCACACCCAGGACCATCGGGAGATCGGGCGTGCACTGGACCCGATCGTGGCATCGAGTGCGGAATTGCGTGAGCGTGCGGTGTTCAAACGCTCGGCCATCACCGCCGCATTCGAACAAGCCCTGGATCATCGCGTCGGTGACCCGCGTCGAGCCGGTGTGCTCGCGGATCTGGGCGTGCGGTCGTATTACGAGGGGTACCGGAACTGGGTCACCGCCGATGACGACCGTTCACTCACCGAGCACGTCATGAGTGAATTGGGCTGCTACGAGGACACCATCCGGCATATCGAAGAGGCCCTGTCCCACGCGATAGCTGCTCCCCCATCGAGACGGTAAGCGATCACCGCTCGAGGGCAGGCGCGCCCGGCAGTCCTGACAGGACTCTGCTCAATATCGCTGGGCCGCAATATCTTCCAGTCGCCAGCACTCAGGGATTCAATCGATCCTCGTAAACCGTGGCGAGGTCGTTCAGCGCCGTCTCGCAGTCACCGGTGAAGCTCGACCCGTGCATGATCGCCAACGTGGTCGGCTTCAACTGCGCCAGCCTGTGCAGCGCGGCGGGCACCGCAGGCCCCAGCGAGGTCTGATGGAACACGTCCTCGGCGACCGACGCCGGTCCCACCAGGTCGGCATCGGTCAATGCGGGACCGTCGCCCAGTTGCGTCATCAGATCACCGCAGAACAGCACGCCCGTGGTCTGCTCGAACAGCACCCGCGACTCCCAGTTGTGCGGTGCGTGCGGTGTGTCCAGATGCTGCACCCGCCGACCGCCCAGGTCGATCACCTCACCGTCGGCCAGCCGCCGCGGCAGCCGATCGGCCATATCGTCCAGGGATACGGCGCACCCGAGTTCTCCGTGCGCCACCTGCGACTGCGGTGCGGCGGCGAGAAAGGAGTTCATCGCTCCCAACTCGTCGGCCTCCACATGACCGAAGGTAATCCAGCGCAACTCCTCCACCGGCCGGATCCGCGCGATCGCTTCGGACACCTGCGGGAACAGCCACCGCATACCGGTGTGGAACAGCAGCGGCTCGGCGGCGTCGACGAAGAACTGATTGAACGTGAACCCGCTCGGCCCGACCTCCGGTACGAACGTGGCGAAGCGATAGATACCGTCAGCGATCTCATTGGTCCTGGTCTGCACGACTCAACACCTCCCTGATGCCGCCCCGACAACCATCCGGAGCCTCGGAGTCTACCCGGCACACCACACCGCCGGAGCCGGTTCGCCACCTCCCCGGCGCGCACATCGCACCCGGTTCCGGCATACGATGCGCCGGACACACGGTCGCCCGTCGTGTCCGGAATCCCGACGCCGCTCACGCCCACGACACGCCGACACCGATGCCGCGGATTCCGCCACCGCCGACCACTCGACCAGTGCAGGAGCGCCATGGACACCATCGACCACCTCGACTACGACGACATCGAGGCTGCCGCGCGGCGCATCCACGGCCACACCCGCCCGATCGCCCTCGCTCCGGCCGAATCCGACGGATCCCTCTGGCTGGCAATGGAATTCCTGCAGCACACCGGCACCTTCAAAGCGCGCGGCGCCGCGAACTTCCTGTCCGCCCACCTCGAGGAGCACACCCTGCCCGAGGCCGGGGTCACCATCGCTTCGGGCGGCAATGCCGGTCTGGCCTGCGCCTGGGCCGCGCGTCGGCACGACATCACCGCGACGGTGTTCGTGCCCGCCACCGCCCCCGCGGTCAAGGTCGCCCGGCTCGTCTCCTACGGGGCGCGGGTCAAACAGATCGGCGACAGTTACGCCGACGCCGCCGCGGCCTGCGCGCAATTCGCCGCCGAGACCGGCGCGCTGCAATCGCATGCCTACGACAATCCGCTCATCGCCGCTGGAGCCGGAACGCTCATGCAGGAGATCCACGCACACCTGCCGAGTCTGGACACTGTGCTGGTCGCCGTCGGCGGGGGCGGCCTGTATGCCGGAATCGCCACCGCCGCAGCCTATTACGGTGTGCGTGTTGTCGCGGTCGAACCGGAGAACTGCTGCGCCCTGCACGCCGGGCTCGAAGCCGGTCACCCCGTCCCGGTCCCGGTGAACTCGATCGCCGCGGACTCCCTCGGGGCACGCACCGTCACCCCACTGGCTCTGACCGCCGCCGCGGGCTGCGACACCTGCTCACTACTGGTCTCAGACGACGCCATCACCGCCGCCCGCGCACATCTGTGGGACGATCGCCGCCTCGCCGTCGAACACGGCGGCGCCACCGCCCTGGCCGCACTCACCAGCGGCACGTACATCCCTGAGCCCGGCGAAACCGTGTGCGTCATCCTGTGCGGCGCGAACACCACCCTCGCGGACCTCGACACCCCCGAAGGCTGACCGTCAACCGATCGGCGCGCTCGGCTGAGGTTCTCAGCGGCAGACGGTCGGCTCGGCCTCGATGCGGGGCTGCCGCGACCTACCCGAAGCCGACAGCTCGCTCAACGCGCGGCCGCATGCAGCGGATTTCGATGCAGCACCAGCTTGGTCGTGCGCGCCACGTACGCCTCGGGTGCATCTTCCCAGTCAGCGGTGAGAGTGGTGACCTGCTCGGCCGGAAACTCTTCTCGAGCAATGAAGTTCAGAAGATCCGGCAGGATCGGCCGAACGTTCGAGACACTGAGGCAGTGCCTTCCACGGCGATGTCGTAGTCACGGCGCGGGATGTCGCTGTGGCGCAGTTTGCCCTTCGACGCCGTGGAATGGGGTGTGGCCCCGAGCTTTTCGGCGATGTTGAGCCGTTCGGGGCGGTGGTCGACATAGTCGACCACCGCCGCGCCGTGGCGGACCGCCAAACCCGCCGCGTACAGTCCGATGCTCTGCGGCGCGGCATTGGACCGCATCGGCGAAAAACTCGACACGATCGTCGAGGACGCGATCGGGCGGACTCACCACACGCCGTGACCGTGGCGCCCTTCGACTACGGCGTCGACCGCCTCCCGGGAGGAACGGAACTCACAGCGTCCCCGAGCGCGCGTCACGCCACAGGTCCACCGCGCCGTCCTGGTCCAGGAGCGCGTCGATCTCGACGAGTTCCTGTGCACTCAATTCGCGGTTCTCGAGCGCCGCGACGTTCTGCTCCAACTGCGCCACCGACGACGCGCCGATCACCAGGGAGGTCACCCGCGGATCACGCAACGCCCACACCAGCGCCAGCTGCGCCAACCCCTGACCGCGCCTGGACGCGATCGCGTCCAGCGCACGCAGCCGCGCGATCATCTGCTCGGTGAGCAACTCGTTCTGGAACGACTTGCCTTGCGTCGCACGCGATCCCGCCGGAACACCGTCCAGGTACCGGGAGGTCAACAGTCCCTGCGCCAGCGCGGTGAACCCGATGATCCCGAAGCCTTCCGCGGCGGCGGTGTCGAGCAGCCCCTCGGTTTCGATCCAGCGATTCAGCATCGAATACGACGGCTGATGGATCAGCAGCGGAGTGCCCAGCTCCCGCAGGATTCCCGCCATCCGCGCCGAATGCTCCGCATCGTAGGAAGAGATCCCGACATACAGCGCTTTGCCCTGCCGCACCGCGGTATCCAGCGCCGCCGCGGTCTCCTCCACCGGGGTGGTCGGATCGAACCGGTGCGAATAGAAGATGTCGACGTAGTCCAGGCCGAGCCGCGACAACGACTGATCCAACGAGGCCAGCACGTATTTGCGCGAACCGCCGCCCTGTCCGTACGGGCCGGGCCACATATCCCACCCGGCCTTGGTGGACACGATCAACTCGTCGCGATACGCCGCCAGATCCTCCCGCAGCAACCGCCCGGCATTGATCTCCGCGGAGCCGTACGGCGGACCGTAGTTGTTCGCCAGATCGAAGTGCGTGATCCCCAGATCGAATGCGCGCAAGGCGATCTCACGCTGCACCGAGAACGGCCGATCATCACCGAAGTTGTGCCAGAACCCGAGTGAGAGCACCGGCAGATCCAGGCCCGACCGCCCGGTGCGCCGAAACTGCATGGTCCCGTCGTAGCGGGTGGGATCGGCACTGTAGGTCATCGGACTCCTCTCGCGGTGGGCTCAGTGATTCAAGCACGAGACGTCATCGGCGGCAGCGCATGCCGTGCCGGACCTGCCATTCACACCGTGGGAGGCGGGACGCTGACCGACAACTCCGGCAGCGGTTCCCGATACGGCTCGATCTGCACGAGACTCAACTGCCCCGTACAGCCCTGGCTCAGCATCGAGGACGGCCGATCCGCGGTGAGCACGTTCGGATTGCCGTGCCGACAGAAACTCGCGTCCGCCGGATCCGGGTCGTACCAGGCGCCGGTGGACAGCTGCGCGATCCCGGGCTGCACCGCATCGGAGACGACCAGACCCGCCAGGCAGCTGCCGCGATCGTTGAAGATGCGCACCACCTCGCCCGCATTCAGCCCGCGCGCGGCCGCCTCGTCCGGATGCAGGCGCACCGGTTCGCGACCGGCAACCTTCACCGATTGGCTGTGCGCACCGACATCGAGCTGACTGTGCAACTTGGTATGCGGCTGGTTCGCGATCAACTGCAACGGGAAGCGCTGGGCCGCACTACTTCCCAGCCACTCCTGCGGCTCGATCCAGACCGGATGTCCCGGACAGTCCGCGTAGCCGAAACCGTCGATGGTCTCGGAGAAGATCTCGATCCGCCCGCTCGGCGTACTCAGCGGGTGGGCCTCGGGATCGGCGCGGAAATCGGCGAACACCACCTGCTCGGCGTCGGTGACCCCGAGTTCGAATCCCTCTCCCGCCCAGAACTCCTCGAAGTCCGGAACGTCGGTGTGTCCCAGTCCGCCATGCCACTGGTCGTACAGGTGCCGCAGCCATTCCGCGGCGGTGCGTCCCTCGGTGAATTCCTTACCGATACCCAGCTTTTCGGCCACGCCTGCCAGAATCGAATAGTCGTCGCGCGCCTGACCGTGTGGACGGGTCAGCGCGGGCATCGGGAAGAACATGCGATCGTTGTCGCCCGCCCCGTAATCGTCCCGCTCGACCGACATCGTCGAGGGCAACACGATATCGGCATGCCGCGCGGTGCTCGTCCAGAACGGATCGTGCACCACGATCGTGTCCGGACGGGCGAACGCCTCCCGCAGCCGGGCCAGGTTCTGATGGTGATGGAACGGATTGCCCCCGCACCAGTAGACGAGCCGGATATCCGGATACACCAGCCTGCGGCCGTCGTAGTCGTACTCCGCACCGGGATCGAGCAGCATATCGGCGACCCGGGCGACCGGGATGAAGGTCTGCACCGGATTCTCCCCCTGGGGCAACCTCGGCACCGACACCTGCCGGGCGGGCTCGCCGACACTGCTGGTGGATCCGTAACCGTGCCCGAATCCGCCACCTGGCACACCGATCCCGCCGACCATCGCTGCGAGCACCACGCCCAGCCACACCGGCTGCTCACCGTGCTCGGCCCGCTGCAACGACCAGCTCACCGTGACGAACGTGCGCGCGGCCGCCATCTCCCGGGCCAGCTCTCGAATCCGGCCCGCGGGAACCCCGGTGATCGCCGCGGCCCAGTCCGGATCCTTCACCACACCGTCGTCCGCGCCGCGCAGATACCGGGCGAACCGATCGAAGCCGACCGTGTACCGATCCAGGAAATCGGTATCGGCCAAACCTTCCGCATCGAGTACCTGCGCCAATGCCAGCATCAACGCCGCGTCGCTGCCCGGACGCGGCGCGATCCACTCCGCCTGCGCCTCCTCGGGCATATCGTCACGCAGCGGGCTGACCGAAACGAATCGGCACCCCCGAGCCCGCGCCGCGGCGATCCAGCCGCGGGCGTGATGACGCGACACACCGCCGGGTGTCACCGCGGAGTTCTTCGGCGACAAACCGCCGAACGCGACCACCAGCTCGGTGTGCTCGACCAGGACCGACTTCGAAGTGCCTTGTTGCAGCAGCCAATACAGATCGGCCAGCACATGTGGCAGCAGCACCGTCGAGGTGCCCATGCTGTAGCTGTTCACGTGCCGCACGTAGCCGCCGAGGCAGTTCAGGAATCGGTGCACCTGACTCTGCGCGTGATGGAACCGCCCCGCACTGGCCCATCCGTACGACCCGCCGTAGACCGCCTCGGGCCCGAATTCGCCGTATACCCGCCGCAATTCGCCCGCCAGCAGATCCGTCGCCCGTTCCCAGGACACCGGCACATACGAATCCGCCCCGCGCCCCGGCGCGCCGGGCCCCTGCTCGAGCCACCCGCGCCGCACATACGGCTGGAAGATCCGCGTCGGATGATGTTGCGCCGAAGCGACATTCTCGATCAACGGCATCGGCTCGGGATCACCGCGCCACGGCCGGACCCGCGTCAGCCGCTCACCATCGCTGACCGCCTCGAATGCCCCCCAGTGGGTCAGATGCGTCGTCATGGCTTCACGGTAGACCTCGCCACCGACAAACTCACACAACTGGACATACGACCATGTTCGGCGAACAATGACCAGCGCTCCGGAGCGCCCGACCAGTACAGACCGACGTTCCGGCGAGCGTTTCCGCTCGACCACGAGCAGTACTCGACGCCGAGGAGTCCGATGCGCCCGCTCACCCGACGCCACGCCCTGGCCGCCCTCGCCGCGGGCACCGCCGCCGCCCTGGCCGGACCCGCGGTCACCGCGGCGGCGCGCCCGGCACCCCCGGCGAACCTCCCGCCCTTGGGCCGCGATTTCCTCTGGGGCGTCGCCAGCGCCGGATTCCAATGCGAAGGCCACGCGCTCGACAGCAACTGGACCCGCTACGTCGCGAAGAACCCCGACTACGACCCCTACCGCAACGCCGTGGACTTCTACACCCGCTACCCCGCCGACATCGCCCTGGCCGCACAACTGGGCGTGCAGGTCTACCGCATCAGCATCGAATGGTCCCGCATCCAGCCCCATCCGGACGCCTGGGACGACGCGGGCTTCGCGTTCTACGACCACGTCGTGGACACCATCACCGCACACGGCATACGCCCCATGCTCACCCTCGACCACTGGGTGTACCCGGGCTGGGTCGCCGACCGCGGCGGCTGGGCCAATCCCGACATGACCGCGCTGTGGCTCACCAACGCCCGAAAAGTGGTGGACCGCTACGCATCCCGCAATCCGCTCTGGGTCACCTTCAACGAACCCGCGTTCTACATCGTCAACGAGCTCACCAACGGCGGCCTGTCCGCGGACCGCGTGCCGATGATGCAGCAGCAACTCGCCCGAGCGCACAACAGCATCTACGACCACATCCACCAGTGCCGGCCCGGCGCACGCGTCACCAGCAATATCGCCTACACCGCCGGCACCGCCGAACCCGTCGTCAACGGTCCCATGCTCGATGCCATCGCCGCCAAACTCGACTACATCGGCATCGACTACTACTACGGCTACAGCCCGCAATCGGCCCTGACCACCTCCCCCGCCGACTTCAAGAAGCTGTGGAATCAGCCGCTGCAGCCCGAAGGCATCTACTACGCGCTGGAATATCATGCGCGCCGATTCCCCGGCAAACCGCTGTACATCGTCGAGAACGGCATGCCCACCTACAACGGGCAACCCCGCGCGGACCACTACACCCGCGCCGACGACCTCCGCGACACCGTCTACTGGCTACAGCGCGCCAAGGCCGACGGCATACCACTGATCGGCTACAACTACTGGAGCATCACCGACAACTACGAATGGGGCAGCTACGCACCACGTTTCGGCCTCTACACCGTCGACGTACTCACCGATCCGGCACTGACCCGACGGCCCACGGACGCCGTGCCCGCCTATACGGCGATCACCCGCGCCGGGGGCGTCCCCGCCGGATACCTGCCCACGCGCGCCCCGGCAGCCTGCGCCCTCGGCGATGCCCCCACCAGCTGCGTCGACCCGGTCACACTGCCGCACTGAGACGTTCACGGTTTGCTGCTGTGGTCACCGGACCACGACTGGCGGACACCCCTGCGCGCCCGCGCCTTCCGCGCATCCATGCTGGACCCGTGGTGGCCGGGCGCTTCCTGGCCGGGAGCCGCCCACGACTCGGCAGGATGAACCGCCCTCGAGGTCCGAGCGGGCGTCCGACGGCCTTCGACAGTCCGGCTCAGCTCACAGAGCGGACCATTCCTCGGACACGACGAAGGCCCGGAAACGGTCCACCACCGGCGATTCGGGCTGGTCCGCGCGCCACACCAGCCCGAGCACCCGGTGCGCGGCGGGGTCGGTGAGCGGGAGGTAGACCGCATTCGGGTCGGCTCGGTGCGGGCGCGGCCGGGGTACCACGGTGACGCCGAGCCCGGCCGCGGCCAGGCTCTCCATGGTCGCGATCTCGGCGCTCTCGAAGGCGATCTCCGGCTGCTCGCCGACACGGGCGAGCAGGTCCTCGGTCAGCCTGCGCAGGCCGAAGTCCGGGCCCAGCAGGATGAACGGCTCACCCGCGGCCTCGGCGATCTCGACGCTGTCCTTGCCGGCGAGCCGGTGGCCGCGCGGCACGACCAGGCACAGCTGCTCGGTGTGGATCGTGTGCCAGGCCAGATCCCGGGAGTCCGGACGCGGTCCGGTCACGGCCAGATCCACGACGCCGTCGCTGACCAGTGCCTCCAGCTCGTACGTGGCCGCCTGCGTCAAGGTGAACTGCACCTGCGGCGCCCGCGCCCGGAACCCACGGATCACCTCCGGCGCCAACCAGGTCGCGACCGAGTGCAAGAAACCGAGCCGGACCGTACCGTGCTCCGGATCCCGCAGCACCCGGATGTGCTCGGTCGCAGTGCGAAGTTCGAGCAGGCTGCGCCGCGCGTGCCGGAGCAGCACCTCACCGGACGGGTTGAGCCGCAGGCGTCGATTGACGCGGTCGAACAGCGGCGCCCCGATCTCGTGCTCCAGCCGCGTGAGGCTGCGCGACAGGGTGGGCTGGGTGATGTTCAGTCGCTCGGCCGCCTGCGTCATGTGCGCCGTCTCCGCCAGCGCCACGAACCACTCCAGGTCCTCGGTGTTCATGCATCGATCGTATCGAGACGATGAAAATGTTTCATTTCACGTATCACTGTTGCTGGGGCACGATTCAAGGACGCCGCTGAAGTCGACCGACGGAGGAACCAGCATGCCCACACCGGACACCGAGGGCCTCCTCGCCGCAGCCCTGCGGGATTGGCGCCCACCGATCGTCGAATCTGCCCGGCGCGTCGACCCCTGGCAGTCCGCGGCCTTCGCCGCGTTGCTCGATGCCCCCGCTCCGGCGGACGAGCTGCCCCCGCTGTGGCACTGGTTCACCCTGATCGACCACCCCGCGCAGGCCGAGATCGGCGAGGACGGGCACCCGGCCGACGGACCGTTCCTGCCGCCGATTCCGGGCCGCCGCCGGATGTTCGCGGGTGGTCGCTTCGAGCAGTGGGCCCCCATCCCGCACGGCTGCGAGCTGTCCGCCCGCTCTGCGGTGGCCGACGTGAACCTCAAGACCGGACGAACCGGGGAGATGGCATTCGTGACCGTCCGCCACGAGCTCGCGGCGGACGGCGAACCGGTCGCTCGCGAGGAGCAGGACATCGTGTATCGGTCCGAGCCGGCGGGCACGCCACCGCGGACGATTCCTCGGCCGGACGGCGACGAGCCCGAGCCGGCCGGAGCGTGGCGGCGCAGCCTGACCACCGATCCGGTGCTGCTCGCCCGGTTCAGCGGCCTCACCTACAACGGGCACCGCATCCACTACGACCGGCCGTACGTGACCAGCGTCGAGGGCTACCCGGACCTCGTCGTGCACGGGCCGCTGCTCGCCCTGCTCGCGCTGGAGCTACCGCGCGTGCACGGCGCTCGCGTGCGCAGCATCGCCTATCGGCTCGTCCGGCCCGCTTACGTACCGGCAACGGTGGTGGCCGCTGGATCCCGCGACGGCGACGAGCTGTCGGTCACCGTCGCCGCGCACGGCGCCGCGCCGTCGCTGACCGCCTCGATCCACCTCGCATGAAAGGCCGGACCCGATGACATCCCAGGCCGCTCCCCCGCCCCTGCACGACCTCACCGTGGTGAGCCTGGAGCAGGCCGTGGCCGCCCCGTTCGCCACCCGCCAGCTCGCCGACCTCGGCGCTCGCGTGATCAAGGTCGAGCGCCCGGGGTCCGGTGACTTCGCCCGCGGCTACGACGAAGCGGTGCACGGGAACTCCAGCTACTTCGTCTGGCTCAACCGCGGCAAGGAGTCGATCACCCTCGACGTCAAATCCCCGGATGGGCGCGCGGTGCTGGGCGAGTTGCTCGACCGCGCGGACGTCCTGGTGCAGAACCTCGGCCCCGGCGCGGCGGAACGGCTCGGCGTGGACGCGGCGTCGCTCGCGCGGAGCCACCCCCGGGTCATCCCGTGCACGGTGTCCGGCTGGGGCACCAGCGGTCCCTGGGCGGACCGCAAGGCCTACGACCTGCTCGTGCAGTGCGAGACCGGGCTGCTCTCGATCACCGGGACCCGGGACGAGATGGCCAAGGCCGGGATCTCGGTGGCCGACATCGCCGCCGGTATGTACGCGTACTCCGGCATCCTCACCGCCCTGCTACGTCGAGCCACGACCGGGCTGGTGTCCGCGGTGGAGGTCTCGCTGTTCGAGGCGCTCGCCGAATGGATGGGCGCGCCCGCGTACTACACCCGCTACGGCGGTCGGCAGCCCGCCCGCGTCGGCGCCCAGCACGCCACCATCGCCCCGTACGGCCCCTATGACACCGCGGACGGCAGCCTGCTGCTGGCCGTGCAGAACGACCGCGAGTGGCACGCACTGTGCACGGTC
This sequence comes from Nocardia jiangxiensis NBRC 101359, assembly GCF_000308615.1. Lineage (GTDB taxonomy): Bacteria > Actinomycetota > Actinomycetes > Mycobacteriales > Mycobacteriaceae > Nocardia > Nocardia jiangxiensis. The sequence goes on from NZ_BAGB01000040.1 coordinate 228,883, forward strand.
GTGCTCGGCGATCCCGCCGTCGCTACCGATCCCCGCTTCGCCTCGAATTCGGCACGCGTGGCCCATCGCGCGGAACTGAACGAACTGATCGGCCGCACACTGAAGACAGTGACGACCGCGGCCGCCGCGACTCTGCTCGACGAGGCCGGTGTGGCCAACGCCGGCCTCAACCGGATCGAGGAGTTCCTCGACCACCCGGTGCTCGCCGAACGCGAGCGGTGGCACGAGGTCGCCGTACCCGGTGGCGTCGTCGCCGCCCTGCGACCTCCGGCCGACCTCGCCGGCGTCGAGCCGGTGATGGGCGCGGTCCCCGCACTGGGCGAGCACACCGACGCCATCCTGCGCGAACTCGGCCGCTCCGCCGCCGACGTCGCCGACCTGCACGACCGCGCCGTCATCTGAACTTCCCGACCCTTTCGAAAGGACCCCACCATGAGCACGCTGAGCAGCGAGGAACGGTACGTCGTCGATACCGTGCGAGAGTTCGTCGATCGCGAGGTGAAACCCGTTGTCCAGCAACTGGAGCACGCCAACGAGTACCCCGAGAAGATCATCGAGCAGATGAAGGCGCTCGGCATCTACGGCCTCGCGATCCCGGAACCGTGGGGCGAGGCGCCGGTCTCCATGCCCTGCTACGCACTGGTCACCGCCGAGCTGGCCCGAGGCTGGATGTCGCTGGCCGGGGCGATGGGCGGGCACACCGTCGTGGCGAAACTGCTGCTGGCGTTCGGCACTCAGGAGCAGAAGGACAGGTACCTGCCGCGGATGGCGACCGGCGAGCTGCGTGCGACCATGGCGCTCACCGAACCCGGCGGCGGGTCGGACCTGCAGGCGATGTCCACCCACGCCCGCCTCGACGCGGACTCCTACGTGATCAACGGGACCAAGACCTGGATCTCCAATGCGCGCCGCTCCGGGCTGATCGCCCTGCTGTGCAAGACCGACCCGAAAGCCGAACCCCGCCACAAGGGCGTCTCGGTGCTGCTCGTGGAGCACGGACCGGGCCTGACGGTGTCCAAAGACCTGTCCAAGCTCGGGTACAAGGGTGTGGAGACGTGCGAGCTGGTCTTCGACGACATGCGCGTGCCCGCCTCCTCGGTGCTGGGCGGCGTCGAGGGCAAGGGGTTCGCACAAATGATGAAAGGGCTGGAGACCGGCCGCATCCAGGTCGCCTCCCGGGCCCTGGGCGTCGGGCAGGCGGCATTCGACGATGCCTTGCGTTACGCCCAGGAGCGCGAATCGTTCGGCAAGCCGATCTGGCAGCACCAGTCCATCGGAAACTACCTGGCGGACATGGCCACCAAACTGACCGCGGCGCGCCAGCTGATCCTGTTCGCAGCGGAGAAGTTCGACGCCGGTGAGCGATGCGATATGGAGGCCGGGATGGCGAAGCTGTTCGCCTCCGAAACCGCGATGGAGATCGCGCTGAACGCGGTTCGGATCCACGGCGGCTACGGCTATTCCACCGAGTTCGACGTCGAGCGTTACTTCCGCGATGCCCCGCTGATGATCGTCGGCGAAGGCACCAACGAGATCCAGCGCAACGTGATCGCCGCGCAGCTGGTCAAGCGCGGCGGGCTCGACTGATGCCCGCAGACGTGCGCGGTCCGGCACTGCTGTTCTGCCCCGGTGACCGGCCGGACCGGTTCGACAAGGCGCTCGCCGCGGCGGACTCGGTGATCCTCGACCTCGAGGACGCCGTCGGTCCGCAGCACAAGGACATCGCTCGCAAGCACGTGGTCGAGGCGCTGGGACGTCTCGACCACGAGGCCGTGCTGGTCCGGGTCAACGCTCTCGAAACCGCCTGGCACGCCGATGATCTCGCGGCGCTGGCCCCGTTCCGGGACGTCGTGGTGATGCTCCCGATGGCCGCCTCCGCGGCGGCGGTCGAGTCGATCGCGCACCCGGTCGTCGCGTTGTGTGAAACCGCCCGCGGGATTCTCCGCGCCCCCGAAATCGCTGCCTCGCACAACTGCGTCGGGATGATGTGGGGCAGTGAGGATCTCGTCGCGAATCTCGGTGCCGACCGCGGGCGGGCAGCCGACGGCGGTTACCGGCCCGAGGTCCTGCACGCCCGGACCCAGATACTCTATGTCGCCCGCGCGAACGGGGTGACGCCGATCGATACCGTGCTCGTCGATATCGCCGACCTGGACACCCTCGCCGCGGACAGCGCCGCCGCGGCCGCCTCCGGCTATACGGCCAAGGCCTGCATTCACCCGACGCAGGTCGCGGTCGTGCGGTCCGCGTTCCGCCCCTCGGATGGCGAGATCCGCTGGGCGCGAGACGTTCTCGCCGAGGCCGATGCGCACAGCGGGGTCTTCACCTTCGAAGGCCGCATGGTCGACGCACCCGTACTCGCCCACGCGCGCGGTGTCCTGCGGCGAATTCGGTAGTGCCACAACGCCCGCACCCGCCGAATCGCCGACACGATCGATCGCCTCGGACACGCCGTCGTGGCGCAGATTTCCGGAAGTTCGGCGCGGTGCTATCGGGCCCCGTGTGGCGCCAGCCCGCGAGCAGATGTCTGTCATCGGCCGTCGTTCAGGTGTTCTCGATCGAGCAGGGAACTGATGTGGCGGTGCAGACCTCGGACGCTTTCGGCGCTGGCTTCGGCGATGAGGGCGCGTTGCTCGGGGGTGTACGGCGCGTCGGGGTGGTAGAGAGTGCGGCGGGTGAATGTCGTTGCGCCTTCGCCGTCCTCGGTGAGCAGGTATTGCAAACCCGCACCGGCGTCGTTGTCGACGATCAGCGAGGACTTGCCGTATTCCTGGTCGACGACGCGCCAGTAGAGGTCGTGTTCGCTGCCGTCCTCGAGACGACCGGCCTCGTAGACGATGTCGCCGACGCGGTACGGACGTTCGGTGACGCCGCCGACGCCGCGGGTGGAGACGTGCCATTCGAGCCAGAAGCGAGCCTGGGTGACCAGGTCGAAGACGGCGCTGGAGGGGGCGTCGAAGGTGACCGTGTTGCTGTCACCGACGAGCCAGTCGTCGAACTCGGTACTCATGTCGTAGCCTTTCCATCGGAACAATCTGCACTCTCATAATGAGAGTGCTCTCGATATGAGAGTTGACATGCGGAGGGTGGGTCCTATTCCACGGAAGGGGTACAGGTCATGGGTGACAGACAGCCGGAACGCCGGGTGTCAGCACGCGAAGTGCTCGAGCGGGCGAGCCTGGTGCGAGAGGCCTTCCAGACGATCGCCGACACCTGGTCGATGTTGATCATGCTCGCCTTGCAGGACGGCGCCCTGCGCTACAACGAACTCAAACGCGCGGTGGGCGGCGTCAGCGAACGCAGGCTGTCGCAGACGCTCAAACAGCTCGAGCGCGACGGGGTGGTGAACCGGAACCTCGTGCGCGCCATGCCCTCTCACGTCGAATACAGCCTCACCCGGATCGGCGAAGAGTGTGTCGACTCCCTCGGCCCGCTCCTGTCCACCATCCTGAAGAACGCGCCGGAGGTCGCACTCGCGCGGCGTCGGTACGACGAGCAACACTCGCAGGTCCCCGGAAATTAGACAGGAACACGCGCCAGGCTGAGGAAGGTTACTCCGATGACCGAATCCTTCTGGAGCGGAAGGCGAATCGGGTCAGCACCGCGACAGTCCGCCAGGCGAACAATCGTACGCTCACGCCTGTTCGACCTCCTGTGACACCCGCTTCGCAGCCCAGCGGTAGTCCGGCTTGCCGTTGCCCAATCGCCGGATCTCGGTCACGAACACGAATTCCTTCGGCACCTTGAATCCGGCCAGTTCGAGTTTGCACACCCGACGCAGCGCCGTCGCGGTGAGTTCCGCCTCCGGCTGCGGGCACACCAGGGCCACGACCTCCTGCCCCCAGCGCGCACTGGCCCGCCCCACCACCAGCGCGTCGGCGATTCGCGGATGTGCCCGCAGCACCTCCTCGACCTCCTCCACGAAAACCTTCTCGCCGCCGGTGTTGATCACCAGCGAGTCGCGGCCCAGGAATCGCAGGCTGCCATCGGCGGCCACGCTCGCGCGGTCACCGGGGATGGCCATGCGCTGTCCGTCGATCTCCGGGAAGGTGCGCTCGGTGGCCTCGCGGTCGTCGAAGTAGCCGAGCGGAACCCGACCCGTCCTTGCCGCCCAGCCGATCTCACCGTCGCCGGGTTCGAGGAAGCGGCTGCGGTCGTGCGAGACCGCTGTCGCACCCGGTCCCGGATCGAACGTGTCGACCTCGGCGCCGCGACGGCTGCGCCCGTAGGCCATACCGCCGGTCTCCGAGGCGCCGTATCCCTCCACGACCATCACGTTCGGCAACAGTTCCAGCAGCTCGCGCCGATGCTGCGCATTGGTCGCCGCTCCCCCGGTCCCGATGACGAACAGCGACGACAGATCGTAACGGCCGCTATGCAATTCGCGCACGAGCGGGCCCGCATACGCGTCGCCGACGATCGTCATCAACGCCGCACGCTCACGCTGTGCGACCTCGAGTGCCGTACGGGGATCGAAGGATTCGCGGTCGTCGTACAACACGATCGTCTGCCCGGCCAGCAGGCCCGCGAACGCGGTCATGATCCCGGCGGCATGCGACAGTGGCGACACCGCGAACCACACCTGCCCGGTCGCGTGCGCGAGTTCGCGCAACGGCGCGGCGGATTCGTGATCGGCGCCGTTCAGCGACGACACGTACAGATCGCTCTGCCGCCACAGCACCCCCTTGGGACGTCCGGTGGTCCCGCCGGTACACAGCATGATCACGTCGTCGGGGCTCGGCGCGACCACCCGCTCGGCACTCCCGAGAGCGATCGCGGTCTCCAATGGCACCGTCCCCTGCGGCGCGGCGGCATCATCCCCGTCCTCGATCGAGATCAGCAGCTCCACTCCCTCCGGCGCCGCCTCGGCAACCACCGGCCCGAAGGAACGGTGAAAGACGATGCCGCGCGGCCGGATGCAGCTCAGCAGCTCGCGAATCTCACGCGGGGTGTAGTGGTAGTTGATGTTCACCGGGACGACCCGGGCCTGCACGCAGCCGATCAACGTCTCGAGATACAGGTCGTTGCGCATGAGCAGCGCAATACGGTCCTGGCCGCACTCCCAGCGGTTCAGCTTCTCGCGCGGCGTATGCGCGCCGAACCCGCACTCGGCCAGGAAATCGGCGAACCGCCGGGCACGCTGGGCGGATTCACCGAAAGTGCTTCTGCGAGAACCGCAGACGGTCATCGCTCGATCCGGGACCGCCTCGGCTACCGCGTCGAAGACGGCCCCTATGCTCCATTCGCTCAACGCCGCCCCGATCTCCCACGGCCGCCACGACGGGCAGACCTGGCCGTTCTCCGATAGATGACGCTGCTGTATCCCTGTCGGTAACCGCATTGCGAGCGTCGGCTCGAACACTGGCGTCGAACCGGGCGGAGACTGCCGCGCATCGTGGTGGCTCCAGCCCGGGTTCACCACGACGCGCTACGCAGTCTCCCTCGTGCTCATCGCGGCTGGAACCGCTGTGCTCCGTCGAGCCGCACGACCTCACCGTTGATGTAGGGGTTCTCCAGCAGGTGCTGAGCCAGGAACGCGAATTCGTCGGGTGCGCCGAGCCGCTTCGGGAACGGCACGGCGGCAGCGAATTTCGCGAGTTTCTCCTCACCGAGGAATTCCATCAGGGGCGTGCGCATGGTGCCGGGTGCGATGGTGTTGAGCCGGATGCCCACCGAGCTCAGATCCCGGGCGCCCGGCAAGGTCAGCCCGATCACCCCGCCCTTGGCCGCCGCGTAGGCGGACTGACCGATCTGGCCCTCGTAACCGGCGATCGAGCTGGTCATCACGATCGCGCCGCGTTCACCGTTCGCCTTCGGATCCAGTGTCGCGATCCGGGCCGCGGCCACCCGCAACACGTTGAAGGTGCCGCTGAGATACAGCCCGATCGTATCGGTGAAACCCTTGAAGGTGTGCGGGCTGCCGTCCCGGTTCACCACCCTCTCGAGAACACCGAAGCCGCCGTGCGCGATCACCACGTACCGCAGCACACCCAGCTCGTCGGCCTTGGCCAAGCTGGCCGCGATGGCGTCCTCGTCGAGTACGTCGGTGTGCGCGTAGGCCACCTTGTTGCCGAGCTCGTCGGCCAGCTCCTTGCCTTTCTCATCGTTGACATCGGCGATGAGCACCGCCGCTCCGGCGCCGTGCAGGCGACGCACCGTGGCCGCACCCAATCCGCCGGCGCCACCGGTCACCACTACGACTTCACCTTCGAACGACACAGCGTCTCCTGACTTTCATGATCATTTGTCGGGCAGGGCGGCCGCCACGGCGGCCGAACGAAACCCCCTACGTACCGGTCCATTCGGGCTTGCGCTTCTGCGCGAACGCCGTCGCGCCCTCCTGCGCGTCCTTGGACTGGAAGACCGGGATGACGAGTTCGAGCTGTTTGCGCCACATCTCCTCGGTGGACCAGTCGCTCGACTTGACCAGGACCTCTTTGGTTTTGGCCACCGCGAGCGGGCCGTTGGCGGTGATCCGCTCGGCCAGCGCCAGCGATTTCTCCAGTGCCGCACCGGGTTCGGTCAGCTCGTTCACCAGGCCGTAGCCCGCGGCCGCCTCGGCGGTGAAGCTCTCGCCGGTCAGCGCCAGCTCCATCGCCTTCTGGTACGGGATGCGATGCTGCAACCGCAGCAATCCACCGCCCGCCGCGACCAGGCCCCGTTTGACCTCGGGGATACCGAATTTCGCGGTCCGCGAGGCCACGATGAGGTCCGTCGCGAGCACCAGTTCGGTGCCACCGGCCAGGGCGTACCCTTCGACCGCCGCGATGATCGGCTTGACCGGTGGACGTTCGGTGAAACCGAGTCCGCGACCGGGCACGATCACCACCTCGCCCGCAGTGAAAGCCTTCAAATCCATTCCCGCGCAGAAATTTCCGCCCGCACCGGTCAGCACGGCGACCGAGAGTTCGGGACTCTCGTCCAGTTCGTCGATCGCATCGGCCAGCCCCTGGCTGACCGCGGTGTTGATCGCGTTGCGCGCCTCGGGCCGGTTGATCGTGATCACCAGCGTGCGCACGCGGCGTTCGCGCAGCACTTCATCGGACATCTCAGACCTCCACCACGAGTGCGCCACCCTGGCCGCCACCGGCACACATCGCCGCGATGCCGATGCCTCCGCCGCGACGGCGCAGCTCGTACAGCAGCGTGGTCACCATGCGCGCGCCCGAGGCCGAAATCGGGTGTCCGAGACTGCATCCGCTGCCCGAGAAGTTCACCAGTTCCTCGTCGATCCCGTGCTCGCGACAGGCCGCGATCGGCACCGAGGCGAATGCCTCGTTGATCTCCCACAGCGCCACGTCCGAGACCTTCAAGCCCGCGCGGTCGAGGATCTTGCCGATCACCTTCCCCGCCGCCAGGCCGTTGTCCGCCGGGGTCATCGCGGCATTGGCCCAGGCCCGCACGGTACCCATCACCTCGAGCCCCTCCGCGGCGGCGAAGTCGTCGCCGACCACCGTCACCGCGGCGCCGGCATCGTTGATTCCGCTGCTGTTGCCCGCGGTGATCGAGAAGCCCTCGATCTCCGGATGCAGCACCGGCAGTGCGGCCAGCCGCTCCAGAGTCGTTCCGCGCCGGGGGAATTCGTCCACCGCGAAGTCGACCACCGAACCGTCGAGCTGCTGGACCTTGATCGGCACGATCTCGTCCAGGAATTTACCGGCGTCGATCGCGGCGATGGCGCGCTGATGCGACCGCAGCGCCCAGGCGTCCATCTCCTCGCGCGAGATCCCGGCCTTCTTCGCGGTGTTCCACCCGACGGTGATCGCCATGTCCAGGGTCGGCGCGTCGGGCGTCTCGGGGTGCGAGGGTGGCATCCACGGCTCGACGAACTCCATCTCGGCCTTCCCGGGTACCCGCCACTTCATCAGCGGCGCGGTCGACAGCGACTGCACGCCACCGGCGACGATCACCCGCTCCATATCCGAGACGATGTGCGCCGCACCGTTGGCGATCGCGGTGAGACTGCCGGTGCAGTGCCGGTTCACGGCCTGTCCGGGGACGGTCTCCATTCCGCAGGCCACGGCCGCGTGTCGCGCCAGATCTCCGCCGCCGTAATTCAATTCGGCCAGGATGACGTCGTCGACCACCGTCGGATCGATACCGGCCCGGCGCACGGCCTCCGGCAGGACGGTAATCGCCAATGTCTCCGCGGGCACATTCGCGAGCCCCCCTTTGAAGGATCGTCCGATCGCGGTCCGGACCGCACTCACGATGACGGGTTTCGCCATACCTCTCAACCTCTGCACCACTCGTGCCGCACCACCCGGGCGCGGCGAGCCAACACTGCTAGTACGAATTACTGTAACAAATACGGTATAGCACCGTCATGGCTCGACCTCGATCATTCTTCTCACCTGCCCCACGGGACGGCCTTGACGTAACCGCCGGCGTCCACCCGCAATTGGCTACCAGTGATGTAGCGTGCGTCGTCACTCGCCAGGAAGACGACGAGATTCGACACGTCCTGCGGTTCGATGTACGGAATCGGCATGGCCTGCATCGCATGGAAGGCGGGCTCGGCCTCCTCACGGGTGGGCGAGGTCTTGTCCGGGCGGAACACCTGATACATGCCCTCGTTGTGCAGCATGTCGGTGTTCACGTTGGTCGGGTGCACGGCGTTGACCCGAATCGACTGCTTGGCCAGCTGGATCGACAGGTCGTTGACGTAGTGTGCGACAACCTGTTTCGCGAAGCTGTAGGCCGACCCGCCGGGTCCCTGCTTGGTGGAGCTGCCCAATTGCGCTGCCAGCGATCCGGTCGCGATGATGGCCCCGCCCGCACCCAGGTGCGGCAGGCTGCCCTGGATGACGTTGAACACCCCCGCGAGATCGGTGTCGATCGTGTCCGACCAGGACTGCATGCTCTGCCCCTTGCCCAGGGGCGCGATACCGGCGTTCGCGACGACGATGTCCAGGCGTCCCAGCGCCTGCACACCGGCGGCGATCGAGCTCCAGACCGCGCTGCGTTCGCGCACGTCCACGATGACGGGATGGGCTCGTACGCCGTGCTTTTCGACCAGGCGGACGGTTTCGTCCAGATCCTCGGGCCGGGACAGCGGATAGGTGTTGCCGTCGAGGTCCGCGCACAAATCCAGTGCGATGATGCTCGCCCCCTCGGCTGCGAGACGCACCGCGTGCGAGCGGCCTTGCCCGCGTGCGGCACCGGAGATCACCGCTACCTTGCCGTCCAATTTTCCCACGGGTGACATCCCTTTCCTCGGTTCGATGATCGGCCCAGCGGCCACGAATCGGTCAGTGCTGCCTGGGAATCCGGCTGCCGATGGTCTTGGTCTCGAGGTATTGCCCGAAGCCCTCCAGGCCGCACTGGCGGCCGACGCCGCTGTTCTTGTAGCCGCCGAACGGCGCGTCCGCGCCGTAGAACATGCCGCCGTTGACCCCGATCGCGCCGGTGCGGACGCGGCGTGCGACCGCCATGGCCCGGTCGGTCGATGCGGACAGCACCGCACCGGCCAGGCCGTAGGCGCTGTTGTTGGCGATGCGGATCGCCGCGTCGTCGTCGTCGAACGGGATCATCACCAGCACCGGCCCGAAGATCTCCTCCTGGGCGATCGCCAGATCGGGGTCCTCGCAGACGAATACGGTCGGCTGCACGTAGTGACCGCCCGCCAGTTCCACGGGCAGCGACTCGACGCTCCTGCCTCCGGTCACCAGACGAGCGCCGTCCACCGTCGCCCGGGTGCACGCGTCCAGGACACGCTTGCGTTGAGTCGCGGTGATCACCGGTCCGACCAGCGTGTCGGGTGACGCAGGATCGCCGACCGGGACCGCGTCGAACGCCGACGCGACACCGGCGACCATGTCGTCGAATGCCGAGCGATGCACCAGCATCCGGCTCGTCGCGGCGCACGCCTGCCCGGCGTGCACGCAGACGCCCACCGCGCTGCGCAGGGCCGCGACCGGATCGGCGTCCTCCAGCACGATCAACGCCGACTTTCCGCCCAATTCGAGAAATGTGCGCTTCATCGTCTCCGCGCCCAGCCGCATCAGCGCCCGCCCGACCGCGGTCGACCCGGTGAACGAGATCATGTCGACCCGCGGATCGGTGGCCAGCAGGCTCGCGACGTCGTTGGACGGCGTCGGCACGACATTGACCACACCCGGCGGGATATCGGTGCGCTCGGCGATGATCCGGCCGATCCGGGTGGCGTTCCACGGCGTGTTCGGATCCGGCTTGAGCACGACGGTATTTCCCGCGGCCAGCGCGGGACCGAGCTTGTTCAGAATCACCTCGACCGGGAAATTCGACGGGCAGATCGCCGCGACCACACCCACCGGTTCCTGAACCACCGTGCGCACATTGCGTTCGCCGAACAGCCCGCCGCCGCAAAGGGTTCGCTCCCATTCGAATTCACCGATCAGCCGCGCGGGGTACCGCAACGATTCGGCCAGCGGCCAGTCCAGCTGCGCGTTGCGCAGAGTCATCGTGGGACATCCGACCTCCGCGACGAGTTCGTCGGCGAACTCCTGCTTTTCGTCCTCGAGCCCCTGCTGCAGTTGCGCCAGGCAGCGCCGGCGCAGCGCTCGATCGGTGGACCACCCGGTCTCGTCGAACGCACGCCTGGCGGCGTCGATCGCGCGAAGCATGTCCTGCGGACCGGCCGCGGCGGTGACACCGAGCGAAGCGCCGGTGGCCGGGCTGAAGTTCTCGAACTCCTCGCCATCGGTCGCCGAGGTCAGCTCGCCGTCGATCAGCAGGCGAGGCTCGGCTCGCGCCGCTGCGCGGCGACCCACATCGGCACTGGTGGCCGGGGTCTGCCCGACGATCTCGCTCACATTCCCTCCTGATCATCGGCAGCAGAATCCGCGATGTCACGAAATCCATTCTGGATGAGTAACTGTAACGTTTACCGTATAGTTCTTCAAGACATCGAGCGATCGGAAGAAGGGAACACCCATGTCGGGCCTGCTCAACGGCATTCGGGTTGTCGAACTGGCGTCCTGGACATACGTCCCCTGCGGCGGCGCCGCCCTGGCGGACTGGGGCGCGGAGGTCATCAAGGTCGAGGACACCGCCGGGGGTGACCCGTGCCGCAATCTGGTGGTCGGCGGTCTGACTCCCGAAAGTTCCCCGGTCCGCGCCAATTTCATGATGGAGCTGGGCAATCACGGTAAGCGCAGCATCGGGGTGAACATTAAATCCGAGCGTGGCCGCGCGATCATCGGCAAGCTGATCGCCAGTGCGGACGTCTTCCTGACCAACTGGCTCCCGGGGCCGCTCGAACGCGCGGGCCTGACCGTGCCGCAGATCCGGGAGTTCAACCCGAACGTCGTCATCGCCCGCGGCAGCGGCCACGGCAGCCGGGGCGCCGAGCGGGACCGGGGCGGCTTCGACGCGGCCAGCTATATGGCCCGCGCGGGGGTCGCATATGCCCTGTCCCCCAGCGACGTCGAATATCCGGTGACCCAGGGCCCGGCGTTCGGCGATCTGCAAGGCGGGATAACCCTCGCCGGAGGCATCGCCGCGGCCCTGTTCCATCGCGAGCGGACCGGGCGAGCCCCCATCGTGGACAGTTCCCTACTGGCCCAGGGTATGTGGGCGATCGCACCGGATATCGCGGCGGCGGACTACTACGGAGTCGATCGCATCCCCGCCGGGCCGGCGGGCACCGCACTCAACCCCGCGGTGAATCGCTACAAGACCCGCGACGGACGGTGGGTGCAGCTGATGCTGTTGCAGACCGACCGCTTCTGGCAGGGGTTCTGTGAGCGGATCGGCAGGTCCGATCTCGCGACCGACGAGCGCTTCGTTCCGCTGTCCAACCTGGTCGCCAATCAGGAGGCCGCCACCGCCGAATTGCGCAGGACGTTCGCCGAACGCGATCTGAGCGAATGGCAGAAGACGCTCGCCGACGAGCCCGCCGTCTGGGCCACCCTCGCCAGCCCTCGGGAAGTCCTGGACGATCCGCAGGTGGCAGCCAACGGGTATCTGATGGACGTCACCGACGACACCGGTAAACACTACCGAACCGTCTGCGCCCCTGTGCAATTCGATGAAACTCCGCCGCCGCCGAGTCACTCCCCCGAATACGGCGAGCACACCGAGGCGATCCTGCTCAAGCTCGGACTGGACTGGGACGACATCACCGCAGCCAAGGACGACGGCGCGATTCTCTGAGCGCCGCCACCCGTGCCGCGCGAGCAGTCCCTATCGACGAGTCCGCCAGGACAGCTACCCTAAGCTATATCGTAAGCAATACAGTATGCCTTTTCGAAGGAGCGTGATCATGGACGAGAACGACATGATCCTGATCAGCGTCGATGACCACATCATCGAACCGCCGGACATGTTCAAGAACCATCTGCCGCAGAAGTACGCCGCGGACGCCCCGCGGCTGATCCACACCGACGACGGCGCCGATGTGTGGAAATTCCGCGAGGTCACGGTGCCGAACGTGGCGTTGAACGCCGTCGCGGGGCGCCCCAAGGACGAGTACGGCCTCGAACCCGAAGGGCTGGACGAGATCCGGCCCGGCTGTTACGACGTGGACCAGCGCGTCCAGGACATGAATGCGGGCGGGGTTCTGGCCTCGATGAACTTCCCGTCGTTCCCGGGCTTCGCGGCCCGGCTGTTCGCCACCGAGGACCCGGACTTCTCCCTGGCTCTCGTGCGCGCTTACAACGATTGGCACATCGATGAGTGGTGCGGCGCCTATCCCGGCCGTTTCATCCCGATGGCCTTGCCGGTGATCTGGGATGCGCAGGCGTGCGCGGCGGAGGTCCGCCGCTGCGCGGACAAGGGCGTGCACTCGCTGACGTTCTCGGAAAACCCTGCCGCACTGGGCTATCCGAGTTTCCACGACCCGTACTGGAATCCACTGTGGCAGGCATTGGTGGACACCGACACCGTGTGCAGCGTGCACATCGGATCCTCCGGCCGGTTGTCCGTGCCCGCGGTCGATTCGCCCCCGGATGTGATGATCACGCTGCAGCCGATGAACATCGTGCAGGCTGCCGCCGATCTGCTGTGGTCGCGGCCGGTCAAGGACTACCCGGACCTGAAGATCGCGCTATCCGAGGGTGGCACCGGCTGGATCCCGTACTTCCTCGAACGCATCGACCGCACCTACGAGATGCATTCCGCCTGGACGTTGCAGGACTTCGGCGGCAAACTCCCCTCGGAGGTGTTCCGCGAGCACTTCCTGACCTGTTTCATCAGCGATCCGATCGGTGTGCGGCTGCGCAACGAGATCGGCATCGACAACATCTCCTGGGAAATGGACTACCCGCACAGCGATTCCATGTGGCCGGACGCCCCGGAGGTGCTGCACGAGGTGCTGCGTCGTGAGCAGGTGCCGGACGACGAGATCCACAAGATGACTCATCTCAACGCCATGCGCTGGTACTCCTTCGATCCGTTCCAGCATGTGCCGCGCGAGCAGGCGACCGTCGGTGCGCTGCGAGCCGCGGCCGCCGATCACGACGTCAGTATTCAGGCGCGCAGTCACAAGCACACGTCGGCGGAAGACAAGCTCGCGGCGTTCCAGACCCAGATCAAGGCGGCCACCGCGCACACCGCGAGCTGACCCGGCCACCGCAACACGCCTGTCGCGGTCCTGACGGACGCCCACCTGGCCGGTCCCCGGCCAGGTGGGCGTCCGTCGTTTCCCTACGTATTTCGCGACTACGTCAGCCAACCCATGTGGATCGCATGGCTTCGCGAGACGACTGCCGACTACTGCGCCCGGAAAAGTGTTGCGGCGCACTCTCGTCGAAGAACTCGCCTAGCGGGACTGCTGCGTCCAGGCGTCGATCAGCTCGGCTGTCGTGGAACACTGCGTCCAGATCGGTGCCACCCATGGGGCCCAGGCCGTGTCCGCGGGTCAGGACGAGGTCGATCGGTTCGGGGCCGAGTTCCGGCAAGATCGCGGCTCCCGGACTTCCGGGCGTCACATCGACTCCGCACCGCCCGATGTCGAACAGTTTCGCATTGTGGTTGGCGCCCTGGCCATCTGCGCGCCGCGTCACCACGCAGTGCACGATCCGGACTCCGGCCGCGCGCGCTGCGGGCAGCAGCCTGCCGATATTGGGCAGCGCCTCGCGCCGGGCCTCGTGCGCCAATGCCGCGAGCCCGGCATCCGGGCCCACCACCGCACCCTGGCACTCCTGAACGACCACGGCCGTGCGGTCCGGCGCAACCAGCTGCGCCGGTAACGCCGGGCGGGCCGGGCGCGTCGCGGCGCGCGAATCCCGGCCGCCGCTCGATGCGCTCACGCCGAGGTGCTCGCGGCGTCCTGCGGGGGCACGTCGTAGAACTGTGTGGCCCATTTCCGCAGCGACAGATAAGGCTTCACATCCTTGGGCGACAGCGGCGGATGCTCGACGTACTTCTGATACCGCCAGATGCTGAGGTCTTCCCAGACGGTGATCAGGAACTGCTTCTCCACCCGCTCGCGAACCTCCGGCGGCGGCACATCGGACTCGTCGCCGGGATTTCGTGGCCACCAGATGGAGTAGAACAGGTCCGAGCATTCGTCATCGACGGGCGTCGTCGCGAAGATGAGCCGGTGTTTCGAGGAACCCTCGAAGGCGCTGATCGACCCGCCCAGTCCGAACATCTGCGCATGGATCCGCAGCGCCATCTTGTCCGGGTCGGCACTGCGCGCGTCCGGCCACCCGGTCAGGAAGGACCAGGTGTGATCCTCTTCGCGCCAGTCCAGCATCTGCGGAGTGACCGTGGCGCCGTGCACGTATTCGAAATGCAGACTGTCCGGGCCGTTTTCCAGAACCACCTGCGGATGTACCGGCGCCCGCTCGCTCTTGCGGGAGAACTCCGGATACGGCCGGTAGTAGCCCGACGGGTCGATCCCGACATCGGGGAACAGTTCGAAGATGTCGGGCATCTGCCATTGCGGCTCCTTGCCGTGGGGCTGATGCCACATGAACACACAACCGTTCTGTTCATCGACCGGGTAGACGCGCAGCCGCAGACCGCGGTTGACCCGGTCCTCCCCCGGAATCTTTCGATTGCGGCCGTCCGGGCCCCATCGCCAGCCGTGGAACGGGCACTCGACGCAGTCACCGACCACCTTGCCGCCGTGGCCGATGTGCGCGCCGAGGTGCCGACAGTGACCGGTGAGAATATGCAGCCCACCGGATTCGTCACGGTAGGCCACGAGATCCTCGCCGAAGTACCGCAGCGGCCGGACCTCTCCGGTCGGGAACTCCGCGGACCACCCCACCATGAACCACCCGGTGACCTTCCAGGTGAAGGGAACCTTCACGTGACACCTCCAGAGGACACTTCAGTCGTACTGTTTTATTTACAGTAGTACATCCAGCAGGTCGGCGCGACCCCCGGTTCCGGTCGATCGCGGCCGGTGCGGGTTCCGCTTTCCGGTGCCGCAGTGGCGATCTCGCGGATCACCGTGCCGATCGCAGCACGCACTGCTCCACGAACGACAGCAGCCCGAGGTGATACGCGCGCGCGGCGTATCCGACGCTGAGGGTGTGGCCGCTGTCGGGCTGAAGGGGGTGCAGGAACCGGGGAGCGCCCGCGAACAGCGCTTGGATCTCGGCGAGGGCGGCGGGATCGGTTCGCCAGAATCTCTCGTATTCCGCGTGCGTGCACCGGACGGGAATCCGCACGTGGCGGGCGAGTTGACGCAGATCCTCGGGCCAGTCCCGCAGCACCGTCCCCTCGTAGGGTGGGCTCGAGCAGCCGATCAGCTTGCCGCCCAGAAGTTCCGGCGGAAACAGATCGGCCGGGTACCACAGCATTTCACCGATCAGCGCCGCGCCCCGGCGCGTGCGCGTCATCTCGTCGATCCGTGCGCGCGCCTCGGTGTGCTTGCGCAACCCGGTGCCCGCGAGTTCCACGCCCAGCAGCGTCTGCCCGCGCTGGTCCGCGGCCATCCGCAACGCCAGGTCGCAGCCGGCCGAGTGGGCCGACAGGAACACTCCCGCACCCCGCGGACGCGAATCCAGCAGGGTCTCGGCGAGCCCGTAGCAGGCATCCACCCGCCGGGCCGGTTCGTCGAAGGTGCGTGCGTACGGCGCCGAGGCGCCGTATCCGGGCCGGTCGAGCGCGAGCACGGTGAAACCGAGTGCCGCGGCGGTGCGCAGCAGCGACAGTGCGGGATGACCCGGGCAGTCGAAATACCGTGCGGTGGTTGCGCCGCCGTGCAGTGCGAGCACAACCGCGCGGGGCTGATCGGCCTCGACGCACAACGCCGACATCGGTATCCCGTCGACTTCGACCACCCGGGGAATCACGACGTCTCGCTCGACTCCCTCCGTCACCATCTGCGCGGTCATCGATCCGTCCTCAGCAACAGGACGCCACTGGGCGTCAGTCCACCGCTGGTGACGACCGCGACCCGGGCATCGGGAATTTGGCGCGCCCCGCCGTCGCCGCGCAGTTGGGTCACCGCTTCGTGCACCAGGCCCATACCGTGGGTCCGGCCGTGGGACAGCTGGCCGCCGTGAGTGTTCAACGGCAGGATCCCTTCTCGTGCAATGTTTCTGCCCTGGTCGAGGAAGTCCTTGGCCTCGCCGATTCCGCAGAATCCGAGCGCTTCGATCCACGACAGGCAGTTGAAGGTGAATCCGTCGTAGAGTTCGGCGACGTCGACATCGCCGGGCCGCAAGGTCGTGCGGGTCCACAGATGTGCGGCTTGGCCGAGCACCTGGGGCTCGTGCGTCAGTGTGCTCTGGTCCCATTCCAGGCGTTCGAGGATCTGCGTGCCCACCGCCTCGACCAGCACCGGCGGCCGGGCCAGATCACCCGCGGTCTCGCGCGCGGAGACGATCACCGCGACCGAGCCGTCGCACGGCACATCGCAGTCGTACAGGCCGAACGGTGTGGTGATCGGCCGGGCCGACAGGTAGTCGTCCATGCTCAGCGGGTCGCGGTAGATCGCCGTGGGGTTGTGTGCGGCGTTGGCTCGCTGATTCAGCGCGATCCAGCCCAGGGTTTCGCGATCGGTGCCGTAGGTGTGGAAGTGCCGTTGCGCTGTCTGGGCCAGGATGTGTGCCGCCGAGACGGCGCCGAAGGGCGCGAGCCAGCTGTCGGTGATGCCCGCTGATGGCGAAATCCGCCCGGCCCGAACCAATTCCGCGTAGGTGGATTCCCACACCGTCCGGAAGGACAGCACATGCCTGGCGAAGCCCGCCGCCACCGCCAGCATCGCCGCGATCACCGAACCGCCCGGCCCGAAGGTCTCGCCGCCGCCGTTGTACCAGGTCGGTCGAATGCCCAGCGCCGATTCCACCGCGGTGACACCGCCTTCGGTGAACGGGCCGAGGGCACCGGAGCCGGGGTAGGTGGACAGACCGTCGATATCGGCCAGGCTCAGCCCGGCGTCCTCGACGGCTGTCCGGCACGCCTGCACGGTCAGCGACAGCGGATCGGCCATCAGCCGACGCCCCAAGCACGACATGCCGATTCCCGTGAGAGCCACTTTGTCCTCGAACTTCTCGGCCGAGGCCATCGGACGGACCAGCGCAGGTATCGCATCGGGACGAATGTCGTCGGCGGGCAACGGATTCGGAGGGTTCGGCGGTGGCGCCGGGCGGAACATCGGTAACCAGACCGCACCGGCGCGCTCGAACACCACTTCCATCCGGATGCCGAGTTCGAGCTGCTCGGGCTCGCATTCCACGACGTTGGTCGTCAGCCGGACCCGCGAATCCTCCTCGAGCGCAACCTGTGCCACCACGTAGGGCGGCGGCAGGCCGGGCGGGGCGAACCGGTGATTGACCGTGAAACCGATGAGCGTCCCGAATCCGGAGACCGCTCGCACACCCATGTCCGAGCCGTGGCAGTACCGGCACACCGGCTGCGGTGGATGGATCAGCGCCGAACACGCGGCGCACTGCTGAATCCGCAGTCGTCCGTCCGCACCGGAGTTCCAGTAGAACTCGGTCTCCGGTGTCACGGACGGTAGCGGACGCGTCGGATCCTCGGGCACATGTCCTCCTCGTGGCCCGGTGCGGATTACCGCTTCATCTGTGCGGCTTGGTTTTTCAGACCGTCCAGGGCCATCAGCACCGGCTGTCCGGTCTCCGAGATCGCATGGGCGTGGCCCAGCTGATGGATGTCGAAGACCGCTTGCACGGCGGCGGTGAATCCCTGGATGTCGAGGGTCTGGTTGACCGCGCGCTTGGCCGCGCGCAGGGCGAAGGGATGCTTCGTCGCGATCTGCGCCGCCAGTTCCCTTGTTGCGGGGTCGAGTTCGTCGCGCGCGACCACCTTGTTGACCATGCCGATCCGCAACGCTTCCTCGGCGTTGACGGGCCGGCCGGTGAACAGGATCTCCTTGGCCAGCCGGGCCCCCATCTCCCAGGTGTGCGCGTGGTATTCGACGCCGCCGATGCCCATCGCCACGACGGGATCGGAGAACCGGGCGTTGTCGGCGGCCACGATCAGATCACATGGCCAGGCCAGCAGCAGCCCGCCGGCGATGCAGACCCCCTGCACCGCGGCGATGGACGGCTTGGGGATGTTGCGCCACTTGAGCGAATAGCCGACGTAGCGGCGGGATTCGACCTCGTAGATGTCGGACACCAGCCACTTGTCCCGGTTGTCGTCCCAGGTGCTGCGAGCGACGTCGTGACCGGCGGAGAAGTGTTTGCCGTTGGCGCGCAACACGATCACCCGCACCTGCGGGTCGTCCGCGGCCCGGGTCCATGCGGCGTCGAGTTCGTCGAGCAGCGCCATGTTCTGCGCGTTGTGCACCTCGGGGCGGTTGAGCGAGATCGTCGCGATGCCGTCGGCGGCCTCGTAGAGGACGAGATCGGTACTCATACTCGACCTTTCATCGTTTCGCCGCGACCGGCGCGGAATAGTTCGCCCGTCCCAGGCCCAGGACGTGCTCGGCGATCATGTTGCGGAACACTTCGAGGGTGCCGCCGTAGATTCCGCACAGCGGCGCCCAGCGGTAGACGTACTCCGCGCCGCCCTGGTCCGCGGCTCCTTCGGCATCGATCGGCAGTGCGGAGGCCGCGCCGAGCAGGTCCATCAGATCCGGGGAGATGTCGCGCATCGTCTGGGCGACCGCGACCCGGCCGAACATGCTGGGCGCGGACAGCGCCGCTTCCATCCGCGCGATGCTGCGGCCCAGCCGGTACGCGACCGCCCCGTCATCGATCAGACGGCGCCCGTCGGGACCTTGCCTGCCCGCGATACCGGCGATCCGGTCCACCGAGGTCGCCATCATGGTGCCCTGGTGCACCATGATCGACACGTCCTGCAGGCCGTCCGCGTCCGCGTCCGCGTCGACCACACCGTGCTCGACGGCCAAGGGCTGCAACAGGACTCGCCATCCGTCGTTGACCTCGCCGAGCCGGTACTTGTCGTCCACGCGGACGTCGGTGTAGTAGACGATGTTCGTCCGGTCGCCGTCCACGGTCCGGATGCCCTGGATCTCGATTCCCGGCGTGTCCAGGGGAACAAGGAACATGGTGAGGCTCTTGTGTTTTCGCGCCTCGGTATCGGTGTTGGTGATCAGGAAGACATACTGGCAGTTGTGCGCTCCGGTGGTGAACATCTTGGAGCCGTTGATGATCCACTGCTCACCGTCGCGCACGGCCTTGGTCTTGCAGGTCGCCACATCCGAGCCGCCGTCGGGCTCGGTGTAGCCCAGGCACAACCGGACCTGTCCGGATGCCACACGCGGCAGCACTTCGTTCCGCAGCTCGAGCGAGCCGAAGTGTTCGACCGAGGCCGCCACGATCGCCGTGGTGCCCCAGGTGACCCACGGCACGTGCACGCGACGCCGCTCCAGATCCCACAGCCTGCGCTGCACCCGGGTCATCCCACCCTCGCCGCCGGTGTTCAGCTCCGCGGACAGCCAGCCATCGGCGCCCATGGCCAGGTGCACGCCCTCGTCGAAGTTGTCACCGGTTTCCCGATCGCGCCGCCGGACGTCGTCGGTGACGTGGGTGTCGAGGAACTTTCGCACCCGATCGTGGAAGGCTTGCTCCTCGCCCGACAGTTGCACTCGCGAGAAATCCATCGCTGTCTCCGTTCTAAACCTGAACCGCGGCAAAGCATTCGGCGACCCGCGCCGCGCTGGCTCCCGGATCGCCCCCGGCCAGCGGCCAGCCCCGGGCCCGCAGCAGATACGCGGACGAGACCGATTCCGCGCTGACGCCCAGGCCGCCCTGCACATGGACGGCGGTGGTCGCGGCCTTCGCCGCCTCCTCGGCCAGGTACACGAACGCCGCCGGCGCGAGGCCGGGCTGGACATCGGGTTCGTTGTCCAGGAACCAGGCCGCGCGGCGGGCCAGATTGCGGCCGGACTGCACCACGATCGCGATATTGGCCAGCGGATGGGAGATCCCCTGGAGTGTGGAGATGGGCACGCCCATGGTGTAGCGGTTCCTGGCGAATTCCGCGGCCACGGTCAGGGTCTCCTCCACCAGGCCCACCAGCGCCGCCGCGGTGAGCAGCCGCCATTCATCCAGTGCCACATCGTATTCGGCCAGCGCCTGCGCACCGGACGCGACGACGGTCCGGTGGTCGGCCGCCTCGGGATCGATCCATGTCATGGGCAGCCGCCCGATGTTGTCGGTCCTGGCCGGGCGGGTGTCGAAACTCAACCGGACGATATCGCTGCCGTCGCGGACCAGAATGTGATCGGCCACCGCACCGGAGGGAATCAGCCGCGGCCCGGTGACGGCGTCGAGACGAGCATCCAGCCCCACCACGGTCTTGCCCGCGACGATGTCGGCGTCGTCAGATCCCAACGCTCCCAGGCGAGCCAGCAAGCGTGCCGCGCAGACATGATCGATCCACGGAACGGGTGCGATGGTGCGGCCGAGTTCCTCCGCGACCAGGGTCAGATCGACCAGTGTCGCGCCGTCGCCGCCCACCGATTCCGGCAGGGCCATCGAGGTGGCGCCGGTGCCGCACAGCTGTTCCCACAGATTTTTGTCGAATCCGGTCGGTTCGGCGGCCCGGACGATGTCGATGGTGCTGCGCGTCCGGAAGAATTTCGCGTAGACCGCCCGCAACTCGGTCTGGTCCGCGGACAGGCTGTAATCCTGCCTGCGCAGTTCGTAACGATCCTTCGTCATCGGGGATCTGCCTTGGATACTCCGTGGTTCACGGCGGCGAGGAAAAGGCGGATATGTCGCTTGTGCCGCATGGCAACTGCTTTCGATAGTATGTTCGAATGGATGAGGTGGTGCGGTACACGTACCGGCTTCGGCCCGGACGCACCGCTGAGAAAGCGCTCCTCGCCGAATGGGGCCGCTGCCGATGGCTCTGGAACGACGCTGTCCACCAGCAGAAATCCGGGCGCAAGCCGACGTTCGCGCGGCTCTCGAAGCTGCTCACCCGGACGTGAGCGTCGATGCTGTGGCTGCGGGAGGGTTCGCAGGTCGCGCAGCAGCAGATGTTGCGTGATTATGCGCGGTCGCTGGAGCAGTCCTTCGCGGTGAAGGGGCGTGGTCGTCCGAAGGTGAAGTCCCGCAAGCGGTCTCTGCCGTCGCTGGAGTACACGCGCCGGGGTCACCGCAGGCGCTGCGCCGCCGAATTGGCGAAGGCGCAACGCCGAATGGCCCGACGTCACCGCGAGGGCTGTCCGCCCTCTCGTGGCTACGTCGATGTCAGGCGGCAGGCTGCCCGGCTGGCCAGGAAAGCCGCCCGGCAGACCGTGCACGACTCGCGGGTGTGGGCCAAACATGTTGTCGACCACCACGATCTGATCGCTGTCGAGGATTTCCGGCCGAAGTTCCTGGCGAAGTCCACGATGGCGCGCAAAGCCGCTGACGCCGCGATCGGTGCGCCAGAACGGGAACTGATCGAGCGTGCCAGGCGGGCGGGCCGGAGGGTGGTGATGGTCCGGCCCGCGTACACGACAATGACGTGCAGCCGGTGTTTCGCGAGAACCAGGCGACTCGGACTGCACGAGCGGGACTTCCGGCGCCTGGACTGCGGATTCGCAGATGGACGTGATCGAAATTCCGCCAGAGTGGTTCGGGCCGTGGCAGAACGGGGCCACGTCAGTGTTGACGATGTCAGACAATCGGGTCACCTCCTGCGGGTGGATGGTTCGGCTGCGGTCCGAGCTGGGAATCTCCCGCCTTCACGCGGGAGAACCGTTAAGACTCCTGGCTCCGGCGCGCCCGATCCCGGGCGCTCCGGTCTGCGAAAAAGAACTCGTCTGCGTTGTTGTAGAGGTAGTTCTCCAGCACGTCGTGCGGCAGATCCAGCGCGAGCGCCTCGGGCACCACCCGGGACATGCGCAACACCGGCCAGTCCGAGCCGAAGATTATCTTGTTCCTGCCCCGGGTCCGCATGAAGTGAATCAGGCTGTCCGGCAGCCGCTTCGGCGACCAGGCCGAGGTCATCAGACGAAGATTCTCGTATTTCATGAGCAACCGGATCGCGGTGTCCCACCACGGGTCCGCGCCGTGAATCATGCACAGGCGCAGTTCGGGAAACCGATAGCACACTCTGTCCAGATAGATGGGATTCTGCACTTCGCCCGGGATCGGCGGACCGGGCAAGCCGGTGTTCATGCACAGGGGCAGACCCAATTCGGCGCACTTGTAATACAGCGGGTAGTACACCGCGTCCGTCGGCGGATACTGCCCATCACCCCAGAAGCTCGGTCCGGCGGTCGTGTACACCACCGGCAGGCTCGCGACCAGAGCTTCGAGTTCGCGCAGCGACGACACCGGATGCAACAGGTCCACCCCGTTGATCGCGAGCGAGAAGCGGTCCGGACATTTCTCGGCGAATTCGACAGCGGTCTTGGACGGCTTGGCCATCGAGTACATCAGCACGGCTTTCTCGACGCCGTGCTCGTCCATTTCGTCGGTCAACTCGCCGAGTTCCACCTGCGAGTAGAGCGAGGCCGGACCTTTGAAATAGTCGTCTCGAACCTTCAGCATGTACGTCGGCTGTTCTCGTTCGCCGAAGTGCACGTTGACCAGGCAGTCGATCACCTTACCCACTCGCGCTACCGCGCTGCCGCCGCGACCGGCACGCCGAGGAACTCCAAGGCGTTGTCCCGCATGATCTTTCGGACGTCCGCCGCGTCGAAGCCGGTCAGCTCGCCGGTGAAGTCCAGCGGTTGTTCGAGGCCCTCGCCGTGTGGCCAGTCCGAGCCGAACAGGATGCGCTCGACGCCGATCGTCTCGGCCAGCCGCGGCAGGTCGTCCTCGTAGTAGGGCGCCACCCACACGTGCTCGCGCAGGGTCTCGACCGGATCATTCGGGAACGATCGCGGAGATTGGTTGGCCAGCTTCTTCATTCGCTTGCACAGCCGGGCCACGAAATCCGAGCCGTTCTCGATGCTGGCCACCCGCAGTGCCGGGTGACGATCGAACACGCCGTGGATGACCAGCGAGGCCATGGTGTCGTGGATGGCGCGATCGTCGACGAGGATCTTGTCCAGTGCGTCGCCGGGGCCGCCGAACGGCTCGAAGGTGTCCTTGCCGCCCCACATCGCGGCGATCTTCAGATATCCGCTGTCCCCCAGGTGGAATGCGACCGGCACGTTCGCCTCGGCCAGGCGCGCCCACACCGGATCGTTCGCCGGGTCACCCAGTGAGCGCGGCTTGCCGAGGCCGGGCACCGGCGCGGGACGGATGTGCACCATGCGCGCACCGCGCGCGAGAACGAACTCGACCTCGGCGACGGCCGCGGCCGGGTCGGCGAGCGAGATCATCGGCGCGGCAACGACTCTGCGGTCCGGCCGGTCGAAACCCCAGTCCTCGTCGAGCCACAGGTTGAACGCGTGCAGCGAGGCCATCGTGGCCTCGATATCACCCTTGAGGGCCTCCTCCACGCCGCACCCGAACGTGGGGAACATGAAGACGGTCTCGATGCCCTGCTGGTCGATCACGGCGGCGCGCGCGTCCCGGTCGCGGTATTCGGGCCGCAGTTCCAGGCTCTCGACCCTCATCAGGGTGGCCGGGTCCACGCCCTCGGGAACCTGGCCGCGGAAGATCAGATCCAGGCAGCCGGGCACGATGATCGGGTCGAAGGTCGGGTTCGGGATGAAGCGATTGACCCGGTCGCCGATGACCGCGGTGTGGTACTTGCCGTCCTGGACGATCTGCACGCCGCGGCGGCGGAACTTGCGGTCCAGGTGCCGGGTGAACGCGTCCAGCGGCTCGTAGTAGTGATTGTCGACGTCGATCGCCTTGTAGTCGAGCGCGGTCATCGCAGTCCTTTCATCTCACCGGATGGTCGTAGCGGGCCTTTCGAGGGCACGGCCCGGACTCCGCGCGGGCACGCGAGTCCCGGCCCGCGCGGCGCCGAATTCGGCCGCTGCACACCGGGACACCCGCTGTCGCACGTCGAACAGATATCACTACTGTATACCTATCAGTAGCGTCTTGTACACGGGTTCCGCGGGGGTCACGGCATGATGGCCGCGCGCACCACCGGCTCCGCGGCGGCCTGCCGCGCGTACAAACCCCGCTGCAGCGACAAAAGCAGGGCGTTGCGGGTCTCCCCGGGATTGATGAGTTCGTCGAATCCCATGTGCTGTGCCGAGTGGTAGGAAGCCTGCAACTCCATCTCGCGCAGCGAGGCCGCGAGATCCTGTTCGGCATTCGAGGCGTTGCTCAGCGCGGCGGCGCTCATCGCGCCCATCGTCGCGCCCGGATAGGCGAAGGTGCCGACCTGGTTGTCGAAGCTGATCAGCGACATCACCATCGAGCCGAATCCGTATGCCTTGCGCAGGGTTACGTGCAGCTTCATCGTGGTCGCCGTGGTCTGCGCGACGAACATCCGTGCCCCGCTGCGCAATACGCCCGCCTGCTCGGATTCACTGCCCGGCAGCATGCCCGGATTGTCGGCCAGGAACACGATCGGCAGATGGAACGAGTCGGCGACGGTGATGAAATGCGCGGCCTTGTCCGCGGCGTCGGCGTCGATCGATCCGGCGAGCACCTGCGGCTGATTGGCCACCACCGCGACCGGATGACCACCCAGATGCGCCAGCGCGCAGATGATCGCCTCGCCGAAATCGGGCTGCACCTCGAACCAGTCGGTGTCGTCGAATACCACGTCGAGCACGGTGCGCATATCGTAGGTGCGCCGATTGTCGCGGGAGATGAGTCCGAGCAGTTCCGGGGTGGCGCGGGGACCGGTCGCCTCGGACGGCGGGGCCGAGGGCGGATAGGACCACGCACTCGGCGGGAAGTAGGACAGATAGCGGCGGATCTCCTCGAGCACCGCCTCGTCGGTCTCACCGAGATTGTGGATCAGCCCGCTGGGCACCGCGACGTCCGGACCGCCCAGATCCTCCTTCGAAACATCCTCTCCCGTCGAGACTTTCACCACCGGCGGCCCGGCGGTGAAGATCGCGCCCTGGCGGCTCATGATCGCGAAATCCGCCACCGGGGCGACCAGCGCGCCGTGTCCGGCCGAGGCCCCCAGCACCCCGGTCACCATCGGCACGCGACCCGAGCACCGCGCCTGGGCCAGCAGATCGGTCGGGGTGCGCCCGTAATGGTCACCGGTGGGCCGGAATCCCGCGCCCTCCAGCAACATCACCAGCGGCACCCGGTTGCGCACCGCGAGCTCGGCGAGGCGGTAGCGCTTGGAATTGCTGCCCGGCGCGATACTTCCGGCCAGTGTGGTGAAATCCTCCGCGCCCACCATTACCGGCGCGCCGTGGATCAATCCGGAACCGGCCACGATCGCGTCGGCGGCGACCTCACCGCCGACCAGGGTGCCGAATTCCTGGAACGTTCCCGGATCCAGCAGATGCTCGATCCGGGAACGGGCATCCAGTTTGCCCTTGCCGCGATGTTTCGCGACCCGTTCGGGACCTCCCATCGCCTGCACCCGCACTCGGCGCCGATCGAGGTCGGTGAGCGTCTCGTCCCAGGTCCGGGCATTGGTCATGGTGTCGTCCTTCTGCAGTTCGGCTCGCCGGCAACAGGTTTCGCTCGCGCTCAGGCCAGCGTGTAGCGGATCGGCAGATGTTTGAGTCCGCCCACGAAGGTGGTGGCACTGAGCGCGGGCACACCGTTGAGTTCGATGGAGGTCAGCCGCGGCAGCAGTTCGGCGAGGAACTTGCCGATCTCCATGCGGGCCAGGCCCGCCCCGAGACAGAAATGCACCCCGAAGCCGAACGCCACGTGCTTGTTGGGTTCACGCTCGATGTCGAAGCGGAACGGATCGGTGAACGCGTCCTCGTCGCGATTGCCCGATACGTAGGACAGCAGCAGCGACTCTCCTGCCGCGATCGGCACGCCGTTGAGCGTGGTGTCCTGCGCGGCGGTGCGCATGAACGCCTTGACCGGGGTCACCCACCGGATGATCTCCTCGGTCGCCAGCGGCATCAGATCCAGGTTCGCGCGCAGGTTTTCGCGTTGCTCGGGATGTTCGACGAGCGCGCGCAGCCCACCGGCGATACTGCTGCTGGTGGTGTCGTGCCCGGCGGTGGCGATGATCGCGTAGTACGACATGGTGTCCACATCGGACAGCGGCTCGCCGTCGATGCGGGCGTTGGCGATGGTCGAGCCCAGGTCGCCGGTGGGGTGCTCCCGCCACGAGGCGGTCAGGTGCTGGAAGTACTGGAACATCTCCAGTAGCGCGTTCATCGTCTCGTCCGCGGGCGCACTGCGTTTGAGCTCGTCGTCGTCGCTGCCGACCAGCTCCTGCGTGAGTTTCAGCATGCGCGGAAAGTCCGACTCGGGCACGCCCAGCAGCGACATGATCACGTACAGCGGGAAGTTGACCGCGACCTCCTGCACGAAATCGCATTCCCCGCTCGCCTCGCGCATCCGATCGACGTACTGCTTGGCGAGCTGCTCGATCCGCTCGCCCATCGCTTTCATCGCCTTCGGGCTGAACCAGTCCGCCGCGATCGAGCGCACCACCCGGTGCTGCGGATCGTCCATGTGGATCAGCGTGCGAATCCCCGCCGCGGACTGCATCTCATCGGAGGCGGCGCTCATCAGGACCGGCCGGGGCCAGTTGGTGAACAGCCGGTTCGCCCGTTCGACCGCCAGGATGTCCGCATGTTTGGTGATGGCCCAGAACGGCTGGTAGCCAGGCACGTCCACCAGCGAAACAGGCTCGCTCGCACGCACTTTCGCCAGCGTGGCATGCAGTCTCGCCTCCTCGGTGTAGGAGTGCGGATCGGCCAGGATCTTCGCGGTGCCATCGACGATCGGCATGCTCATGAGCTGACTCTTTCGTTGCGTACGTCTCGGTGCTCACCGGGCCGAAACGCATGCGCACCGGTCCGTTGTGACGGCCACTAGAGTGATTTATAGTGACCCTTACTGTCAAGCATTCTATAACCCTTCGCGCACGGGAATGGTGATATCCATGGACTCTGAGCAACGCAAGGTCGTCGTCGTGGGCGCCGGCTCGGGGATCGGCGCCGCGACCGCCGCGCACTTCCACCGCAACGGCGATCATGTCCTGGCAGTGGACCTGCGCCCCAACCAGACTCCGGCCGCGCGGCACGAGCAGTGCGATCTGCGCGATGCCTCGGCGATCGCGGCCCTGCTGGAGCGGATCGGGTCCGGCTGGGATCTGCTGGCCTACGTCGCGGGCGTGCCGGGCACCGCACCGGCCGCGGACGTGCTGATGGTGAACTACCTGGGCATGCGACTGATGGCCGAGGGCATGGTGCCGCGCCTGCGCGAGGGCGGCGCGATCGTCACCGTCGCGTCGGTGGCCGCACTCGGCTGGCAGGAACGCATTGCGGCATTGACGGGACTGCTGGCAGCGACCGACGCCGAGGCCGTGAAACGCTGGCAGGAAGACCAGGATCCCGCCTACCCGGTGTACAGCACCTCCAAGCAGGCCGCGATCATCGTGGCCAAGCGCCTGGCCCCCACCGCGTGGCAGAAGTACGGAGTCCGGGTGAACACCGTGAGCCCCGGCCCCACCGAGACCCCGATCCTCGCCGATTTCGAGGAATCCATGGGCAAGGAGGTCCTCGACACGGTGAAGGCCACCATCGGCAGGCACGCACGGGTGGACGACATCGTCCCGGTCATCGCATTCCTGGGCTCCTCGCAGGCCCGGTGGATCAACGGTCAGGACATCCACGTGGACGGCGGATTCGTCGCACCGCTGGTCGCCGGAGCGCCGATTCAGTTGTGACACAGCGCCCCCGGCGCGCCGGGCATTCGACGAAATATCCGGGCCCAACCCGTCGCGACTATACTGTATGCATTACAGTAGTGTAGACAGCCGAATTCCGCGATGAGCCACGAACCCTGAGGTGAGCTGTGAACAGCCCTGCACGAGACGAATCCGCGGTCGCCGCGGACGCTCTCGACCTACGTGACCCCTATCCCTACTTCGCCGCCAGACGCGGCGAAACGGGGGTGTTCCACGGCACGGTGATGGACTACTCCAAGACCCCGGAATCGTTGCGGCCCAAGGACACCTACGCCGCGGTCTCCTATGCCGCGGTCAGCGCGGCGCTGCGGAACAACCGCGCATTCACCTCGAAGCTCTACGATTCCACCATCGGCGTGTTCATGGGCCCGACGATCCTGGCGATGTCGGGATCCGCGCACAAGGCGCACCGGGCCCTGGTGACCACCGCGTTCCGGCCGCAGTCGCTGCTGCGGTGGGAGCCGGAGATCGTGCGGCCGATCTGCGAGGCGCTGATCGACGAATTCGCCGAACGTGGCCGAGCGGATCTGATCAAGGAGTTCACCTTCGAGTTCCCGACGCGGGTCATCGCACGTCTGCTGGGGCTCCCCGAAGAAGATCTGCCGTTCTTCCGCAAGGCCGCCGTGGCGATCATCAGCTACGCCGACAAGGTTCCGCGAGCGCAGCAGGCCTCGAACGATCTGAAGGAGTACTTCCTCGAGCGCATCGAGGAACGCCGCAGCACACCGACCGAGGACATCATCGGCGATCTGGTCGCCGCGCAGATCGATGGCGAGAAGCTGAGCGACGAGGCGATCTACTCGTTCCTGCGGTTGTTGCTGCCCGCCGGGCTGGAAACCACCTATCGCTCCGCCGGAAATCTGCTCTATCTGCTGTTGCGCCACCCCGAGCAGTTCGCCGCCGTGCAACAGAACCGGGACCTCGTTCCGCAGGCCATCGAGGAGGGCCTGCGCTACGAGACGCCGCTGACGCTGGTGCAGCGGTACGTCACCGAAGACGCCGAACTCGAAGGCACCGCGATCCCCCGGGGCGCGGTGCTGGATCTGTGCCTGGGATCGGCCAACCGCGACGAAACCCGCTGGGACCGGCCCGAGGAGTTCGACATCTTCCGCTCGCACACCCCGCACATCAGCTTCACCGCCGGCGCGCACACCTGCCTGGGCCTGCATCTGGCGCGCATGGAGACGCGGGTCGCGGTGGAATGCCTGCTGGACCGGCTGAGGAACTTCACCCTTCTGCCCGAGGGCGACCCGCACATTTCCGGACAGCCGTTCCGCTCCCCCAACACGCTGCCAGTCACCTTCGACATCGCCGCCCCGCACCGGTGATGCGATGTCGAAAGTACCTCGTCGGCAGCGAGATTCGACGCCGGAACCGTTGCGGCTCGGCGTAATCGGCCCGAAGCCTGAGACACCAGCCCGCAAATCCGGTTCGGAAAGGACCTCATGAGTGAGGACCCTGCACTTCTGCACGACGAGGCCGCAGGCGTGCTGACGTTGACCCTGAACCGGCCACGCCGCAAGAACGCGATCACCCGCGAACTGTGGCGGGCGCTGGCGGATGCGTTCACGCAGATCGCGGAGACCGACACGATCCGCGCGGTCGTCCTGACCGGCGCGGACGGTAATTTCTGTTCCGGCGCAGACATTTCCGAGGCCGAGGGCATGGACGAGTTCCCCGATCCCGGCGAGGAGATGCGCGCGATCAACGCCGTGGTGCGGCAACTGCACGAGCTGCCGGTTCCGACGATCGCGAAGGTGCGCGGCGTCGCGGCCGGTGCGGGGTGGAATCTCGCCCTGGGCTGCGATCTGGTGGCGGCCGCGGAGGATGCGCGGTTCTGCCAGATCTTCACTCGCCGTGCGCTGTCGCCGGATTGCGGCGGTTCCTGGCTGCTGCCCCGGCTGGTCGGCCTGCAACAGGCCAAACGCCTGACGCTGCTGGCGGACACGATCGGCGCCGCGGAGGCGCACTCGCTCGGCCTGGTCACCTGGGTGCGGCCCGAGGAGTCGATCGACTCCTTCGTCGCGGGGGTGGCCGGTCGGCTCGCGGCCGGACCGCCACGGGCCTTGGCGCTGACCAAGGAACTGATGAACGAGGGCGCCGACCGCACCCTGCCCGAAGCGCTCGAGGGTGAGATGCGCGCACAGACCGCCAATCTGTCCGGCTCGGATGTGCTCGAGGCGTTCGCCGCGTTCGCGCAGAAGCGAGACCCGGTCTTCACCGGCGGGTCCTGGGGCACAGGAGGATAACGTGGCCAAACGCGCAACCGCGGAGAACCGGCGTCGCCGCGAGCGGGGCTCGCTGAACCCCGAGGACATCATCGACGGCGCCTTCGAACTCGCCCAGCGAGTCTCCATCGACGGCCTGAGCATGCCGCTGCTGGGACGTCACCTGAACGTGGGAGTGACCAGTATCTACTGGTACTTCCGCAAGAAGGACGATCTGCTCAACGCGATGACCGACCGCGCGCTGCGGCTGTACGTCTACACCGCTCCCTACCCGTCGGTGGAGGCGTCGAAGTGGCGCGAGAGTCTGGTCAATCATGCCAGGATCCTGCGGCGCACCTTCCTGGACAACCCGATTCTGTGCGATCTGATCCTGATCAGGTCCGCGTTGAGTCAGCACGCGGGCCGAGTCGGAGCCGAGCAGCTCGAACGCACGGTGGCCACGCTGGTGGACGCGGGCCTGTCGATCGAGCAGGCACTGGACACCTACTCCGCGATGAACCTGCACATTCGCGGATCGGTTGTGCTGCAACGACTCTACGACAAGAACCAGGACGGTGAAGGATCCTCGCGCGCCTACTACGACAGCATCGTGGTCGATCCGCAGACCACACCGCTGCTGGCCGCAGCCGCGGCCAGGGGCCTGCGCTCGGGCGCGCCCGACGAACGGAACTTCGAATACGGGCTGGGCTGCATCCTGGACCACATCGGGCGGCTGATCGAGCGTAATGCCGCGGCCCGCGCGAATTCCGTTGCACCGCACCGGCCGGGCAACGCTGCGGACCGCTAGCGGACGGGGTTGTCACCGCGGCTGCGATCGGGTGGATCCGCACGATCAGTATGCGCCGAGTGCGGCATCGATCCGAATCCGGCCGATCCATCGAGGTGGAGCCGGTGCCGCACAGCTGTTCCCATAGATGCTTGTCGAATCCGGTCGGTCCGGCGGGCCCGGACCGGGCGCGGCGGCTCAGCGCACGTCCGGATCCGGCACATGGAAGTGCTCGTCGCGCAACCGGAATGCTTCCTTGGTGCCGTGTTCGGCGCGCGTCCTGACGAAGTTGAACTCTCCCGGAGCGAACTGCAGATTCGTGCCGAACGCGTGGAACAGGTAGCTCGCCACCTCCTCGCCCTGGTATGCCTGGCTCTGTTCGACCAGCCGGAACGCCTCCTTGGCGATGACGACGCCGTCCGCGGGCATCTTGGCGGCCTTCTCGGCCCAGTAGCGGGCGCGGGCGGTCACCGCGGCGGGATCGCATGTCTCGGTGAAGATTCCGAGATGTTCGACCGTGCTCGCCTCGACGATGTCGCCGGTCAGCAGCAGCCGGCGCGCCAGCACCGGGCCGAGCCGGTGGAAGAACATGTGCAGGCTGCCCAGCGCGGGACCCAGAAACCGCGCCGCGGGCATGCCGATCCGGGTGTCGCGGGCGATCACGGAGATATCGGCCATCAGCGCCATCTCGAAGCCACCGCCCAGGGCGTAGCCGCTGATCTCACCCACGACGACCTTCGGGAAGCCCATCAGATTGTGATAGAAGCCGAAGGACTTGCGGTCCACGGTCAGCCGCCTGCGCTGGCTGGGCCGTCCCTTGGCCGGGCGGTCACCGTTGCCTGCGGCCGCCTTGTCGCCGTACCACCCGTAGGCGTTGTTCATGTCCGCGCCGGTGCTGAACACGCCTTCGGCTCCGCGCAGCAGGACCACGGTGACATCGTCGTCCTCGGCCGCCTCGTCGAGGAACCGCGCCAGCCCGTCGCGCATCGCGGCGTCGTAGGAGTTGCGCTGCCCGGGATTGTTCAGGGTGACGGTGACGATCCTCCCGTCGGCGTCCACCTCACGGAGTATGCGGCCGTCTGCAGTGCTGGAGGTGCTCATCTCGGTTCCTCTTCCTTCCGGCCTCTGGGTCGGTGTCGCATCCGCCACGTTACGAAGACCAACGGTACAAACTACTGTATATATATCAGTATCGGTTGTCCGGCGACACCGTCGCGACGAAAGGAAGTCCCATGCCGTTCGACACCATCGAATATCGCGTCGACGGGCATACGGCCACGCTCACCCTGAACCGCCCGGACGCCCTCAACGCGCTGAGCCCGCACATGATCACCGAGCTGCGGACCGCGTACACCGAGGCCGAGAACGACGACCGGGTCTGGACGCTCGTCGTCACCGGCACCGGACGCGCTTTCTGCACCGGCGCGGACGTCAAGGCGATCCCCGGCGACGGCAAGGTGATCAACGAGCGCCCGTACCTGTCCACCTACGAGCAGTGGGAGGCCCCGCAGGAGGGCACCCCGCCGTTCCGGACGATGACCAAACCGGTGCTGGCGGCGATCAACGGATTGTGTTGCGGCGCAGGGCTGGACTGGGTGACCACCGGCGATATCGTGATCGCCTCCGAGCGCGCGCAGTTCTTCGATCCGCACGTGAGCATCGGGCTGGTCGCCGGTCGTGAGATGGTGCGCCTGGCGCGGGTCCTGCCGCGCACGGTCGCGTTGCGCGTCGCGCTGACCGGCAAGCATGAGCGGATGAGCGCACAACGCGCGTACGAGCTGGGCATGATCACCGAGATCGTCGAGCACGACCGGCTGCTCGAACGCGCGCACGAGATCGCCGAGATCGTGAATTCCAATGCGCCTCTGGCGGTTCGCGGCACCCGCCTGGCTATTCTCAAGGGCGTGAACGTGCCGCTGCACGAGGCCGAGATGCTCGCCGAATCGTTCCGCGAGCGCGTCACCCGCACCGAGGACGCGCTCGAAGGGCCGCGAGCGTTCGTGGAGAAGAGGAAGCCGCAATGGCAATGCCGATGAGCTACGCCGATCATGTACTGAGCTGGCGGATCGCCGAAACGCTGGCCCTGCAACCGGATTCACCGGCGATCGAATACGGCCAGGTGTGGCGCACGTGGGGTGAGCTCGGTGCGGCGGCGCGGCGGATCCGCGGGTTCGTCACCGCGTATCCCGTGGGCCGCAGGCAGATCGGCATCCTGTTGCGCAACCGGCCCGAAAATGTCGCGGCCCTGCTCGGGGTGCTGTTGGGCGGCGGCACGGTAGTGGTGATCAACCCTTCGCGCGGCGAGGACCGTACCCGCGCCGATATCACCGCGTTGCACCTCCCGCTGATCATCGGCGCTCCGGATGACCTGGCCCACTTGGTCACTCCCGCACCGGGATCGGCCACGCTGGCGATCACGGATCCGGGAGCCGACCCGCACCTGTCCACCACCGCCGGGCGGCGTCACCAGGGCGGCACCGCGCAATCCGGGGTGGCCGTGCGCATGCTCACCAGCGGCACCACCGGACCGCCCAAGCGCATCGATATCAGCTACGACATGCTGGCCCGCAGCGTGATCGGCCGCGATCCCGAGAGCGCACCCGCTCCGGCGCAACCGCGTTCGGGAGTCGCCATCGTCAACGCTCCGCTGGTGCATATCGGCGGCGTGTTCCGGGTCCTGCAGTGCATCGCCGAGGCGCGCCCGTTCGTACTGCTGCCGCGGTTCCAGCTCGAACCCTGGGCTCGCGCGGTGCGCACGCACCGCCCCAAGGCGGTTTCACTCGTCCCGGCGGCGGTGCGCGCGGTACTGCACTCGGATCTGACCAGCGATGATCTGTCGAGCATCCGCGTGGTGACCTCGGGCACTGCGCCGTTGTCGGCCGAGGACGCCGACGCGTTCCGCGAGAAGTTCGGCATCCCGATCCTGACCTCCTATGCGGCAACGGAATTCGGCGGCGGAGTTGCGGGCTGGACCCTGACCGATCACCGGAAGTACTGGGATGCCAAGCGCGGCAGCGTCGGACGCGCCTCCGGCGGGGCCCGGCTGCGGGTCGTCGACGAGGACGGCACAGTACTCCCGCCCGATCGCCCCGGCCTGCTCGAGGTCGCTCCCGGACAGCTCGGGCCGTCGGCGCACTGGATGCGGACGACCGATCTGGCGCGCATCGACGACGACGGATTCCTGTGGATCCTGGGCCGCGCGGACCAGGCGATCATCCGGGGCGGGTTCAAGATCATGCCGGACGATGTGCGCAACGCGCTCGAGCGGCACCCGGACGTCGCCGGCGCCGCGGTGGTTTCGCGGCCCGACGCTCGTCTGGGTGAAGTTCCGGTGGCCATGGTCGAGCTCCGGGACTACCGGAGTGTCACCGAGGCGGACCTGAGCAGCTACCTTCGAGACCGGTTGGCTCCCTACGAGATTCCAGCGGAGATCGAGATCGTGCCGGAAATTCCGAGAACGCCGTCGGGCAAGGCGGACTTGACCGCGGTTCGACGGCACCTTGAGGAATCCCTGCACGCCCGGAGCAGCGAACGTCGCTGACGCCCAGTGCGAACACGCATTCCGCCGAGCGCCACGCGCACCACCACCGATCAGCAACACATGTCCGGCGATCGACCGCCGGGAGCAGACAGGACCCACTCATGACAACTCCGGCCATCGGATCCGACATCGTCACCGCCGAGGATTTCCGCGAAATCCTGAATCAGACACGCGATTTCGTACGTTCGGTGGTGATGAAGCAGGAACAGCGGATAGCCGAGGACAACCGCATCCCGGACCGGATCGCCGAGCAGGCCAAGGCGATGGGGCTGTTCGGCTACGCCATCCCACAGCAATGGGGCGGATTGGGCCTGGATCTCACCCAGGATGTCGAACTGGCGATGGAACTGGGCTACACCACCCTCGCGCTGCGATCGATGTTCGGCACCAACAACGGTATCGCCGGACAGGTCCTGGTCGGATTCGGCACCACAGAGCAGAAGACGCAGTGGCTCGAACGCATCGCGACCGGTGAGGTGGTCGCCTCGTTCGCGCTGACCGAATCCGGCGCCGGATCGAACCCGGCCTCGCTGCGCACGACCGCCCGGATGTCCGGCTCGGACTGGATCATCAACGGCGAGAAGCGATTCATCACCAACGCCCCGGTCGCGGATCTGTTCGTGGTCTTCGCCCGCACCCGCCCCGCCGACGACAACGGACCGGGAATCTCGGTATTCCTCGTTCCCGCAGGCACTCCCGGCATCGAGGTCGGCCCGAAGGATCGCAAGATGGGCCAGGAGGGCGCCTGGACCGCCGAGGTCCGCTTCCAGGATGTGCGGGTCGGGCCCGAAGCACTGATCGGCGGCAGCGAGGACATCGGCTATCGCGCGGCGATGACCTCACTGGCCCGGGGACGAGTGCATATCGCGGCGCTGTCGGTCGGAGCCGCGCAGCGCGCGCTGGACGAGTCGGTGACCTACGCCGCCACAGCCACCCAGGGCGGGCAGCCGATCGGCGGATTCCAACTGGTGCAGGCCCTGCTGGCCGATATGCAGACCGGAGTCATGGCCGGGCGCGCACTCGTGCGCGAGGCCGCCTGCGCCTGGGTTTCCGGCGAAGACCGCCGCATCGCCCCGTCGGTCGCCAAGCTCTACTGCACCGAAATGGCCGGGCGAGTGGCGGATTCGGCAGTCCAGATCCACGGCGGCACCGGCTACATGCGCGGTGTCCCGGTCGAACGCATCTACCGCGACGTGCGCCTGCTGCGCCTCTACGAGGGCACCAGCGAGATCCAGCGCCTCATCATCGGCGGCGGCCTGCTCGGCAAGGCGCGTGCGCGCTAGCGATCCTCAGCGGGCGGCGAACTCGCCGTCGCTCGAACCGGCGTCGTCCAGGAATCAACGCCGCGCTCGGGCGCGCTGACCGGGCAACAGTTGCCGATTGGCCCACCGGTCAGTCGGCGGTGATCGCCTGCTCGCGCGCCCAGCGGTAGTCCGCTTTGCCGACCGGGCTGCGCACGATCGCGGGACGGAAAACGACGACCTTTGGAAGCTTGTACCGCGCAATCGATTTCGCGGCGTAGGCGATGAGCGCCGCCGGGTCCGGGTCGGTGCCGTTCTCGGGCGCGACGATCGCCACGACCTCCTGGCCCCAGCGTTCGCTGGGCCGTCCCACCACCACGACATCGGCGACGTCGGGGTGAGAGGAGATCGCCATCTCGACCTCTTCGACGAAGATCTTCTCCCCGCCGGAGTTGATCGTCACCGCGTCGCGGCCGAGCAGCTCGATCGAGCCGTTGGCCAGATGGCGGGCCCGGTCCCCGGGCAGGACATAGCGGCGCCCGTCGATGGTCGGGAAGGTCCGGGCGGTCTTGGCCGCATCGCCCTTGTAGCCCAGGGGTGTGAAGCGGCGCTGGGCGAGCCAGCCGATGCCGTCGTGGCCGGGCTCGAGCACCGCACCGAAGTCCTCGGCGACCACGCAGGTGTCGACACCGGCGGCGAAGGTGCCGGTGGAGACCAGTCCGGCGGCCGAGACGTGGTGCATCTGCGCGCCGGTCTCCGAGGCTCCGACGGCGTCGAACACGACCAGGTTCGGGATCGCGTCGATCCACCGCTGTTTGAGCGCCGGGCTCAGCACCGCGCCGCCGTTGGCCAGCGCCACCAGCGAGGACATATCGGCGGAGGTGGTTTCGATCGCGGTCAGGATCGGGCGCGCGACCGCGTCGCCGACCACGATCACGATCGAGACCTTTTCCCGTTCGATGGTGCGTACGACGTCCTCGGGATCGACATGATCGGTCACCGAGGCGAAGATGATCGTCTGCCCGGTGGTCATCGCGGTCAGCACCGCCCATTGTGCCGCGCCGTGGATCAGCGGCGGCAGAATCATCAGATTGACCCCCGGGTTGGCCGCGGCCCGCTGCCCGACCTCGGTGGCGGATTGCACGACCGCGCCGGTGTTGTTGTCCCGGCCGCCGCACGCGGCCATGAAGATGTCGTACTGTCGCCACAGCACACCCTTCGGCATCCCGGTCGTGCCGCCGGTGTACAGGACATACAGGTCGTCCGGGGAGGGCTCGGGCAGGTCCGGGTCCGGCGCGGCCTCGGCGAGGACGTTCTCGTAATCGACTGCGCCGGGCAGCAATTCGTTACCCGAGTCGTCGGCGATCTGGATGAGCACGCGCAACCGGGGAAGATCGGCGATCAGCGGGGCCAGGCACGGTGCGAACGCGGCGTGGTAGATCAGCGCGGTGGCGCCCGAGTCCTCCAGGAGTTGGCGCAGCTCGTTCTCGACGTAGCGGTAGTTCACGTTGAACGGCGCCACGCGGGCCCGGAAGGAGCCGATCAGGCTCTCGACGAACTCGTGGCCGTTGTAGGCGTAGATCCCGAGCAGATCCTGGCCGACCTCGTGGCCCGCGAGTCCGGAACGTTCTGTGTGACAACCGAGTCCGCGTTCGCGCAGATAGCCCGCCAGTCTCTGGGACCGCTCGGCGATCTGGGCGTAGGTGTGGCGCTGTTCTCCCTGCACCACCAGTTCGCGATCGGGCAGCGCTGCGGCGGCGGCGTCGGCCGCGGCGACGAGGGTCAGTGGTGTTGTCGAGATGTCGGGCTCGGTGGCGGAGCGAGACAACGGTGCCTCCTGGGGGCGCCCGCCCGCGTGGGCAGGCGGATTCGGGCTGAGATTGCGATGGGTCGTGTCGGCGCGGACGCGCCGGTTCTCGCAACGGCTATCGGTCGGCGGTCGTCCGCAGATGCCGGGCTCCGGCGAGCCGACGGCGGGTGCGCCGGTGCGCGCTGGACAGCATCAGTTCGGTCGAGCGGCGAATCAGGCCGCCGAACGGCGGTGCGGCACGTGCGGTGATCAGGAACGGCAGATTGCTCCCGACGACGGTGCGGTAGTGGGTGAAGGTGTCGAAACCGGCTTTGCCGCGATAGGCCCCCATCCCACTGTGTCCTACTCCCCCGAAGGGCGCATCCTCGGGAAACATGTTGAGTGCGAAGTCGTTTCGTGAGACGCCCCCGCTGCGTGTGCGCCGGATGAAGGCGCGGAAGTCCGCGTTGGCGGGCCCGTACCAGTAGGCCACGAGCGGGGCCGGATCCGCGTCGAGTCGGGTGATCAGATCCTCGAGCGACGCGTAGGTCCGCACGAGCAGAACCGGGCCGAAGACCTCTTCGGCGGCGATGGCCATCTCGTCGGTGACCTCGCCGACGATGGTCGGAGACACCTTGTGCGACAACGGGTCCGGTGCACCTTCTCCGTCGGGTATCACCTGCGTGATCCGGGCTCCGCGGCCGCGCGCGTCGTCGATGAGTCCCACGATGCGGTCGTAATTGGCCTGATCGACCGCCGCGGTGTAGTCCTGGTTCTGCGCGACGGCCGGGAACAGCTTGCCGAACGCCTCCTGTGCCGCGGCGGTGAATTCCTCGGCTCGCCCGTCGGGAACGTAGACGCAGTCCGGGCTCACGCAGACCTGTCCGCCGTTGACCATGCGAGCTCGCGCGATGCGAGCCGCCGCGCGGGCGATGTCCGCATCGGGTGCCACGACGACCGGATTCTTGCCGCCCAGCTCCAGGGTGACCGGAACCAGATTGGCCGCGGCGGCCTGCTGCACCAGCCGGCCCACCCGCGTCGAGCCGGTGAAGAACAGGTGGTCGAACGCGAGTCCGGCGAAGGCCGCGGCGACGTCCGGGCCGCCGGTGACGACCGCGAGTTCGTCCGTGCCGAAGTATCGCGGCGCCAGTGCCCGGGTGAGTTCGGCTGTGCGCGAGGTGATCTCGGACATCTTGAGCATCACCCGGTTGCCTGCCGCGAATGCGGCCGCGGCGGGTGCGATCACGAGCTGGAGCGGGAAGTTCCAGGGTCCGATGATGCCGACGACCCCCAGCGGCGTCGGCTCCACTCGGGCGTTGATCCCGTACAGCCGGGCGATCGGTTTCGGGTTGCGCGGCCGCATCCAGCGCGCGAGGTGTGAGCGGGTGTGTTCGATGCTCGAGAGCATCCCCATGATCTCGGCGAACAGGATTCCCGTGCGTGAGCGGGTTCCGAAGTCCTGCGCGAGAGCCTCGACGTAGTCGTCCAGATTGTCCAGCACCATGGCCAGCAGGCGGTCGATCCGGTTGCGCCGCAACGCCGCCGACGGCGGTCCCGCCCGCCGGTGCGCCCGGCGTTGCAGCTCGAGCAGGGCGGCCGGGTCCACGGGTTCGGCCGCGGCGGCATCGGCCACCGGCCCGATGGCGTGTCTGGTCATTCGTGTCGTCTCCCGGTAGGACTCAGCCGAGTTCGAGCGGGCCGTGGTGAATCACGTCCGCCAGCTGTGCCAGCTCGATGCCGTTGTCTTTCGTCGCCGCCAGGCACGCGGCCACATCCTTGCGCAGGTAGGGCGCTGCCATGCGTTCGAACTTCGCCAGTCCTCCGGTGCGGTGAATCGACTCGGCCGCATAGCTGCGGGCGCTGCACGCCAGCAGGGCGCGCACCAGCTCCTGGTCACCGATCCCCCACCGCCGCCCCACGTCCGTGGCCGCGGCGACCAGTTGGGCGTTGGCCGCGAACAGCGCGTTGTTGATCAGCTTCACGCTCAGCGCACTGCCCAGCGCGCCGGTCGCGACGATGGTGTCCGCGTAGGACTCGAGCACCGGGCGCACTCGCTCGACCGATGTCGCCGGACCGCCCAGCAGTACGGTCAGGCGCCCGGCGGCGATGTCCTCGGCGGAACCGCTGACCGGCCCGTCGAGCAGTACCGGCCCCTCGGGATACCCGGCGGCCAGATCCTGCACGGTGGCCATGGTTCCGGTGGTGTGCGACAGGACCACGCACTCCTTGCTCGCCGCGCCCAGCACTCCCGAGGGCCCGTCCAGGACCTGTACGAGCTGTTCGTCGGAGAACACGCAGACGATGACGATATCGGCCGCGGCGGCCTCGGCGACCGAATCGACGGTCTGCGCACCGGCCGCCGCCATCCGCTCGCGCACCGAGGTCCGGCGAGCGAACAGCTTCACCCGGTGGCCCGCCTGAAGCAATCTCGAGACCATCGGCTCGCCCATCTGCCCGGCCCCGATGAACCCGACAACCTGCGACATCCGTGTGCTCCTCACCAGCTCCGAACCGGACGGCAACGCGTACCGAGAAGCTAGACAGTGATGAATCCAGTAAGACTGACTGTAACACCGATCTCGCCGGTGGAAAGCCGGATTCGATGAGATACAGTTGCGCTTACGATAACTACGACGACACTCCCGTTCGCCAGGCCGATCCGCATCGCCGCGAGGGGCGGACGCTACGGTTCCCGCAGTGATCGAACAGGCGCCGCATCAGGAGAGCACATGACCGGACGACTCGAGGACAAGGTCGTATTCATCACCGGGGCCGCACGCGGTCAGGGACGCGCGCATGCGGTGCGGATGGCGAGCGAGGGAGCGGACATCATCGCCGTGGATATCGCGGGCCCGTTGCCCGAGGCGGTCCCGTACGACTCCGCCACCCCCGACGATCTGGCCGAAACCGCACGCCTGGTCGAGAAGACCGGCCGCCGCATCGTGACCGCGCAGGCCGACACCCGGGACCTCGAGGGCCTACGCCGCGCGGTCGAGCAGGGCCTCGCGGAGTTCGGGCGCCTGGACGTCATCGTGGCCAATGCCGGTATCTGCATCCCCGAGGCGTGGGACGCGATCACCCCGGATTCGTTCCGCGATGTCATCGACGTCAACGTCGTCGGAACGTGGAATACGGTCACCGCGGGCGCGCAGCACATCATCGACGGCGGGCGCGGGGGTTCGATCATCCTGATCAGCTCCGCCGCGGGAATCAAGATGCAGCCCTTCATGGTCCACTACACCGCGAGCAAACACGCCATCACCGGGATGGCCCGGAGCCTGGCAGCGGAGTTGGGCAAGCACTCCATCCGCGTCAACAGTGTGCACCCAGGCGCGGTGAACACACCCATGGGCGGCGGGGATATGGTCGCGAGCCTGGGCCGCGCCCTGGAGACCAATCCCGCACTGGCACAGATGATCACACCGTTCCTCCCGGCCTGGATCGCCGAACCGGAGGATGTCGCGGCGACGGTCGCCTGGCTGGCCGGCGACGACGCGCGTTTCGTCACGGCCGCGCAGATCGCGGTCGACCTCGGATCGACCCAGTACTGACCCACACGCCCCTGGAAGTGACCGGCGCTTCCGGTGACCGACCGAAAAGAGAACGACACCATGCCCAGAGCAGTGATCTGTGAGCCCGTCCGCACCCCGATCGGGCGTTACGGCGGGGTGTTTCGCTCGCTCAGCGCGGTCGAACTCGGCGTCACCGCACTGCGCGGACTGCTCGAGCGCACGGGTATCGAACCCGATGTCATCGACGATGTGGTGCTCGGGCACTGCTACCCCAACAGCGAGGCCCCGGCCATCGGCCGGGTCGTCGCGCTGGACGCCGGTCTGCCGACCACGGTCGGCGGGATGCAGATCGATCGGCGATGCGGATCGGGTCTGCAATCGGTGATTCAGGCCGTACTCCAGGTGGAGAGCGGGGCCAGTGAGGTCGTGGTGGCCGGTGGCGTGGAGAGTATGAGCAACACCGCCTTCTATTCGCTGGATATGCGATGGGGTGGCGCACGCACCGGGGTTCAGATGCACGACGGTCTGGCCCGCGGGCGCGAAACCGCCGGCGGGCAACATCATCCGGTGCCCGGGGGCATGCTGGAGACCGCCGAGAATCTGCGGCGCGACTACCACATCTCGCGCGAGGAACAGGACCGCCTGGCGGTCCGCTCGCATCAGCGCGCGGTGGCCGCGGCCGATTCCGGTGCGAGCGCGGAGCAGATCATCCCGACCACCGTGCCCACGCGCGCCGGCGCGAGCGTCGTCGACACCGATGAACATCCCCGCGCGGACACCACCGTGGAAGCGCTCGGCAAGCTGAAACCGATTCGCGCACAGATCGATCCGGAGTCCACGGTGACGGCGGGTAATTCCAGCGGGCAGAACGATGCCGCGTCGATGTGCCTGGTCACCACCCGCGACCGGGCCGAGCAGCTGGGGTTGACGCCGCTGGTCGGATTGCGGTCCTGGGCTGTGGCCGGAGTGCGCCCGGAGGTGATGGGCATCGGGCCGGTCCCGGCCACCGAGGCCGCTCTGCAGCGTGCGGGCCTGAGCTTGGCCGAGGTGGACCTGATCGAGCTGAACGAGGCGTTCGCCGCGCAAGCTCTCGCGGTACTGCGCGAATGGGAGTTCGGCGAGTCCGATCTCGAGCGGACCAACGTCCACGGTTCCGGTATCTCCCTGGGGCATCCGGTCGGCGCCACCGGTGGCCGGATGCTGGCCACGCTCGCCCGGGAAATGCATCGGCGCGAGCTGCGCTACGGTCTGGAGACGATGTGCATCGGCGGCGGTCAGGGACTGGCCGCGATCTTCGAGCGGGTGAGCTGAGCGATCACCCCCAACCATCGGCCCCACTGAACGGATACCACTGGTGAAACTCGCACAGACCCACGGCCTGACCGAAGCGCAGACCGAAATCCTCGCCGCTGTCCACACTTTCGTGGAACGGCAGATCATTCCGGCCGCGGCCGAGCTCGAGCGCACCGACACCTACCCGCAGTCCATCGTGGACCGGATGGCCGAGATGGGCCTGTTCGGGCTGATGATTCCCGAGGAATACGGCGGGCTGGGCGAATCGCTGCTCACCTACGCCCTGTGTGTCGAGGAACTCGCCCGGGGCTGGATGAGCGTATCGGGCGTGATCAATACCCATTTCATCGTCGCCTACCTGCTCACCCATCACGGCACCGAGGAGCAGAAGCGCCGGTTGCTGCCGCGCATGGCGACCGGTGAGCTGCGCGGCGCGTTCTCGATGTCCGAACCCGAACTCGGCTCGGACGTCGCGGCCATCCGCACCAAGGCCGTTCGCCAGGATGGCGGCGATTACCGCATCACCGGTCGCAAGATGTGGCTGACCAACGGATCGACCGCGAATCTCGTCGCGGTGCTGGTCCGTACCGACGAGGGGCACGAGCGCCCACACGACAACCTGACCGCCTTCCTGATCGAGAAGCCCACCGGACTGGGCACGGTCGCCCCCGGTCTGACGGTGCCGGGCAAGATCCACAAGATGGGGTACAAGGGTATCGATACGACCGAACTCGTACTCGACGATTACGCCGCGGCGCAGGACACCGTACTGGGCGGCCGTCCCGGCGCGGGGTTCAAGCAGATGATGGACGGGATCGAGGTCGGCCGGGTCAATGTCGCCGCGCGCGCCTGCGGAATCGCGTTGCGTGCCTTCGAACTCGGGGCGCGGTACGCCCAGCAGCGCCAGACCTTCGGTCGACCGATCGTCGATCACCAGGCCATCGGATTCTCCCTCGCCGAGATGGCCACCAAGGTCGAGGCGGCGCATCTGATGATGGTCAATGCCGCCCGGCTCAAGGACTCCGGCGAGCGCAATGACGTCGCCGCCGGGATGGCGAAGTATCTGGCCAGTGAATTCTGCAACGAGGTCACCCAGGCGAGTTTCCGTATCCACGGCGGCTACGGGTATTCGATCGAGTACGAGATCGAGCGGCTGATGCGCGAGGCCCCGTTCATGTTGATCGGTGAGGGCACCAGCGAAATCCAGAAGCGGATCATCAGCAAGGGCGTGCTGCGCGATTACCGGATCTGAGTGCCGCACATCTTTCGTGGTGCGCGGCCCGCACCACGAAAGATGGTGGTATCAGATGAAATCCGAGCCGCCATCCACGTTGACGTTCGCTCCGGTCATATAGGAGTTGAGCCGCGAGGCCAGGAAGGTCACCACCGGCCCGATCTCCTCGGGCCGGCCGGCGCGCGGCATCTGCGCGGGATGGCCGTAGCGCTCGCCGATCAGCGACATCAGCTCATACGGGTCGTCGCTGCGCACGCCGACCGAGTTCGCCCAGTCGACCAGTCCGACCACGTCCGGGCTACCCTGTCGCGCCAGATCCTGTTCGGCACGGTCGAGATCGGCGCGAGAGCGCCCCAGAACGCACACCCGCGCTCCTTCCTGCGCCAGACTGCGCGCTGTGGCCAGCCCCATTCCCCGGCTACCGCCGACCACGACCGCAGCCGC
The DNA here is from genome assembly GCF_000308615.1 of Nocardia jiangxiensis NBRC 101359. Lineage (GTDB taxonomy): Bacteria > Actinomycetota > Actinomycetes > Mycobacteriales > Mycobacteriaceae > Nocardia > Nocardia jiangxiensis. The sequence continues at coordinate 273,005 of NZ_BAGB01000040.1, forward strand.
GTTACGCAAGCCCAGATCCATTGCGCCACCATCCTTTTCTCACATCTTCGAACGTGTCGGACACGCGCTGTAACCATTGCGCCCCGGGCAGAGTCCACCGATCCACGGTCGTCGCGAAGGTCGACCCGTCCCTGCTGACCACCCGCCTCGAAGTGCTCGAAGACCTCGTCTCTCGGCGCGGCCACCCGTGGGCGGCGCTGAGCGCGAGCCTCATGCGGGCTCGTGTCCTCGCTGACCGAATCGGGCACCGGCCAGACTGCTCGGCGCGGCGGCGACCGCGCTCACCACGGCCGCGCACAGCACGACGTCGTCGAGCAGCAGCCGGGCGGTCGACTCGATGGTGCGCTCACCGACCGTCCGCTCGATGTCGAAGCGCAGTTCGGTGAGCAGTGGCGTCGGCCGCCGATAGGTCATCTCCAGTGAGCGGGTCTTCCCGGCCGGGCCGGTGGCGCAGTTCTGATGCTGGATGACGCAGTCGAAGAAGACCGCCAGGAACCCACCGTGCACCAACCCCGGCGGGCCTTCGAAGGGTATCAGGAAATTCACAGTGCCACAGGCGGTCTCGGTGTCGATGCGGTCGAACCGGTACTCCGGGAAGCACGGGTTGTAGGCACCGATGTCGAAGGCGTGGTCCAGATAGATCCGCCGGGACTCGCCGGAGTCGGGGCCGATGCGCGGCGTGAGGTCGGCCGGTCCCGCCGCGGCGAGCTCACGTTCCCACCGCGCGAGTTGCGTGAGCATGTCGGCGACCGTCTCGTGCGGGTGTTCCAACGCGAGCAGCAGCCCGGCCAGCCGCCGGATCGCGCCCGCGGCCTCCTGCGTCTGCTGCATCGGCTGCGCGCCGAATGCCTTGCGCGACGGACCGTGCGGATCGTTGTTCGACATGCGCCCTCTTTCGCCCGGCACACTCGCGTGCGTCATGTACAAAGAACAACGGTATCGTATACCGTACTATTGACAGTATGCTCTCCGAGATGTGGGTGAGACCGTGAGTCGTGAGTCCGAAACCGCACCCGGCGGGACCGTTGCGGTCCACCGCGAGAACGATGTCCTGCATCTCGTGATCGACCGGAACGAGCGCCGGAACTCACTCAGCGCGGCGATGGTCGACACGCTGGTGGCGACCCTCACCGACGCGGCATCGGATCCGGCGCTGCGAGCGATCCATCTGGGTGCGAACGGGAAGGACTTCTGCTCCGGAGTGGACTGGATCGCCCCCAACGACAGCGACGGACCGCGCCCGCGCACCGGAGATCTGGTCCGGCGCATCCCGCATACCTCACACCGAATCATCGAGTTGCTGCACACCATCCAGCTTCCGGTCGTGTGCAGCGTGCGCGGCTGGGCGGTCGGGATGGGCTGCAATATGGCGCTGGCGGCGGACTTCACCGTGGCCGCCGAGGACGCGGTGTTCTGGGAGCCGTTCCTGACCCGCGGCTTCAGCCCCGATTCCGGATCGACGTGGCTACTGCCTCGGCTGATCGGTCTCACCCGAGCCAAGCGCATGCTGCTGCTGGGCGAGAAGGTGAGCGCGGCCGACGCCGCGGCCTGGGGCCTGATCGATCGCTGCGTTCCCGCCGCCGACCTGGACACGAGCGTGCGTGCCTTGCTCGACCAGCTGGCCGCCGGTCCCACCGTCGCCATCGGACTGGCCAAACAGGCGATGACCTTCGCGCAGCACGCCACCCTCCCCCAGGCCATGCACCAGGAACTCTACGATCTCGAATTATCATGCCGGACATCGGATTTCAAGGAAGGTCTGACCGCATTCCGTGAGCGGCGCGAACCCGGGTTCCGTGGTCGCTGAGTTGTGCGGAACACCCATATCGCCCGAATCGAGGCATCGTCGATGAGCAGTGAGATACCGCGCGGGCAGGTCGGTGGCGCGGCCCGGCCCGGATTCGAGACCATCCGTCTCGAGGTGTATGAGCAGGACCGGGTCGCCACCATCACGTTGAATCGTCCGGACCGGCTCAATGCCTTCGATCGGACCATGTGCACGGAGATGGCGCGGGCGTGGCAACTGCTGCGCACCGACGACTCGGTGCACGCGGTCGTGCTGCGCGCGGCCGGAACCAGGGCCTTCAGCGCCGGTCTGGACATCAAGAAATCCTATGGGCAGCCGGACAGCGTGTGGCATCACGAGGATCCGGGGCAAGCACTGAGCCCGAAATGGCAGAAGATGTGGAAGCCGGTGGTGTGCGCGGTACAGGGTATGTGCACCGCGGGCGGGTTCTATTTCGTCAACGAGGCGGATGTGGTGATCTGCTCCTCCGACGCGACGTTCTTCGATTCACACGTCTCGGCCGGTCTGGTCTCGGCGCTGGAGCCGATCGGACTGCGACGCCGGATCGGCCTGGGTGAGACATTGCGCATCGCGCTGATGGGCAACGACGAACGAGTCGGATCCGACACCGCGTTGCGGATCGGCCTGGTGTCGGAAGTGGTTCCGGTAGAGGACCTTTGGGCACGAGCCCACCAGATCGCGAGCACCATCGCCGCCAAGCCGCCGTCCGCGACCCAAGGCACCGTGAAGGCCATCTGGGAGTCGCTCGACAAACCGTACCGGGCCGCCCTGGATCAGGGGCTCATCTACACCCGGCTGGGAAATCCGCTGGGCAAGGCGGAATTGGCAGCCCAGGGCGAGCGCGACAGAAACGACCGGCCCGAACCGAGGATTCGCTGATGACCGACCCCGGCGTTGCCGACAACCCCACCGGTCCTGACACTCTCGCACACCTGCTGCGCTGCCGAGCGCGGGATCGTGCCGACCGCCCGCTGCTGATCTGCGATGCCGATCGACTGACCTACGCCGAGACCGAACGCCGCTCCGCCGAACTCGCCCACGAACTGATCGCACTCGGCGCAGGCAAAGGCACACACATCGGCGTGCTGTATCCCAATAGCGCCGAATTCGCCGTTGCCGCGTTCGCCGCGGCCCGAATCGGCGCGGTCGTCGTCCCCTTCTCCACCTTCTCGACCGCACGGGAATTACGAGAGCAGCTGGTGCACAGCGACATTCGCATTCTGCTCGCCGCGACGGGCTACCGATCACACAACTATGTGCAGCGGCTGACCGAAGTTCTCGCCGAAACCGAGCGGGATGGCGCGGGCCGTCTGTTCAGTGTGCAGGTACCCCAGTTGCGCCACGTCCTGACAACGGTCGAGAGCGATTCGCAGACAACACATCCCGGTCCGCTGTTCGCCCGCCGGACCGATATCGCCGAGCATGACGATGCCCTGCTCGCGGCGATGGAACAGGACGTCGATGGCTCCGATCCGGTCTCGATCGTCTACACCTCCGGATCCACGAGTGCACCCAAGGGCGTCGTGCACACCCATGCCGCTCTGCTCGGACACCAGCGCAACCTGAACGCGATCCGCGAACTGACCGAAGCCGACGTGCTGTTCTGCAACTCGCCGTTCTTCTGGATCGGTGGCTTCGCCTTCGGCCTGCTGGCCACCCTGGTCGCCGGGGCAACCCTGGTGTGTTCCAACGCCACCGACCCGGCCGCCACCCTGGATCTGCTCGAGCGCGAGAAACCTACCGTGACCAATGGTTTCGCGGCCGGGATCGCCCATCTGGCCCGGCATCCCAGCTTCGCCGCACGCGATCTGTCCTCGATGCGGCGCGGCAACCTCTACCCTGTCATGCCCGCGGAACTGCGGCCCCGCGACAGCGAGTTGCGGCACAACATGCTCGGCATGACCGAGGCCGGAAGCGTGGTACTGCTCAGCAGCGACGAGTCGGACCAGCCCGAGCACCGACGCGGCTCGTTCGGCAAGCCCGCACCCGGATTCGAGGTCGAGATCATCGATCAGGACACCGGAACACCGGTCGCCGTCGACGAGATCGGCGAATTACGCTTCCGCGGCCCCTATGTGATGCAGGGCTATTACAAACGGCCCCACGAGGATTGCTTCGATCCGGACGGCTGGTTCCATACCGGCGATCTGGCCCGGACCGACGCCGACGGCTTCGTCTACTTTCTGGGCCGCAGTGGCGCCATGATCAAGACCGCGGGCGCCAACGTCTCGCCCGCCGAGGTCGAGAAGGCGATCACCGACATCACCGGCGGCGCCGCATACGTCTTCGGCCTGCCCCACCCCGATCGCGGACATGTGGTAGCCGCGGTTCTCACGGTCGAGGATCCCGCAACATTCGACGAGTCGGCGCTGCGGGAGAAATTGCGCAATCAACTGTCCGCGTACAAGATTCCCGCGCGCATCGCCGCCGTGCGGACCGCGGACATCCCGCTGATGTCCAGCGGGAAAGTGGACCTGCGCCGATTGAAGAAGGTCTTCGATGACTGAGAACAACGTCGCGACCACGATGGACGCGGTAGTGCGGGCACGTGCTGACGAACACCCGGCCGCGGAGATGGTCATCGACCCGAAGACCCGGCTCACCTATGCCGAACTCGACCGCACCACAGCGCATCTGGCGGGCGTGCTGGTGGCCGCGGGCGTCGGCAAAGGCTCCCGTGTAGGGCTTCTGATGCCGAACAGTGCGCAGTGGGTGCAGATCGCCGTCGCCGTGACACGTATCGGCGCCACGCTCGTACCGTTGAGCACGTTATTGCGCCCACCGGAACTACGGACCCAGTTGCAGGTGGGCTCGGTGCAGTACCTGATCGCCGTGGAACAGTTCCGTGGCCGCAATTACCTTGCGGAGCTGGAGATTTCACCCACGGGCGACCGGATGTTGTCCCACCCGCGCCTTCCGGCGCTGCGGCACGTGCTGAGCACCTCCGAACTCACCGGGGCCACCGCGCCGTCCTACACCGTCACCGTCGCGGATGCGCTGACCGCGACGGTGACGCCCGCCGATCCCCTGGCCATCATGTTCACCTCGGGCAGCCGCGGGTTACCCAAGGCGGTCATCCACTCGCACGGCAGTGCGTTCGCCGCGGTCCGATCCGGTTTGTCGGCACGCCTCATCGACGACACCACGCGGCTGTACCTGCCGATGCCGTTCTTCTGGGTCGGCGGGTTCGGCGGCGGAGTGCTGTCTGCGCTGCTGGCGGGTGCGACGCTGGTGACCGAGGACATCCCCGCGCCGGAGGCCACACTGCACCTACTGCGGCAGGAGCGCGTCAACCTCTTCCGCGGCTGGCCCGATCAGGCCGAATCCCTGGCACGACAGGCGAAACAGCTCGGTGTCGCGGTGCCGCCGTTGCGGGCGGGAAGTCTGCCCGCACTGCTGCCCGAGCACATGCGCGCACAACCGGGTGCGCGCGCCAACCTGTTCGGCATGACCGAGTCGTTCGGCCCCTACTGCGGCTATCCGGCCGATACGGATATGCCTCGATCCGCCTGGGGCAGTTGCGGGCGGCAGTTCGAGGGCATGGAGGTGCGCATCGCCGATCCCGACAGCGGTGTGCCCGTTTCGACCGGAACCGTGGGAGTGATCCAACTGCGCGGACCACATACGTTGCGCGGCATGTGCCGTCGCAGCCGCGCGGAGCTGTTCACGATCGATGGTTTCTATTCCACCGGCGATCTGGGCCATCTCGACGGCGAGGGATTCCTGTTCTATCACGGCCGATCCGATGACATGTTCAAGGTCAGCGGCGCCACCGTCTATCCCAGCGAGGTGGAGGGCGCGCTGCGTTCCCTCCCCGGTATCTCGGCCGCATTCGTCACGAATATCACTGGTGCACAGGGTGATCGGGTCGCCGCCGCCGTGGTGTGCGACACCGCGACGACAACGACCGAGCACCTGCGGACCGCCGCGAAGTCGATACTCAGTTCCTTCAAGGTGCCCTCGGTGTGGTTGCTGCTGGACTCGGACGACAGCATTCCGCGCGGCAGTACCGGCAAGATCGATATTCTCGGACTTCGGAAGCTGCTCACGCCACACCCGTGAGCGACGCGGCATCGCGGCACCGGCGCGACCTCGCCGAGCGCCGATGCCGGTTGCCGATCATGATTTCTCGCTGCTGAGCGATCGTCCGGCAATCCCATCGAATTCGCCCGGTTCACCACACCGAGTTTCCCGCCCGAAACGCCTGTGCGGCCGCAACCGAGTGATGTATCGTAGGCCACACTGTAATAGCAATAGTTAGACGCTTGATCAACTCGGCCCTGCATCGTCCGCAGCACCCGAGCAGTCCGCTGGAGGATCGATGCATCCGGAACGACTGAATGCTCCTGTCCGGGAAGTAGGCCAGTTCTTCGCCATGGTCGCCGACGTCGGACGTGGCCTGGTCACCACCCGATTCCGGATGAGCGAATTCATCGAACAAGGATGGATGCTCGCGCGCGTCTCGCTACTTCCCACGGTTCTGGTCGCGGTGCCGTTCACCGTGCTGGTGAGTTTCACACTCAATATCCTGCTGCGCGAAATCGGCGCCGCAACCATGAGCGGGGCCGGCGCCGCATTCGGCGCGGTCACCCAGGTCGGGCCGATGGTGACCGTGCTGATCGTCGCGGGAGCCGGAGCGACCGCGATGTGCGCCGATCTGGGCTCGCGGGTGATCCGCGAGGAGATCGATGCGATGCAGGTCCTGGGCATCGATCCGATTCAGCGGCTGGTGATTCCGCGTGTGGTCGCCTCCACGATGGTCGCGGTCCTGCTCAACGGCCTGGTGTGCGCCATCGGAATCGCGGGCGGATTCCTGTTCTCGGTCCAGTTGCAGGGAGTCAATCCCGGCGCGTTCGCCTCGGGCATCACATTGCTCACCGGCGCAACGGAATTGGGCATCTCAGCGGTCAAGGCGCTGCTGTTCGGCATGATCGCCGGATTGGTCGCCTGCTACCGCGGACTGTCGGTATCGGGCGGCCCCAAGAGCGTCGGACAGGCGGTCAACGAAACCGTGGTCTACGCATTCATCGCACTGTTCGTCGTCAACACCGTGGTCACCGCCGTCGGCATCCGGATCTCGGGGAAATGATGATCATGTATATCTCCGACACCGGGAAATTCGTCCACGCGCGGCGGCGACTACAACGTTGGGACGCCGCGATCGATGCCCTCGGCGCGCGACTCGTCTTCTACGGCAAGGCGATCGTGCACATTCCCGGCGCGGTCGTGAGTCATCCCGGCGAAGCCCTGCGCCTGGTCGCGGAGATCAGCATGGGCAGTGGCGCACTGGCGATGATCGGCGGCACCGCCGCGATCGTGGGCTTCATGACCCTGGCCACCGGAAGCACCATCGCCATCCAGGGCTACAGCTCTCTGGGCAATATCGGTATCGAAGCGCTCACCGGATTCCTGTCCGCGTTCATCAACGTGCGTATCGCGGCGCCGGTCATCGCGGGAATCGCGCTGTCGGCGACGCTCGGCGCGGGAGCGACCGCGCAGATCGGGGCCATGCGCATCGCCGAGGAGATCGACGCCCTGGAATCCATGGCGATCCGCCCTGTCCCGTATGTGGTCAGCTCGCGCATCGCGGCCGGGATGATCACGATCGTCCCGCTCTACGCACTGGCTCTGGCGGCATCGTTCGTCGCGGGCCGGTTCACCACCGTCGTGATCTTCGGGCAGTCCTCGGGACTGTACGACCACTATTTCTCCACCTTCCTGAACCCGGTGGACGTGATGTGGTCGTTCATTCAGGCGATTCTGATCGCACTGCTGGTGATGGTGATCCACACCCACTACGGCTTCACCGCCTCGGGCGGTCCGGCCGGAGTCGGATCCGCGGTGGGGCGAGCGGTGCGGATGTCCTTGATCCTGGTCGTGCTGGTCGTGCTGCTGGTCTCGCTCGCCCTGTACGGCGGCAACGGCAACTTCCACCTTTCCGGATAGGATCGACATGCGTCTGTTGCGTTGGGCGACACCGAAATTCGTCGTCCTGGGACTTCTCGCCGCGATCGTGGGCACCGGGTGGACCGTGTGGTCGAGTTACCAGGAGCGTTTCGACGATTGGGCACACGTGACCCTCGTGGCCGACCGGGCCGGGCTCGTCATGGACCGGGGCGCACGTGTGGCCATGACCGGCGCGCAGGTCGGCGAGGTCACCGCGATCGACTATCGGGGCGATCGTGCCCGGCTGACCATGCGGTTGCACCGGTCGGCACTGGCATCGATCCCGGCCGATGTCACCGCACAGATCACCTCCACCACCGTATTCGGCGCGAAATTCGTCAGCCTCGACGCACCGGCCACACCGGCCACCGCACGCTTGGCTCCCGGCGCGACGATCGACATCTCGCACGTGACCGTCGAACTGACCACGGTGTTCGAACAACTCACCACCTTGCTGAAGGCGGTGGACCCCACACAGCTCGATGCCACGATGGGGGCGTTGGCCGCCGCGCTGCAGGGCCGCGGCGAGCGCCTGGGCGCCGCCCTGGACCACGCCTCCGGTGTGCTGGCCGAACTCGCTGCCGCCGATCCCGGGATCGCGCAGTTGCTGCGCACGACCGCGCCGACCGCACAGTTGTACGGCGACATCGCTCCGGACCTGATGCGCACCCTCACCTCGCTCACCACGACGAGCACGTCGATCGTCGATCAGCAGCGGCAGTTGGCGGGCACTCTGTCGAGCGCGACCGCTCTGGCCTATACTGGCTCGGATCTGTTGAACCGCAACGGTTCCGCGCTGGCCGCCACGCTGCACCGGTTCGCGCCCACCAGTGCGTTGCTCGCGCTGTACTCCCCGGAGATCCCGTGTCTGTTCCAGGGCATCACCGCCAGTAACAAGACCAACCCGATGGCCTATGCGGGACAGCCCGGGGTCAAGATGTACGCGGGCCTGATCCCGGGCGTCACGCCGTATCAGTACCCGAAGGATCTGCCCAAGGTCGACGCGACCGGTGGACCGCACTGTCTGGGGCTGCCCTACACCGATCCGGTGCATCCGGTGCCTTACGTCGTGACCGATACCGGAGTGAATCCGTTCGACCCGTCACGCCAGGGCACCGGATTGCGCCGGCCCGACATCCTGAGCTACCTGTTCGGCCTGGGCGGTCGGCGATGAATCGCCCCGCGCTGGTCAAACTCGGAATCTTCGTCGTGGTCATGCTGCTGGTCAACGGCGCGATGATCCTGGTCTTCACCCAGGTGAATTCGGGCAACTCGCACACCTATCACGCCGTGTTCACCGACACCTCGGGCATGCATCCCGGCGCGAAGGTCCGCATCGCGGGTGTGCCCGTCGGCACGGTGAACGCGGTGCGGTACGGCTCCGATCATCGTGCCCACGTGGACTTCTCGATCAACACCGACGATCGGCCCACGGTCTCCACCCGCGCGGCGATCCGCTACGAAGATCTCATCGGCAACCGCTACCTCGAGTTGCAGCGCGGCCCGGCTTCGACGCCGCTGCCCACCGGCGGCACCATCGCACCCCCGAATACGGCTCCGGCACTGGACCTGGACGCCCTGCTCGGCGGCTTCCACCCGCTACTGCAGGCACTGGATCCCAAACAGGTCAACGACCTGTCCCTGGCCCTGCTGCAGATCTTCCAGGGGCGCGCGGGCACCATCACCGAGGTACTCGAGCGGGTCGGGTCGGTGACCGCCACCCTTGCCGACCGGGACCAGGTCATCGGCAGAGTGATCACCAACCTCGACACCGTCCTGGGTGAAATCGCCTCGCGTGGTGACCAATTCGGCAGCACGCTGGATCATCTGCAACAACTGGTCTCGGAACTCGCCGCGGACCGCGGCATTCTGGGGCATGCGGTCGATACCCTCGATGACGCCACGCAGACCTTCTCGGGCCTGCTGTCCGATGTGCGGCCCGATCTGTCGGCAACCATCAACGGGATGGATGCGGCGCTGACGCCGAGCGTGAATCACATCAACGATCTCGACGGCGTGCTCAACGCGCTGCCCGACGACTACCGCAAGCTGACCCGCACCGGCGCGTACGGATCGTTCTTCAACTTCTACATGTGCGGGCTGTCGCTGAAAGTGGACGGCCCGGACGGCAAACCCGAGGTCATCCAACTCACCGACCAGAAGACCGGAAGGTGCGCACCACAGAAATGAAACGACTCTCGCACTTCAGGGCCGGCCGCGTCGGAATCGTCGGGCTGGTCATGACCGTGGCCATCTGCCTGGTCGCACTACAATTCGACCGAATCCCGATGCTCAACACCCCCACGCTCACCTATTCGGCGATGTTCTCCGACGCCAGCGGCCTGCTCACCGGTGATGACGTCTCCGCCGCGGGAGTCCAGGTGGGCACGGTCACCGATATCGCGGTGGACACCGGTCTCGCGAAAGTCACCTTCAGCGTGAACAACGCTATCGCCCTGGGCAATTCGACCACAGCCGCGATAAAAACAACCTCACTGCTGGGAAAGCGGTCGATCGAAATAACCCCGTCCGGCAGCGGGCGAATGCGCCCGCACGGAGTGATCCCGATCGAACGCACCCGCTCCGGATACACCCTGCCCAACATCCTCAACGAGGCCACCGACGCCATCCGCGATATCGACCTCGGACAGCTGACCCAGGCTCTGGACAGCGCCTCGGATGTGCTGATCGCCGCCGCACCGCAGGTGGGCCCGGCACTGGACGGGATGAAACGCCTCGCCCAGACCGTCAACGAGCGCGATCGGGCACTGCGCCAACTGCTCTCGGGCGCCCAGCAGGTGACCTCGGTACTGGCCGATCGCGCCCCGCAGGTGAACAAACTTCTCCTGGACGGGAATTCACTCCTGGGCGAACTGCAGGTCCGCAGCCAGGCCCTCGGCGGGCTCATCACCGGGATAACCCGACTGTCCCAGCAGCTTTCGGGCACGGTGCACGAGGACAACGCCGCACTGACCCCGGCACTGAGCAAACTCGGACAGGTGCTGACATTGCTGAACAACAACCGCGACAACATCTCCCAGTCGATCCAGGGTCTGTCCACCTATATCGGCACCCTCGGTGACGCGGTCGCCAGCGGCCCCTACTTCTACGCGTACATCCAGAATCTGGTGCCCGGCGACTACACCCAGCCCCTGCTCAACACGGTGTTCGGCCTGCCGCCCGCACCCCTGCCGATCCCCCAGGTCAAATGATCACGCGCATCCGAACCGTCCTCGCCCGCCGGTCCGAGCCACGAACTCCGCTCCGCCGCTGGATATTTCACATCGGCGTTGGCGCCATCGTGCTCGCGGTGATCGCCACCGGCTACCACTTGGTGCAGCAGTCGCGGTACTACACCGTCACCGCGCACTTCACCGGGACCAACGGCCTCTACGCCGGAGACCAGGTGCGCGTGGTCGGGGTGAAGGTCGGAACCGTGCAGAGCATCGACGCCGAGGGCACCTCGCTGACCGTGCGGATGCGCATCCCCCGATCGCTGCGGCTGCCCGGCGATGTGAAGGCCGTGGTGATGGCGCAGAGCCTGGTCGCTGCCCGGTTCATCCAACTGACCCCGGCATGGACCGGCGGACCCGATGCCGGGCACGATGTCGACATCCCGTTGAGCCGCACCGCCGTCCCGGTCGAATGGGACCAGGTCGAACAGCAGCTGAACCGGGTCACCACCGCGCTCGCACCCACCGCCGCGGACCCGAAAGGACCCGGCGCCCGGTTCCTGGGATCGGCCGCCGCGGCCCTGGACGGCAACGCAGATGCGTTGCGCGCCACCCTGCAACAGCTCTCGGCGACCATGGCGACCTTGTCCGCGGGAAGTACGGACCTGTTCGGCACGGTGCGCAATCTGCAGGCGTTCACCACCGCGCTGGCGGCCGGCGATCAGCAGATCGTCGTGTTCCAGGGGCGGCTCGCGACCGTCAGCGGGGTACTCGCGGGCAATCACGACCAGCTCGGCTCGGCGTTGACCACCCTGGACAGCGCCATCGGCGATATCCAATCGTTCGTGACCACGCACCGCGACGGCATCACCACCCAGGTGAAGCAGCTCTCCGATGCGGCAGGAACCCTTGTCTCCCAACGCAATGCACTAGAGACGGTCCTGCATCGCGCGCCCACCGCGCTGTCGAACTACTACAACACCTACAACCCCGGACAGGGTGCGATCATCGGTGTGCCGGGATTCCCGAACTTCGCCAACCCCATCAACTTCCTGTGCGGCTCGATCGCCGCGGTCTCGAATGCCACATCCGACCAAGGAGCGAAGCTGTGCGCGCAATATCTCGGGCCGCTGCTGAACACGCTGCGGATGAACTACCCACCGGTCTCGATCAACCCGACCATCGGCACCGGCTCAGGACCCGGCCAGCTGGTGTACAGCCCGCCCTCGCTCGAACACCTGCTGCTACCGGGACAACCGAAATGAACCGCGCCCGCTACCTGCGCCCCGCAGCGCTGGCATGCGCAATTACCCTGTGCGCCACGCTATCCGGCTGTCAGTGGACCAGTCTGAACTCGCTGCCGCTGCCCGGCACGAAGGGGCACGGGCCCGGGAGCTATCAGGTCACGATCCAGATGCCCGACGTCACCACCATCACCCCGAACTCGCCGGTCATGGTGCGCGATGTGGAGGTCGGCTCGATCACCGCGATCACGACCGAGAACTGGCTCGCCAAAGTCACCGTCACCCTCGACCGCGGCACGATACTGCCCGCCAACGCGACCGCGAAGATCGGGCAGACCAGCCTGCTGGGCGCCACCCACATCGAACTCACCGCACCACCGGACCCGCACGGCACGCTCACCGACGGCAGCGTGATCCCCTTGCAGCGCGCGGGCGATTACCCGACCACCGAGCAGACCCTGGCGGCCCTGTCCATGGTGCTCGGCACCGGCGGCCTGGGCAATCTACAGACCATCATCGCCGAAACCGACAAAGCCCTGGCCGGACATCAGGATTCGGTCGGCAAGGTGATCGATGAGATGAATTCGCTACTGGGCGAGCTGGATTCGCAGCGCAACGCCATCACCGCCACCCTGGACGGACTGGACCGGTTCTCCGCTGTGGCCGCGAAGGACAACGACTCGATCGGCAAAGCCCTCTCGGCCATCTCCCCGGCTGTGGACGTGCTGAACCAGCAGCGCGGGGATCTCACCACCGCCCTGGCCGCGCTGACCCGCTTCGGCGCGGCCGGAACCGCACTGATCCAGCAGACCCAGGGAGATCTCGAGAAGAACCTCACCGGACTGGTTCCGTTGCTGCAGAAGATCTCGCAGGCCGGTGACGATCTGGTCGGCAACATCCACCAGCTCGCCACCTTCCCGTTCCCGCCGGTCGCAGTGCAGAACGGGATTCGCGGGGACTACATGAACCTGTGGGCCGAGGCGGATCTCACCCTGCCGCGACTGCAACAGGGCCTGCTGTTCGGCACGCCACTGGCCCCACCGGACCCCAGTGCGCCGGTGAGGAACGGCCGATGAAACTCTCGCCTCTGGTTCGCACACAGCTGATCATCTTCACGGTCGTCTCACTCGTGTCGACCGTCTTCACCGGCATCTACTACCTGCGGATTCCCGCGGCGCTGTCCATCGGGAGATACCACGTCACCGTCGAGCTGCCCAGAGCCGGCGGGCTGTATCAGAGCGCGAATGTCACCTACGACGGTCACACCATCGGGCGCGTCACGTCGGTCGATCTGCACCCGAGCGGTGTGAGAGCCACACTCTCACTGATCGATTCGGTGCGAGTGCCCAGCGCTCTGATCGCCCGGGTGCGTTCGATGTCGGCGATCGGTGAGCAGTACGTGGACCTGCAGCCCAGCAGCAACGGCGGGCCCTACCTGCACGACGGATCCACCATCCCGGTGAATCAGGTTCGCGTCGCGGACCAGATCGGTCCCATCCTGGACCAGACCCGCACCATTCTCGCGTCACTGCCGCCGGGCACCCTGCACTCGGTGCTCGATCAGGCAGCACGCGCACTGGGCGGCGAAGGCGGGGACCTTGCCCAAATACTGGACTCCACAACGAATTTCGTCGATGCCCTCGCCGCCAACGGCAACGCGCTGGTCACTCTGGTGCAGCAGCTCACGCCACTGCTGAACACCCAACTGGTGAGCAGCGCCGAAATTCGTTCCTGGGCACAGAATCTCGCCGATCTGACCGAGCAGCTCCGCACCGCCGACCCCGCGGTGCGGGACATCCTGCAACGCGGCCCCGCCGCGGCCGACCAGGCCGATCAACTGTTCCAGCAACTCGCACCCACATTGCCGCTGCTGCTGACCAATATGACCACCCTCGGCCAGGTCGCACTGACCTACAACCCCGCCATCGAGCAGGTCCTGGTTCTGCTGCCGCCGCTGATCGCCGCGGAGAACACCGCGGGCAAACGCGGCGTCCCGGACGGCGCGGTCAATGTCGTGTTCTCCGCGGAGGTGCAGGACCCCGCGGCGTGCACCACCGGATATCTGCCCGCGAACCAGCGCCGGATGCCCACCGACACCGGATCGCCCGCCACACCCAGCGACCTGTACTGCAACGTCCCGCAGAATTCCCCCTTCGCGGTGCGCGGCATGCGCAACCTGCCGTGCCTGAACAATCCGGGCGTGCGCGCGGCGACCCCCGAACAGTGCTCGGGCGGCGCGCGGCCGCCGACCGGCGACAACAACCCCGGCGAACTGGGCCCCACACCCGCAGCCGCCGCCCCGCCACATCCCGCGGCGGCCCACACCACGACACCGGCGCCGGCTGCGCCCGCAGTGGCGCACTACCTGCCCGGCACACCCCTGTACCTCACCCCGGACGGAACCGCCTACCGGCACATCGAGATCGGACCGAATTCCCCACCAGCCCACCAGGACCCGGCATGGACACAACTGTTGACCGTCCCGATTCCCTGACCCCCGGCGCAGCCTCGGGCACGGCACTCGCGACACCGCAACGACGACGCAAGGCGACCCGGCCGACCGGACCTCCCGCAGAGCACGCAGGAGCAAACCCGGTCGCGGACCCTGACCAGGCGCGAGTTCCCTTGCAGCCCGAGGATCTCCAGCAAATGCGCCGCCTGCGCGACCGCATGCGACGACCCCTCCGAACGAGACTTGCAGTGGGACGCCGCGGTTTTCGCATCGCGTCGGTCGCTGTAGCGGTGGTCGCCTTGGCCGCCGCAGTCACCGTCGCGGCGCTGGCATGGCAGCAGCATCAGCACCTGACCGGCGAGGCGCAGCAGCAAGCCGCCATCGTCGACACGGCCAAGCAGGGCATCACGGCCCTGATCAACATCAGTGGCGACAACGCCGCCGCAGACCTGACCCGCCTGAACGAGCTGACCACCGCACCGTTCTCCGACGAATTGCACAATCAGTCAGCGAATTACGTCAAGGCGATCCACGACGCCGATGTGCTGTCCACCGGCCAGGTGATCGCCGCCGGGATCGCGACCGAGGACGGCACCGCCCGCGGCGGCGAGGGCACCACCGTGATCGTCGCCGCCGACGCACAGGTCACCGACCCTCAGACCCATCAGCAGCAGCGCCGCTCATACCGCTTCAGCGTTACCGTCAAGCAGGTCCACGGCGTTCGCAAAGTGTCCGATGTGGAGTTCGTACCGTGACCGAGCAGCCCGTACGCTATCACCGCACCCGAAAAGTAGTGCGCCTCAGCATCATTCCCGTCCTGGCCGCACTGATCATCGCGCTGACGGTCGCCGCGGTACTGCTGGTGCGGGACAACCAGCGCGCCACCGCGACCGCCACCGCCCGCCGCGACGCACCACAGGCCGCTCAGGAGACCGTCGCGAAGATGCTCAGCTACACCGCGACCACGGTCGGCAAGGATCTCACCGCGGTGCCCGGACTCACCGGCCCCTTCCGAGATCAGTACCGCGATCTGGTCACCAGGACGATCGTTCCGGTAGCCCAGGACAAGGGCGTCACGACCAGAGCACACGTGGTGTCCACCGGGATCCTGGCCGCCTCACCGGACCACATCACCCTGCTGATGTACATCGACCAGGTGACCGTGAGCACCGCCGTGCCCGCTCCGACCACCAGTTCCAGCCGCGTGAGCGTCACCGCGGAAAAGCACGGTGACCAGTGGCTGATCAGCGGCATGACCCCGCTGTAGCCGCAACGATGACCACGACGATGGTGCCCGAGACCTGGTTCGAGGAAGACCCGCGCAAGCAGCGCTCACGCGGCAAACTCCTCGACGCCGCAGCCGCGCTGCTCACCTCGGGCGGCCTCGACGCGGTGACGGTCGAGGCCGTCACCCGGATCTCGAAGGTCGCACGCACGACCCTGTACCGCCACTTCGGCACGGTGCGGCAACTGCGCGCCGCAGCGCTCGAGCGATTCCTGCCGCCACCGGCGGAGGTGCCGGAATCGGAAGGGACACTGCGTGATCGGCTCATCGAGCTGGTCCACCGCCAGGCCGTGCTGATCGACGAGGCGCCCCTGCAGATGAGCATGCTGACCTGGATCGCCACCAGCGACCCGACCGGCACGAACAGCGGACCCGAGGGGGCATCGCTGCGCCTGCACCTCATCGAGCAGTACCGCCGCCCGTTCGACGACCTGTTCGCCCGCCCGGACGCCCGCGCCGTCCTCGGCGACTACGACGCGACCACCGCGCTGGCCCGGTTGATCGGACCTGTCGTGTTCATCCGGCTCGCGGGTCTGGGCCGCAGCACTCGCGCGGACTGCCGCCGCATCGTCGACGACTTCCTCACCGCCCGCGCCGCCGAGCCGCCCGCGTCGTGATACCCGGACCGGGCCGATGACCGTGCACATCCGAAGGAGTACAGATATGACACCGCCGATCGATGCCTCGATCTTCGATGCCGATGCGCACATGTACGAGACGGCCGACGCGCTGACCAAGTACCTGCCCGAGCCATATCGCCAGGCCGTCCGGTACGTGCAGATCGGGCGGCACACCCGGATCGCCATCAACGGCAGGATCACCGACTTCATCCCGAACCCGACCTTCGAGCGCGTCGCGGCGCCGGGCGCGCACGAGAAGTTCTTCGCCGGCGAGAACACCGAGGGCCTGACCCTGCGTCAGATGCAGGGCAAGGCGATCCCGGCTCCCGCGGCCACCCGCAACCCGGAAGACCGGATCATCGAACTCGACCGCCAGGGCGTGCGCGAAACGTTCAACTACCCCACCCTGGCCAGTCTCGTCGAGCACTCCACCGCCGAGGATCCCGACTCACCCTGGCCGTCGTCCACGCGCTCAACCGTTGGATGCTCGAGCACTGGACCTACGCCTATCAGGACCGGATCTTCAGCACCCCGATCATCAACTGCGCCGAGGTGGACGGTGCACGGCGTGAACTCGAGTACATCCTCGACAACGGAGCCCAGGTCGCGCTCATCAAGCCCGCCCCCGTCAAGGGCCTGCGCGGTTGGCGGTCCCCGGCGCTGGCGGAGTTCGATCCGTTCTGGCGCGATGTGCAGGACGCCGGATTACCCATCGTGCTGCACGCCAGCCAGCCGCCTCTGGACGAATACGTCAACCGGTGGGAACCCCCGGCCACCGCCAATTTCATGGCGATGAGCTCGTTCCGCTGGCTCGCGCTCGGGCACCGCGAGATCTCCGACATGATCGGCAGCCTGATCTGCCACGGCACCCTGACCCGGTTCCCGCGATTGCGCATCGCGAGCGTGGAGAACGGGAGTTCATGGATTCGCCCTCTCCTGCACGACCTGGCGGAGCTGAACAAGAGGATGCCGCAGAACTTCCCCGAGGACCCGCTCGCGGTCTTCCGCCGCAACATCTGGGTCAGCCCGTTCTGGGAGGGGTCGGTCGCCGACGTCGTCGAGACCGTCGGATGGGACCGGGTGATGTTCGGCTCGGACTATCCGCACCCCGAGGGACTGCCCGAACCCAGCGGCTACTGGAAATATGCCGAAGGTATGGACACCCGCCGCACCCGAGATTTCCTGGGCGACAACGCCCGCCGGTTCCTGGGCCGTCCGATCGAGAATCCGGACCCCGCCGCGCAATACCCGCCGATCCCGGCCACAACCGAGTCCCACACCTGACCGACGCACCGACGGGATGCCTCGCAGTATAATTTACGGTTGGATATACTATGGAACTTCCGCCACACCCCGCGGCGGGCACATCGACACGGTGACAACGAACTACACGGAGGTGGTCGCGACCATGGCGAAGCGGGTAACCGCACCGAAACGGCCGCGGCGCGAGCGTGGGTCACTGAACCCCGAGGACATCATCGACGGCGCGTTCGAGCTGGCCGAACAGGTGTCGCTCGACAATCTGAGCATGCCGATGCTGGGTAAACATCTCGATGTCGGAGTGACCAGCATCTACTGGTACTTCCGCAAGAAGGACGACCTGCTCAACGCGATGACCGATCGCGCACTGCATCAGTACGGCAGGTTCGCCGGTCCCTTCGTGGAAGCCGGCGACTGGCGTGAATCGCTGCGCCACCACGCTCGTACGATGCGAAAAACGTTCCTGCAGAACCCGATTCTCTGCGACCTGATTCTCATCCGATCGGCGCTGAGCCCGGAGGCAGCGCAATTGGGCGCCCGCGGCACCGAGCAGGTCATCGCCAACCTGATGCAAGCCGGCCTCACCCTCGACGACGCGGTGGACACGTACTCGGCCGTTCAACTCCATGTGCGCGGAACCGTTGTGCTGCAACGCCTCTACGACAAGAACAAGGAATCCGAGGCCGGGGCCAGCGCCTACTACGAGAATCTCACCATCTCCCCCGACACCACCCCGCTGCTGGCCGCGGCGAGCGTTCAGGGCCGACACAACGGCGCCCCGGACGAGCACAATTTCGAATACGGCCTGGAACGCATCCTCGAGCACGCCGACCGGTTGAGCGCCGCTCCTGCGGCGAAGCCGCCCGCGGCACGTCCCACACGCCGCGCCACGGCAGCGAAATAGCCCTGCGCACAACCCGATACGGCAAGTCGCCTCAGCGCGCCGAGCGATATCGCCGCACCATCGTGTCGTAGCCATCGGACCGGGATGGATGCCGTCGAGCAAACCGGTCCCGGACCGTTGGTGCGGCCGATCCCGTGGGGCGCCGCCACCGGGCGTTCGACGGAGCGGTCCCGTCAGGCGGCGAAGACGGCGCGGACGATGGATTCGTCGCCGTCGATCTCGACCACTCCGAGGGCGCGGGCGTCACTCAGGGTGAGCGCGCCGGCGGCGAGGCCGAGGACATAGGCGGGTTCGGCGCGGACGGTGGCGTCGAGGTCCCGGCCGTCGTGCGGGCCGACTTCGAAGCCCGAGCGAGTCGCGCGGAGTTGAAGGGGCTCCTCGCCGATCTCTAGGCCGACCGTTGCCGAGGGGCGGACCTCGACCCGGGTGTCCAGCAGGGCGGGGACCGCCAGGGCCAGCCACCCCGGACGGAACGAGTCACCTTCGGGCCCGCGGACCATCAACGGGGTGGACCAGCGGATCAGGCTCTCGATCGGCCCGCGCAATTCGGCACCCCACGGCGTGAGGACGTATTCGACCACACTGCCCTGACCGGCCGGTCGCCGCTCGATCACGCCCGAGCGCTCCAGGTCGCGCAGCCGGTCGGCGAGCAAGTTGGTCGCGATGCCGGGGAGGCCATCGATCAGGTCACGGTAGCGGGCGGGAGCGATGAGGAGCTGGCGGACGATGAGCAGATTCCACCGATCGCCCACAACTTCGAGCGACCGGGCGAGCCCGCAGTACTGGCCGTAGCTACGCATCATATTCCTCTGCTTGCTTTTCTCAAGTGCACGTGACATTCTCAAGCTTACCGTAGGATCGAGCCGAAAGGGGGCACACCATGGCCGGTACCACCGAAAGCGCGCGGCCCACCTGGGTCGACGACGATCTGTTTCCGTTCGAGAGCCGCTTCCTCGAAATCGACGGGCACACCGTGCATTACGTCGACGAGGGTTCGGGACCCACGCTGCTACTGCTGCACGGAAACCCGACCTGGTCGTTCCTCTGGCGCGACGTCATCCGCGCGCTGCGCGACGATTTCCGGTGTATCGCCCTGGACTACCCGGGCTTCGGACTGTCCACGCCGAGGCCCGGCTACCGCTACCTGCCCGAGCAGCACGCCGACGTGGTCACCGCGTTCGTCGATGCACTCGGCCTCGAGGGGATCACCCTCGTCGGGCAGGACTGGGGCGGTCCGATCGGCCTGGCCGCGGCGCAACGGCGGCCAGGCGCCTTCGATCGGCTCGTGCTCGCCAACACCTGGGCCTGGCCGGTCAACGGCGTCCTGCACTTCGAAGGCTTCTCTCGCATCCTCGGCGGACCCCCGATCCGCTTCCTCGTCCGGCAACTCAACCTCGTGGTCAACGCGTTCATCCCGACAGGCCACCGCAGGCGCAGGCCGACCACGGCCGAGATGACCCACTACCGCCGGGCGCTGGACACGCCCGAGCGGCGCCAGGCCTCCGCCGTACTCCCCAGCCGGATCCTCGCCAGCCGCGCCTTCTTCACCGAGATCGAGGCCGGTCTCGCCGACATCGCCCACCTGCCGACACTGATCGTCTGGGGTGACGCCGACATCGCCTTCCGCCCCCAGGAACGCGAACGCCTGGAAGCCACCTTCCCCGACCACAAGACCGTCATCGTCGAAGGCGCCGGCACCTACGTGGAGTCCGATGCGCCCGAGGAATTCGTCGCCGCGATCCGCGACTGGACAGCAACGCACCACGACGACACAAGTCGCGCGGGCTAGCGGGACCGATAGACCGCCTTCACCTATCCTCTCATGTCCCGCTGACACCAGTCTTCTTCTGTACCAACATCTTCAGATCAGCGACGATGCCGACCCCCACTGGGAAGTGGCGCGGCAGATACCGCTGTGAAGTCACACGGACAACGTGGCAGAACACGAGTCGACGCTCAGCACCAACAGCTCGAGACCGTCACACAACAAGCGATCATCCGATATCCGGCGATGGCCGCCCGGGGCTGCCCGACAAAGCAGACAAGACAGCCCGATGCTCCCCAGCCACTCCCATCGGACGATTCTGCGGCAGCCCTATGTCTGTCCTTGTTTTTTGGGGTTGTATAGACATCGTGGATATTTAATTAGTTAATGCGCATATGTCGATACTGATATTTAGCAGACGCATAGGGCCTGCGTGATGCCGTCAACCGGTCCCAGTTGCGCGGGCCCATCTGCTCGTGTTCTCGGTCCAGGGCGTGTCGCCCCCACTGCCCCGCATGCATCCTCGAACCGCCACATGAGCAGCCTGTACGGTCTGACGGCTTTCGGACACCGCTCCCCCGGTCAGCGTCCTCGGAGCCGAGTCCAGGACCTCAGACCGTCTCGTAGCGAGCCCCGCAGCCATCTCAAAGGTCGTTGCACAGAGTGCTGACGATACGAGGTTCCCGGCATTGCCTGCGTGTCCGCACTTGATGCAAGAGCGCAGCTCACGCAGCCTTGCTGCCGAACCGAGAACTACACGGTGGTGATGAACCCACCATCGATCCTCATGTCGGCGCCGGTGATGTTCGCCGCCCGATCCGAGGCGAGGAACAACACCAGATCCGCGACCTCGTCGAGGGTGGTGAATCGTCCGGTCGGCGCTGCGGCCACTGCCTGGTCTGCCACCTCCTGGGCGCTGGTGCCACTTGCCTGTGCGACGGTCTCGGCGACTCCCCCGCTGCCGAGCCACAGATCCGTCCGCACCGGACCCGGACGGATCGAATTCGCCCGAATCCCCTGGCGGCCGAACTCTTTCGACAGCGCCTTGGTGAGGTTCGTCAGCGCCGCCTCGACCGCGCAGTAGTCGACCACACCGGGGGCGGGGAAGAAGGCATTCACCCGGTCGGACATCGAGTTCGTCACCGGTCAAGATCACCGCGGTGAGCGGATTGGCCAGCATCTGGGCCGCGGTGGAATCGCTCATTCCCGCGGGAACGGGCAGCACCCGCCGAGCCTCGGCAACGACATACTCCTGCCACGTGCCCGTCACTCCGATCGTGATGACACGTTGCCCGACGCTCAGACCAGCTGTGCCGCTACCGAGTTCGTCGATCACACCCACGGATTCGTCGCTTCAGGCCAGCGGTTTCGTCACCGGCTGGTACACTCCGCCGATGGGGTGGTCGGGCTCTACAACCCCTGCGCTGTTGAAACAGAACCAATACCAGTCGCCGCTGAGGTGATGGGATTTGCCTGTCGCGGGCCGGTGGCCAGAAAGATTGGCAAAGCCACTTCCCATCGAGCAATAGGACCCCATAGGGCCAGTCCTGAAGTAGATGCCGTCGCTGAGGCGTTCCACACCGCGAATGCGATAAAGGCCGAGGCGGTCACCTTCGAACGTCCGTGGATCGATCCCGGCACTCACCTGCTGTGCCGCATCGTCGAAGGCGTGCGACGAGAGGTGCCAGCGCACAGCCATTGGCAGATCTACGCTCCATAGAACGGCCGTGAGCGCGATTATCAGTGCGGGAGCAACCAGGGGGCCGAGTTCAGGTACCCGAAGCCGCCGGGATCGGACTGCCAGGATCGGGTAGACGATGACCACGGTCCACACCACAACCACCACGAATGTCCCCCCGAGGATCAGCAACGGCGACAACGACATCAGCTCGGCGCTGGCCGGCTTGCTCGCCGAGACGAGTATCCCGAGGCAGGCCACGATGGTGCAGACGAGCAGAAGATACCTGCGAAGCCGTGACCGCAATCGTCGGTTCCCCGCCCGGCTTTTCTCGGTTTGGGCCGTGCTCATGCCGGGAGCCTAGACTCCAGCCTGAGATCGTGGGTGTCGGCGTGTCGCCGCCGGTGAAAGGCTGGCACCGCGCCGTCGATGCCGAGCGAACCTCCCCTCGGCATCGACACACACGCCTGTCGAATTTGTCTGTAATACAACCAAATTCGCCGTGGCCGTCGCGCACGGCCTCGCGGATGATCGGCGGCAGGCCAGCCCGAAACCCTTAGCGCGACTTTTCACGTCATTGGACCCCATGTGCCGGCTACCGGTCCGGCGGGACTGCCGGAGGTTTCACGCTTCTCGGTCTGCGAGCGCGGCAGTTGTCAGGGTGAGGTGCTGAATCAGTATGTCGGCGGCGGTGTCGGGATCCCGCGCCAGCGCCGCTTCCTCGAGTCGACGATGCTTCTCGATACCGTCGCGCTCGGGGTTACGGTGCGACGACCAGCGGCGGGCCAGTTCGCTCGCGACCCACATACGGTCGAAGGTCTCCAACAACACCGGGTTGCCGCATCCCTGCAGCAGAGTTCGATGGAACACCCGGTGGGCTTCGGCCCACTCCTCGCTGTAGTACTCGCCGTCTTGCGGGGTGTACACCGGCGTGCGCGCCAAGCGGTGATGGGCGGCTCGAACCTCGCCCTCCCAGGTGACGTCGCCACGTTCGATCGACATGCGCAGCAGCACCGGCTCGATGGCCCGGCGGGCCTCACCGATCTGCTGCCAGCGGTGATCGGAGAATGCGGGGACCGCGAAGCCACGGTTGGTCAGCCGATCGGCCAGCCCCTCACCGACCAGACGCACCAGTGCCTCACGCACGACCGCGAGGCTCACGCCCTGCTGCCTGGACAGCTCCTGCGGCTTGAGCGCATCGCCGGGCGCGTACTCACCGCGCATGATCGCTGCGCGCAACTGTGCGTAGACCTGCTCGGAAAGCATCTGCTTCTCCGGCGCGGTCGGGGCATCGACTGTTCGGGCCATGAGCCGATCATAGACGATTACACAAATAATCGATCATTAATGCTATCGTCGATCTTGCATGTCCGGCACGACTCGAAAGGCGCGACACGATGAGCGCAAACAACCCCTTCGCCCGGCTCCCCGAGGCGGCCTCGTTCACGGTCACCAGCACCACGGTGCGCGACGGCGATACCTGGCAGCCCGCGCAGTGGTCCTCCGGCGCTCCGGGCGGCAAAGACCTTTCCCCGCAACTGAGTTGGAGCGGCGCGCCGACGGGCACCAAGAGCTACGCAGTGACCGTGTACGACCCTGACGCCCCCACCGGGTCCGGCTTCTGGCATTGGGCTATCGCCAATATCCCGGCCACGACGACGAGCCTGCCCGAAGGCGCCGACTTGCCGGCGGGCGCCTTCCAATTGCCGAACGATGCGCGCCTGCCGCGATACATCGGCGCGGCACCGCCCGCGGGCCACGGTGAGCACCGGTATTTCGTGACCGTGCACGCCCTGGACGCGGACGACATCGGCGTCGCCGCCGACGCCACACCGGCCCTGCTCGGGTTCACCATCGCCGGTCACATCCTGGGTCGCGCGACGCTCGTCGCCACGGTGGAGACGGTGCAGTGAATCCCGATATCGATCACATGACCGATCGCACCGTGCTGGTCACGGGTGCGACGGACGGACTCGGCCGCGCGCTCGCGGTCCGGCTCGGCGCGGCGGGCGCCCGTCTGATCCTGCACGGCCGCAACCATGAGCGGGCCGCAACGGTCGCGACCGAAGTCGTTGCCGCAGGTGGACCAACTCCGCAGATCATCCTGGCGGACCTGTCCCAACTCAGGGAGGTGGACCGGCTTGTAGACGAGATCATCGCCCGCACTTCGCATTTGGATGTCCTGGTGAACAATGCCGGGATCAGCGGCCGGGCGGACGGGAAACGCGAACTCACCGCCGACGGCATCGAATCAGTGTGGGCGGTCGACCATCTGGCCCCCTACCGACTGACGCGTCGGCTGCTACCGCTGCTGCGAGCCTCAGCTCCGGCGCGGGTGGTGAATGTCGCATCCGCCGGGCAGCAGGAGATCGACCTCGAGGATCCGACTCCCGAACGCGACTACAACGCGTTCGCCGCCTACTGCCGCGCCAAGCTGGCGATGATCATGGCAACCATCGAGTACGCCGAGGAACTCGACGGCACCGGTGTCACCGTGAATGCCCTGCACCCGGCCACTCTGATGCCGACGACCATGGTGCGCGAAGCCGGTGTCACACCGATCAGCACCATCGCCGAAGGCCTGAACGCGACCCTCCGGCTGATCTGTGATCCGAGCCTGGTTCGGACCACAGGCCGGTATTTCGACGGCACCCGAGAGTGCTCACCGCACCCGCAGGCCGATGATCGGCCGTCGCGCCGACGGCTACTCGAAATCAGCGACGCGGCAATCGGTTCGATTGTGACCTGAGCAGGTGGTGACGGGGTGCGTCACTGCACGTAGGACAGCACGGTCATCATGCCGGCTTCGCCGTGATAGGCGTTGTGGCAGTGCAACATCCACTGCCCGGGGTTGGTGGCGTCCAGGTCGACCTCGACCGTCTGCATGGGCAGCACGATGGAGGTGTCCTTGCGCGCGCCCATGCCGTTCGCGGTGACGACCTGGAAGGTGTGACCGTGCAGATGCATCGGGTGGAACATCATGGTCTTGTTCACCAACCGCAGCCGGACTCGTTGTCCCTGAGTCACATTCAGCGCGGCGGGCTCGGGGTATGCCTTGCCGTTGATGGTCCAGATGTACCGGGACGAGTCGGACCCGAGAGTCACGCCGAGGGTGACATCGGGGGCGCGACGGGGTAGCCGCACCGCCTCGGCCGCAGTGAGCCGGGCCGCTGTCAATGGCGCCTGCGCCAACTCCGCGGGCCGCGAGTCGGCGGTCGGCGGGGCGCCACCTCCGGTGCGGATCACCGCGAAAGCCTGTCCCGTCTTGCCTTCCGCGGCGGCGACGAGAGGGAAGACACCGTCGCCGAGATCGATGATCGCGTCGTAGCGCTCCCCCATACCGATCAGGACGGCGGCGGTGGTCACCGGCTGGACGGGGTAGCCGTCGCTGTGGGTGACGCGCAGCGTATGGCCGCCGACCGCGACCCGGAACGCGGTGTCGGCGGCGGCGTTGATGATCCGCAGCCGCATTCGCTGCCCGGGTTTGCCTGTGAGAACGACCGGGTCCGCGGCGGTGCGTCCGTTGATCAGATAGTACGGATAGTCCTTGATGTCACCGGCATCCGAGCCCAGCGGCGCATCCGGATTCGTCGGCATCGACCCCGAGCCCATGTTCATGCCGCCCATCGAGCCCATGTTCATCCCGGGCATGCCGCCCACACCCGTCTCGCGTAGGTGCCGCAATTGCTCGTCGGGGTTGCGGCCGTTGACGCCGTCGAGCCAATCATCCAGCACGACAACGGCTTCCAGGTCGTAGTCGGCGCCGTCGGCGGGGTCCTCGACGATGAGCGGGGCGTACAGGCCACGGTCGAGCTGGACGCCGGCATGCGGATGGAAGAAATAGGTACCCGCATCGGGCACGGTGAACTCGTAGCCGAAGGCTCCGCCGGGCGCGATGGCGGGCTGGGTGAGATCGGGCATGCCATCCATGTCGTTGCGTAATGCGATGCCATGCCAGTGGATCGATGTCGGGGCCGGTAAGGCGTTGGTGAGCTCGGCCCGCAGGACTTCGCCGCGTTTGATTCGTATCTCCCTGCCCGGCAGCTGGGAGTCGTAGACCCAGGTGGGCACCTGAACGCCACCGAGATCCACAGTGGCCGGGGCCGCGCGCAGGTTCACCTGCCGGACGAGGGCATCGGCGGCGCGACGAGAGTTTTCGGCTGTTCGGACGGCGTCGGAATCGGGCTGCACGAGGGGAGGTGAGCTCGACGAACCGGTCGAACACGAGGCGAGCACAGCAGCCGCCGCGGTACCGGCGCCGAAGGCCAGGAAGCCCCGTCGGGTCATCGGCGCGGCGGGTGGCGCACCGATGACCCGGGCCGTCCGAGGCATCAGTGGTCGCCGAGGGCGTCGATGGCGGCGCGGAGCCTGGTCGCTGCCTCCGAGGCGATCGGTTCCAGGCCCGCTTCACCGGTGACCTGAACCATGACGTCGGGGTCCATGGCTTCGACGATGACCGTACCGTCGTCGGAGCGGTCGCGACGAACGATCACGTTGCAGGGCAACAGCAATCCGATCTGGCGGTCGACCTCGACCGCGCGGTGGGCCAGTGGCGGGTTGCAGGCGCCGAGGATGCGGTAGTCCTCCATGTCCTGGCCGAGTTTGGCCTTCAGTGTCGCGGTCATATCGATTTCGGTCAGGACGCCGAAGCCCTGCTCGGCCAGTGCGGTACGAGTTCGTTCGACCGCGTCGTCGAACCGGTCGGTGCGTAGTGTGGTGGCGATGGCCAGTTTCATGATTACCGGCACTTCCTTTCGGTAGTGGATATGACGAGCGGTCAGGTTCCGGACACGTTGCAGGGTGCGGCGGCGGGCAGCCCGAGTCGGCGTAGCAGCAGGGTCGCCGGGCACCAGCCCGCGGTGCCGTACAGCAGCAGGTTAGCGCCCACGAACCCGGTGAAGACCAGCCACCAACTCGACCACGCCGCCGCCAGTATCACGCTGATCAGGACGAAGGCGCCTGCCAGCAGAGGAACGACACGGGCAATGGACCAGCCGTGGTGCCGAGGTAGGTTCGCCATGAGTTGACCTCCATAATCGGTTGCGCGCCTGCGGGTTCAGGCGAGGGCGAGGAAGAGTTTCTCGAGTTCGGCTTCGCTCATCGGTTCGGTTCCGTCGGCGGATTCGCCGGTCATGCATTCACGCAACCCGGTGGCGACGATCTTGAATCCGGCCCGGTCCAGTGCGCGCGACACCGCGGCCAGCTGGGTCACCACGTCCTTGCAGTCACGTCCCTGCTCGATCATGGCGATCACACCGCCGAGCTGCCCCTGCGCGCGACGCAACCGGTTCAGCACCAGTGCGATCGTCTCTTCGTTGCCCACCATGGCTGTAGCCCTTCTCGTTGGTTCACCTACCTCCCACCATACCCCTGGGGGTATGGAGAGAGGCTGTGATGTCAGTCGTGCGCGAAACTGATCGAGGGCAACACCGCGCGCAGCCATCGCGGGGACCACCAGGCGCGATGTCCGGTGAGCCGCAACAGTACCGGCAGCAGCACCAGGCGCACCGCGGCGGCGTCGAGCAGTACCGCGACACCGAGGATGACGCCCATCTCCTTCGGGGGCAGCGGCTGGGCGAGCGCGAAGGTGAAGAACACCGCGACCATGACCACCGCGGCGGCGAAGATCACCCGGCCGGAATGGGCCAGCCCGTCGATGAGGGCGCGGCTCGGATCACCGGACCGTTCGTAGTGTTCTTTCGCCGTGGCGAGCAGGAACACCGTGTAGTCCATCGCGATGGCGAAGATCATCGCGAAGAAGAACACCGGCCCCCAGCCGTCCAGGAATCCCTGCGGAGTGAAGCCGAGCAGACCCGCGCCGTGGCCGTCCTGAAAGATCAGCTTCGCCACCCCGAAGGACGCGGCGGTCGAGAGCAGGCTCACCACCGTACCCAGGGCGGCGACCAGCGGAGCTTGCAGCGCGATCAGCAGCAGCGCGAAGCCCAGGACCAGGATGATCCCCACGATGATGGGGAAATAGTGATTCAGCGCGTGTTGCAGATCCAGGTTCTCCGCAGGCGCGCCACCGACGAGCGCGTCGGCCGGGAGCCGCTCCCGCAACTGGTCCAGGATGGTGCTCATTCGCGCGTCGGACGGGTCCACGCTCGGCAGTGCCTGCATCATGACCAGGTCGCTGCCGTCGCGGGCGGTCTCGGGCGGGGTGAGCATCGCGATGCCCTCGACCGCTGATGCCGTATTCGCGACCTGGGTGGATTCGGCCGCCGGGGCGATGATCTGCAATGCTCCCGGCGCACCCTTGCCCAGTTGCGCTTGCACCAGTTCATATCCTTGGCGAACCGGTGCGTCCGAGGGAACGACCTGGATCGAGGGCATGGCGACCTTCAGACCGGCCACGGGGACCGCCAGGGCGATCAGTATCAGCAGCGCGGCGATCGCGAAGGGCCAGGGCCGGTCGTGCAGGCGCTGCCCCCAGGCGGCGAACCGCGGTGATCGATGGTGCTGCCGCCCGACCTTGGGCAGCGATCCCGCGTTGATCTTGTGGCCGAGCGCTCCCAGCGCGGCGGGCAGCAGCGTCAATGTCGCGGCCAGGACGAACGCCACCGCGAACATGATCCCGACCGCCATCGTCCGCACCGCGGGCGCCGGAACGATCAACACCGCCGACAGACTCACCAGAACCGTGAGCCCGGACAGCACGACGGCCTTGCCCGCCGTACTCATCGTCTCGGCCACGGCCGCGCGCGCATCGGACGTCCTCGCCAGAGCGCCGCGGAATCGCGCGACGATGAACAGCGCGTAGTCGATTCCCAGTGCCAGGGCGAACATCATCGCGAAGTTCATGGCCCACACCGAGATCGGGGTGAGGTGGTTGAGCAGCACCAGGCCGCCGGCCGAGGCGATCAACCCGGCCAGGGTCAACAGCAGCGGCAGCCCTGCGGCCACCAGCGACCCGAACGCGAGCACCATGATCGCCAAGGTCACCGGCCAGGAGAACATCTCCGCCTTCAGCATCGCCTCGTGGTTGGCCTTGTTGAAATCGCTCCACAGCGCCGACGCACCGGTCGGGTAGACCTCGATCCCGTTGCCGGACAACGTGGTCAACGCGCTCTTGTGCGCATCCACCGCCTTCACCATGTCGTCGGGGGAAGCATTCGCGCCGGCGATGAGGATTCCGGTGTGCCCGTCGCGACTGATCGAAGTCCCCGGCTGGGGCGCGACGACCTCGCCGAACCGCGGGTCGGCGGCGAAGATGGCCGAGGCCCGCCCGAGCACGGACTGCACCGCGGCACTGTCGATGGCCTGGGTGTCGGAATGCACGACGACCTGCACCGCGGCCGAGGAATTACCGCCGAAGTGCTGCTGCGCGAGTTCACGCACCCGCACCGATGCCGACCCGTCGGCCTGCCAGCCCGCACCCGCGAGCGAATTGAACACACTCGGCGCCGCGGCACCCAGTGCAAGCAGCAGTACCAGCCACACCCCGAACACGATCCGGGCTCGCCCGGCCATCACGGCCCCCAGCCTGCCCAACGCTCCGCGGGTATTCCACGTGGTTTCCTGCGGTGGCGACGCAATCCCCGACTCGGTCATCAGCTCTCCATTCATATACCCCCTGGGGTATTATCCAATGCAGCCGACCATACCCCTGGGGGTATCTCCGAGTAAAGGCGGTATGAGTCACAGACCGAATCCGACGCAGTCTCCCTCGGCAGCTGCCGCCGTACCGGGTGCGGCACCGGCCGATCCCGAGGGATCCGCATTCCGCATGCGCATTTGCGCTGATGGAGTGCGGCGCCCTCGCTATGCTCGACCTCGCAGCGCAGGATCGATCATGAGCCGTTCCGCACTCGTTCGAACTGGTCGAGGAGTCCGATGACCGTCATCCACAACTTGCCGGCACACGTACTGTTCGTGCATTTCATCATCGCGCTCGTGCCCTTGACCGCGGTACTCGAAATCGTGTGCGCCGTGTGGCCGGCCGCTCGGCGCGGGCACCTCGTCTGGCTGACGTTGATCCTCGCCGTGATCACGATGGTGCTGACTCCGATCACCATCCACGCCGGCGAATGGCTCTACAACCTGCGCGAGAATCCCGACGCGATCCTGCGCGAACACGCCGAACGCGGCGACACGATGCTGTATTTCTCGATCGCGCTGCTGGTCGTCGCGGTAGTACTGGCCGCACTCCAGGTGATCGAACGACGCGGGACCAAGCCACGCGCGATCCTCACCGTGGCCGTGGCAGCGCTGGCCGTGGTGGTCGGTGTCGCATCGATGGTGCAGCTCTACCGCACCGGAGACGCCGGATCACAGTCGGTGTGGGGCAACCAGATCGCACATCTGCAGAAGGCCGGCGGCAGCTGACACGCTCAGCACGGCAGCTCGGGCAGCAATACCCCACCGGCCGATGACCTTGGCATACCGCGCGCCGAACCCGTCGCGCAATAGTCGTGGTGAAGCCGTGGCGGTTCTCGCGGTCGTCGCTGTCCGATGCCGCGGCCACGGCGGAACAGGTGCTCACGATGACACATTTGGGCCCACTGGACATCGGATTCCTGGAACTCGAGGATTCCGATCCGCACATCAGTCTCGCCATCGGAGTGGTGGCGATCATCGCTGGTCCCGCACCGAACCAGCAGGAATTACGGATCTGGCTCGATCGAGGTCTGGAGTCGCATGCCCGGCTGCGGCAGCGAGTGCGCCGCACTCCCCTGGACGTCAGCGGACCGGCCTGGGAGGACGACCCCCATTTCGCCCTGGCGCACCATATTCGCCGGACCGCCCTGCCAGAGCCGGGCGGTGAACCACAGTTGCGCGAGCTGGTCGCCACCGAGATCACCGAACGACTGGACCGCGACCATCCGCTCTGGCGAATCACGATCGTGGAACATCTCGCCGGCGACCGGTGGGCGATGATCGTCCGGGCACACCACACCATGGTGGACGGAATCTCCGGTATCACCCTGCTGGAAAGCTTCTGTGACGGACCGACCGGGGCGGCCGAGCGAACGGCGCCGTGGGACAGCAGCGCCGATATGCCGTGGCGCGAGCCGAACTGCCCGAGGTGGACGAGATCTGCTCGGCGCAGGGCGTGACGGTCAACGACGTCGCCGTCGCGGCGATCGCCGCGGCGTACCGTCGCCTGCTTCTGCTGCGCGGCGAGACTCCGGTCCCGGGTGAGCTGCGGGTCGTGATACCGGTCTCGACCAGAGCGGTGGGTGCGAAACAGGTTCTCGACAACCGGATTTCGGCGACGGTCACCGAGCTTCCGATCCATGTGAACGATCCGGTCGAGCGCCTCGGGCTCGTGCACCGGCGGGTCCGCGAACACCGGGCCCGCGGGGAGGTCGAGGCCGAACAGTCGTTGCTCACGCTGGCTCGCCGACTGCCCGCCGGAGTGGTGGCGAGCGTATTCCGGGTCGCCACCCGCTTCCCGCAGCACGCGATCGGCACCCTGGCGACCAATGTGCCCGGTCCGCGGAACCGGCTGAGCCTGGGCGGACACGAAATCCTGGAACTGTGGCCGTGCATCCCCACCGCCATGCGCCTGCGCACCACGGTCGCGATCCTGAGCTACCGCGACCGGCTGACCTTCGGCATCACCGCCGACTACGACAGCACCCCCGACATCGACACGATCCCCTCGGCCATCGAAACCGAGATCTCGGTGCTGCTCGCCCACGCTCGCGGCCGGCGACCATGAAAGGGCCCATCTGCCCTGGCGCACCACACCGGCGCGGCGGAGCATCGGCAGCATGGAGCTCAGCACGGTGCCCATCGACAAACCCGAGGACCTCGATGTCGTCGTCGGGCAGTCGCATTTCATCAAAACCGTCGAGGACCTGCACGAGGCGCTCGTGGGAACCGGCCCGCAACTGCGCTTCGGGCTGGCGTTCTGCGAGGCGTCCGGGCCCCGGTTGGTCCGGCACTCCGGTAACGACCCCGACCTGGTCGACCTGGCGACCCGCAACGCACTGGCCATCGGCGCCGGTCACTGCTTCGTGGTGTTCCTGCGCGAGGGGCACCCCGTGAACGTGCTCAACGCGATCCGCCACGTTCCCGAGGTGTGCACGATCTTCTGCGCCACAGCCAATCCGGTCCAGATCGTGATCGCCGAGAACGACCTCGGGCGCGGCATCATCGGCGTCATCGACGGTCCCCCGCCGTTGGGTGTGGAAACCACGGCCGACCAGCAGGATCGCAGAGAACTGTTACGCCGCATCGGCTACAAGCTCTAGCCTGGCAATCCGACATTCCCCGCGCACGGGGACCTCCGGCCCTACAGCGACACTCGGTCGCAGCCGATGCTGACAGACATGTCCCACTCGAACGACCCCTTCGCATCCACCGTGCACACCGCGCATCACTGGCTCAATACCGTCGCCCAGGCGATCGGCACCGAAGATCGCCATTTCGCTTATCGCGTACTACGCGCATGGCTGCATGCTGTCCGGGACCGCATCGGATTATCCGGTTCGGCGCATCTCACAGCACAGCTACCGGAATTGCTTCGCGGCCTCTACTACGAGGGCTGGGTTCCGGTTCACTCCGCGGATCACCACACCGCCAGCTTCGTGCACCAGTTCGCCCACGAGGCCGGCGTGCCGCCGCAAGAGGTCCCCGCCTTGGCGAGCGCGGTGACCGATGCCCTGACCGATCTGTTCTCCCCCGGGCAACTCGGTCACGTCTTCGCGGTGCTCCCGGTCCACCTGTGCGGTCTCCTGTGCGGTACAACGGCTCATCTGCCAACCCGGGAAACCGTCCGGCCGAGCGAATACACCGAGCTCGAGCACCGGCTCAGAGTGCTCGGCGACGCGGTCGCGGAACTGTCGCGCGGGCTGATGGAATCGCCCGCGGACGAACGCGGCAACCGCCACCAGTCCATCGCTGCGCAACACGCACACAACATGCTCATCTCCGAGGGCCTGCTCAACGCTCCGGGTGGAGCCGTACACGCGTGACCCTGGCACCTCCGCGAATCGAGCCCCGTGTGACAGGTACCGACGTGGCGATGATCGACCGGGCGCGCCTGGACCGACTGGTCGAGGTGTTGCGCGATGCGGGATTTCGGGTGATCGGCCCCCGGTTGCGGGGCAGCGCCATCGTCCTGGACGAACTCGACTCGGGTGCACAACTGCCCGGCGGCTGGGGCGTCGAGGCCGGTCCGGGCCGATATCGGGTGCAGCGGCGTGCCGATGACGCGGTGTTCGCACACTGCGCGGGCCCCGGTTTCTGGAAGGAGTTCATGCACCCGCCACACCGCAAACTCACCGACATCGGGGCCGACCTGACCGTCGAAACCCTTTCGCGGACATCGGCACCGCTGGCCTTCCTCGGGGTGCGCGGCTGTGACCTGGCTGCCCTGGGCATCCTGGAACATGTCCTCGGCGATGCCGCCTACCCGCAGGTGTCGGCACCGGATCGTCGCCCGTTCGTGGTCGCGGTCGAGTGCGCGCACGGCGGCAGCGTCCGGCAATCGGGCGGGAGCCGATACCGGCTGTGGCTGAGTCACAAACTGAGCACCTGGTACGACCAGTTCGGCAGCTCCGGATGCGTCGGCTGCGGCCGCTGTATCGCTTGGTGCCCGGCCGGAATCGACCTGACCGCCGAGGTCGCCAGGCTCGCCGAACTCGACGCGGAGGCGGCCGATGACCACCGTTGAGGAGTTGTCGGAGTTCCCCCGTCTCGCAGGTCTGCCCGGCAGCGCGCTGTCGGTGCTGGCGGCCGCCGGACAGGACATCGTCCTCGCGCCAGGGTTGGCGTTGATCACCGAAGGCCAGGTCGCCGATCGCTGCTGGCTGATCCACAGCGGCCGGATCCTGTTGACCGCCTACGTGGTCGGCCGGGGCGATGTGCGAGTGCAGACGCTCGGCCGTGGCGAGCTGCTGGGCTGGTCGTGGCGGGTGCCGCCGTACCGGTGGCGGTTCAGCGCCAGAGTCGTGCAGCCGACAGCCGCGACCGAGTTCAGCGCTGCGGCACTGAACCAACTCACCGCCGTGGACCCGGAATTCGACCGGGCGCTGAGCGCGATGCTGTTCGAGGCACTGCTCGAACGACTGCAGGCCACCCGCGCCCGGCTGCTGGACCTCTACCGCAATCCGGTCGATGCGGGCTCGGGCGCATCGTGACACTCGGGTCGCACACCGGCTCGACCACCGCACCGCGACATCCCCTCGACGGCGACACCATGCTGCCGTAGCGGGTCCTGGCCCGCTATCCGCAGAATCCGGACGCCGTGACACTGCTGCTGGAGCCGGAACACCGTGCGGCGCAGCGCTTCCGGGCCGGTCAGTTCATGATGCCGTATCGCTGGGGAATCGGTGAGATCGCCGTCTCCGTCAGCGGCGATCCCACCACCACCGGCGACCTGCTCGAACACACCGTTCGCGCGGTCGGGGCGGTCAGCCGAGCACTGCACGACTCCCCCGTCGGCGCCATGATCGGTGTCCGCGGACCGTTCGGCCGAGGCTGGCAACCGGATTCGGCGGCCGGGCACGATCTGGTCATCGTCGGCGGCGGTGTCGGGCTCGCGCCGCTGCGTCCGCTCGTGCTGGCCGTGCTCGCCGCTCGCACCGACTACCGGCGCGTCATCCTGATCACCGGCGCCGGCACACCGGCAGATCTGCTGTTCCGCGACAATCAGGCCGACTGGTCCGCAAGCGGCGCGATCGAGCTGTATCAGACCGTCGATCAGCCGACGCCGGGATGGACCGGGCCGGTCGGATTCGTCCCCGAACCCCTGGCCCGGCTGCGCTTGGACCCGCGGCACACCACCGCCTTCCCGTGCGGGCCGGAGCCGATGCTGCGCTTCTGTGCGCAAACGTTGCAGCGCAACGGAATTGCGGCCGGGCGATATCCGAGTGTCCTTGGAGCGCAACATGCAGTGCGGCATCGCTCGATGCGGCCACTGCCAACTGGGCCCGCTGCTGCTGTGCCGTGACCGACCGGTCGTGGACTACGCCGTCGCCGGACCGCTGCTCGCCGTACGGGAGCTGTGATGACCACCCCGACCCTCGCGGTGTGGAAGTTCACCTCCTGTGACGGCTGCCAGCTCACCCTGCTGGACTGCGAGGACGAACTGCTGACCCTGTCGCGTCGAATCCACATCGCGCACTTCCTGGAGGCATCGAACGCACCCGAACCGGGCCCCTGCGACATCTCCCTGGTCGAAGGTTCGATCACGACACCGGACGAGCTGGGCAGGATCATCGAAATCCGGGAACAGTCACGGATACTCGTCGCGATCGGCGCGTGTGCCACGCACGGCGGCATCCAGGCATTGCGCAACTTCGCGGACGTCACCGAATTCACCTCGCTGGTCTATGCCGACCCGCAGTACATCTCCACGCTCGCGACCGCGACACCGATCTCGGCACACGTCCAGGTGGATTACGAACTGCGCGGCTGCCCATCGACCGCCACCAGCTCGTGCGCGTCCTGGACGCCTTCCTGGCCGGTCGCGCACCCGATATCCCCGACTCCAGTGGACCGAATGCAAACGCCCCGGTACGCCCTGTGTGACCGTCGCCGAGGGCATCCCGTGTCTGGGCCCGGTCACCCACGCCGGCTGCGGCGCGCTGCGCCCAGCATACCACCGCGGCTGCTACGGCTGCTTCGGACCGATGACCAGACCGAATATCGCTGCGCTGCTTCTCATTCTGGAAGTCAACGGCATGCTGCCGCCCGACATCGACCGGGTGTTCCGCACTGTCGCGGCGGCTGCGCCCGAATTCGCCCAGCGAAGTTCCGATGACGCACCGCGGTAGGCAATTACAGGTCGGCTCGCTGGCCCGGGTCGAAGGTGAAGGCGCACTGCGCATCACCGTCCAGGACGGCACAGTCGAATGTGCGGAACTGAATATCTACGAGCCGCCCCGCTTCTTCGAGGCGTTCCTGCGTGGCCGCGGCTACACCTAGCCGCCCGACATCACTTCGCGCATCTGCGGCATCTGCCCGGACACCAGCTCGGGAATTCGCTTCCCGCCGGAGGAATTCTCCGCCCACGTGAGCGAACATCAGGCGCCGCACTCCACCGCGCTACAGGCCACCCTCGACGGGAGCCGGTATCTGACCGGCCCGCTGGCCCGGTACACCCTGAACTCGGACCGGCTCTCGCCCTCGGCACGCCAGCTCGCCGCGCAGATCGGGCAGGGCACAATCTGCCGCAATCCGTTTCGCAGCATCCTGGTGCGCGCGGTCGAGGTCGTCTACGCCTGCGACGAGGCGATCCGCATCATCACCGGCTTCGAAACCCCTTCCCGCGCTTCGGTTCCGATCACTCCCCGGGCGGGAACCGGGCACGGGGTGAGCGAAGCGCCGCGCGGGCTGCTCTACCACCGGCGACATCGACGCTGCGGGGTCGATTCGCGCGGCCACCATCGTTCCACCGACCGCCCAGAACCAGGCCGTCATCGAGGACGATCTGCGCCGGGTCGTCGCCGAGCACCTCGACCTCGACGACGTCACGCTCGCCGGCCTGTGTGAACGCACCATCCGGAACTACGACCCCTGCATCTCCTGCTCGGCACATTTCCTCGATCTCGAGATGCGGCGGCAATGACCCTGCGGCGCGCGGTCGTCGCGGGGATCGGAAACGAATACCGCCACGACGACGGAATCGGTCCGCGGGTCGCCGAGGCTCTGGCAGGTCCGGCCCTCCCCGATGTGCCGGTGGCGGTCTGCGACGGCGAGCCCACCGACCTCATGGATATCTGGAGCGGCGTCGACCTCGCCGTGGTCGTCGACGCGGCGCTGTGCCGCCCGAGCCACCCCGGCCGGATCCACCGAACCACCGTGGAGTCCCTCTCGAGCGTCGCAGCAACCAGCTCCCATGCACTCGGCCTGCGGGAGGCGATCACACTGGCCCGGCTCCTGGGCAGACTTCCCGGCGAACTGGTCGTCATCGTCGTGGAGGCGGCGCGAATAGATCCTCGGTGTCGGCCTCTCGCCGTCCGTGGCATCGGCCGTGCCGGTGGTCGTCGACACCGTGCTGGACGTACTGCGCCTGGACCGCGCCGACCGGCACTGATGTCACAGCTGACAGTCCTCGAGCGGTGCGCACGCCGGAGGTTGGAACGCGTCGCCGGGCTCTTGTCGTGGCGGGTCCCGAGTTACTCGTGCCCACTGTGCGTGTCGCGTTGACCGACGCGCGTCCGGTTCCGAGGATGAGCGGCGTGACCTCGATCGGGATCGCCGTACGAGCACGGGGTGGTCGGCCGTGGACGGTATTGGTCGTGCTGGCCGGTGTAGTGCTCTCGATGACGCTCGTGCCAGGCACGGCGAGCGCGGATCATGGTGCGATGACGGAGTGGTCGGCCGTCTCGGATTCGTTCGCGCCGAACGACTTTCGAGCCGCCCCGTATCTGGGGAACGGGAGGATCGGCACGATGCTGCCGCCCAGCGGGGGCGGATATCACGACTACGGCGACACCGCGCGCACGTCGTTTCCGTTGCAGCAGCCTCGATATACCGGCACCTATCTGGCCGGCTTCTATGCGCAAGCGGCTCCCTCGCCGCAGTACACCCAGGTAATCGCGGCGTTACCGGCCTGGTCGGGGCTCACCGTCGGGGTCGCGGGCCACCGATATCGACCCGAGGTGGATCCGGCGGAGGTGCACGATTACCGGCAGACGTTGGATTACCGGACCGCAACGGCGACAACGCAAGTCGACTGGATCCCGGATTCCCGGCATCGGGTGCGACTGCGTTACGACACGTTCGTGTCCCGGGCGAGACCCGATCTTGCGGTGCAGCGGCTGACTCTCACACCGGACTTCTCCGGAGATCTCGATGTCACCGACCTGATCGACACCGCGGCCGCGCGGCGGGTGTCCACGGTGGCCGCCTTCGCCGATCCGGACCGCAAGCGGAGCGTCGCCGGGGTGCGCGCGGACGGTTCGGCGGACACCGCATTCGTGGTCTCGGCCATCGACGCGCCCCGCAACACCGCCGCAGCCGCGCTGCCCGCCACCAGCGGGATCCGCTACACCACGCCGGTGACCGAGGGAGGCAGTTACACCTTCACCAAGTACGTAGGGATCTCCTCGACCGACTACGGTTCCGATCCGCAGGCCGCCGCCACCACCGCAGCCGAGTCCGGGCGTGCGCAGGGCTACGACACCGAGCACGGCGCACACGCCGCCGCATGGAATAAGTTGTGGCAGAAAGGGTTCGATATACCCGGTCGCGAAGACTACACGCGATGGATCCACGCGGCCCTGTATACGCTGCTCTCCAGCGTCCGGGCGGGCGAGCGATGGGCGGTGCAGCCCGCAGGACTGTCGTCCGACGACTACGCCGGTATGACGTTCTGGGACGCCGACACCTGGATCTTCCCGACGCTGCTGGCGCTGTACCCGGACCTCGCGCGCACGATAGTCGACTTCCGTAGCAAGGCCCTCCCGACCGCGCTGGCCAACGCTCGCGGCTACGGGCTCCCGGGTGCGTTGTATCCGTGGAACGACGGCCCCGCCCAGCGGTGCGCCTCACCAACGGTGTGCGGGCTCACCGAGGAACACCTGCACAACGAAATCGCCCTGGCCCAGTGGCAGTACTACATCGCGACCGGCGATCGGCAATGGCTGCGCACCAGCGGTGCGCCGGTGATCACCGCGATCGCCGAATATCTCACCGCCCGGGTGGGCCCGAAACTGCCCGACGGCAAATATCATTACGTGCCCTCGGCCGGCGCCGACGAGTACGTCGCACTCTCGGTCGACAACGCCCTCACCAACGGCGGCGTGATGAACACGATGCGCATCGCCGCCCGCGCGGCCGAGTTGGCGGGACTGCCGGTCGACCCGCGCTGGGCCGACATCGCCGCCACCATGGCCATGCCGCCCGACATCGCCCCCGGCGTACCCGCCGAATACCTCGGGTACGCGGGAGCGCCGATCAAGCAGGTGGACACCGTGCTGCTCAGCTACCCGTTCGCCTACGCCGCACCCGGATACTCCCCCGTCGACACCCTGCACTTCTACTTCGACCGGACCGATCCAGGTGGCCCGAACATGAGCAGTCCCGTCGGCGCGATCCTCAGCGCCGAATACGACCCGCGCCGCACCCAGTACTACTTGGACCGGTCGGTGCAGCCGTACGTGCGCGGTCCCTACAACTTCCAGTCCGAGGCGCGCGGCGACCGTTCCGGCGCCAACGCGCTCGGTCAATCGGCCTGGATCTTCGTCACCGGCGCGGCAGGTTTCCTACAGGGCTTGCTCTACGCCCTGACCGGTCTGCGCTGGAGCGAACCTGGTCCGCGACTGAACCCCATGCTGCCCAACGGATTTCCACACGGCATCACCATCCGCGGGCTCTCGGTGGGAGCGAGCGTCGTCGACGTCCGCATCACCCCGACCACCACGACGATCACCCTCACCGCCGGCGGCCCGATCACCTTCGACACCCCCGCGGGCTCACGAACCGTCACCGCGACACGACCGCTGCGGATACCTACTCGATCAGCCCGCTGACCGTTCGGCCAACGCGCCGCGCGACGCCGAATCACGGTGCGGGACCATGTCATCACCGAATTCTTCGATCGACGACTCGGACCGCAGCGACCGTACGGGCTGGTCGTCGCAGGCGTGCAGCCAGACGAACTCGTGCATTCCGGCCAGCCACAGCAGCACCCGATCTCGCGTCGGCCACACGTACGTCGCGTCGGCCCCGGATACGACTTCCGGCCGCTCCAACCGGAACGTGCGGCCTTTCCAGGCGAGTTCGCCCGACCCCGCGGCCATCAGGTTTCGGTACCAGTCGGTATTCGTGCCGTACCCCAAGGGCAGCAAGAAGCCGTCATGATAGGCATGCGCGCCCAGCGGCGTGTGGTAAACCCTTCCGCTGCAACGCCCCACGTGGGTCAGCAGTCCCGAGGACGATCGCTCGGTGCCGGACGTCGAACGGGTCGTGTCGTTGTATTTGTCCACCAGCTGCCGGAACAGACCGCGACCCAGCAACATATCCCGGTGCCGCCGCACGAACCTCGGCAACACCACCAGCCAGGCCAGCACCACACCGGCTACACCCGACGCCACGACGAGAACCAAACCGGCGAGCCGTTGTCCGCCCGATCCGCTGTCACCTTTCATGAACGCCTCCTTCCCCACCAGCTCACACCGGGCATCCAGCAACACACCAGAGACGAAGGTCATCGCCGCCGAGGCGACCGACACCGCCGGGCACGATCAGGACATCTACATCATTGATCTCCATGACTGCTCGGCGGCAGGCGGCGCGGTGCCATCGTGGCCGGCAGACGGTTCGCAGATGACGTTGGTGATGACTTCGCCGAAGGCGTGCGGATCGGACATGAGCCAGATGTGCCCGCCGGGCACGGTGATGGTCTGCGGGTCACCGAGGGCGGTCTGCAACGACAACATGGTGGATTCGGGGATGACTGTGTCCCGCTTGCTCCACACCACGAAGATGGGCAGTCGACGTTCGGCGAGCGCAGCGAGTTCGGGGGCCAGGTCGGCGCTTCGGGCGAGGTGGGCGACTTCCCAGACCGCGGTCGGGTTGCGCAACACGTTCGGCACCGCATCGCGCAAGATCACCGGCATGACCCGGGTCAGTTGACGGCCGAGGAGCAGATCGGCCTGTAGGTGCAGGCCCCAGTCCCACAGCGGCCGTTCGCGCAACGCGCGCGGCACTCCCCGGCCGTCGGTCCATGCGGAGCCGCCGATGGAGTTCACGAGCACGAGCCGCCCGGCGAGGTCGGGTAGATCGTGGGCGGTCTCGATCGCGACGCCGCCGCCGAAGGAGTGCCCGACCAGTGTCACCGGTCGGGGCAGCTCGATCGCGTCGGCGAAGTGGCCGACCCACCGGGCATATCCGGCGAGGGTTCGCTGCTCGACCGGAAGGCTCGCGGTGCCGCCGAACCCGGGCAGCGCCGGAGCGTATACCCGCACTCCCATGCGGACGAGCTGTTCGAGCGGGCGGGCATATGCGCGTCCACCGACGCCCCAGCCGTGCAGGAACAGAACGTGCTGGCCGAGCCCGCCAACGGCGTATCGGGTGATACGGCCATCGACCGGGATCGATCGCCAACGTAGTCGAGGAAAGCGAAGCTGTGCCGGCCGTTTGTCGTTCATGCCCACCACCGCATAGCGCCAGAATGCTCGGTGGCTTCCTCCGGCCGCAAGGGCGCAACGTCCGGTGTGTCCGAGTAGGCGGGCTCTCGATCTCGGGACTTTCGGCGTCCTCGAGTCCTACTGCCCCGCGTACACACTCTCCACGAACTCGGCGATCTCGTGGTCGCTCAGGTGCCTACCGATATCGGCCTCGCTGATCATGCCGACCAGCCTCTTGTCTTCGATCACCGGGAGCCGCTTGATCTGGCGGACCTCGAGTTCACGCAGAACGTCGTCGACACCGGCATCGGCCTCCACCCACCGCGGAGTTCCCTCACACAGCTCGGAACAGGTCGTCCGTGCCGGATCACGACCGAGGGCAATGGCTTTCACCACGATGTCGCGGTCTGTGATGATCCCGCACAGCCGATCGTTCTCGTCGCTGATCGGTAGTGCGCCGATATCGAGTTCTCGCATCAACCGGGCGGCGTGCTCGAGTGTGTCCTGACGAGAAACCCACTGGGCGCCCGGGTGCATGATGTCCTTCGCTGTGGCCATGATGTGCCTCCTGCTCGAACGATGTGTACTCCACGATCACTCACTGCCTTCACCTGCATAAAGAGGACTAGGTCCCGAACCTCCTCAGGTTGTGCATGGCTCCCGACCGTGCGCTTCGACCGCCTCGTCTCCGTCCTTGCTTTTCGGGTTGTCGTAGGCTTGTCGGCTATTAATTCGTAGATGCGCATATGTAGATACTGCTGTGTGTAGGACTGACATCACGCCCCTGGACATCAAGGCGCTCAGCGATCACCAGGAAGGTGCGTCCGAGTCCGCATGAGATGCGCTCGACCGCCTTCGCGGTGAACGCTCAGCCAGACTCGCAGACTCGCGGCTTGCCTTATTTTGCTGTCGGTGGGGATGGGTACCGTCTCGTGCTGTGGAAACTGGGGAACGTATCCAAGAGCTCGCGGACCGCGTCGTGGCGCTGCGTGATGCCTACTACCAGGGCTCGCCGCTGGTCGCCGATGCCGAGTACGACGCGATCGAGGACGAGCTGCGCGGCTTGATCGAGGCGCACCCGGATCTGACGCCGGAGCCGAATCCGCTCGCACAGGTCGGTGCGCCCGCGGTGTTGCACGCGCCGATCCGGCATTCACATCCGATGCTGTCGCTGGAGAAGGCCACCAAGCCCGAGCAGGTCGCGGCATTCTTCGAGCGCTTCGCCGGTCAATCGGTGGTGGTGATGCCCAAGCTCGACGGGTTGTCCCTGGCGCTGATCTTCGAGGACGGGCAACTGGTGCGCGCGGTCACTCGTGGTGACGGCACCACCGGTGACGACGTGACCGTGCTGGTCCGCGCGTTGGTCGACGGTGTGCCGAGCCGGATTCCCGTCGCCGGGCGGGTGGAGGTGCGTGGCGAGGCGGTGATGCTGCGCTCGACCTTCCTGGCCTACAACACCGCGCATCCGGACAAACCGCTGATCAATCCGCGCAATGCCGCGGCGGGCACGCTGCGCGCGAAGGACCCGGCCACCGTCGCCGAACGGCGTCTGCAGTTCTTCGGCTTCGACCTGGACACCTCCACCGACGACACGTCGGTCGACCTGGCGGAAGGGTTGCGGGCCTTGGGAATCGCGGGTGCGCAGATGCGCCTGTGCGCCGACGCCGAGCAGGCTCAGGCCGCGATCACCGCGATCGAGCAGGGACGCAACGACCTGGATTACGACATCGACGGCGCCGTGCTGCGGCTGGCCGACCGCGACGCCTACGCCGCGGCCGGGACGCGGTCGAACTCCCCACGCGGCGCGCTGGCGTTCAAGTTCGCCGCCGAGGAGAAGACCACGCTGCTGGCCGACGTGGTCTGGGACGTCGGCAAGACCGGCAAGATCGTCCCGGTCGCCTGGCTGGAACCGGTGTTCGTCGGCGGCACCACGGTCACCAAGGCCACGCTGGCCAACCAGGAGGTGATCCGCGCCCGCGACATCAAAATCGGTGACACCGTGCTGGTCCGCCGCGCCGGCGACGTGATCCCGTTCGTAGCGGGTGTGCTCGACGCCTCCCGACGCACCGGCGAGGAACGCGAGATCCTCCCACCCACCGCCTGCCCCTCGTGCGGGCAACCGGTCACCGAACAGGGCAACAGCCGAGAACTGTTCTGCACCAACGTTTCCTGTCCTGCTCAGACGGTGCGCAGGCTCATCCACTGGGCCTCCCGCGCCGCTGCGGACATCGACGCCATCGGGCAGGTGTGGATCGAACGTCTCGCCGAGGCAGGCATCCTGGAACGCCCCTCGGACTTCTACACACTCACCGCCGAACGCCTGCTCGAATTCGACCGCATCGGCGAAGTCTCGGCCACCCGCATGATCGACTCCATCGATGCCAGTCGCCAGGTCGGCCTGCGCCGCGCGCTGATCGGGCTGGCCATCCCGATGGCCTCCGACGGCACCGCCGCGCGCCTGGCCCGAGCCGGATTCCGCACTCTCGAAGAGGTCGCCGACGCCGACCAGGAGCAACTCGTCGCGGTAGAGGACATCGGACCGAAGGTCGCCGCGTCCCTCAGCGAGCACCTCACCCGCCTTCGCCCCGAACTCGACAGGCTGCGAGAGTTGGGTGTCTCGTTGGACGTCCGCGAAGAGGATCTGCCGCCCGTGGTCGCGGCCGGTGCTCCGCTGGAAGGTAAGACGGTGGTGATCACCGGCGCCATCAGCGACCCACGGTCCGGCGAAAAGGTCCCCCGCCCTACCTTCCAACGCCTCTGCGAGAAAGCCGGGGCATCAGCCGCCTCCTCGGTGTCGGCCAACACCGACCTCCTCATCACCGGCGCGGGAGTCGGCGACAGCAAACTCGCGAAGGCCGAAAAACTCGGCGTCGAGGTCATCGACCAGAACGAGATCTGGAATCTGTTGATCAGCGCCAACGTCATCTAGGTCCGGTTCGGTAATCCGTTCTGCGCGTTGACGTTATCGTCGACGCCGCGTACCTCCTCCGCTGACCTCGGCACCGTGCCGACGTCTATTCCCCCGATCGCCCCGTACGCCGACGGTCTGCTCGAGGTCGGCGAGGGAAACCAGGTGTACTGGTGTACCAGCGACAACCCCGCGGGACGCCCGGCGCTGGTGGTGCACGGCGGGCCGGGCAGCGGGAGCAGCCCGGGGCCGCGGAAGTCGTTCGATCCGAACGTCTTCCGGATCGTGCAGTTCGACCAGCGCGGTTGCGGACGCAGCATCTGGGAACTCGCGAAAGTCTGGCCGGACGCGCGCCTGCACGTCATCGACGATTCCGGCCACACCGGCAGCCCCGCCATGGGTGCGGCACTCGCCCGCGCCATCGCCCGCTTCGCGTAGTCCGATACCGATCGGATCGGCTAGGTTCGGTCCGGCGCGTCCTCGACCGGAAACAGGATGGGGCTGAGCAGATATCGCCCTCGCCCCGGGGCCGGCTCGTTCTCCATGCGGGGCACGATGACGCGGCGCAAGTCCAGGATGAGCTGTTCGAGCTCCTCGTGGTCCAGCCACAGCGCATGCTGCCGGTAGCCCACGAGATCCTCTGCCGGATCGGCATTCTCATGGTCGAGATAGGACATGAACTCTGAAGTCAGCACA
Source organism: Nocardia jiangxiensis NBRC 101359 (assembly GCF_000308615.1). Taxonomy (GTDB): domain Bacteria; phylum Actinomycetota; class Actinomycetes; order Mycobacteriales; family Mycobacteriaceae; genus Nocardia; species Nocardia jiangxiensis. The sequence goes on from NZ_BAGB01000040.1 coordinate 317,771, forward strand.
GCCATCGCGGTGACGAAGACCCGGCGATGATCATCGACCGTCGCCTTGGCGACCTCCTCGGCTCCGATCACCGCCCGTTCCGCACGCAGCCGATAGTGCCGTTCGACCGCGCCGCGCACCCGCCGCTCCTGTGCGACCTCCAGGATTTCCGCCGCGGCCAGTGCCTCGACGTGCCGGTACACCATCGCCTTCGACACCCCGGGCAGCAGGGCGCACAGCTCGGCGGTGGTCAGGGTGCGACCACCGCGCAACGCGTGCACGATTCGCATCCGAGCAGGATGTGCGACCAGTTCGAGAGCATCCACTTCTCAATGTTCTCATATCCTGATACCGTTCTCATACAACGAGAAAGGTTGGAGTTATGGACATGCGGACAGACCCGGCAGCCGTGGCGACGACCGTGGTGGAGATGCTGCGCGAGGGACGCTTCGACGACCTCGTGGAACTGTTCGCACCTGCGCTGGCGGCTGCGGTGTCCGCTGACACCGTCCGGACCGGGTGGGCTGCGGAGACCGCGAAGACCGGCCCGATACGCACCCTCGGCGAAGTGACCACCACGCCACTGGATGACCGGCTCACCCGAGCAGTCGTGCCGATGCACTGCGAGAACGGCGGGCTCGAGGTACGGCTCGGAGTCGACGCGGCCGGTCGGCTGCACGGCCTGCGGCTCGCGCCGGCGACCGAATCGGACTGGACGCCACCGCCTTACGCGACGCCACGCCGGTTCACCGAACAGGAGATCACCCTGGAGTGCGGACCGCTCACGGTCCCGGGCACGCTGACCATGCCCCGGGGTGGTCGCGGTCGGCCGGGGGTGGTGCTGATCCCTTCCGGGGCCAACGATCGCGATGTGACCTGGGGGCCGAACAAGCCATTCAAGGACCTCGCGTGGGGCCTGGCCGGCCGCGGTATCGCGGTGGTGCGGTTCGACAAGGTGACCCATGTGCACACCCGCATGCAGCATGAACCCGGTTTCACCATGGTCCAGGAGTATCTGCCGAATGCGATTGCCGCCGTGCGGCTGTTGCAGCAGCAGCCCGGAGTCGACCCCGCACGGGTCTTCGTCGCCGGCCAGAGCGGCGGCGGTAAGGCCGCGGTCCGTGTCGCCGCCGCCGAACCTTCGATCGCGGGCGTGGTGATGATGGCCGCGGATGCGGTCCCGCTCCCCCGCGCCGCGGCGCGCATATTCGACTATGTCGCCGGGCCAGGCCCGGCTGCGGATACGTCGGCAACACTCGCGGGCACCGCCGAGACGATCGCACGCACCGAGGATCCGGACCTGTCACCCGAAACCCCCAGCGCGGAACTGCTGTTCGGCTGGCCCGCCTCCTACTGGCTGGACCTGCGCGAGTTCGATCAGGTAGCCACCGCCGCGGCCCTGGACCGGCCGATCCTCGTGTTGCAAGGCGGTCGTGACTATCAGGTCACCGAGGCAGACGACCTGGCCAGGTGGCGGGCGGGACTGGACGCGAAGCCCAACGTATCCGTTCGGGTCTTCCCCGCCGACGACCACATGTTCTTCCCTGGAAGCGGACCCTCGCGCCCAGCAGATTTGCAGGCACCACAGCATGTCGATCCGGCGGTGGTGGCAGCCATGGCGGATTGGCTGGTCCCCGAAGCGAGTCAGGGGCCATTGTCCCGGTTGCTGGCTCGCCTCGGCAGGTGACCATACGACCAGCCGCCGGCAATGCGGCGGCGCAACCGAACTGGTTCATCACCGCCCATTCGTCCCGAAAGACACTGCCGGACAGAGCAATCCGTGATCACCTCCCCGGCTGTCACCACCCCGGCCGTCGCCCCAGCAGCTGCCGACCCCCACGGCGTCGCACACTTCGCTGCCGCCCGCGTCTTCGTCTTCGAGCACCTGCTGGACCTGAAAGGATCGAGGCGATCACCATCCGTTCTCGGACATAGGGTTCGGCGGCAGGAGACCGTCGATCACACGGCGTAGTTTCTCGACGCTGTCGGATTCGTCGAGCCGTAGGGCAGTGTTGGTGGCGTTGAGGGCGGCGTCGAGCTGGAAGACGGTCAGGCCGACGTCGATCCCCGGAGGTGGGTAGGCCGCGGCGGCGCGTTCGATTTGTCCGGCCAGGATGTCGAGCCAGGCGCGGCGTTGTCGCATCAGTGCGTCGCGAACCGGTCCGGGGCGGCTGTCGAACTCCGGCAGATTGGCGTTCCAGAAGCAACCGCCGGGAAAGAGTGGTTCTGCGACGTACGCGATCCAGTGTTCGAGCAGAGCACGCAGCCGCGGTGCCCCCTCCGACGCTCGCTGTGCCGGGCGGATGACCGCGTCGATGAACACCGTGCGCGCGGTGTCGACCGTACTCAACTGCAGATTCTGCTTGGTGCCGAACAGTGTCTGGATTCCCGCTTTGCTGATCTCCAGGTCATCGGCGAGACGTCCGAAGCTGAGCCAGCCGAGGCCGTCCAGCGATGCGACGTCGACCGCGTGCCGAGTGATGATCTGCCGAGACCGCGCTCCCCGCAGCCGACGCCGATCACTGTTCGAGTCCGGTTGGGGCGGTGCGTGTTCGGTCATCGCGAACTCCTCACAGCACGTGCTCGACGTGGTAGGCGACGCCACCGTCCACCAGGTATCCCGTGCCGACCGCGACGACGTCGTCGAGCCAGGCGTAGCGGGTGGATCCGGTTTCGAACAGCGGATTCGTGCGGAAGTAGTACCGCGCAGGGTCTATCCGGTGCCGGGTGGCCGGGTCGGACATCTCGGCACGGACGTCCGCAGGGATCACCCAGCGGCCCTGATAGGTCATGTGCACGAGCTCGCCGTCGTCCGTGCGCAACGTCAGACGCACATCGAGAAGCATCGTGCCGTCGGGGCGGAACAGCGCCCAGTCACCGCCGCCTGCGACCACCTCACCCCGCAGGCGCGGACCCTCGAAGGATCCGCCCGCCGCACCGTAGAGCACACGTCGCCCCAGCGGGCCGTCGCCGAATTCCACTGGCGCCTTCAGGTCCACGACGATGTCGAAAAGTGCTGCGGTCCTGATTGTTTCGACGGACTTGATGCGCGTTTCGATGCTCATCCCCGGACTCCTTCCAGCTCGGTGGCGCCGAACAGGGTGTGCCGCACCGCGTCGGTGGACACCCCGGACTGGGCACATAGAACGGAAAGGTCGAAGAAGAACTGTTCGCCGGCGATCAGGTCGTCGGCGAAGGTGAAGGTGATGAACACCGGCAGCTCGGCCCGCACGCCATTCGGGGTGACGCCGAATCTGTTGCCGGTCATGGTCATTCGAGCCGTGCCCCAGCAGACGAGCGTCTCGCCGTCGTCTGCGTGACCTGCGAGCTCGACCTGATAATCCGGAAAGGACGCAAAGAACCGCGCCAGAGCCCGCGCGTTCTCCGCCGGACCGCGAGCCGTGGTCCCGAACGCCGGACTCCGCAACACCATGTCCGGGTGCAGCAGTCGCAGTGATGCGGGCAGATCCTGCCTGCTCTTGGCCACTGCCAAAGCCTGGGCCAGCTCGAACATCCGGTCACTGTCCATGGTCATCCCTTGGTAGCTCGTCCTGTCGGGGGCAACACCCGACAGAACAAAGCATACATACGACCGTATGTATTATGGGTTCAGATGCCCGTCAGACGAATTCGTCCAGGTCCACGGAGTGCAGGAAGCGGGTCAGCATGGCAGTCACCGCCGCGGGCTGTTCCAGCGTGCTGGTGTGCCCGCAGTCGGGGATGAGATGGCACTGCGCGCCGGGGATCAGATCGGCGATGCGCCGGGAGCGGTCGGGCGGAGTGGCGCGGTCGTCGGCGCCGACCGCGACCAGGGTGGGCATCGTGATCGTGGCTATCTCGTCCTCGACCGACGCGCGATCGGCCACTCCGAGCACGGCGCGGCGCACACCGGCACGATCGCATCGGGCCAGTCGTGCGGCCCACTCGTCGATCACGGGTTTGCGCGACCGGTCCGCACGCATGGACGGGCCGAACAGATGCGGTGCGATCAGTCCGCGGATCGGCCGCACACCGAACCATTGCAGCGCGCGGGCGAGGCGCCTGTATTCACCGATCTTCGCCGCCTCCTCAGGCCCGGCGCTGGTGTCCAGCAGAGTCAGCGAGCGCAGCAGCACGCCGTGGCGGGCGGCGAGTCGCAACCCGACGAAACCGCCCATCGACAAGCCCACCCAGTGCACCGGCTCCAGGTTCAGTGCGCGGATCATTGCCTGCGCGTCGTCGGTGAGGGTGTCCATGTCGTAGCCGTCGGCGGTGGCCGGGGTGTCGCCCTGGCCTCGCCAATCGATGCTCACGCATCGGTACTGTTCGCGCAGGGCCTCGATCTGCGGCCCGAACATCCAGCCGCCGAACAACAATCCGTGTCCGAAGACGATCGTCGCGGCGTCCGGACGGCCGGGCGGGACGCCGGTGTCGGTGTACGCGATCGACATGTCGTCGATGGCCATGATGGGCATGATCTCCTCGTTTCCCGTCCGCGGCATCCCGCGGCGACTTACACCGTCACCGACAGCAGCGCCGGTCCGCGCACATTGATCCGGCCGTTCCAGCGCACTTCGTCCACTTCGGCGGATGGGAAGCGGGAAACGAAGAGCGGGAACACGATTCGTGCCTGCATCCGGACCAGCGCCGCGCCGAGACAGTGGTGGATGCCCGCGCCGAAGGTCACGCCGCGGGGAGCCTCGGGCCGGTCCAGGCGCAGCAGGTCCGCGTCCGCGCCCCAGAACTCGGGGTCGCGATTGGCCGCCGCCAGACAGGCCACCACCCAGGCTCCGGCCGGAATCTCGGTGTCGCACACGCGCACCGGAGTCACCGTGACCCGCCGCATGAGGTGCACCGGAGTGTCGTAGCGCAGCAGTTCCTCCACCGCGTTCGCGCTCAGTTCCGGGTCCTCGCGCAGCCGACGAGCCTGGGCGGGGTGCTGCAGCAGTGCCAGGATGCCTGCGGCGAGGTGGTTCACCGTCGTCTCGTGTCCGGCGATGTAGAGCAGCATAACCTGCGCCACCAGTTCGTCCTCGCCGAGCACATCGCCCTCGTGCTCGGCGGTGATGAGCGCGGTGAGCACGTCGTCACCGGGATTGTCGCGTTTCCAGCAGACCAGATCGGCTACCATCGCGCGCAACTCGGCATCGGCGGCCCGGATCCTGGTCTGCAGGGCCGGATCGGCGAGCGGTTCCAGCGCGAGGACCAGGACCGCGGTCAGCTCGCGCAGCCGGGCGCTCTCCAGCACCGGGATACCCAGCAGTTCGGAGATGATTGTGAACGGCAGCGGAAAGGCCAGTTCCGCAACGATATCCGCCTGTCCGGCCGCCGCGATCCGGTCCAGCGCGTCGGCCACGTGTGCGGCCACCCGCAGTTGCAGGGCGTCCACCGACCGGGGCGTGAAAGCCTTGGCGACCAATCGCCGCAGGCGGGTGTGGTCGGGCGGATCCTGATCCAGCATGGACAGCCCGCCCATGATGCGGTTCGCCTTGCCGAGCCGGGCGCTGTCACTCTTCCAGGCCGGGAGGCGGGTGAGGTGCCGTTCGTCCACCGACTGGGTGGTCGAGCGTTGCAGCGCAAGCACATCCGCGTACCGGGACACCAGCCAGAAACCGAGGGGGTGTTCGTGCGCGGGACTCTCGACGCGCAACCGGGCGTAGTGCGGATAGGGATCGGCGGTGAAGTCGGCGGCGAACGGATCGAACACGAATGCCTCGGTCATGACAGCTCCCGGGTCAGGGTGTGGCCAGTTTCACGTTCCGCATGGTGACAAGTGCTGTGGCGCAGAGAATTTCGCCCTCCGGTTCGACGGAGAAGACCTCCGCCGCCGCGACCGTCAGCAGCGCACCGGGATTGACCACCCGACCGCGGGCCACAACCGTCGCCCCCTTGGCTGGTGCGAGGATCTTCACGGTGTAGTCGATGGTCATATTCACCCAGCCGGGCCGCAGCAGAGTTCCGGCCGCGGAACCGGCCGCGAAATCCGCCAGCGAGCCGAGCACTCCGCCTTGGAAGTACCCGTCGTGCTGGGTCAGTTCCGGGCGATGCGGTTGCACGATCTCGACGCGGCCGGGCGCGATCTCGCCGAAGTCGAATCCGAGATGCCGGGCGGCGGGCATGCTGAGCACCACCGCTCGCACCGTCTGCTCGAAATCCGGATCGAGCGCTTCCCAGGTCTGCACGATGATGGCCCTTCGCTGCGATTCGGTGGATTCCTGCTGCTGCGGCCAGATCTCGAATTCGGCCGCCAGATAGTGGCGGCGCGCCGCCGCTCGCATGATCTTCCCGCTGCTGGTCTTCGGCAACCGGCTCGGCAGTGTCAGTACCAGATCGCCGAGCGAGAGTTCGTGTTCGCGCAGTACCGCGGCTCGGATCGCGCCCAGCACATCGGCGGGTTCGGCGTCCTCGACGTGCTCGCGCCGCAGTTCCTGGACCACCACCAGCCGGTCGGTCTCGGTGCCGGGCACCGCGAAGGCGGCGCATCCGCCGGGCCGCAGGGCGGGATGTGCGGCCTGCACGGTGAGTTCGATGTCCTGCGGATAGATATTGCGGCCGCGGATGATCACGACGTCCTTGAGCCGCCCCACCACGTACAGTTCCTCGTCCAGCAGCAGGCCCAGATCTCCGGTGCGGAGGAAATCGCGGCCGGGATCGTTGGCGCAGCGGGCGCGGAAGGTTTCCGCGGTGGCCTCCTCGCGTTCCCAATACCCTTGTGCGACATTGTCTCCTGACACCCATATCTCCCCGACCCGATCCGGCGGGCAGACCTGCCCGGTCTCCGGGTCCACGATGCGCAGCACTTCCCCGCGCGGCGCGCGCCCCGAGGCGACCAGCGTGCGGGACCGCTCCCCCGCCGGGGCGTAGCGCCGTTGCGCGAGCGCGTCGGGATCGACCTCGAGGGTACGCGCACCGCGGCCCTTCACACTGCCGGCGGCCAGCAGGGTGGCCTCCGCCAGGCCGTAGCAGGGATACAGGGCCTCGGCCCGGAATCCGTACGGGGCGAAGGCTTCCGCGAATCGGCTCAGGGTCTGCGCGCGGATCGGTTCGGCGCCGTTGAAGGCGACCTGCCAGCTGCTCAGATCCAGGCCGGGTTCCGGTTCGGCGCCCGCGGCCAGGCGCGCGACGCAGGCGTCGAAGGCGAAATTCGGTCCGCCGCTGGTGTGTCCGCGATATCGGGAGATCGCGGAGAGCCACAGGAGCGGTCGCCGGATGAACGTGGTCGGGGCCATCTGCACTCCGGTCGCCCCGACGTACAGCGGTTGCAGCGCATTGCCGATCAGGCCCTGATCGTGGAAGAACGGCGCCCAGCCGACCAGCGTCGAATCACGGTCGTGGCCGAAGGAGCGGCGGATCATCTCCTCGTTGGCGATCAGATTGCGGTGCGTGACCATCACGCCCTTGGGCGTGGCGGTCGACCCCGAGGTGTATTGCAGGAACGCGATCGAATCCGGTTGTGCGGCAACGATCGGACCAGTGTCGACCGCAGGCAGCAGGTCCACGCCGATCCAGTGCACCGCCGGGCACCACGCCTCGGGTTGTGCGCGCAACAGGTCGACTCCGGCCCCGAGGGTGAGTACCGCGGTCGGGCGGCAGTCCCGCACGATGGATCGCGTCGCCTCCGGAATACCGTTGCGGCGCGGTGGATTCAGCGGTACTGCCACGATTCCCGCGTACAGGCAGCCGAAGTAGGCGACGAGGAATTCGGGGCATTGCGGGAAGATCAGGAGTGCGCGGTCGCCGCGCGAGCATCGAGCGCCCAGTTCGGCGGCCACCGCCAGCGCACGGCGGTGCAGGTCCCGGTAGCTCAGAACGGTACTCTCCGTGCCGTTCTCGTCCAGGAAGACGTAGGCGGTGCGGTCGGGCTCCTGGCTCGCGCGCCGGGCCAGGATGTCGGAGAGCAGCTCACTGTCGGTGCTCACCACGTCGGAAGTCACGGCGCTGCCTCCTCGAGGTCGTCTGCGCGCCGCGCCCGGCTCAGCGATTCGGTGATGATCGCCGCGATCGCGGTGCGGTGCTGCTGGTGGAACAGGTGGTCGCCGGAGAACTCGTGGATGGTGAACCGGCCGTCGGTCAACTCCTGCCAGGCCGCGAGTTCGCGGGCCTCGACCACGGGATCGCCGGTGCCGTAGAAGGCCGTGACCGTGCAGTCCAGCCGAGGCTCGCGGCCGTACCGGTACTCCTCGGACAACTCCAGATCCGCCCGGGTCAGCGGTAACGCGTAGCGCAGGAAGACCGCGCTGCGGGCGGCTGCGCCCCAGGCGCCCAAATCGGCCAGAGCCGCGGCGAACGCGTCGTCGATCAGGTCGTGAATGGGCGGACGGCTCGCGGCCAGTTGCGGCGCCCGGCGGCCGGAGACGAACAGGTGCCGCGGCGGCGTACCCGCCGCGGTCAATGCCCGGGCCAGCTCGAAGGCCACCAACGCGCCCATGCTGTGGCCGTAGAGCGCCAGTTCGGCATCCCCGAGCGCGGCCAGTTGGGGTAGCAGGCCCGCCACCGCGTCCTGCACCCGGCGCAGCGGCGGTTGCCCCGCGGCGTCCTCGCGGCCCGGCAGTTGTACACGGACCGCGCCGATTTCGGCGGGGATCAGGCCGAGCCAGCGGTTGAACGAGGACGCTCCGGCGCCCGCGTGCGGAACGAACAGCAGTCGCAGCGCTGCGTCGGTAGGTTCGTAGCGCAACCAGGATCGCGCGGTGGTCATGCCGCCCTCCGCAGCGTCACCGGCAACCCGGTCAGCCCGCGCACGATGAAACTGTGGTCCTGCCAGTGCCATTCGTCGCTCAGCAGCGCCATGCTCGCCGAATGCCGGTACAGGAATTCGAACGCCACCTGCGCCTGTAGTTCGGCCAGCAGGCCGCCCAGGCAGCCGTGCATGCCGTGACCGAAGGCCAGGTGACCGCTCGCATCCCGGGTGAGGTCGAATTCGTCGGGCCGGTCGAACGATTCGGGATCGCGATTGGCCGCGCCCAGGCATACCAGCACCTGATCACCGGCACGCAGCAGCTGCCCGCCGATCTCGACGTCGCGGGTGGCCAGTCGTTTGGTCAGTTGCAGGGGGCAGTCGTAGCGCAGCGCCTCGGTGACCGCGGCGTCCACCAGTTCCGGGCGTGCCCGCAGCAGCGCGTCCTGGGCGGGATGCCGCAGCAGTGCGAGCAGGCCATTGCCGATCAGTGATTTCGTGGTCTCGTTACCGGCGACGAAGCACATGATGCAGACGAAGATCAGTTCCTCGTCGGCGAGCCGGTCCCCGCCCGCGGTGTGCGCGGCCAGCAGACGGCTGATCAGGTCGTCGCCGGGCCGCAGACGACGTTCGGCGATCACCTCCGACAACGCGGCGGCGAACAGTTCCACGACCTCGCGCACCCGCGCGAAATCGGCCGCTTTCATCATGCCCGGCTCGAGCAGGAATCGGATGTCGTGGGTCCAGGGTCCTACCTGCGCGCGCAGCTCCGTCGGCAGCGCCATCCATTCGCACAGCACCGTGATCGGCAGCGGCGCAGCCAGATCCGCGATCACGTCGAACTGCCCAGCGGCCCAGGCCGGTTCCATCAGCCGCGCGGTGACCGCACTCACCTGCGGCCGCAGTTCGGCCACCGCGCGGGCGGTGAACACGCGGTTGACAAGTCCGCGCAGACGCGCATGGTCCGGATTGTCGGTGAAGACCAGGGATTTGCGGCCCAACCGGCCGATCCGGTCCACCTCGCCCTGCCCGAGCCGCGCGGCCTGTTCGTCCACCAGCCGCGGGATCAGGCTCGCGCTGAACGAACGGTCGTGCAGCACCGCGCGCACGTCGGCGTGCCGGGTCAAAACCCACATACCCAGCGTCCGGTGCACCGGATGCGCCTCGCGCAGTTGCCGATACATCGGATACGGATCGCGGCGGAACTCTGCGCCGAACGGATTGAATCGGACCCGGCCGGGCGAGACGGTCATCGCGGCTGCCCCGCGCGATCGGCGAAATACTTGCCCGTATATGGCTGCAGGACGATCCGGTACAGTGCGATCTTGCCCATCCGGAACCCGAGCGCCGACTGCGCCAGATAGCGCCGATACCGGTCCACCGTCTCGGCACCGACCAGTTCCGTTGCCCGCGTGCGGTTTTCCCGCAACCGCGCAGCCCATTGTGCGCAGGTCCACGCGTAGTCCGACCGGCCGTTGCTCATCGAGCGGATCTCGAAGATGCCCTCGGCGGCGGCGAGGATCTGCGCCGGTGTCGGCAGGTCGGCGTCCGGGAAGATCTCCTGCTGAATGAAGCTGCTGGCCTGCTCGCGAGACATGTTGCCGTAGGCGATGGTCTGCAGCGACAACGTCCCGGAATCGGTCAGCCAGTCCCGGCAGCGGGTGAAGAAGTCGCGGTAGACCCGGATCTTCGCGGCATCGGAATCGTCCGGGCGGGCGAAGTGCTCGAAGGCGCCGATCGAGACGATACCGTCGAAGCTGGTGTCCGGCTCGTAGTGCAGCCAGTTCTCGGTGCGCACCTCGACGCCCGGAAGCTCCTGCGCGCGAACGTAGTCCGCTTGCTCCGGGCTCAGCGTGAGACCGACCGAGCGGTCCACCCGGTGTCGTTGCGACAGTTCCCGCAGGATCGCTCCCCAGCCACACCCGATATCGAGCACGGCGCCGGCCCGGTAGGCATCGATCGCGTCGAGGTGGTGTCGGAGTTTGCGCTGCTGGGCGATCTCGAGGGTGTCGTCGGGATGCTTGCGCAGCGCGCAGGAGTAGCTGAGGGTGGGATCCAGCCAGAGCCGGTAGAAGTCGTTGCCGACGTCGTAGTGGTGCCGGATCGCGGCCGCCGCGGCGGTCGCCCGGTCGGCGCCGGTCGAGGCGACCATGGCTAGGCCACGCTCCGGGCGCTCTGCTCGTGCAGATAGGTGGCAACGGCGTTCAGGTTGGGGTGCTCGTAGAGGTCCTCGGGCGACAGGTCGATCCCGTAGCGATCCTCGACCTCGATCAGCAGGGCGACGGCCAGCGCCGAGTCGACACCGAGCCGGTCGAAGTCCGCGGCCGGGTCGATGGTCCGCGCGGGCACCTCGAGCAGATCGGCCAGGTACTCCTGGCACCAGGCGACGATGGCGTCCTTACTGGTATCCACGATGGTATTTCCTTACGCTGCTGCGGCATTGCCGCCGACGGTGGATTTTCCGGAGAGTCGTTTGGCCGCCATGCGTTCGTCGGAGGGCAGCTCGAGATCCCAGGCGAGCCCGAGCAGCGCCAAGGTCTTGATGAGCCAGTACCCCGGATCGAGGCGGTACCAATGCAGTCCGAAGGACGGCGAGGTGGGAAAGGCGTGGTGATTGTTGTGCCAGGATTCCCCGAAGGTCAGCAAGGCGAAGATGCCGCCGTTGTGGCTGTTCTCCCGCGATTCGTAGGCGCGAGTGCCGAACATGTGCAGGAAAGAGTTGATCGCCCAGACGGTGTGCTCGAGCAGGAACATGCGCGCGAATCCGCCCCACAGCAGACCGGCGACCGCGCCGGTCCAGCTCATCGTGAGCAGTCCGCCCAGCACGGTGGGGATCAGCAGGCCCAGGCCCACCCACCAGTAGTAGAGCCGGGCCACCCGGACCAGTCGCCGGTCCTTGATCAGGTCGGGCGCGTAGTGCACGACGTTGGGGTACTCGTGTCGGCGCATCCAGAGGAAGTGCGAGTGCATCAGCCCGCGCAGCCGTCCCGACCAGCCCGCACCGGACAGGTTGGGCGAATGCGGATCTCCCGGGCGGTCGCTGTACTCGTGGTGCCGCCGGTGCAGCGCCACCCAGGACACCACCGCACCCTGACCCGCCATCGACCCCATGACCGCCAGCACCGACGCCACCCACGGGGCGGCCTTGAAGGTGCGGTGCGTGAACAGGCGGTGGTAACCGGCCGTCACTCCCAGCCCGGTCACCACCCACATCCCGAACAGCAGCGCGAATTCGACGATCCCGAACGGTCGCACGAACAGAAAAGCGACCGCGCCGACCATCCCGAATATCGGCAGCACATCGAACAGCAGAAAATGCCTGCGCTGCAACCGGTGGATATACGGGCTGTCGATCGTCTTGCGGCGCGGCGCGGGTTTTCCGGTCTCGCCCCCGGACTCCGGGGAACGGTCCGGCTCATGGTCTGTGGTCATCTGTATCCAACACCTTCGCGAATACCGGATCCGGTTGTCTCCCGGACGATTTCGAGATTAGCGTTGGTTGGGCCGCGCCCCGGCCCCGTGCGCCTCTACCGATCGGCGGATCGGAATTGCTTATCGGCTGCTTGTGCCCCAGCTTCGACATGTGCATTCGGTCCCACAATCGGGCAATTCAGGCGCGCAGTCGGACCGGAAGGGACAGCGGGCCACGCATCGAGACCGAGTTCCGGAACGACGGCGCAGGGTCGAGCAGTTCGAAATCGGGTGCGCGGCACATGAGTTCGGTGAACAGAACCTCGCCTTGCAGCCTGGCCAATGGCGCACCGACACAGAAGTGCGGCCCGTGACTGAAGGCGAGATGGCGTGGCGTGCCGTGGCCGGGCGCGAATCTGAGCACATCGAGCGAGTCGGGGTCGGTGAACGCCGCCGGATCCCGGTTGGCCGAACCGACGAGCAGGATCAGACCTGTCCCCCGCGGCAACGTACACCCCGCGAACTCGACCTCACGCAGGGTGACGCGGGTCGGGAACGGGACCGGGGTGTCGAAGCGGAGAAACTCTTCCACCGCGTGCCGAGCGGATTCCGGTTCGGCCCTGAGGATTTCACGCTGCTCGGGATGGCGGGCGAGAGCCAGCAGGCCGGTCGCGATGAGGTTCATCGTGGTCTCGTGCCCGGCGATGAGCAGGAGTACCGCCATGTCGACGAGTTCGCGCAACTCGAGCGCGGTCCGGGTCGCGAGTGTGGACAGCAGATCCGCGCCCGGCTCGGCGCGGCGGCGTTCGATGAGGTCGGCGAAGTATTCGGCGAACGCTCCCACCGCATCGACGCGAGCATCCTTCTCTTCATCCGACAGCAGTGCGTCCGGGTCCAGGCCGCGGCTGATCGCGGCGGCCCACACACCGAACCGCGCGTGATCGGCTGTGGGAACGCCGAGCATCGTGCAGATCGTGTTGAGCGGCAACGGGTATGCGACATCGGTGACGAAATCGACCTCCCCGGCCTCGACGGCGCGGTCGAGCAGTGCGGCGGCGGTCTCGGTGATCCGCTCGCGCAATGCGGCGATCGCGCGGGCGGTGAAGGCCGGAGCCACCGAGGCGCGCAGTCGCGTGTGCTCGGGCGGGTCCATCAACAGGAACGAGCCGGGCAGCGTCCGCGGATCGACACCGGGCCGGAACGGGTTGATCCCGGAGAAGTAGCCGTGCCCGAACGCCGGGTCGCCGAACACCGCGTCGCAGTCGGCGTAGTGCGGCACGAGATGGATGCCGGGCCGGAATTCGTGCAGCCTGCCCGCTGCCCGCAACGACCGGTAGGCCGGTGCCGGGTCGGCACGGAGTTCCGGGGAGAACGGGTCGAGTATGCCGGTCATCGCACAGCCCCTTCGACAGCCCGCGAGCGCGTCGGAACACGCAGAATCCGCGTCTGCGGCAACGCCGGACACCGACCGTCGGGCAGGAACAATCCTGCTGGTGGACGCGACGTGACCGCGGACGTTTGCGCTGAATTCACGTTTCGCAGCTCAACACCGTACGGTGGCGAATTCATGAACGGCCCGCGAATTGCCTTCTGTCATCGTGTAGTTCGATGACGCCATAGGATGCGGCCGATAGGGTTTGTCCGAGATATCCCGTCGGTCGACGATTCGGTGGGTGAATTCCGATTCCCCGCATGCCGTAGTTCTGGGCGCAGGTATCGCAGGATTGCTGGCCGCCATCGTGCTCGCCGAACACTTCCCGCGCGTCACCGTACTCGAGCGCGACACCTTCGCAGGCAGCGAGCCGCGCCGAGGGGTCCCGCAGGCCAGGCATCTGCACGGTCTGATGGAGGGGGGCCGCGCCGTCATCGAAACGCTCTGTCCCGGACTGACCGAGGAGATCGTGGCCGCCGGCGCACCGACCACCGAGGTGCTGGCCGGATCCCGGTGGTATCTCAGCGGGCTGCGTGCCGCGCCGACCGAGACCGGACTCGTCACGCTGCTCGCCAGCCGCCCACTGCTGGAATGGGGATTGCGCCGGCGCGCGGCCGCGCTGCCGGAGGTGAGGTTCCGGGAAAGCGTTGCCGCACATGGCCTCGTCGCCGTGGCGGGCCGGATCACCGGAGTGCTGGTGAGCGAGTCCGGCGGCCACGCGCAGGCCGTGGCCGCCGACCTGGTGGTCGACTGCACCGGGCGGGCGTCGCGCGCACCCGAGTGGCTGCGGGCCGTGGGTGCGCACGTGCCCGAGCAGGACAGCGTGGTCATCGACCTGGGCTATTCCTCGCGCACCTACCGGCACCGGCCCGAACACCTGGACGGCCAACTCGGTGTGGTCGTTTCGACGATGGCCGGTCGTCGCGGCGGCGGGGCGATCGTGGTCGAGGGCGACAGGTGGCATGTCACCCTGGGTGGGATGCTCGGGGATCACCCACCCACCGACCACGAGGGGTTCACCGCATTCGCCGCGACGCTTCCCGTGCCCGACATCCACCGCATCGTCACCGACGCCGAACCATTGAGTGATCCTGTGCCACATCGCTTTCGCGGTTCGGTCCGCAGGTATTTCGAACGCCTACCGGCGTATCCGGAGGGATTTCTCGTGCTCGGCGATTCGCTGTGCAGTTTCAATCCGCTCTACGCGCAGGGCATGACCGTGGCTGCGCAGCAGGCGCTCACCCTGCGCGCATGCCTGCGTGCAGGCGTCGCGGAATTGCCGGGCCGGTTCTATTCCGGTGCCGCGCGTCATGTCGATGTCGCATGGCGAATGTCCACCGGGGCCGATTTGAATCATCCGGGCGTGGTCGGTCGGCGAACGCCTCGAATCCGGCTGCTGAATTCGTATATCGGACGTGCGCATCGTGCGGCACACATCGATCCGATTGTCGCGCGCGCATTCATGCGGGTCGCCAATCTCGTCGACCCGCCCGAGACGCTGCTGAGTCCCGGGACGGTCGCGAGAATTCTGTGGCACGGTCGCGGGGTGCGGCCCGAAGGCTCGCCGCTGCACTCGCAATGACCGCCCGTTCCGGCCGGGCCGGGTGGCTCCGGCCGGCGGGCTCGATCAGGCCGCGGTGAACCGGACGGGCAGCGACTCCAGCCCGCGGATCACCACATTCGGTTTGTACGAGGGCGTCTCGGTGAGCACCTCGAGCTGCTTCACCCGGCGCAGCAGCACATCCAGCAGCACTTCCATCTCCAGCAGCGCCAGCGGTGCGCCGAGGCAGTAGTGGATGCCGAGGCTGAAGCCCAGATGCTTCTTCGCCGGACGCATCGGATCGGAGTACCGCGCCACATCGACCTTGTCCGGGTCGGTGTACGCGGCGTCGTCGCGATTGGCCGAATTGATCAGCACCACCACGCCCTCGCCGGTCTCGAACTCGTGGCCCGCCACCGTGATCGGCCGGGTCGCGGCCCGGGTGGTGACCTGCACCGACGGCTCCAGCCGCAGCAGTTCGTCGGGCGCGTACTCGGTCAGTTCCGGACGCTGCCGCATCAGCTCCAGCTGATCGGGATTGCGCAGCAACTGCAACATGCCGGTGCCGACCAGATTCGCGGTCGTCTCGTGACCGGCGACGAAGGTGGTGATGCAGGTGGCGAGCAGTTCCTGTTCGGTGAGCACGTCGCCGCGATCTTCCACCTGCGACAACACGCTGAGCAGATCGTCGGCCGGGCGGCGGCGGCGCTCGTCCAGCAGCTCCCGGAAGTAGCCCATGAAGCCGCGGGCCGCGACGCTCCGGGCACGCAGCGCCTCGGGCGGCAGCGTGTAGTCGTGGTCGAATCCGCGCGCCAGATCCTGCGACCAGCGATGCACCTGGGCGTACGCCTCCCGCGGTACACCGATCAGCTCGGCGGCGATCGTCAGCGGCAGCGGGTAGGCGATCATGTCGACCAGATCGAATTCGCCTGCGGCCAGGGCGTTGTCGACCAGCTGTTCGGTGACCTCGGTGATCCGGGGCCGCAGCCGGGTCACCATGCGCGGGGTGAACCCCTTGGTGACCAGGTTGCGCAGCCGCGTGTGGTCCGGCGGCTCCATCCACAGGAACGAGGTCGGCAACTCCTCCGCCGCATCCTGCGCGGAGACGGTGGGGTGCATCATTCCCGCCTCCTCGGCGTGACTCCACGCCGTGGTGGACAGCACCGCGCTGCAGTCCTCGTAACGGGTGATCACCTTGTGGCCCAACGGGGTGTTGTGCAGCGGGCCCGCCTCGCGCAGCACCCGGCCCGGGGTGTACGGGTCGGCGCGTCCGGCGGGGCCGAACAGGTGCTCGATTGCGGTGGCGATCGCCGGATCCTCCCCGGCGACGGTGGTGGTCGGTGCTGCCAGATCCATCTCGGATTCCCTCCTGATCGGTGGCAGACCGGCTCCGATGCCGGATCTGCCGGTCATGGGTTGCGGTGCAATAGGATTCGTCGTGCGATGCGCGGACTGAGCAGGGCCGCGGGCGGATCCACGAGGTTCGCCACGCGCAGGAACGTGCGCGCCACCTCCGGATCGAGGTGCGCGGCGCGCTGCGCCCGTGCGACATAGGCATTGGTGAACCGGGTGCGCAGGTTACGCGGGGCCACCACGCCGGGGTGCGCCAGATCCGCCGAGGAGGCCAGCCCCCAGGCGGCCGACACCACTGCCCCTGCGGCGGCATAGAACCGGACCGGGAGTTCGCGGTCGGGCACGTGCAGGCAGTCGCGCAGTGCCAGCGCCTGCTGTGCGGCGACCGTCATCCCTTGCGCGTACAGCGGATTGAAGCTGCACAACGCGTCGCCCAGGACCAGGAAGCCCTGCGGGACGACCGGCTGGCGGTCGAAACGCCGCCGGACCGAATGGCGAAACCGGTGCGGCACCGGATCACCGAGCGGTTCACAGCCGGTGACGATGTCGTGGATGTCGGGTCCGGCCAGACCGGCGGCGAAGGTCGCGAACTCCGCCGGATCGGTGGGTGGATGATCACCGAGCATGCCTGCCAGCGTGACGTGCCAGCGGTCGTCCTCGACCCGGATCGCGCCGCCGCCGTGCCCGTTCGCGCCGGTGGAGATGATGATCGAGGCCGGGCCGCCCACTTCGCCCGGATCGCGCCGATAGAACCGGGAGGTGTAGCCGAGATCGACCTCGAGCCGCTCCTCCTGCGGAGCGCGGGCGCCCAGCCGGGTGAGCCATTCCGGCGCCCGCGAGCCGCGTCCGGTCGTGTCGACGACCAGATCGCCTGCTAGCGTGTGGTTTTCGCTATCGGTGACAGTGACCACGCCGCGCACCCGGTGCGCGGTTCCGACCAGTCCGTGCGCGGTCGTGTGCGACCGCAACCGCACGTTCGGCAGTGTCAGGGTCCGCTCGCGCAACACCGCTTCGAGTAGCGGCCGGGTGGCCATCACCGAAGTCAGCCCGGTTTCGGCCGTCGCGACCCGCAATCCGGCTACATACCAACGGGTTCCGATCAGCACCTCGGCGGTGCTGGCCCCGCGCCGCGCCATCTCACTGGTGAAGCCGGGATACAGCTGTTCGATAGCCGTGCGGCCGCGATCGAGCAGCCCGTGCAGGTGCCGGGCCTGTGGAACGCCGCGCCGGGTCGCGGTCCCGCCCGGTGTCTGCCCGCCGTCTTCGGCGAATTCGTCACGTTCGACCAGCGTCACCCGCGCGAATCGGTCGGCGAGGACCCGGGTCGCCAGCAGTCCGGCGATCCCGGCGCCGAGCACGATCGCATGACCCTCGCCCGTCGCATCCGCAGCGTGCGGATGCGACGGTGAATCGGGCCGGGCCGGGGTCGGCCCCGCCACCGTGGTCTCGTCGGAACTCACCTGGGCAACTCCTGAAAAGCGAACGGGCACCGAGGGAAACGAAAGCGCCGTCCCGCACAGGCGGGAGGAACAACCGTGTCGGCGACCATCCTCGCCGCGGCCTGCCGCCCGCCCCGCGGCGATCACCGGGTCCTATCGGCTGATAGCCCAATGGCCATATCCGGCAACGCAATTGGACGATCGACAACGCTTATCACCGCATGCATTTCACAGCCCGTTCAAGGCCCGGAAACCCGGCGCTGCTGGGCTGGCCGCATGACGATATCCGCAGGGACCCTGCCGGAGCAGCTGGCCGCGATCGCCGCCCGCCACCCCGAGGTATCGGCCAGGTTCTGGTCGCTGTCGCAGACCCTGGACTACGCCACACTGCACCGGACGGCGACCGACGCGGCGGCGGCACTGGTGCACCGCGGTGTGCGGCGCGGCGAACCGGTGGGCATCCTGTGCCCCAACGCGCCGGAATTCCTGATCGGCCTGTTCGCGGTCGCCGCCGCCGGGGCCGCCGCGACTCCGCTGCCGCTGCCCGCCGGCACCCGGCAACTCCAGACCTATCCGGACAAACTGGCTGCCATCGTCGCCGCCGCGGGGATGCGGACGGTCCTGGTCTCCCCGCAGTTCGCGACCATGACCTCCGCGCTGTCCGCGGTTCCGGTCGAATTCCTGGACACCGCGACGTTGTTCGCCGAGACCGCCGATGCCGAGCTGCCGCCGGTGCGGCCGGAGGATCCGGCGGTCGTACAGTTCACCTCGGGCAGTACCGCCGCCCCGAAGGGGGTGCGACTGACCCACCACAACGTGCTGGCCGGACTGGCCGCCATCCGCACCGGCATCGACCTCGGACTGTCCGATCAGGGCGGCTTCTGGCTGCCGCTGTTCCACGATATGGGCCTGTTCGGCACGCTGTCGGCCATCCTGCGCGGCATTCCCGCCCACATCTGGTCGCCCACCGCATTCGTGAAGGATCCGGCGCGCTGGCTACACGAATTCGCAACCAGCGGAACGACTATCACGGCGATGCCGAACTTCGGTTACGAGGCGCTGCTGGCCGCGGTGCCGCCGGAGCGGGTGGCCGATTACGATCTGCGGCACTGGCGCATCGCCTTCAACGGCGCCGAACCCATCTCCCACGACGTGGTGACCGCGTTCTGCGAGCGGTTCGGTCCGGCCGGTTTCGACCCGGCGGCGATGTTCGCGGTGTACGGGATGGCCGAGGCCACGCTCGCGGTCACCTTCCCGCCGCTGGGCCGGGTTCCGCTGTTCGACTGGGTGGATCGCGGCACATTGTCCGATTCCGGTTGGGCGCATCGGATTTCACCGGGAACGCCGGGCGCTCGCGCGGTCGCCGGGGTGGGTCGGCCGGTGGCCGGGCTCCGGCTGCGGGTGGTCGATCCGGACTCGGGAGTGGCGATCCCCGACGGGGAGGTCGGGGAAATCCTCATCAGCGGCGATCCGGTGACCGAGGGCTATCTGACCGCCGATCCGGCGCGCACGGCCGAATTGTTCACCGATGGCTGGCTGCACACCGGCGATCTCGGCTACCTGCGCGCCGGGGAGCTGTTCGTCACCGGCCGCAGCAAGGACATGATCACCGTGCGCGGCGTCAACTTCTACGCACAGGACGTGGAGGCCGCCGTCGGCGACCTCGACGGCATCCATCGGGGCCGGTGCACCGCCACCACCGACCCGGTCGATGCGGACACCATCGCTCTCATCGTGGAGACCGACCACACCGATACGGCCGCCGACGAGCTCGTCACCGCCGTCCAGGCTCGCATCGCCGCCCGCCTGGGCCTGGCCGCGGTGCGGGTGTACCTGGCCGCGCCGCGCACCATCCCACGCACCAGCAGCGGCAAACTCCAGCGATCGGCCGCTCGTGAACTGATCGCCGACGGTATTGCCGCGCAACACCTTCTGTAGAGAAACCGGAGCCCCTGTGCACAGCTACGACGTCTTCCGCCACTACGAGCGCCTGCACTGGAAGCTGGGCGACCTGGACCTGGGCAGCATCGATCCGACGCTGGTCCGGCCCGAGTACGTGACCCTGGCCAAGAGCGCCACCATGGGCGAGTCCAATGTCATCGCCGCGGTCCACGGCTTCCTCGACGAATTCGTCGACGACTACGACTTCTCCACCTTCGCGGTGGTGTGGGGATTCCAGGAAGTGCAGCACCACTATGCTTTTCGCGCCTGGCTGGCCGCGCTCGGGGAGAGCGTCGACGACAGCGCGGTACACGCCATGCGGGCGCCGTACGCCCCGGGCACCACGCCGTCGGCGACCCTGGCGACCAACATCATCTCCGAACTCACCGTCAACCACGTCTATCGCACGATGTCGCGCTGGGTGGCGGAGCCGGTCTTGCAGCGCCTGCTGCTCGAGGCCAGCCGCGACGAGGCCGGGCACGCCCGCGAATTCATCCACTACACCACCGAGCGCCTGGCTCGCCGCCCCGAGGAACTGCCCTCGGTGCTGGAGACGCTGTACGTCTACAGCTCCGAGGCGAAGATCAAACATCCGGTGAGCACCTTCAAATCCGGTATCTCGGAGGTCGGCGACCACGCGACCATCGACACCGGGTTCGAGCTGTTCCTCGAGCAGATCGCCGAGGACGGTGAACTCGAGGTGCTGCACGACAAGGTGCGCCGTACTTTCGCCGGTATCACCGGGCTGGATCTGTCCTCCAATGCCAAGGTGCGGCGGGCGCTGGCCGATGCGATCGCCTGAGCCGATGACCGACCACACCGGCACTCCCCCGCCCGACGCCGTCACCGTGCCCTGGTCGGTGGTGCCGGATTACCACTGCTTCGGCTGCTCACCGCATAATTCCTCGGGTCTGGGACTGCGTTTCACCCGGCACGCGGACGGCCTGCAGGCGCGGTTCCGGCTCGATCGCCGCTTCGAGTCCTATCCCGGGGTGGTGCACGGCGGGCTCATCGGGGTGATCTGCGACGAGGTGATGGGCAATCTCATCGTGCTGGCCCGGCGGGTACCGGCCTTCACCGTTTCCCAACGCACCCGCTTCCTCACGCCGCTGCTCGTCGAGCGCAACTATCGCTGTGTCGCAACACTTTCCGCCGACAACGACGGCACGATCGGGGCGGTCGCGGACATCCTCGACGAGGAAGACGGACTGTGTGCCTCCTCCAGCGCCGTGTATCGGCCGTTCGTCCTCGCCGACGTACGGCACCAGCTCACCCTCGGCGACGCCGACGTCGCCCGGCTCGAGCACGCCCTGTCCACACCCGACACACATTTCGCGCCGGACACCCCGTCCGGCTCGAAGACCCTGCACCGGAACGGAGTTCACACATGACCGCGCCCACCAGCGAGCAGATCCTGTCGACCGTCACCGAGATCGCGGTCGCCGAGACCGCCATCCCCGCCACCGAACTGCGTCCCGATGTCGACCTGCGCGGGATGGCCGGTGTCGATTCGGTGCGGGTGCTGCGCATGGTGGCCCGCATCGAGCGGGCCTACGACATCGAACTCGAGGATTCCGACGTCTTCGGCATGTCCACCCTCGCCGACGTGGTGACCGTGGTGGACAAGGCGCTGCGGGCGGAGGCGGCATGACGGTCACCGCGGACACCAATCAGCATTACGATCTGGACCCGGAGATCTTCGGCGAATTCCTGGATCCGTTGCGCAAGTACAGTTCCGCGCGGTACCTCGGGCCGGATGACACTCTGGAGCAGGCGCAGCAGCACAAATTGCGGTTCGTCGCGGACCGGCTGGGCCTGCGGGGTGGCGAGCGGCTGCTCGATGTCGGTTGCGGCTGGGGCGCGCTGATCCTGTTCATGGCATCGGAATTCGACTGCGACACGCTCGGGGTCAGCCCAGCGCCGCGCCAGCACGAGTACATCGCCGCGCAGGCCGCCGCCCGCGGGCTGACCGATCGGGTGCGCACGCGCGTCGGATATTTCGAGGAACTCGAATTGCCCGCACGGGGTTTCGACGCGGTGACGCTGCTCGGATCGATCGTGCACATGCCCGATCCGGATGCGGTCTTCCGCCGGGCGCGCGGCGTGCTGCGCCGCGGTGGCACGCTGTACGTCTCGGAGAGCTGCTTCCGGAATGCCTCGGCGCGTCGGGCTTTCGACGAGCGCGACGGCACCCGGTTCGTCCGGTCGGACATCTTCGGGTTCGGTGAGTTGCGCCCGTTGTCGGAACTCGTGGCCGCGGCGGAGAACGCCGGATTCTCGGTGATCGCCGTCGACGATCTGACCGCGGACTACCGCCGCACCATCGACGCGTGGATCGCCAATGTGGACGCCGCCGCGGACCGGATCGAGGCGCACGGTCCGGGCCTGGCCGCCACGTTGCGGCGCTATCTCGAAATCGCCAATGCCGGATGGGGTTACACCACCAAGCATTACGCGCTGACCTGCCGCAACGCTCGTTAGCCGGAGGGATTTCCGATGACCCGAGACTTTCCGGCACACGCGATACCCACAGCGGCGATCCTGCTGCCCGCCGACGAACTGACCACGGCGGTGGACGGCTTCCTGGCCGCGTCACCGGCCGCCCGCGCCTGGGACGTGGAAACCGCCTTCGACTGGGCCCGCGCCGATGCCGGCCGGCTCACCGAGGGGCAGCGTTCGGCGGTGCAGTTCGTCACCTACATCGAGGACCACCTGCCCGGCTATTTCGATGTGTATCAACGGTATTTCCCGGTGGACGACAGCGTCGACGCGGACACCTTCGTGCACAATCGCGAGCTGTACCACTTCACGGTGCGCTGGGCGGTCGAGGAGGACACCCACGCTCGGGCGCTGGCGCGCTATCAGCAGGCCGCCGGAATGGCCGAACGATCCACGCTCCGAGACGAACTCGCGGTCGAGGGCCGCAAGCCGTTCGATCTGCCGTATCGGCATCCGGTGCAGTTCTTCGCCTACGCGCTGGTGCAGGAGAAGGCGACGCAGATGTACTACCAACAGCTGCGCGAGGTTTCGGGCGATCCGGTGCTGGCCGCGGTGCTGACCCGACTGACACGTGACGAGGCACGGCACTTCAGTTTCATGGCCGACGTGGTGGGCCGCTATCTGCGCACGCAGGGCGACGCGGTCGTGGAGCCGATCCGCGAGGTGGTCGCCGGATTCCGGATGCCGTTGGCCGACAGCATGCGTGGCTACTGGCGGTGGGCGCTGCGGATCGCCGACGTCGCCGACTACGACCACACCGCCGCCTACGAGCATCTGGTGAAGATCATCGACCGGGCGGTCGACACCCGCACCGAACCGCTGGACGAACTGGTCCGGTTCCTGGACCGCTGTCGTTCGCTGGCCTGATCCCGATCGGCCCGGTCGCTGCGGCGCGACCGGGCCGATCCGGGCGGGACTACTGCGGCTGCAGCACCAGAATGGTGGTGGAGCCGTGCGCGATCAATTTGCCGTTGACATCGGTGATCCGGCCCTGGGCGGTCGCGGTCCGGCGGCCGACGTGCACGGCGGTGGCCTCACAGGTCAGGCGGCTGCCGTCCAGGGCGACCGAGCGGATGAAATTCACCTTCAGCTCCAAGGTCGTGTACGCCACGCCGTCGGCCAGGGTGGTGAAGACCGCGCTGCCCATCGCGGTGTCCATCAGCGTCGCCAAGACCCCGCCGTGCACGGTGAACATCGCGTTGATCGTCGCCGGGTTCGGGTCCAGGTAGTACCGGGTGAATCCGGCCCCGGCGGCCTCGAGCCGGATACCGAGCGAGGCGCCGACCCCCAGCTTCTCCTGGAGCCCGCGCTCGAAGATCTCGGTCAGTTCGCCGACCCTGGCCGCGACGACGTCCGCGGCCTGAATATCGGTGCTGGTCATAGCTTTTCCTCCCTGCAGAACGATACGCAGCCATTCGAGCAGCGTTCGGTGAACTGCGGATGGCCGCCGCGGCAGCGATTTTCAGCTCCGATCGAGTGATCGGAACACGTTGCGCCACCGTCGCCGACTCGGCGCGGCCGGTACCGTCGCGATCGTGGTCGAGACGCTGGGCGCCGATTTCTTCGCCGATCCGCAGTCCTACTATCGGCGCTGGCGCGCCCGAGGACCGGTGCACCGGGTGCGATTCCCGGACGAGACCGAGCGCTGGCTGGTGATCGGCTATCCGGAAGCCCGTGCGGCGCTCGCCGATTCGCGTCTGCGCAAGGACATCACGAACCTGAACGCGGTGATCAGCGCACAGCGTGCCGACGCCGCGGCCGACCCCCGCACACTGGCGCTGATGTCACACATGCTCAACAGCGATCCCCCGGTGCACACCCGCCTGCGCAAACTGGTCACCAAGGCGTTCACCACCCGCCGGATCGCACTGCTGCGGCCGCGGATCGAGCAGATCGCCGACGACCTGCTCGATGCCCTGCGAGGGCGGGACCGGGCGGATCTGCTGGCGGAATTCGCTGTGCCACTGCCTATTACGGTCATCTGCGAGATGCTCGGCGTGGCCGTCACGGACCGGGACTCCTTCCGCCGCTGGACCACCGATCTGGTCGGGGTGGTCGGCCGGGAGGAGCAGCGTCGCCAATCCACCGTGGCGATGGCGGGTTTTCTGGCAGATCTGGTGCGGGACAAGATCGCCCGGCCCGGCGAGGATCTGCTGTCCGCGCTCGCGCACACCACCGACGACGGCGATCGCCTCACCCCCGCCGAACTGGTGTCCATGTCCTTCCTGCTGCTGGTAGCCGGGTACGAGACCACCGTCAATCTGATCGGCAACGGCGCCTCGGCGCTGCTGCGCACCCCCGACCGCATGGCGGAGCTGTGCGCCGATCCCACCCGGATCTCCGCCGCCGTGGAGGAATTCCTGCGGTTCGACGGTCCGGTCGACCTGTCGATGGCCCGCTACACCGCCGAGCCGATCACCCTCGGCGACACCGAGATTCCGGCCGGCGAGGTCGTGTACATCGCGCTGGCGGCCGCCAATCACGACCCGTCCCGATTCTCCCATCCGGACATCCTGGACCCCGCCGCCGACCGCACCGGCCACCTCGCCTTCGGCCACGGCATCCACTTCTGCCTCGGGGCGCCGCTGGCCCGGATGGAGGCCACGATCGCCTTCACCGCACTACTGCGACACTTCCCCGCACTGCGCCCGGATCCCGACGCCACTCCCCTGCGCTGGTACGAGAGCACGCTGATCCGAGGGTTGGTGGAGCTGCCGGTCCTGTTGCGCGACAGCTCGGCAGGGTCGTGGCCCGATTCGGCCGCACCGAGGAATCACCGCAAAAACCGTTGAGACGCAGAGCTATTACCGAATCGCGCAAACCGGGCATCGCACGGTATCCTTGCCGGAGGGATATCACCGGATGGGCCGCGGCGGGGCCCGGAGTTTGCTATGCGAGTTCGGGAGAGTCGCCGTGTTGCTGTTGGTGGACAACATATCCGGTCTGTCGCGCGCCCAGCGGCGGATCGCGCAGTGGATCGACTGGAATCCCGACCAACCCGGAATCGCATTGCTGGACGTGCATATTCCCGATCGCCACCGGATCCGGCGGCTCGATGCCCTGATCTGGAGCGCGCAACGCTGTGTGGCCGTGACGGCCACGGGTTTTCGCTCGCGCCAGAACGGCACACTGGTCGTCCCACCGACGGGGCCGTTGCGAATGAGTAACGGGCGCAAGGCCGATATCTCCGGCAACACCCTGCTCAGCGACCCGGTGACACGCGCGCGGGTCAACTCCGCGGCCACGAAGACCTGGCTCGAACGTGCAACGGGCACACGGTGTGTGCTCTACGAGCTGCTGCTGATCACTGCCGTGCGCGGTCAGATCATCACCGCCATCGATGCACCCGACCTGCCACCGAGGACCGATATCCTGGTCGAGGATTTCGACCTGTTCCGGCACTACTTCCACCGGTTCGCCGAGCTGAGCCCGCGATGGACCTCGGCGCGGATCGCCAAGGTGATCGACAGCCTGGGCCTGTCCTATCTCTACGACGGGGATGAGGATCTCCTGGCCGAAGCCATGGGCGAAACCAAAAGTAGCGCACGGATATTCAGCTTCCCGCACTAGAGCCCGCGATCGCCTTCAGCGCACTCATCATCTGCGCAGCGGAGGTTTCCCGCACAGACCGAGAGCCCCGCCCGGAATTCCGGGCGGGGCCTGGTGTCCCCCCGGCACTTTCACCGGGGCGTCTGGTTACTTCGCGGGCGTGAACGGCTGGTTGATGGTGGTGAAGTACTGCGCCGCGGCCGCGATCGCGACCGGAGCGGTGATCAGCAGCTGACCGACCAGGGTGCCGAGCGCACCGACGGCGATGATGCCGCCGAGGCAACCGACGGCGGCGGCCGGCAGGAAGGCGCCGAACAGTCCGACGATGGCAGCTGCGGCCACAGTCGCGCCCGCGATGCCGCCGAGCAGGCAACCCGCCGCACCACCGGCGAGACCGCCGACCATGGTGCCGACCGCGGCACCGGTGGAGATCGTGGTGACCATGCGGTTCCAGGCCGCCTGCTCACGGTCGTAGGGGGTCTTCCACGGCGCGGTGTTCTCGTAGGGCAGCGCGACGGGCTTGTAGGTCGCGTGCGCCATGTCGAACTGCGGGGTCAGCGTCGCGGTGTGGTCGTGGATGTCGGCCGCGATCGGGAAGACGAAATCGTCCACCCGGAACGACAGTTCGGTGCCCGCGAGCACCGCGCCGTTGGCGGCCTTGATCTTGAAGACCCCGTTGTCGGCGGTCATCGAGCCCGCGTCGGTGGAGATGATGGTTGCCTGCTTGGTGGTGGTGGCCTTGTAATTCACCACACCGCTGTCCGCGGGTGCCGCACCGGCCACACCGGCCGTGACGGCCAGCGTCGTGACCAGCAGGGTCGACGCCGCAGCGAATTTCCTCATCCTTGCTGCCTTCTTCTCGTTCTGTGTTCGAATGAACCGGCGCGCGGTTGCGCGCACGTCTGTGGTGTCGACGAACAGTCGATTCGTTCTCGAAGATCCAGCGCTGTCTAGAGATCGAGGACGAGAACCTCCGAGCAGGCCCGGGAGACGCACAGCATCATGGTGTCGCCGCGCTCGCGCTCGGCCTCGGTGAGCACACTGTCGCGATGCTCGACGGCGCCGGACAGCACCGGGGTTTCGCAACTGCCGCAGGTGCCTTCGCGACACGAGGTGACGATGGGGACCCCGGCGGCCTCGAGCACGTCGGCGATCGACTGCTCCGCACCGACTCGAAAGCTGTTGCCGCTCTGTGCGAGTTGCACTTCGAACCGCTGGTTCTCGGTGTGCGCCACTACTTTCGGCGCGAACCGCTCCAGGTGCACCGGCACGCCGGAGGCGAGGCCCGCGTTCTCGACCGCCGTCAGCAACGGCTCGGGACCGCAACAGTACACCGCGGCGGCACCGGCTTCGCCGATGATTCGCTCGATCGGCAGCAGCCCGTCCTCGTCCTGCGGCACCAGCACCACTCGTCCGCCGTGGCGGGCCAATTCCGCGGTGAAGGCCAGGTGCGCCCGGCTGCGCGCGCCGTAGTACAGCGTCCACTGCGCGCCCGCTGCCGCCGCGGCGGCAGCCATCGGCAGCAGCGGGGTGATGCCGATGCCGCCCGCGAGGAAGACGTACGACGGCCGGTCCACGAGTTCGAAGTTGTTGCGTGGCAGTGAGACCCGCAGTTCCGAACCGGGTAGTGCGGTGCGGAAAAGATGCTCCGAACCGCCGCGCCCAGCAGGATCGCGCAGGATCGCGACACGCCAGCGCCGCGCGTCGGCGGGATCCCCGCACAGCGAATACTGCCGCACCCCGTACGGACCCACGCCGATATCGATGTGCGCACCCGGCGACCAGGCCGGTAGCGGCGTGCCGCCGGCGTTGGCGAGTTCGAGGCCGAACACGCCCTCGGCCTCGTCCCGGCGGGTCTGGACCCGCACCCCGAACTCCGTCATCCTGATCACCTCGGCCCTGTCGTTCGTCGCCACCACCGTGGCCGAGACACCCAGCCGATGCACGATGGTTGCGGGGACTCTTCTAGACCGATCGGCGTTGACTATCGCCCGCAGTATCGGGACGAACCGGACCGACACTGAGCGCATGACCCCTGTGGCGGAATTGGTCGACAAGACCAGGGAATTCGTTCGAGAGCACGTCATACCCATCGAGCGCGAGGTGGTGGTCGACGGCCGCGTCATGGACGACGCGCTGCGCCTGGACCTGCAGAAGAAGGCGAAGGACGCGGGCGTCTTCGGGCCGCTGTCGGACCCCCGGTACGGCGGGCTGGGACTGGACACCCGGGCCCAGGCTCAGGTGCTCGAGGCCGCGGGCGCCAGCCTGATCGGCCCGCTCGCGGTGAACGCCTGGGCACCGGACGACGGCAATATCCATCTGCTGGCCCACGTCGCCGATCCCGAGCAGCAGGAACGGTATCTCGCACCGCTGGCCTCGGGTGAGGTTCGCTCGGCGATCGCCATGACCGAACCGGCCCCCGGCGCCGGATCGGATCCGCGGATGCTGTGCACGGTGGCGGAGGAGACCGACAACGGCTGGGTCATCAACGGCGCCAAGCATTTCACCACCGGCGCCGCGGGCGCGGCCTTCGTGATCTGCGTGGCCCGGACTCCGGACGGGCCGACCATGTTCCTGGTCGACCAGGACAATCCCGGACTGCAGGTGGGGCGCCGGATGCCGACCCTGGACCACACCAGCGCACCCGGCGGGCACTGCGAGGTGAACTTCGTCGACTGCGAGGTGCCCGACTCCGCGGTGCTCGGCACGATCGGCCACGGACTGGAACTGGCCGCGGTGCGCTTGGCGCCGTCCCGCCTGACGTTCTGCATGAACTGGCTCGGCCTGGCGGTGCGAGCCCAGCAGCTCACCCTGGATCATGTGGTGCGCCGCACCGCCTTCGGCTCGCCGATCGCCGAACACGGTCTGGCGCAGGGCCTGATCGCGGACAGCGAGATCGATATCGCTGCCGCGCGCGGCCTTATCGCGACCGCGGCCGCCACCATCGACGCCGAGGGCGCGGTCTCCGCGCAGGCCCGGCACGAGACCTCGATCGCCAAGACCTTCGTCTCCGAGGCGGTGTGGCGGGTCCTGGACCGGGCCGTGCAGCTGCACGGCGGCCTCGGCGTCTGCGAGGACCACCTGGTGGCCCGATTCCTGGTGGAGGCCAGGGCATTCCGCATCTACGAGGGCCCGTCGGAGGTGCTGCGGTGGTCGATCGCCCGCCGCGCCCTGCGCGGACCGCGCTGACCCGAGGAGGACATCATGACCACGCATGTGACCGGCGCTTTCGCCGCCGCCTATCCCGATCTCGACCCGGCCGCGGTCGATTACGAATACCTGCGCGCGGTATCGCAGGACATGGTGCCGTTCGGACGGCACGTGGGCACCCTGATCACCGAGGTCGGCCCCGAGCAGGCGGTGGTGGAGATCCCCGCGGTGGACCACGCTCGCAACCACATGGGCACCGTGCACGCCGGCGCGCTGTTCACCGCCGCCGACATCGCGGGCGCGGCGGCCTTCGTCGGTGCGGCCGCGGCCCGGCTGTACACCGTCGAGCGGCTGGTGCTGCGCGGCGGCACCGCCTCGTATCGCAAGCCCGCCGTGGGCCGCATCCGCGCGATCGCCACGGTGGATCAGCGCGAGCTGGCCGACATCCTGGGCGCCGAGCGGTCCGAGCGTTTCGAACTCGGCGGCAAGGCGCTGCTGCGCGACGACAACGACGTGGTGGTCGCCAAATTCACCTTCGACTACGTCTGCGACGTCACCCTGGGCGAGGACCGGTCATGACCACCGCCACCCCCGAATCCCGGTCCGAATTCGGCACGTTGGACTCCACCACCGTGACCACCGCGGACGGGGTGAGTTTCACGCTGCGCTGGCTGCCCGCCGAGCGCGCCGACGCACCCGTGGTATTGCTGCTGCCCGCGATGGCGATGAAGGCCAAGGCGTACTTCTTCCTCGCGAAAGCACTGCACGCAGAGGGTCTTTCGGTCGCGACCTGCGATCTGCGGGCCCAAGGCGAGGCCCGTCCGGCGCTGGGCGAGCACACCGACTTCGGCTATCGGGAGATGCTCGAGATCGACATGCCCGCCATCGTGTCCGCGGTCGAGCAGCGCTTTCCGGGCGCGCCGCTGCGGCTGTTCGGGCACAGCCTGGGCGGTCAGGTGGCGCTGCTGTTCGCCGCCGCGGAGCCGGAACGGGTTGCCGGAGTGGGCGTCATCGGCACCGGCACCGTGTTCTGGTGGGCGTTCGGGATCCGCCGTTGGTTCGAGGCACTGAGCCAGATCCAGTGGATCGGGCTCGTGGCGCGGATCAAGGGGCACTGGCCCGGCGGCGTGCTGATCCCGGCCCCGATGCCCGGCGGGGTGATGCGAGACTGGTCGCTGCACTCGCTGACCAGTTACTACCGCCCGCGCGGCACCCGACGCCGCTACAACACCCTGCTGGCCGCGATGACGTTGCCGGTGCTGGCGATCTCGCTGTCGGAGGATCCGCTGGGCCCGAAATCCAATGTGGACTTCCTGGTTTCGCGGATGCCTTCGGCTCGGATCACGCGCTGGCATCTGGACGAGCGCTCCGCGGTCGTGCACCGCGACCACTTCGCCTGGGTCAAGGACTCCCCCGCGGTCGCAGCCGGTGTGGCGCAGTGGATCTCGGCGGGGACCGTGCCAGAGCCCGAGGAGCGGTAGGTGGCCGGACTGCGCCTCGAGGCGGTCTCCAAACGGTTCGGTGCGACGCATGCCGTGGACGAGGTGAGCCTGGACATCACCGACGGTGAGTTCCTGGTGCTGCTGGGACCCAGCGGTTGCGGTAAGTCGACGCTGCTGCGCATGATCGCGGGGCTGGAGGAACCGAGCTCGGGTCGAATCCTGTTGGACGGCAACGACATCACCGACGCTCCGGCCCAACGCCGGGATCTGGCGATGGTGTTCCAGAGCTACGCGCTGTACCCGCATCTGACCGTGGCGCAGAACATCGCCTTCCCGCTGCGGGCGCGCCGTCGGCGCCGGGCGCACATTCGCGAGCAGGTCGCCGAGGTGGCCGCGACGTTGCAGCTGGACGAGTTGCTGGGGCGCCGCCCGGCCGCGCTGTCCGGCGGTCAGCGTCAGCGAGTCGCGTTGGCGCGGGCCATGGTTCGCGATCCCGGCGCATTCCTGATGGACGAGCCGCTGTCCAATCTGGACGCCAAACTGCGCAGCGCCACCCGCGCCGAGCTGATCGCACTGCATCGGCGCCTCGGCGCGACCTTCCTGTACGTCACCCACGATCAGGTCGAGGCGATGACGATGGCCACCCGGATCGCGCTGCTCGATGCGGGGCGGGTGGCGCAGGTGGGCACTCCCGAGGAGCTCTACGACCGGCCCCGCTCGGTCTTCGTGGCCGGTTTCCTGGGCTCGCCGCCGATGAATCTGTTCCCCGCCGTGGTGCGCGAACATGACGGGCGGCTGCGGGTGACGGCCGACGGAATCGACATCGCCCTCGACGCATCGGCCGCCGACTCGCCGGACGGCGGCAGCGATGCCGCTGGGAACGTCACCGAACAGAAGGTCGTCGCGGGTATCCGCCCGGAACATCTGCACCTGGAACACGGCAGCACCGATATTTCCGGAACCGTGACCATGGTCGAGAATCTGGGCAGCGAAGAGCTGGTGCACATCTCGATCGGTGAGCTGTCGCTGTGCGCCCGGGTCCCGCGCCCCGCGGGCGTCTCGGTCGGCGAGCGCATCGGCGCCCGGGTCGCGCCCGAGCGCATACACCTGTTCGACCCCGAGTCCGGTATGCGGCTGCGTCGGCAGGAGCCGCAGCCGAGAATCCCCGCCGCGCACGACGATCGTCCCGTCGTGCCGGTCCCCTGAACTTCGCCACCACTCGATGAGGAGAAAAACCGTGAAACGCACCATGCCCCTGCTGGGCCTGGTACTCGCCTGTACCCTGGCGCTGAGCGCCTGCGGTGGCATCGGCGGCACCGATGGCACCACCACCGCGACGAGCGTCGCGCAGATCCCGCAGCTGAAGGCGGATCAGCAGGTGTCGATCGTTTTCGAGTCGTACAACTACGGCCTCGCCGGGCCGTGGACCGACACCTTCAACGCACTGATCGCCGAATTCTCCAAGCAGCACCCGAATATCAAGGTCACCGCGCAGAAGCCGCAGGGCAACAGCCCCAACCCGGCCACCGACACCATCTCCAGCATCCAGAACCAGATGGCCGCCGGCACGCCGCCGGACGTCGCCCAATTGGGTTTCAGCGACCTGGATTTCACCATCCATCAGCTGGGCGCCAAGCCGCTGGACGAGTTGGTCGGCAAGCAGGAGGTGCAGGCCGAATTCGACGGGCCGCAGCACGCGTACGCCCCGCGCGCCCGCACCCTGGACGACTGGGGCGGCCACACCTACGGTGTGCCGTTCGTGTTCTCCACCCCGGTGCTGTACTTCAACGCCTCGCTGTTCCAGCAGGCCGGGCTGGATCCGGCCAAGCCGCCGACCACCTGGCAGCAGGTCGCCGACGCCTCGCGCGCCATCGTGGACAAGACCGGCAAGGGCGGTGTCTACATCGACTGCCTGACCAAGACCGCGAAGGACTGGTGCTTCCAGTCCATGGTGCGTTCCAACGGCGGCCGGGTGATCTCCGAGAACCGTAAGACGCTGACCTACGCCGATGCTCCCGCCGTCCAGGTGACCCAGTTCGGGCAGCAGCTGGTCACCAGCGGCGAGATGCCCAAGCTCGACCAGAAGCAGGGCTACGAGAGTTTCGCCCGCGGTGATATCGGGATGATCCTGGAGACCAGCGCGGTGCAGGGTGTGTTCGAGAAGGGCGCCAAGGGCAAGTGGGACCTGCGCGACACGCAGATGCCCAGCTTCGACGGAAAGCCCACCGTGCCCACCAATTCCGGTGCGGGACTGCATATCCTGTCCAACGATCCGGCCAAGCAGCGCGCCGGGTGGGAACTGATCAAGTTCCTCACCAGCCCGCAGGCATTCACCACGATCGCCAAGGGCATCGGCTACCTGCCGCTGCGCACCGGCCTGCTCGAGGACCCCAGCGGCCTGCAGACCTGGGCGCAACAGAACCCGCTGGTC
The DNA here is from genome assembly GCF_000308615.1 of Nocardia jiangxiensis NBRC 101359. GTDB lineage: Bacteria > Actinomycetota > Actinomycetes > Mycobacteriales > Mycobacteriaceae > Nocardia > Nocardia jiangxiensis. The sequence goes on from NZ_BAGB01000040.1 coordinate 350,593, forward strand.
ACCCCCAACGTCGCCCAGCTGGATCGGATGGAGCCGTGGGTATCGATGCCCGGCACCAACTATCTCCAGGTCCGCGACGCCATGATGGACGCCGTCGAATCGGTGGTGTTCCAGGGCAAGGATGCCCAGTCCACTCTCACCGCCGCCCGCGATGCGGGCGCCAAACTGCTGCCTGCGTCATGAACGATCTCACCATCATCCAGATCAGCGACACCCACATCCGCGCCGCCGGGGAACTCTTGCACGGCTGCGTGGACACGATGGCCAATCTGACCGTCGTGCTGGACAGGTTGCGCAACGGGTCCCGGATCGACGCGCTGGTGTTGTCCGGCGACCTCACCGACAACGGTTCGCCCGAGGCGTACCGACGGTTGGCCGGGGCCGTGGAACCGGTGGCGGCCGAGCTCGGCGCGACGGTCGTCTATGCCATGGGCAATCACGACGAGCGCACCGCATTCGGGGTCGAACTGCTGGGTCTGGACGCGGACAGTGTCGATCCCGATCGGCCGCACGACTCGGTCGTCATGATCGACGGAGTGCGGATCATCGCGCTGGACAGTTCCACACCGGGCCACCACAACGGACGCCTGGAAGCGGACCAATTGGCTTGGCTCACCGAGGAATTGCGCACCCCCGCCCCGCGCGGGACGTTGCTGGTGCTGCACCATCCGCCGATCCCGTCGGCGAATCCCGCAGCCGAGGTGCTCAAACTCCAGCAGGCCGAGCAGTTGGCGGCGGTTGTGGCGGGCACCGACGTGGGGATGATCGTCTGCGGGCACAACCATTTCACCGCGGCCTCGGCGCTGGCCGGGATCCCGGTGTGGCTGGGACCGGCGGTGGCGTACCGGCTCGATCCGATGGCGCCCGCGGGGCGGCACCGGGGCATCGCCGGATTCGGTTACAGCCGTATCGATGTCGTGGGTACCGCGTTCGTGGTCACCGCGGTGGAGGCCACCCCGGCTCCGGCGGTCTACGACCGGGCGCAGTCCGACGTGCTCGACGAGCTCGCGGCGTTCGCCGCCGAGTCGCACTGATGTTCGTCATCGACACCTCTGCCGAGCAGCAGCACAGTTCCGTTGCGGCTGAATCGGTTCCGGCGCGTCGTTCCGTCCTTCGCCGGGCGGGGCGGCGCGCCGTGCCGTATCTGTATCTGGCACCGGCGCTGGTGCTGCTGGTGGTGTGGACCTATCGGCCGCTGTTGCAGGCGGTGCAATTGTCCACCTACTCCTGGAATCTGCTGCCCACCTCACCGAGCACACCGGTGGGGTGGGCGAATTACCATCGGCTGCTGGGACTTCCGGCGTTCACCGACTCGATCGGCCGCACCGCGGTGCTCATCGCCGGGCTGGTGCCGTTCACCGTCGTGCTGCCGGTGCTGCTCGCTCTGGCCGCGCGGCGCGTGTCCGATCGGGCGCGCACCGTCTACCAGGCATTCGTCTTCGCGCCGTTCCTGGTGGCGCCGGTCGCCGCCGCTGCGGTGTGGCGATGGCTGCTGAACCCGCGCAGCGGTGCGGTGGATCGGGTAATGGGCTCGGACCGCAACTGGGTGTACGAGCCGTCCACCGCGCCGTGGGTGATCATCGTGATCACCGGCTGGCAGTTGCTGGGTTTCGCGGTGCTGGTGGTGTGGGCCGGATTCGCCGGTATCAGCGGTGATTACGACGAGGCGGCCCGGGTGGACGGCGCCCGGCCCGGCCAGATCCTGCGCTGGATCACGCTGCCGCTGCTGTCGCCGACACTGCTGTTCCTGGTACTGACCACGGTGCTGCTCAGTCCGGTGCTGACCTTCCCCTTGATCGACACTCTCACCCAGGGTGGACCGACCCAGTCCACCACGAACATCTATTACCTGTTGTGGGACTACGCCTTCCACAGTTTCGACGCCGGACTCAGCGCGGCCGCGGGCGTGCTGCTGTTCCTCGGTTTCGGAGCGATCGCCGGAGTGCTGGTGTGGATCTCGGAAAGGGTGTCCTTCCATGATGATTGACCGGCTGCGCACCGCCGGCAGCCATCTGCTGCTGGCGGTGACGGCGCTGCTGTGTGCCTTCCCGATCTACTGGCTGTTCGCGACGGCCCTGCGGCGGCCGCAGGACGTCTGGTCGCTCTCACCGGTGCCGTGGCCGCTCTCGGCGGCCAACTACATCGATGCCGCGCGCCAGGTCGACGTGCTGGGCCTGATCGGGAACACGTTCTTCATCGCCGCCCTGTCCGCCGCCGGGCAATTGCTGGTGGCGCTGCTGGCCTCGTATGCGTTCACCATGTATACCTTTCCGCTGCAACGGGTGCTGTACCTGGCGTTCGTGGGCACCTGGCTGGTCCCGTTCCAGGTCACGATGCTGCCCAACTACATCCTGCTCAATCAGCTCGGGTTGCTGAACACGCTGATCGGCGTGGTGTTGCCGACGCTGTGCTCGGCGTTGGCCGTACTGCTGCTGCGTCAGCACATGGCGGCCTTCCCGAAGGAGCTGGTGGCGGCGGCCAAGATCGACGGGCGCTCGTCCTGGTCGATCCTGTGGACGGTGGTGGTCCCCAATCTGCGGCCCGCCCTGGCCGCACTGGCGATTCTGCTGTTCATCAACGAGTGGAACGAGTACTTCTGGCCCGCAGTGGTGCTCCGCAAATCCAACGGGGTGTTGCAGCTGGGACTGCGCAGCTTCCTCAGCAGCGCCGAGCAGGATCAGTGGGGCCCGATGATGGCGGTGGCCAGCCTGGCCTGCCTGCCGGTGATGCTGCTGTATCTGGTGTTACAGCGGCAGATCGTCAATGCGTTCGTGCGGTCCGGGTTGAAATAGCGCGGATGTCGCACGGCGGCAACGAGAACGGGGCCGGTCCGGGAACATGTTCCCGGACCGGCCCCGTTCTGTTCGTCGTATTCAGCGCGCGGCTACCGCTGTGGTGAGCGAACCGATCAGCGCGGTGTCGTGCTCACCGGCCCGGAAGCGCGGATGATCCAGGATGTCGTGCAGGAATTGCGCGGTGGTGACGACGCCGCGGCCGTCGATCCTGGTCTCGGCCAGCGCCCGTCGCATCCGCGCGATGGCCGCGGCCCGGTCCGGCGCCCACACCACGACCTTCGCGAGCAGCGAATCATAGTGCGGCGGAATCGAATACCCGGTCTCGATATGCGTGTCGACCCGCACGAACGGTCCGCCGGGCAGCACGCATTCGGTGAGAGTGCCCGGCGCCGGGGCGAATTCGCGCCCCGGATCCTCGGCGTTGATCCGGCATTCGATCGCCACCCCGTTCGGGTGGGCGGCGGACGGCGGCACCGACAATCGCTCCCCCGCCGCGATGCGCAGCTGTTCGGCCACCAGATCCAGGCCGGTGACCATCTCGGTGACCGGATGTTCCACTTGCAGACGGCAGTTCACCTCCATGAAGTAGAACCGGCCGTCCGGGGCGAGCAGGAATTCGAAGGTGCCCGCCCCGACGTAGCCGACCGCTTTCGCACCGCGCACCGCTGCCGCACCGATCCGCTCGGCCAGTTCGGCGGACAGGCCGGGCGCGGGCGACTCTTCCACGAGCTTCTGGTGCCGTCGTTGCAGCGAGCAGTCCCGCAGGCCCAGATGCACCACGGTGCCGTGGGTATCGGCCAGGATCTGCGCCTCCACATGCCGCGCGGAGTCCAGATAGCGCTCCACGTAGAGGCGGCCGTCGCCGAAGACGGCCGCGGCGTTGGCCCGGGTCTCCTGCCAGGCCGCGGCGAAATCGGCGGCCTCGCGCACCACCCGCATCCCGCGTCCGCCGCCCCCGGCGACCGCCTTGATGATCACCGGGTAGCCGATCTCGTCGGCCAGCGCCTGCGCCTCGTCGACCGCGTCGATCGGATCGCGGCTGCCCGGCAGCAGCGGCAGCCCGGCAGCCGTCATCAACGCCCGCGCACTGGATTTGTCGCCCAGTTCCGCCATCACCGGCGCGGGCGCACCCACGAACACGAAGCCCTCGCTCTCACACACCTCCGCGAAATCGGCGTTCTCCGAGAGGAATCCGTAGCCGGGATGGATGGCGTCCGCGCCGGTGGCGCGCGCCGCCTCGATGATCGCCGGAATGTAGAGGTAACTGCGCTTGGCGGCGCCGGGGCCGATCTGGATCCGCTCGTCGGCCAACCGCACCGCGGCGCTGTCCCGGTCGGCGGCGGAATACGCAGCGACAGTGGCGATCCCGAGTTCGGCGCAGGTGCGGATGATCCGCACGGCGATCTCGCCGCGATTGGCGATCAGCACCTTGCCGATCGGGCGGGCGGTCACCGCACCACCTCGAGCACCATCAGAGCCTGACCGTGTTCGACGGCCTCGCCGTTCTCGATCAGGAAGCGCACCACCCGGCCCTCCCGGGCGGTAGTCACCGGGATCATCAGCTTCATCGCCTCGACAATGCCGACCTGTTGCCCCGAGCGCACCGGATCGCCCTCGGTGACGAACGGATCCGCGCCGGGCTCGGTGGCGCGGTAGAACACGCCGACGGTCTCCGCGCTGATGGTGAATGTGTCTGCGGCACTGCCGTTCCGGCTCGCCACCGGTTCCGAATCAGCCACGGCGACGGTTACGGCGGGCAGCTGCGGCACGACCTCGGCGGGCAGCAGCGCATCCGGTTCGATCGCCGGTTCGTCCCCGCTGTCCCAGCAGATCCGCAGGGATACCGGGCCGTTGGCGACGGTCACGGAGGTGGCGGCCGTGGTGGCCGAGCGCACCCCCAGTGCATGCCGGGCCAGCACGGTGAGAGTGCGGTCGGCGGCGGTCGCGTCCACGGCGCGGCCGATCGTCTCGGTGGTCACGGTCTCGGTCATCGCATCTCCTCGGTCACGCATCACGGAATGTGGGATCGTCGGTCGGTGTGCCGGGGCTCACGGCATCGGGCTGCTCGCCTGCGATCCGGCCGAAGGCACGGAAACGCCGGTAGCGCGCGGTGGACAGCTCATCCGGCGACAGCTCGCGCAATCCGGTCAGCGTCCGGGCGATCGCCGCGCGCACCCGGCCGACCATCGCCACCGGATCCCGGTGCGCGCCACCGGACGGCTCGGGTACCACCGCGTCGGCGACGCCCAGCCGCAGCAACGATCCGGAGTCCACCTGCAAGGCGCGCGCCGCACGCGGGGCGGCCGCGGCGTCCTTCCACAGGATCGACGCGCAACCCTCCGGACTGATCACCGAATACACGGAGTTCTCGCACACCAGCACCCGGTCGGCCACCCCGAGCGCCAGCGCACCACCACTGCCGCCCTCGCCGGTGATCACCGCGACGATCGGAACCGGCAGTCCGGCAAACAGTTTCAGCGATTCGGCGATCGCCACCGCCTGGCCCCGCTCCTCCGCGGCGACACCCGGATAGGCACCGGCGGTGTCGATCAGTGTGACCACCGGCAATCCCAGCTTGCCCGCCAGCCGGGCCACCCGGGCCGCCTTGCGATACCCCGCCGGAGTGGGCATGCCGTAGTTGTGCCGGGACAATTCGGCAGCGGTGTGCCCCTTCTGCGTACCCGCCACCACCACCGGAGTGCCGTCCAGCCGGGCCAGGCCCGCGATCAGCGCCGGGCAGTCGGCGGCGAGCCGGTCACCGTGCAGTTCGATGAATTCGTCGAAGGCACCGGACAGATAGTCCAGGGTGCTCGGCCGGCCCAATTCCCGTGCCGCGCGGACACATTCCCACGGATCGCGCTCGGGCACCGCATCGGGATCGGTGACCGGATCGGATTGTCCCGGCGCGTCGGCGGGCCCGCTCATCGCCGGTTCGGCCACGGTCATCGCGACCAGCCGGGTGAGTCGGTCGCGCAGGCTGTTGCGGTGGCAGATGAAATCGATGAATCCGTGCTCGAGCAGGAATTCGGCGGTCTGGAAGCCGTCCGGCAGTGTTTCGCCGATGGTCTGCGCGATCACCCGCGGACCCGCGAAGCCCAGGCGCGCACCGGGTTCGGCCACGATGATGTCGGTGGAGGTGGCGAACGATGCCGCCACGCCGCCGTAGGTGGGGTCGGTGACCACCGACACGGTCAGCACTCCGGCCTCGTCCAGTCGCTGTAGCGCCTGGCTGGTCTTGGCCATCTGCATCAGCGCCAGGATCCCCTCCTGCATCCGGGCGCCGCCCGAGGCGCTGACGATGATCAGCGGCGCGCGATCGGCCAGCGCGGCCTCCGCGGCCGCGGTCACCGCCTCGCCCACCGCCGCGCCCAAGCTGCCGCCGAAGAATCGGAAATCCAGTACCGCCAGCACGACCGCGACCCCGCCCATCCGGCCGCGCACGCACCGGGCCGCATCCGGCATCCCGGTGCGCCGCCGAGCCTCCGCTAGCCGCTCGGGATAGCCACGAGTATCGCTGAACCGCAACGGATCCGGCACCGTCGGCGCGGCCACGACGGCTTGCGCCGAGTCGGCGTCCAGCAGCATGGCGATGCGCTGGTCGGCGGTCAGCGGACCATGGCTGTCGCACTCCGGGCACACCCGGTCACCACGGTCGTAGCGCTTGCGGTAGATCATGTCGCCGCAACCGGGGCAGCGCATCCACCCACTGGCCACGACCGGCCTGGTCTCGAGTATGGTCACTTGTCCTCCAGGGGTCGAGGCACGTACCGGGTGCAGCCCGCGGGCAGCCGGGTGCCCGCCGCGCGCAACTGGGCCACCCGGGTGAGATAGGCCGCGCCGTACATCAATTCGTCGGCCACATCCGCCACGTACCGATGGCTCGGGGCCGCCAGATAGGTGCCCGCCACCCAGGTGTTGAACGCGCCCATCGCCGGGCCGCACCAGATCTGGTAGTCGGCCGAGCGGTCCGCCGCGCCGCGGATACTCCACCCGGACGACAGCCCGAGGTACCACCGGAACACCAGGGCCATCCGATGTTTCGGGTCCTGCGCGGCACCGGCGAGCTGTGCCGGATCACGCTCGGTGAAGAATTCCACGCAGTCGCGCCAGATCTCGTCCACCGGCCGCCGCAGCACGGTCCGCTCCAGGTCCAGACGCTGCTCGGCGGGGATGTCGTCGAGTCCGTCGTAGGCGCGGTAGAGTTCGTAGAGCCGCTGAGCCCTGGCGGCGAACATGGTCCCGCGCCGCAGCACCTGGACCTGCACCCCGAGTTCGAACATGTCCGAGGACGGGGCCATCGTGCAGTCCGCGAATTCCGCTGTGGCCAAGAGCTTTTTCGTGTGTTCGCACTGTGCGGCCTCGCGGCAGGACTGGTTCACCGACCCGGTCACCACGTACGCAGCCCCCATCGAGAAGGCGGCCGCGACCGCGTCCGGGGTGCCGATCCCACCGGCCACACCGATCCGCACCGTCGTGGCTGCGGGCAGCTCACGGGCGATCCGGTCACGGGCGGTGACGATTTCGGGAAACAGCACCGTCAGCGGGCGCCGATCGGTGTGCCCGCCGGAATCGGCCTCGGCGGTGATGTCGTCGGCCATCGGGGTCTGCGCGGCCAGCCGCGCCTGCTCGGCGGTGATCTCCCCGCGCTCGGTCAGCACGCCGAGCAACCGGGCCGGGGCGGGCCGCAGAAACAGTTCGGCGACCTCCACCCGGGACACCTTGGCGATCAGGCGATGTCGGCGTTGGATAGTGCCCTGCCGGTCCAACGCCAATCCGGCCGCGCGATACCGCACCACCTCGGTGGTCAGATCCATGAACGCCGATGCCTCCACGCAGTGCACGCGGTGCCGCAAGCACGCATCGACGATGGCGCGCTCCAGCGCCGGTTCGGACGGGCTGTGAATGAGGTTGCAGGCGAACGGTTCTCCGGACAATGTCCGGGCGAGCTCACCCAGCGCCGCGTCCACCACCGCCGGCGTCACCCCGGCGGCCCCGTAGGAGGCCAGATACCCCGCGCGCGACATCGCCGCCACGAGGGCGGGCGAGGCGATGCCGTTGGCCATCGCGCCCGCGGCATAGGCGGCGCGCACACCGTGCGCCGCCCGGAATGCGCTGTCGCCCAATCGCTCCGGCGGCAGCGGGCCGACCCCGGTCAGGATCTCCGACCGAGCCGCCAGCGCCCGCGACGCGGTCACCCCGATTCGGCCCTCGTGCCGGACCACCCAGCAGGGTATGTCGAGGTCCAGCAGTATCGCCGTGATGTCCGCCTCGGTCTCGGCGAGCGCGTGGGTCCCGAAGGTCGTCATGGCCATTCCGTCCTGCCTCCGGCACCGGATGCCGGTTTCCTCGGCCTGCTCGCGCCGCCGCCTGTGCGCGACTGTTCGGTGGTGGTCACGGCAGCACCGCCCGGTCGGCGAGTTCGATTGCGAGATCGATGAGTTCGTAGATGCGCAGTCCGGGCTTCCACAGCGATCCGTCCACCACCACGGTGACGGTGTGCGCTTCCCGGTGTACCTGTTTGATGTGCGCCTCGAGTTCCACGGTGCCGTCGCTGGGCAGGAACTGCCCCCGGTAGCGCCAGGAGAATTCGATATCGCACGGGATGCGGAACACCGGATCGGTCATCTCCGCCGCGAATCCCGCGTCGAGCATCCACTCCTGCACCGCGTGGATCACCGACTCCACCCCGAGCGAGCCGGGAATCACCGGGTCGAGGTGGAAGTGCCGGTCGAAATACCAGTCGGTATCGTCGATCTCACGCAGCGAGTGCAGGTAACCGGCCTGGTACTTGCCGCCGCCGTCGACCACCTCGACGCGGTCGATCAAGGCCAGGGTGCGGCGCGCGCACAGCGGCGCGGCCGGATCGGCCCG
>NZ_BAGB01000039.1 GCF_000308615.1 Nocardia jiangxiensis NBRC 101359
CCACGAGCGTAGCTCCGCCGAGTTCGAACCTGCGCTCCGCGAGGAGACCGCTGTCGCCGCCGACACCAGCCGGACTCGCGGAACCTGATGATAGTTTGTGCCTTGCGTGCGTCTGGCGTGGCCGACCGAGCATGCCCGCCGCCGCTGCCCGGTCCGGGTGCTGAGGCCGATGGTCCGCTGATCACTCGTGGAATTCAGGACCACGCACCGCTGTCGACCGTCCAGATACCACGGGCACCCTGGGTGGCCGGCTGAATAAGGTGCACGAAGACTCGCGCGCCGTCGCTGTTGGTGAGGTAGATGACGTTCGGTGCCGAGTCGGTGCTGGTTTGCACATTCGACCACCCGAATCGTCCTTGTACGAACGACTTAGCCACCGCGACGCGATCGAGCCGCCACGGCTGATGCCCGCCGTCGACGGTCTGCTGCAGATTCTTGACCTGCTGAAGGGTCATGCCCTCGCCAGGGAACGGTGTCCCGGCTGCGGGGTGACCGTTCGGGGGCGGCGATGACGGGGTGCCGGGCGCGGCCGGAGATGGCTGCACGCCAACGGTTTCCGTGGGGGACACTGCGGGCGGGACGTCGCTCTCGTCGTTGCCGGCCTCGGGAGTACCCGGCTGGGAAGGCGCGGTGGCTTCCGGCGCCGTGGTGGTACCCACGGCAACCGTCGTCGACCGACTCGGTGCCGGTGAACCGCTCGAGCAGCCGCTCATCGCAGCCACACAGGTGAGAATGCCGATAACCCCCACCGCGACCCTCCGGCGCGGCGAGGCAAGGGCGAACACAGCGCGAACGCGCACGATGCTGCGCATAGGTTGTCCTTGAATAGGAACCCGTAGAACGGCCCGGAAGCGAGCCGCTGCACCGGATGTCGCGCCCGTTGCCCGAATCATTACACATCGCCACGGACCGGGCCGACCAACCACACCGGCTGCCCAGCCAAGCACCAACGCGCGGAGACGCGGTGGGCGCCTAGGCCATCGCGAGTACGTCGTGGACCAATTGGCTGGCCGCCGCGATCCTGGACGCGGAGCGACCGGCGGCGGCCAAGCGCATCACCCGGCCGGCGGTTCGGACAGTGCGCGGCCGGCCAGGAGTGCTGCGCCGGTGCCGGTTGCGGTGCAGCCCAGCACGATCGACCACGCGACCGGCCCGAGTGGTACGCATCCGAAGAACCGGTTCACTCCGGGTGTCATGATGATCGCGGCCAGGAGTGCGGAGCTGCCTGCCACGGTTGTCCAGACCAGGCTGCTGTGGCGGCCGATCACCAGGGTCTGCCCGAGTTGGGTGCCGATCAGGGCGGCCAAGGCCATGGTGTCCGCGCGGCGGCGGCGGCCGGTGGCGCGGCCGAGGAGCCAGGCCGCGCCGGCGCCGAGGGTGGTACAGGTGCCGCGTACCGCGACGGCTTGCAGGAATTCGGTGCCGATGCCGGGCGGCGGTCCGAGTGTCGTATCGGCCGTGTCGGTGTCGTCGGCGGGACGGGTGTCCGCGAGTGTGAGGGCCATGGCCGGGCCGAGGTCGGTGAGCAGGTTCACCACCAGGAATTGACGGGTGCCGATCGGGGCTCGACCGGACAGCAGTGTGCCCAGGACGGTGAACGCGACCTCACCGGCGTTGCCGCCGACCAGCACGCCGATCGCGTCGCGTACTCGTTGCCACATGCCGCGGCCTTCGGCCAGTGTCTCCAGTAGCACGGTGAGGTCCAGGACCGAGCCGGTGTCGGTGAGGATCAGGTCCGCGGCCTCGCGTGCGGCGACCGACCCGCGGGCGGCCAGCCCGATTCCGACGTCGGCGGTGCGGATGGCGGCCGCGTCGTTACTGCCGTCACCTGCCATCGCCACCGTGTGCCCGCGGCGCTGGAGTGCGGACACGATGCGCACTTTGTGTTCCGGCGATACCCGCGCGAAAACCGTTGCCTGCTCGATCAGTTCGGCTTGGCCGTCTTCGTCCAGCGCGTCCAGGTCGGCGCCGGTGGCCACGGTGTCGGCGGGGATGGCGAGCTGTTCGGCGACCGCCCGCGCGGTGATCGGGTGATCGCCGGTGATCATCCGCACGCTGATGTCGTTGCGGGCCAATTCGGCAAGCAGTTCGAGCGCCTGCGGGCGCGGGCTGTCGGCGATGCCGAGGAAGCCGAGAAGGGTGAGTTGCTCGATCTCCTCGGTGACGTCATCAGGAGCGGAGGCGAAATCGCGCCGCGCCACCACCAGTACCCGCAGACCCTGCGCGGCCAGCCGCCGCACCGCCGTCTCCGCAGCGGTGCGGAACTTCGGTGTGAACCGCGAAATCCGGGGGCGGCCTTCGTTATCGGTGCACAACACCTGGTCACAACGTGGCAGGAGCACTTCCGGGGCGCCTTTGACAGCGAGCCGGATGTGTTGGCCCGTGTTGCCCACCGCCGCGGAGTAGCCGCGGAAACTCTCGAACGGCACCTCTTCGATTCGATCCCAGGCGTGGGGTGGTCTGTGGCCCAGGTGCGTGTGTGCCGCCTCGACGACGGCTCGGTCGGTGGCGTGTACCAGTGGGCTGTCTTCAGGGTTGGGGCACGCGTGGGCGGCGGCGCGCAGCAGCTCCCGTGACTGTGGCGTGCTCGCGAAATCGTCTCTGTCCCATTGCTGGTCGAGGTCGGCAACGGCGACCAGCCGCAGTTGCCCCTCGGTGAGGGTGCCGGTCTTGTCGAAGCACATGGTGTCGATGCGTCCCAGTGCCTCGATGGTGCGGCTGGAGCGCACCAGCACGCCGCGGCGGGACAGGCGGCGAGTGGCGGCCAGTTGGGCAACCGTCGCAACCAGCGGCAGTCCTTCCGGCACGGCGGCGACCGCGACGGCCAGCCCGTCGGCCAGGGCGGCGCGCAGCGGCAGTCCGCGCAGGAAACTGGTGACGGTGACAGCGGTTCCACCGCTGAGGGTGAACGGCAGCACCCGCCTGGTGAGGCTGTGCAACTGCTCCTGCACACCGCCGGTAGGGGGCGGTGCGGCGGTGGCGAGCGCGCGGCCGGCTTCGGTTGCGGTTCCGACGGCGACCACCACCGCGGTCGCTTCGCCGCTGACCACGACACTGCCCTCGAACACCATGCCGGTGCGCTCTGCCAGCAAGGCTCCGGGTGTGGCGGGGGTCTGCTTCTCCACGGTCACCGCCTCGCCGGTGAGGCCGGACTCGTCCACCTCCAGCCCGTCGGTCTCCAGCAGCCGCGCATCCGCCGGAACCACCTCACCGGTGGCCAGCGCGATCACATCACCGGGCAGCAGATCGTCTGCGGGAGTTTGGATTTCACCGGTTCCGGTGAGCCGGCGCGCGGTCAATCGCTCGCCGAGCAGCAGTTTGTCCAGCGACACCCGGGCGCGTCGGCGTTGCAGGGCCGACACCGTGGCATTGAGCCCCAGCACCGTGCCGACGAGCACGGCGTCGGTGGGCGAGCCGAGCAGCGCGGAGGCGACCGCACCGACGCCCAGTATCGGCGTCATCGGATCGGCCAGCTCGCGGCGTACATCCGCGACCAGACCGGCGAGAGACCTTGCGGGCGTGGCCAATCGCTGCGACAGGCGGCTGGTGGCGGCGGCGGCGTGCGAACGCGGCTGTGGTATCGGCCGATGCGGGGCAGGGAGCCGGGCCAGCACCTCGTCCGGTTCCAGCGCGTGCCACGGCACCAGCCGCACCTCGGCCGGTCCGGCCGCGGTCGCGGCCCGGCGCCCGGAACTCAGCCCCGTGATCAACCCCATCAGAGTGGCCGCCGCGATCGGGCTCGTCGCGCGTGCCGCCCGAGACTCGGCTGGACCGGAGGCGAGCAACAGTCCGCTGAGTGTGCCCGCCGACAGCGTCAGGACCCGACCGCGTTCACTGACATCGCGCGCTCGGCCGGTGGCGGCGATGATCTGCCGCGCCGAACCCGGATCCGGGCACACCACATCCGCCTGCCAGGGAATCTGCGTCGGGACTCCGCGGGTGCAGGTGGCGATACCGATCCCGAGATCGGCGGCGCCCAGGGCGCGATGTGCGTGGCCGCTCACCACCGCGACGACATGCCCCTGCTGCTGCAGTCGCCGTACCAGCTCGGATACCGACCCGCCGGTGAGCACGAATTCGTCCGCACTGCGCCGTAATTCGCCGGTGCCCTCGTCACCGATGAGGACTACACGCAGGCCCGCCTGCCGGGCGGTGGCCAGCAACCCGACGGCGCCCGGATGTGGCTCGTTCCCGATGAGCGCCCGCCCGACCACACGTCCGTACTCGTGCAGCAGATGCCAGCGCGGGTCCCCGGAATCGAATCCCGAGCCGGAGGGATCGGTGGCGATGCCGGGTCGTGGGTCGGCGTCGATGCCCAGGTGCAGATTCTCGCGCCGGTGCTCCGGTGGTGGTGGAATGGGCAGTTCCTCACCGTTGCGCCGAAGCAGTCGCTGGGCCGCGCTCCACACGTGTTCGACCGGCCAGCTGTCGTCGTGGGATTCGGCGTCGAGCACCACGGCCCGTTGACCACGCACGGCGTCCCGGTCCACGATCACTGCGGAGACCCGGTCCAGGCGGCGCCACATGAGCGGGTCGAGGGTCAGCACGCCGCGCGCGGCCATGAGGGTGGACATCGCACCGGCGAAGGTCTCGCGACCGGCCCGCGCTGCCTTCGGCACGCCCGCTGCCACGGCGTCGGCGGCATCGGCGACCGCCCGGCCGCCCGCCAGCGTCGCCGCCGAGGCGACTACTGCTGCGGCGCCGGCCTGTTCGGTGCAGCGTTCGATCGGTCCGCGCGGCAAAGCTATCGGACGCGGCTCGGGCGGGTCGTACTCGTCGACGCCCGGTAGATCGGCGTCGGCGATCAACTGTTCCCAGCGCCGCCACTGGGCGAAGCGGGCGGCGGCCTCGACCAGCCGCACCGCCCGCTGCACCGCATCGGCACACAAGCCGGTCACTTCCGAGTCCAGCGCCTGGCCCACGGCGTTTCCGATCGAGATCACCGTATCGGCACGGTGGCGGCCGAGCTGAGCTTCCAATCTGCCGCGCAACCGTGGTTGCCCGTCCACCAGCGCCACCGCACCCCGGACCACGTGCGCCGGTGGCGGCGCCGGGAGCAACCGGCCGGTGACCGCCGCACCGATGCCGATGACATCGCCGGCCAACTGCAGCGCCGAGGTCAGTACCGGCTCCCGATCCGAGGGGTGCTCGAATTGCCGATTCCACGGCTCGTCACTGGTTCCGGCGAGGTCCTCGACCCGTTCCAGGATCGTTTCCAGTTGTGCCGGAGACAGGCATTGCGGCTCCGCGGCCACCATGACCCGCCCCGTAGCGGCGTTGACCTGGAACCAGTCCACTGCCGGTTCCTGCTCGAGGTGCTTGTGCACCAACTCGGCCACCCGCGCGCTCCGCGCCGACCGCAAGCCGCGAACTTCGGCGTGAATCCGGTTGCCGTGCACCGTGACCCGCCGCTGTGTGCGCATTCGCCGCGGATCCACCAGCGCGCTCAGTTCCCGGCCGAGGCCCTCGGTGAGTTCGGAGGCGATGCGAGCAGCTGCCGGGTCCGCCAGCCGCGCAGCCACCGCGACCGGCCGCCGAAGCAGTCCTAACGTGACTCCGGTGGCCGTCAGAGGCAGCCGGATCGGCGCAGTGGCCACAGCACGCAGCGATACCATCACCGTGCAGCGGTTCGCGCTCGCCGCGAACCGGCTGAGGACTGCTTTTGCCGAGCACTCTTACTCGGTGAACTCTTACTCGATGAACTTTTCCGCGGCGGGCTCTTCCGCGGTTTCGGCTTTTCGGCCGGGCCCTGAGTCTCGGGTTCGGTTCTCGCGCGCCGCAACAAATACGCCGCACCCGCCACCCCGCCCGCGGCCGCGGCCAGCGGCCAGTCCACCAGACCCGTCACGCCCGCCGCAACGACACCCAGCACAGTGGCGGTCGGCACATCGATCCCGTTGCGAGCGCCGGATACGGCGCCCTCGACCGTGCCACGTGCGGCACCGGTCATCGCACCGACGACGGCTCCACCGGCCGCCTCGACCCCCTGGACAGTCGCCGATGCCGTAGCCTGCAACATCTTCACAGCGCCCGCTGCAACGCTCATCTTCACACCCCAGTTGTCGTAGGTAGCGCGAAAAGGAACTTCCTGCGGAAACCAGTGCGTTGCCAGAGTACTCTTCGATCCTCAGATAGGCCCATGAAGCTTAGACAGAAGGCAGCGCACTCACGTCGACAGCCACATGCGGAGACAGTAAATCCCCAGTTCAATCGGACCAATGTCAACCTTCGTCGATATGGCGGCAGAATTCTCGCCGCTCGACAAGGAAAGTTGCCAAAAGATCGCTATTGCGTTTCCTGATCGAGTCATCACGGTAGTTGCGCAGTGAGTCCCGGCCTCGCCGAGATGAATGGCAAGGCCCGCGCATCGAGAGACCTGCCTATCGTGACCATGCCACGCAGATCAACGCACAGAAGTGAATTCAAGCCTCTTCCAGGGCTTCACCGATCTGGTGGGCGATGCGGTTGTGCTGATCCTGTATCAGCCAATGGCCTGCCGCCAGGACCACCGCGACAGGCCATTCGATGATTTCCGCTGCCGCGAGCGCGCCGAGGGCGCCGTAGTACGCCAACTGCTCGGGCCGCGGGATGCGGACCCGGCCGATCCCAGGCAGATCTACGGCGAAACCCTGCGCAGACAGCACACGATCGACCGCGTTCCGGTGACCAGTTAGTGACTTTTCGGCCATTGGTTGCCTCCCGGCCATGATGTATTCGAGTACCTGACGCCCGCAATGCGCACTCTGGTGACCGTGACCAGTACTGACATGGGCATCAGGTCGGATCCTCTGACAAGCGCTCTGACACAGGTGCTCACGGTGCCGTTGCGTCAGTTGTACGCGGTGCTGCTGCGCCTGGAAGTCATCGAGATCGTCGACTGACGACCTCGGGTGTCGGCGGCTTGGCCGATCGCTGCCCGAGCCGCTGGACCACCAGGGCAGCGCCCCCGATACCCAACAAGATGGGCCAGTCCACCAGACCCGCGGCACCGATCGCAGACAATGTCAGCAGCGCCGCAGGCGTCGAGTGACTGCCACTGCTCACCCCGTCCCGCACGCCGACCGCAGCACCCCTGATACCGCCGATCACACCGTTGACGGTAGCGCCACCCACGGCCCCGGACGCAGCCATCGTTGCATCGGCCGTCCGGGTAATGACGTCCACCATGCCTTCGGAGAGGTTCATAGTCACCCCGTCGAGTTCACCATTCGGACACCAACGAGCAAGTCGAAGTTTACCCCCGAGAAAGCCATCTCACGACGTCGGCGGCAGTACCGCAGCAACCAGGAGATGGTCGACCCTCAGCCCGGCCCCTCCGGACACAGTTCGAAACAAAAGCCGTTGCATCGCAATGACTTTCGTCAATTCCGGAGCTATTCCTCTGTGCCCCACGGCTGATCGGGCCAGTCCGCGGCGACGATGCGAGTGCCGGACAGGAGCGCTCTGGGGCTCGAGGAGAATCGGCCCGGCGTGACGCCGGGTGGGTCGACGGCCGTGCACCGGCCGGACCTGTTCAGGGGAGATAGGGTTTCGCCCGATCGACCGACGTAGACTTCCATTCGGGCAGAAGGAGTTCCGGAATCCCAAGGGAGTCACCCCGGAGAAATGGCCACTGCGCAGGACCGCGCTGGTGGATCGTTGGGGGTGCGACGTATGGGGTTCGGGTATCAGTGGGCGGCGGCGCGCACCACCGGGGGTGCGAGCAGGTCCTTCGGGATCGGGCAGACGTACGGCGTCGCGGCGGTGTTCGCTGTGTGTTCTGCGCGGGCCGCGGCGAGTAGCTCCGGTTGGGTGATCAGGTCCAGGCCGGTCGCGGCGATGACGGTGGCGGCATGGCTGAGCGCTTTGTGTGCGGCGGGCAGCTTGCCCTGCGCGACATACTGCCAGGTGTGCCACGGTGTACCGAAAGCGACTGCGCTACTGAGGATCTGCACGGTCGGGGTGATCCAGCTGACGTCGCCGACATCACTGGAGCCGTTGTTGAGCGGCCGGTGCGCGGGGTCGCCGAGTTCGGGCACGCCGTCGTACAGGTGGCGGGGGTCGTCGGCGAACTGCCGCAGGCGACCCGGGCGCGGCGGATCTCCTCAGCGGCGAAACCGGCGCTGAACCCTGCGGCGCACTCCTGGTCCGCCGCGTCGAACGGCACTCCGCCCACCTCGACCAGAGTGGCGTGCAGGGCCTCCTCCAGGACCCGGTTCGGCAGGATCTCCGCGCTGGCTCCCTCGAGAGTGACCTCGACCGTCGTGGAGGTCATCAGCGCCGCGCCTTCCGCGATCGCGACCACCCGGTCGTAGAGTTAGCAGGCCGCGGACAGCAGTGCACCGGCGACCAACGTGGCCGTCTCACCGAACTGGCGAACGCAACCTTGCAGGGCTGCGAGTAGCGAGGCAACATATTTCGTTGCGCAGCACCGTGAAAGACGGACAATCCCGCACGGCCGACAGCGGCTCCGGCACCCCTTTTCGGATTCTGCTGTCTCTCACTCCCGCCGAGGCGAAGTGTTCAGCCGATCGGCCGCCCCTGATGCGGTCGATTCCGCGCCGAGCGCACCAGCCGCCCGCCTATGCTCGCACCATGATCGATACCCGCCCCGCAGCGCTACGGCGCTGCCCCACAAGGCGTTCGGTCCACGATGAGCCGACACAGACCGATGCTCCAGACATCGGGCCATGCATGAGGGCATGAAATCGACCCGCGCACTGAGCATCTGGGACAACAGTCCGCTCACGACCACGGCAGGTCGGAATGCCCGACCGACCAGCAGCCCTGCTCGGTAATCGTGCCCCGAAAAGTGCTGCGACAGAATGAATCATCCTGCTTCTCGCGCACGTCAGGTGCAAAGTCGTTGTCGCGCAGGAAAGATGGTCCGAGTGGCT
>NZ_BAGB01000038.1 GCF_000308615.1 Nocardia jiangxiensis NBRC 101359
CAGCGAAGCGAGGATCGTCGGGTCGGGGGCCTGGGGGGCGCCCCCCGGAAAGGAAGGGCGCCGGTGAGGATCGAGGCCGACCTGGACCTGTGCCAGGGACACGCCATGTGCGAGCTGGAGGCGCCCGACGTCTTCGAGGTGCCGCCCAGAGGCAAGGTGCGGGTCCTCGACGCCGAGCCGGCGGACGACCTGCGCGCCGAGGTGACCGCCGCCGTCCGCTACTGCCCCACCCGGGCCCTCAGACTGCTGGAGACATGATGCCCTCGTTCCCGCGCGAAGAGCTCGACGCGATGGTCGAGCACTGGCTGGCCGAGAACCGCCGCTGCGAGGAGGCGGGCGACTGGCGTCCGCTGGCCGACTACTACACCGAGGACGCCACCTACGGCTGGAACTACGGCCCCAAACAGGACTTCATGGCCGTCGGCCGGGACGAGATCCGCGACCTCGCGCTCGGGTCGGAGATGGGCGGCCTGGACGGCTGGACCTACCCGTACCAGAGCATCCTGATCGACGAGGTCAAGGGCGAGGTCGTCGGCTTC
>NZ_BAGB01000037.1 GCF_000308615.1 Nocardia jiangxiensis NBRC 101359
GGTCGAACCGCAGGCGAACTCCGCGCGCGCGGCCGGGCGGCATAGTACGTGTCCGTGCGGAATCGCGCGGTGAGTTCGTGCGAACAAGGCACACAGCGTCGTGCGAAGGTGCTGCGAAGAGTTGGTCGGTGATCCCGGTGTCAGGTAGAGGTGGAAGTATCGACTCGAGTGGGAAGAGGTACAGCAGCGATGCCGAATGGATCGGATCCCGGCGCGGAACCGGTACCCGGGTACGCCGAGTGGCGTAAGGGTGTGGCCGGGGTACTCGCGAAGGCTCGCAAGGTGGACGCCGCGGAGTTCGGCGACGAGCCGGAGCGTCTGCTCGATGTGTCCACCTACGACGGCCTGACGGTCGCCCCCCTCTATACCCGCCGTGACGAACTGCCCGAGGCGCCCCTGCCCGGTGAATTCCCGTTCGTGCGTGGCGGCGATCCCACCCGCGACGTGCACCGCGGCTGGTACGTGACCGCTCGCTTCGACGGCTCGGACGCCGCCGCGGTGAACGAGGAGATTCTGAGCGGGCTCGACAACGGCGTGAGTTCGGTGTGGCTCGGCGTCGGCGAACGCGGCGTTCCGGTCGCCGACCTGCCGCGCGCGCTGCGCGGGCTGCTGTTCGAACTCGCACCACTGGCCCTGGACGCGGGAGCCGACGCGAGTGCGGCCACCGCGCAACTGTTCTCGATCCTGGACGGCTACGAGGCCACCGAACGCGGCGATATCCAGGTCTTCCTGGGCACCAGCCCGCTGACCAGCCAATTCAACGGTACTACCCACACCGGCCTGGACACCGCGGTGACGCTGGCCCAGCAGGCCGTCGCGCGACCGGAGACCATCCGCGCGCTGACGGTGTGCGGCGTGGCCGTGCACAACGCGGGTGCCTCCGACGCGCAGGAACTCGGCGCCGCGATCGCCGCGGGCCTGGAGTACCTGCGGGCGCTGACCGCCGCGGGCGTGCCCGTCGCGGATGCGCTCGGCCAGTTGGTGTTCCGCTTCGCCGCCACCGACGACCAGTTCGGCACGATCGCGAAGTTCCGTGCCGCGCGCCGCTTGTGGGCCCGGGTGGCGCACGAGCTGGGTGCGCCGGATGCCGGTAACGCCCCGCAGTGGGCGGTCACCTCGGCGCCGATGATGAGCCAGCGCGACCCGTGGGTGAACATGCTGCGCACCACCCTGGCCGCCTTCGGCGCGGGCGTCGGCGGCGCGGATCTGGTGACGGTGCTGCCCTTCGACTCCGCGCTGCCCGCCGGGGAACTCGATGTGTCCCGGGCGTTCTCACAGCGCATGGCCCGCAACACGCAGCTGCTGCTGCTCGAGGAATCGCACCTGGGCCACGTGCAGGATCCCGGCGCGGGATCCTGGTACGTGGAGAGCGCGACCGACGCCCTGGCCGCCAAGGCATGGGAGTTCATGCAGGAGCTCGAGGCCGCAGGCGGATTCCGCGCCGCGCTGGACTCGGGTCTGCTGGCCGAGCGCGTCGGCGAGACCCGCGCCCGGCGCGATCGTGATGTGGCACATCGCAAGACGTCGGTCACCGGCGTCAACGAATTCCCGAACCTGGCCGAGACGCCGCTGTCCGAGGCCGCGCGCGAGCCCGCGACCGTGGCGCGGTACGGCGCGGCGTTCGAGACGCTGCGCAACCGGTCCGATGCCTACCTCGCCGCACACGGCCAGCGGCCGAAGGCGGTGCTGATCCCGCTGGGCCCGGTGGCCGAACACAACGTCCGGGTCACCTTCACCGCCAACGTGCTCGCCTCGGGCGGTATCGAGACGACCAACCCGGGCGTGCTGGAGCTCTCCGGAATCGGCGCGGCCGCAACCGAATCGGGCGCGAGTGTCGCGGTGCTGTGCGGATCGGACGGGCGCTACGCCGCCGAGGCCGCCGCGGCCGTGGAGCAGTTGCGCGGCGCCGGTGTGGCCACCGTGCTGCTGGCCGGGCCGGAGAAGGCCGTGGCCGAAGTGCCGGACGCACAGCGCCCGGACGGATACCTGACCGCACGGATGGACGCGGTCGCGGCACTGTCCGGCCTGCTGGAGAAGCTGGGAGCGTAGACGATGACCATCAATCACGTGATCGGCAGTTTCGCCGACGTGCCGCTGGACGCGAGCGCGCAGAGCGCCGCGCAGCCCGGCGAGGAGCAGGTGCGCGAGTTCGTGCGCACCGCAGCCGAGGCGAACGGGTACACCCCCGAGCAGTTGGTGTGGGCGACGCCCGAGGGCATCGACGTCCCGCCGGTGTTCACCAAGGCCGACCGCGACGCGATCGTCGAGCAGGGGTATCCGCTGGACAGCGTGCCGGGCGTCGCCCCGTTCGTGCGCGGCCCGTACCCGACGATGTACGTCAACCAGCCGTGGACCATCCGCCAGTACGCGGGCTTCTCCACCGCCGCGGACTCGAACGCCTTCTACCGCCGCAACCTGCAGTCCGGTCAGAAGGGCCTGTCGGTGGCCTTCGACCTGGCCACGCACCGCGGCTACGACTCCGATCACCCGCGCGTCACCGGTGACGTCGGTATGGCCGGTGTGGCCATCGACTCCATCCTGGACATGCGGGAGTTGTTCGATTCCATTCCGCTGGACCAGGTCTCGGTGTCGATGACCATGAACGGCGCGGTGCTGCCGATTCTGGCGCTGTACGTCGTGGCCGCCGAGGAGCAGGGCGTCAAGCCCGAACAGCTGGCCGGAACCATTCAGAACGACATTCTGAAGGAGTTCATGGTCCGCAACACCTACATCTATCCGCCCGAACCCTCGATGCGGATCATCTCCGACATCTTCGCCTACACCAGTGCGAAGATGCCGAAGTTCAACTCGATCTCGATCTCCGGCTACCACATCCAGGAGGCCGGGGCCACCGCGGATCTGGAGCTGGCGTACACCCTCGCCGACGGCGTGGAGTACATCAAGGCCGGTATCGAGGCCGGTATGGAGGTCGACAAGTTCGCGCCGCGGCTGTCGTTCTTCTGGGCGATCGGCATGAACTTCTTCATGGAAGTCGCCAAGATGCGCGCGGGCCGGCTGCTGTGGAGCGAGCTGGTCGCGCAGTTCGAACCCAAGAATGCGAAATCCCTTGCGCTGCGCACCCATTCGCAGACCTCGGGCTGGTCGCTGACCGCGCAGGACGTGTTCAACAACGTCGCGCGCACCTGTGTGGAGGCGATGGCCGCCACACAGGGGCACACCCAGTCGCTGCACACCAACGCCCTGGACGAGGCCCTGGCGCTGCCGACCGACTTCTCCGCGCGGATCGCTCGCAACACCCAGCTGCTGATCCAGCAGGAGTCCAACACCACCCGGCCCGCCGACCCGTGGGGCGGCTCCTATTACGTGGAGTGGCTGACCCACCAGCTCGCCGAGCGGGCTCGTGCCCACATCGCCGAGGTGCAGGCGCACGGCGGTATGGCACAGGCGATTTCGGAGGGCATCCCGAAGCTGCGCATCGAGGAGGCCGCCGCGCGCACGCAGGCGCGCATCGATACCGGTCAGCAGCCGGTGATCGGGGTCAACAAGTACCAGGTCACCGAGGACACCCCGATCGAGGTGCTCAAGGTCGAGAACTCCCGGGTGCGCGCCGAGCAGAACGAGAAGTTGCGCCGTCTGCGCGCCGAACGCGACTCGGGTGAGGTGGAGCGCGCGCTGGCCGAATTGACCAGGGCCGCAGCGTCGTCCGAGGGCGGCATGAACAACAACCTGCTGGCGCTGGCGATCGACGCGGCGCGCGCCAAGGCGACCGTCGGGGAGATCTCCGACGCGCTGGAGAAGGTGTACGGACGTCATCAGGCCGAGATCCGCACGCTCTCGGGCGTCTACCGCGAGGAGGCCGGGAAGGTGACCAATATCAGCCAGGCCATGGCGCTGGTGGAGGAGTTCGCCGCCGCCGAGGGCCGCCGCCCCCGCATCCTGGTCTGCAAGATGGGCCAGGACGGGCACGATCGCGGTCAGAAGGTGATCGCCACGGCCTTCGCCGATCTGGGCATGGACGTCGACGTGGGCCCGCTGTTCCAGACCCCGGAGGAGGTGGCCCAGCAGGCCGCGGACAACGACGTGCACGTCGTCGGCGTGTCCTCGCTCGCGGCCGGCCACCTCACGCTGGTGCCTGCCCTGCGGCAGGCGCTGGCCGATGTCGGTCGTCCCGACATCATGGTCGTGGTGGGCGGGGTGATCCCGCCGGGCGACTTCGACGAGCTGTACGCCGCGGGCGCGGCCGCGATCTTCGCGCCCGGCACCGTGATCGCCGATGCCGCGGTCGATCTGCTTCGCAAACTGGCGGCCGGACTCGGGCACGAGATCGGCACCGGCGCGGGCGAATGAACGAGCCCGTCGCGAACGACGGCGGTCCGGAGTCCGTCGCATCGACCACGGATCGTCGTCGTTCGGCTGTGCCTGCCAACGGTGGGCAGCCGGGTGATCTCGGGACCGGGAGCACCGAATCGACTGCGGCACAACGGCAGCGGCGCGAGGACTGGGTTCCCGCCGGGCATCCGCGGCTGACCTCGACCTCGGGCGTCGGCAGCTCGACCGGCGGCACGGGCGGGAGTTCGGCTGCCACACCGCGTCGCACGATCGATGTCGATCAGCTCGCCGAAGCGGTACGCAAGGGCGAGCGCAGCGCGCTGGCCCGGTCGATCACCCTCGTCGAGTCCACCCGCCCGGATCATCGCGATCTGGCCCAGCAGTTGTTGCTGAAGGTCGGCTCCGAAGGTGCGGTGGGATCCAATCGCGTGGGCATCACCGGTGTTCCGGGCGTTGGTAAGTCGACGTTCATCGATGCGCTCGGCATGTACCTGATCGGGCAGGGGCATCGGGTGGCGGTCCTGGCGGTGGATCCGTCCTCGACTCGGACCGGCGGGTCGATCCTCGGCGACAAGACCCGCATGGCGCGGCTGTCGACCGAACGCGACGCGTTCATCCGCCCTTCGCCGACCGCGGGCACCCTGGGCGGCGTGGCCAAGGCCACCCGAGAGACGATCGTGCTGCTCGAGGCCGCCGGATACGACGTGGTGCTGGTGGAGACCGTCGGCGTGGGCCAGTCCGAGGTGACCGTCGCCAATATGGTCGACGTGTTCTGCTTCCTGACCCTGGCGCGCACCGGAGATCAGTTGCAGGGCATCAAGAAGGGCGTCCTGGAACTGGCGGATCTGGTCGCGGTCAACAAGGCCGACGGCCGCCACGAACTCGAGGCCAAATCCGCCGCGCGCGAACTGCAGGGCGCGATGCGCCTGATCCATCCGCGCGATTCCCTCTGGCGCCCACCGGTTCTCACCATGAGCGGGCTGAACGGGACGGGCCTGGACACCTTCTGGGACACCGTGCTGACCCATCGCCGGGTACTCACCGAGGCGGGGGAGTTCGCCGAGAAGCGCCGCCGCCAGCAGGTCGACTGGACCTGGACGATGGTGCACGATCAGCTGCTGCGCCGGCTGGCCGAGAGCCCGGCGGTGAAAGCCATCCGGACCGAGGTGGAGGACCGCGTCCGCGCCGGATCCCTCACCCCTGCCCTCGCCACCGAGGAGATCCTGCGCGCCTTCGACGGCTGAGATCCATTCAGCGCGAAGGCCGCTGGGGCCGGGGCGGGGCCTCGAACTGAGCCGACGTGAGGCCGGTGGCCACGGCCGGGTTCTCCGCCAGGTAGGTGATGGTGGACAGCAGCCCGTTGGCGTCGAGATGCCAGGTTCTCGGCATCACGCGTCGAGGACTGTTACGGATGCCGTACAGGGCGGCCGGGTCGGCGATCTGGAACTCGACGTAGGGCATCGGGCTGCGACCGCCGGTGTAGCGGCCCGCTACCTCGACGATGTCCGCCCAGGCGACCTCGAATCGCCCGATTCGCAGACCGCCGCCGGTCGCCACCAGTGAGGGGCGATAGACCATCCCGAGCGACAGCGAAGAAGACGACAACGAGGAGGGCGGTTCCGCCCAGGAGGAATCCGGCACTCGTGTCGCCGCTCCCGGCGACTCGGAACCGCAGAATCCACCGGTAGCCGTCCGGGGTCGCCTCGGTCCCCGGATCTTTCGGGAAACCTGCTGTCGCACTTGAATTTCCGCTGTCCATCTCGCGGCGATTCTAGCGCTGTGCGTGCGACTCCAACCCGAACAGCTGTGCGGCATTTTCGTAACAGGCGCCACGAAGCCAGGCATCACCCAGCTCGAGACGATCCAGGGCATGGAGCGCATGGGCGTACGGGTACGGAATGTTCGGGAAATCGCTGCCGAACAGGATGCGGTCGCCCAGCGCGAGCAGACGGGTGCGCTCGTTCTCGGGGAACGGATCCTGCGAATCGAAGAAGTCCGTGAAGTTCATCGTGGTGTCCAAGTGGACCAGGGGGTGCCGCTCGGCGATATCGAGGAACTCGGTGTAATCGGGTGCGCCCATATGGGCGACAATCAAGCGCAGACGCGGAAAGTGCTGCAGCAGTTCGGCAATGGGGCCGGGGCCGGTGAATCTGCCGGGCGCCGGGCCCGAACCGCAATGGATGAGCACCGGAACGCCGGTCTCGGACAGGATCTCCCACACCGGCGTCAGCAGCGGATCGACGGGCGAGAAATCTCCGACCTGGATGTGTACCTTGAAGATCCGCGCTCCCGCCTCGATCGCGGACGCGACGTACTCGCCCGCGCCCGGCTCCGGGAAGAAGGTCGCGGTGTGCAGGCAGTCCGGGGTGCGGGCGGCGAACTCGGCCGACCAGCCGTTGAGCCAGGCCGCCATCTCCGGTTTGTGCGGATAGACCAGGGCGGTGAACGCGCGAACACCGAAGTCGCGCAACGTCTTCAGCCGGACCTGCTCCTCGTCACGGTAGGCGATCGGCCACGGCCGCCCGATCAGCGGACCGGCCGAATCGAAGTACGCCCACACCTTGCGCATCACCGGCTCGGGCATGAAATGCGTATGGACGTCGATGATTCCGGGCAGGTCGAGCCGCCGCTGGAATTCGTGGACATAGGTCAGGTCGTCGTCTGCGTTCATACTGCGATCTCCACAACTGCTCGATCAGCGGTCCGGATACACCGTGCGGGCGAAATCTCCCACCCGCTCGATCAGCCGGTCGAAGAAGACCGCCGGATCGGTGCCGATGACGATGTCCGCGTTGGGTTCCCGGCCCCACATCCCGGCCCAGTCGGCCACGGTGGTCCCGCGAGTGATGGTGCCGCCCAGTTCGACCTCGACCGTGGCCGCCCGGGTGCGGGCCAGGCCGGGATCCAGCGCCACCGCCGCGGCGAACGGATCGTGCATGTGCGCGAGATAGCCCTGGTCGTAGTGGCGGTGGAATTCGAAATAGAACCGCACCGCATCGGTCAGGAACCGCACGATCGGGTTACTGGCCTTGGACCGGGTGCCGGGTGTATCGGTTTCGGAGACCTCGTGCTCCGGAACGCTGCGCGCGCGTTCGGCGAGCCGGGCGAGATGATCCGGGACCATCTCGATGGTCTCGGTGATATCCAGTCCGCAGACCAGCGGGCGCCGGTCGGCCGGTGCGGCGGCGAAGGCGGCGAAGACCTCCTGCCACGCCTCCGGATCCACGTGCACATTCCACTCGTTGGTCGGCGTGGTGTTGCCCGGATGGTTGAACGCCCCGCCCATCACCACCAGCCGGCCGAGCAGTTGCGGCAGCCGCGGCTCGATCCGCAGCGCGAGTGCGAGATTGGTGAGCGGCCCGGTGCACAGCCCGACGATCTCCCCGGGATGGTCGCGCACCAGATCCACCCACAGCTGCGCCCCGGACCGGGGCGAGATCCGGCGCGGCGGAAGCGGGAATTCGGCATAGCCGATGCCCTGTGGGCCGTGCGTGTCCTCGGTGGTCTGCAGTGGGATCGCCAGGGGAGTGTCCGCGCCGAGCGCCACCTCGATATCGGGTGCCCGGCACAGCTCCAACAGTGCCAGATTGTTCGTCGCCACCTGTGGCGCGGAGACGTTACCGGCCGTCGAGACGATACCCAGGAGTTCGGCCTCCGGGCTGGCGAGGACGTAGAGCAGTCCGAGGGAATCGTCGATGCCGGTGTCGACATCCATGATGATCTTCTGCCGCACCGGCGCAATCCTATCGGTGTGGTGCGGCGTGGTTGCCGAGGGTCGGCTCGGGCCGCATCCGGCAGGCGGGGCCGGGTGCCGGACCCGCCTGTCCGCAGCGTTCAGTACGTCGGCAGTTCGTAGTCCTCGGTCTTGCCGAAGAACATCTTCATCATCACCGGCCGCATCACCCGCGAGAGCATCACCCGGTTGGCGGTGCGGCGCATGGCGGTGCCGAATCGACTGTGCGACAACATCATATCGATGCCGCCGCCCGGGAGCTGCTTCGCCTCGTCCAGGAACGGGGTCACCTTCTGCTCGTATCGGCCCACCGCGCCGAGCAGATCGTCCGGGGTGGCGGTGATCTCGCCCGCGAGGACGTAGGCGCCCACGATTGCCATGGCGGTGCCCATCCCCGTCATCGGGGAGCCGCAGTATCCGGCGTCGCCGAGCAGGGTGACGCGTCCGGCGTTGAGGGTGGGCATATCGATTCGGGCCAGCTCGTCGAAGTAGAAGTCCTCGGTCGTCGCCATCCCCGCGAGAATCGCCGGGGCATGCCAGCCGTCACCGTCCAGATGGTTCCGGATGAGCCGATGCTGCGCGTCGGGATCGCCGCGCAGGGCGGGATCCCGGTCGGTGAGAACGGTGAGGATGGCCTTCGCGGTATCGGGATCGCCGTCGGGCCGAAGGCCGACCGCGGCGCTGGGAATCAACTGCATGGTGAACCATCCGGGCCGCACGTCCGGCGGCGTGGGGATCGTGAAGAACGACATGTAGCCGCCAAGATACGTGCTGAACTGCTCCTCCGGGCCGAAGGCCAGCCGCCGGGTGGCCGAGTGCACGCCGTCGGCGCCGACGACGAGATCGAAACGTTCGGTACGCCCGGAGGCGAAGCCCACCTCGACACCGGAATCGTCCTGGTCCAGCGTGGTGATCCAGTCGCCGTACCGGTAGTCCAGATCCCCGGCGGCGCCGGCGAGTTCGTCCAGCAGCACCTGATTCAGATCGCCGCGGGTGATCTCGATCTCGGCCACCGGGCCTTTCCCGTCGAAGAACTCCATCGACATGTTCGCGTAGGTCCGCCCTTGCGGGTCGACATAGGACATGCCGAGTTCCTGGAGCTGGTACTTGCGGATACCGGGCATCAGGCCCATCCGCTCGGCGGCCTCGCGGCTGGGACCGCGCAGATCCACGGCCTGTCCGCCGGGTCGGGGGGCGGCGGCCCGCTCGATGACGGTGACGTCGATTCCGGCGCGAAGCAGTTGCAGCGCAACGGCATTACCGGCGATGCCGCCGCCGGAGACGAGGATGCGCGGGGTGTGCGTAGTGCCCATGGTGTCGGTTCCCTGTCGTGTGGATCGAATGTCTTAGACAAATGTGCCACACATTTGGCACATCTGTCTAGAACAAATGTCTAAGACGTTGTAACCTGGGCATATGGGTAATCGAGAAGATCTACTGGCGGCAGCGAAGAAGGTGATCCTGGAACGCGGGCTCGCCAAGGTGACCGCGCGGGACATCGCCGGAGCCGCCGGGGTCAGCCTGGCGGCGATCGGCTACCACTTCGGGTCGAAGGATCGGTTGGTCTCCGAGGCCATCACGATGTCCGTCGGCAGCGAGATCGGCGACGGTATGGACGAGGCGATCCGGGCTGCGGGGGAGGGGCGTTCGCTGCCCGAATCCTTCGCGTCCACCCTGAACGGACTGGTCGACGTGGCATTCCGGCATCGGGAGCAACTGCTGCTGAGCCTGGAGAACGGTATGCGCATCGCACGCTCGCCGGACTCCCAGGAATTTCTCGCCGAGGCGACCGGTGAGGCGTACACCGAACTGGCCGGGCTGCTGCGCGAGGTGTATCCGGATCTGTCCGCCGAGCAGGCACGGGCGGTCGCGAAGCTGTATTTCGTGCTGTTCCAGGGCATCGCGATGCTGACCCTGCTCGGACCGGACGGCGAGATGCTGCTGGGTGACGACCTGGAAGTCGCCCTCTCGGCGCTCCAGGGGAAATAGCCACCGAGTACCCTCGGCCCGACGGACGCTGGGATCGAGCGGGAGGAAACTGCGTGGCGGGACGAATTGTCGCGGGCGGCTGGTTGCGTGAATTGCGTGCGGTGCCTGATCCGCGCACGGTGCTGGTGTGCTTCCCGCCCGGTGGCGGTTCGGCGAGTGCGTATCGCGCTCTGGCGCAGCAGATACGTCCGGACACAGCGGTTTACGCGGTGCAGTATCCCGGCCGTCAGGATCGTCTCGCCGAGACGCTGCTCACCGATCTGCGGGAGCTCGCGGACCGGATCACCCCGGAGCTGTCCGTCGGTGCGCCGCGACTGGCGCTGTTCGGTCACAGTATGGGTTCGACGGTGGCCTTCGAGACCGCTCGTCGGCTGGAAAACGCCGGGCAGAAGGTGATCCGGCTGTTCGTCTCGGGACGTATCGCACCGCACGCCCCGTATGTCGGTGCGATACACCAGGCTCCTGATGCGGAGGTGATCGCCGAGTTGGAGCGTCTGGCCAATGATCCTGCCTCCGTGGCGATTCTGCGATCGGAGCCGAGTCTGGCGGAATTGGTGCTGCCCGCGGTTCGCGCGGATTACCAGGCCGTCGAGACCTATCGCTTCGAGCCGGGACCCGAACTGCGCTGCGATGTTTCGGTGCTGCTCGGCGATGCGGACCCGACCGTGACGCCGGAGCAGGCGGGGGAGTGGCAGCGGCACACCACCGGTACGTTCGAGCTGTCCACCTTCCCGGGGCGGCACTTCTATCTCGACGAAAAGGTCGCCGAGATAGCGGATTTCGTCAACGAACGCTTGGTTTGAGCGCGCGGTGGTGCCGCGGTAGCCAGACGTATCCCGCCCACGACAGCGCGACGGCGATCACGACCAGTACCCGCACGAGATCCAGTGCGCCGCGCGGATAGAGCACGCCGGTGATGTAGTGATCGATGAACCCGCTGGCCGGTAGCGGGGCTTCACCGGCCTGCTCGCGGGCCCAGTTCTCCAGATGGGTGAGCGGGCAGGAGATGCTGAACAGCACCGTGCCGAATCCCCAGCCGAATGCGGCCAGGTGGGTCCAGATCGTCCATCGCCAATGCCAGGCGAGGTAGCCGCCGGTCACCACATAGACGACGAACAGGAAGTGCACCACCGTGGTGGCGTCGGCCAGCAGACGGTACATCATGTATCCAGATTAGGCGTCGATCATGGTCCTACCGGCCCGGTGTGATCGTATTGATGTGATCGGAACGGCTGCCGCGAACGAGAACGCAGGGATGCCGCGGAGGGGAGTGGCTACCAGTTGGACGGTTCGTAGTCCTTGAGGAAGCAGCCGTGGAGGTCCTCGCCGTTCTCGCCGCGCACGATCGGGTCGTACACGCGCGCCGCGCCGTCGACCAGGTCCAGCGGTGCGTGGAAGCCTTCCTCGGCGAGGCGGATCTTGGTGTAGTGCGGGCGTTCGTCGGTGATCCAGCCGGTGTCCACGGCGGTCATCAGGATGCCGTCGGCTTCGAGCATCTCCGCGGCGCTGGTGCGGGTGAGCATGTTCAGCGCGGCCTTGGCCATATTGGTGTGCGGATGGCCGGGGCCCTTGTAGCCGCGGCCGAAGACGCCTTCCATGGCCGAGACGTTCACGACGTACTTGCGTCGTGCCGCGGCGGCGGCCATCGCCGGACGCAGCCGGGAGATCAGGATGAACGGCGCGACCGAGTTACACAGCTGCACCTCGAGCAGTTCGGTGGCATCGACCTCGGCCACGGTCTGCACCCAGCTGTTGGTGTGCGCGAGATCCGGAACCAGGCCCCCGGCATCGATGGCCAGACCGCGCGAAATGCGTTCGGGCGTGGCGGATCCCGCGACGAGCGCCAGTTCGGTGACCTCGGCGGCGGTGAGCGCGGGCGCGAGTGAGGCGGTCAGTGCGGTGGGATGCGCCTGCATGGTCTTGCCGAAGCTGACCGTGTCGGGGAGTTCGCCCACCGGCAGCGGATCGGACTCGGCCTCGACCAGCGCGCCGTACGCACCGGTCGAGCGGCGCACGGTCTGCGCGGCATTGTTGATCAGGATGTCCAGCGGCCCTTGGGCGGCGACGTCCTCGGTGAGCGCGACGACCTGCGCGGGATCGCGCAGATCGATGCCGATCACGCGCAGCCGGTGGATCCAGTCGGCGCTGTCCGGCTGAGCCTTGAACCGGCGGATGGCGTCGTTGGGAAAGCGGGTGGTGATCGTGGTGTGCGCGCCGTCGCGCAGCAGGCGCAGCGCGATGTACATGCCGATCTTGGCGCGTCCGCCGGTGAGCAGGGCGCGGCGGCCGCGCAGATCGGTGCGCGCATCGCGTTTGGCGTGGCCGCGGGCGGCGCAGTCCGGGCACAGCTGGTGGTAGAAGGCGTCGACGCGGGTGTAGCGCTGTTTGCAGATGTAGCAGGGGCGCGGCTTGAGCAGTGTGCCAGCCGAGGCTCCGGACGCGTTGGAGGTCAACGGGATTCCGGCGGTCTCGTCGTCGATCCGGTTGAGCGATCCGGTGGCGGTCGCGTGCACGACGGCGCGATCGTTCTCCGCGACGGCCTCGCGGGCGGCGACGCGGCGACGGCGCTTGAGCATCTTGAACATGTGCCCGACCGCGCGCTGTACGCGCACCGAATCGGGATGGTCCTTGTCCAGATCGCCGACCTGATCCAGGACCCGCAGGCAGATGGCGAGTTCCTCGGGATCGATGGCGGCCTGCGGCGCGGCGGTATCGGTCGTCGGGTCGTGGTCGGCCATCGCGGTGCGGGTGGTTCCTTCGTGCGTGCGGATGCGGTCGGAACATTGTCGCATCAGTGCTGGTGTGCGCCTGCACACGGCCGCCCTACGGGGCATGCCCGGGTTGTTGACATAACGCCAACAGTGGTCCACGCTGGTGCCGGAGGTCGGCGGGATGCCGACCGGGACGTGCGTCCGGCAGGTGAGAGGGCCGGACGTCCGCACGGTGAATCGGCTCGGTACGAGAGGTGAGACGAAGATGGCACGCGCGGCATGGAGCGACGACGAGGTCGAGGCGGTCCGGGAGCTGGCGAGAGATTTCTTCGCCAAGGAGGTCGTCCCGCACGAGGAGAAGTTCGTCGAGCAGGGCCATCCCGACCGCGAGCTGTACAACCGGGCGGGCGAGCTGGGGCTGCTGTGCGCGGCCATTCCGACCGAATACGGCGGCGGCGGAGGCACTTTCGCGCACGAGGCGGCCATCATCGAGGAGCAGTCCTTCGGCGGCGAGGGTGCGCTGGGTATGCCGGTGCACTCCTCGATCATCGCGCCCTATCTGGCGCACTTCGGCAGCGAAGAACTCAAGCAGCGGGTGCTGCCGAAGGCGGCCAGCGGTGAGATGGTGCTCTCGATCGGCATGACCGAGCCGGGCACCGGCTCGGACCTGCAGGCCATCAAGACCCGCGCGGTGCGCGAGGGCGACGAGTACGTCATCACCGGGTCGAAGATCTTCATCTCCAACGGCTGGCTGTGTGACGGCATCATCCTCGCGGTCAAGACCGATCCGACCAAGGGTGCGGCGGGCGTCTCGCTGATCTTCGCCGAGGTCGGCGACGATACGCCCGGTTTCAAGCGCGGCCGGATCCTGTCCAAGATCGGCGGCAAGGGGCAGGACACCGCGGAGCTGTTCTTCGACGGGCTGCGGGTGCCGGCCGCGAACCTGCTCGGCGAGGCCGAGGGCCAGGGCTTCTACCAGATGATGCAGCTGCTCGCGCAGGAGCGGCTGGTCACCGCGATCATGGCGGTCGCGATGATGGAGAAGGCCGTCGAGCTGACCGTGGAGTACACCAAGGGTCGTGAGGCGTTCGGCAAGCCGCTGTTCGCGATGCAGAACACCAAGTTCGAACTCGCCGAGTGCAAGACCATCGCACAGGTGAGCCGCACGTTCCTCGATAACGCCATCAGCAAGCATCTTCGGGGCGAACTCGACATTCCCACCGCTGCCATGGCGAAATATTGGCTGACCGATCAGTTGGGTATTGTGGTGGACCGTTGTCTGCAACTCTTCGGTGGCTATGGATATATGACGGAATACCCGATCTCCCAGCTCTACACGGGCGCCCGGATCCTGCGTATCCTGGCCGGCTCGAACGAGGTGATGAAGGATCTCATTGCCCGCTCACTCTGAAACCCGACTCGCGGCAGCCGCCGAGGCCGATGCTCCGGCGCGCCGTCGGCTCGATCCCGACGAGCGCCGTGCCCAGATTCTGGGCCGCGCCATCGAGATGTTCGGTGAACGCCCCTACGCGGCGGTGTCCACCGCGGAACTCGCGCAGCGCGCCGGGGTGGCCCGTGGCCTGATCAACCACTATTTCGGCAATAAGCGCGACCTGTATCTCGCGGTGGTGCGCCGGATGGTGACCTTGCCCAAGCCGGACAACATGGTGCTGCCGACCGGCACGGACCGTGAGCGTGTCGATGCGAGTGTGGCGTGGTTGCTGGACATCATCGGCGAACACGGCAGCACCTGGGTCAAGGTGACCGGGCACGAGGGAATCGGCGACGATCCGGAGGTGCAGCGGATCCTGGACGAGGCCGACGATGCGGCCGCGGCCCGGTTGCTGGACATGGTGGGCCTGAGCGGGTCTCAGCATTCGGGCGAACTGCGCGCCCTGGTGCGTGCTTACGGCGGCATGGTGAAAACCGCTGGGCGCGAATGGATCATCCGCGGCACGCTGACCCGCGAGCAGGTCCACATCCTGCTCGCGGACATGCTGTTCGCGCTGGTCACCACGTCGTTCCCGAAGATCGACCGCTGACCCGGATCCGCACAACCGCGACCGGGCGTGCGGGAAGGACTCACTCCTGGGTGCGGGCGCGACTGGGCTGCACGCGCGGCGGCTCGTTCGGCATCTTCGGGTACTGCGGCGGCCACGGGGCGTCCATCAGGCCCGAATCCTGGTCGCGGGCAGCCATTTTCAGGAGCGGTTCGATGGACTGGGGAGTGCGGTCGGCCCACGGGTCACCGAATTCGGCGACCCGTGCGGGCACCGTGGCGATGGTGAGCTCATCGGGCACGACGGTGTCCAGGGCATCCCAGGAGATCGGCGTGGACACCTGCGCGCCGACCTTGGGGCGCACGCACCAGGCGCCGAAAACCGTCTTGTGCGGGGCGTTCTGGTTGTAGTCGATGAAAACCCGGCTGCCGCGCAACTCCTTCCACCATTGCGCGGTGATCCGATCGGGATGGCGGCGTTCGAGTTCGCGGGCCAGGGCCACCGAGGCGGCGCGGACCTGATAGCCGTCCCATCGCGGTTCGAGTGCGACGTAGATGTGCAGGCCGCGCGAGCCGGAGGTCTTGATTCGCGAATCGATGCCCAGTTCGGTGAACAGCTCACGGGTGCAGATCGCCGCCTCGCGCAGGTCGGCGAATCCGATGCCGGGGGAGGGGTCCAGATCGATCCGCAGTTCGTCGGCGATGGCGAGATCACCGAGGACCTCGGTGACGGCCCGAGGTGTGGGCGTGTGCCCGGCGGCGGTGTCGGGCGGTCCGGCCGCCGCGTGGTTGGCCCAGACGTGAAAACCCAAGCAGCCCAGGTTGACCGCCCACAGGATGTGCGCGAGGTCGGCGGCGACGAGAGCGTCGCTGGTGGTGCCGTTGGGGGTGGCGACCTTCGTGGTCTGCAACCAGTCCGGGACAGAGGCGGGCACCCGCTTCTGGAACCAGGATTTGCCGCTCGCCCCGTCCGGATAACGCTCCAGCAGTACCGGGCGATTGCCGATGGTGCGCATGATCGGTTCCTCGACGGCCTGGTAGTAGCGCACCAGATCGAGTTTCGTCTCGCCGCGCTTGGTGAAGTAGATCTTGTCGGGATTGCTGATCCGCACGGTGCGACCGGCGGCCTCGATATCGATGGACTCGCTCATTTGCGCGCCTCGGCGAAGATGTCGGCGAGTTCGGCCGGGGCGACCTGCTCGAGCTGGGCGTAGGTGCACGATTCGGGCGTGCGGTCGTCTCGGAATCGGACCAGGCGGCCGCCGTGTCGCAGGCGCCCGGCCATGACGTGCTCGTAGCGGACCTCGGCGACGAGTTCGGGCCGCAGCGCCTCCCAGGACAGATCCTTGGTTCCGGTCCAGCGGCTCACCCCGCCGGGCATTTTCCCTTCGGCCTTGGCCTGGGCCGCGGCATCGGCCCACTGCCGCCACGGATGGTTCTCCAGGGCGTTCTCGCGCAGCGGCTGGAGTTCATCGACCAGCGCGGCGCGGC
Source organism: Nocardia jiangxiensis NBRC 101359 (assembly GCF_000308615.1). GTDB lineage: Bacteria > Actinomycetota > Actinomycetes > Mycobacteriales > Mycobacteriaceae > Nocardia > Nocardia jiangxiensis. Next base: position 16,214 of record NZ_BAGB01000037.1, read on the forward strand.
GGGCGGCGGTGAAACTGCTGGCCACGCCGACGTGATGCAGATTGCCCTGCTCGTCGAACAGCCCCAGCAACAGGGAGCCGACGCCTCGGCCGTCCTTGTGCCAGCGGAATCCGGCCACCACACAGTCGGCGGTGCGCTCGTGTTTGACCTTGATCATCACCCGCTTGTCCTGCAGATATGCCAGATCACCGGCCTTGACCACGACGCCGTCGAATCCGGCGCCCTCGAAACGGGTGAACCAGTCGCGGGCCAGCACCGGATCGGTGGTGATCGGCGTGAGATGCACACGATCGAGTGAATGATCGACGATGGTTTCCAGGATCTTGCGGCGTTCGGCGAACGGTTCGCTGGTCAGATCCCGGTCGCCCAGGGCGAGCAGATCGAAGGCCACGAAACTGGCCGGCGTCTCCACAGCGAGTTTGTTCACCCGTGAGGCCGCCGGGTGCAGGCGATTCTGCAGGGTGTCGAAATCCAGGCCGTGTTCGGTGACCACGACGATCTCGCCGTCCACCACACACCGTGGCGGCAGCGCCTGCGCGAGCAGGCTCACCAATTCCGGGAAATAACGGGTGAGCGGACGGTCGTTACGAGAGCCGAGTTCGATCTCGTCGCCATCGCGAAACACGATGCAGCGGAAACCATCCCACTTGGGTTCGTAGAACAGCTCCGGATCGTCCGGCAACTCCGATGCGGACTTGGCCAGCATCGGTCTGACCGGTGGCATAACGGGCAGATCCACACGATCCTCCTGGCGGTGTTTTCGGCCTCCGCTTCGCTCCGGCGTGTTCGTGGCCCGGTACGAATCGGTGTCTCAACCTGGTAGACGATGCGGGCGGGCAAAATTCATCGCCCGCATCGTCAGGAAGATCGTATGTGGTGGTACCGACAGAATTCGGTAGCGCCGATCAGCCTTCCAGCCATCCGTGCTGTTCGGCGAATGCCGTCAGTCGCTCGCGGATGGTGACTATCTCCCCGGCGGTCAGCGCCGGGCTGGCATCGAGCAGTAGTTCGGTGATCAGGCGTTTGTGCTCGGCGGCGGTGAGTACGCTGGCGCCGCGTTCGCGGTTGCGATGGCGCGGCACCGGCGGCTGGCCCGCGACCAGGGTCAGATTGACCGCTTTCGGACCCCGATCACCTTCGGTCACCTCGAATTCGAAAACCCGTCCCTGGCGCAGTTCGTCCTCGTCGAGCCCGATGTCGTTCACATGAACGAAGACATCGGGGCCGCCGTCTTCCGGCCGAATGAATCCGAACCCCCGTGAACTGTCGAAGGACACCAATTTCCCGATCGACACCTGCACCCGCTCCTCATTGCCGTCACTGTGCCGTCACTCTAACTGTCCCGCTGTTCGTTGTCGGTGGATTCACCGGTGGAAGAGAGGGCTTTCTGCAGCGAGTTGAACACCGTCAGACCCTGGCCGACCATGCCGTTGACGAGCTCGCTGACGCCGTCGGGTCCGTTCAGCACGGTCAGGTTGGCGTGCGAGAGGCCGACCGAGGCCTGCTTGACGATTTCGGGCAGCTGTTCGATGAGCAGCTGGTCCAGGGCGATGCGGTTGTTCGACGCGGCGGCCTCGGCCTGGATGCGGGTGCGGTCGGCCTCGGCCTGGGCGAGCACGCGCACTCGTTCGGCCTCGGCTTCGGCGGGCTTGACCACCTCGGTCTGCAGCTGCTGTTCGCGCAGCTGGGCTTCCTTGCGGGCGCGTTCGGCCTGCGCGGTGAGCACCTCCTGCAGCGCGATGGCCTCGGCCAGCGGGCCGGCCTGGGATGCCTCGGCCTTGGCCTTATCGATGTCGCGCTGGTATTCGGCCTGCAGAATCGCGGTCTGGCGCTGGTATTCGGCCTGCTTGCGGCGGGAGGCCTGTTCGGCTTCGGCGGCGGCCTGCGAGGCGGCGGCCTGGGCGATCTGCGCATCGCGCTGGACCGCGGCGTTGTGCGGGGCCGCGAGGGCGCCGATGTAGCCGAGGTTGCCGTCGTCGATGGACTGGATCTGGAACGAGTCGACCCACAGGCCGATATTGCTCATCTCCACCTTCGAGGCCACCAGTACCTCGTCGGCGAGCTTCTGGCGTTCGCGGATGATCTCCTCGACCGTCATCGAGCCGACGATCGAACGCAGATGTCCGGAGAAGATGCGGCCGGTCAGCACCGACATCTCCCGCTCCTGCTCGGACAGGAAACGCTGCGCGGCGTTGACCACCGACTGGGTGTCGTTGGCGACCTTGAAGGCGATCACGGCGCGCACATCGAGCTGGATGGCCTGCTTGGTGACGCAGCGTTCCTGGATCTCGGCCTCGTACATGGCCAGCGACAGATATCTGACCTTGCGGAAGAACGGCATCACCCAGGCGCCGTGCCCGGTGATCACCCGGAACGGCGCATTGTCTCTGGCCTTGCCCCCGCTGACGAGCATCGCCTCGTCCGGATCGGGCACGTGGTACCCCAGCACTGTTGTCTCCCTTGTTATCTCGACATTTCCCCACCCGGTGCGACGTCGAGCGGGAACCAGGGAACGACATCGACGATCCGGCCCGGATGCACCTCGACGATCAGGACGGTCGCGAACCGCTCGATGGGCTCGGTGGATCGTGCGATGTAACTCTCTGTCCCCCCTCGGATCGCGACCAGGACCTCCCCGAGCATGCCTTCGCTGCGGATCGGCGATGTGAGCGTACCGGTCAAACCCTGCACCGGGTCGGTCATCGCATCGAACTCCTTACCGGGCAATGGTGAACCGGGTGTTTTTCCACCGTACCGCTCTGTATTGCCGAGTAGAACCGAATATTCGACCGACGTGCCGACGTCCCACTCGCGGAAAATTGGCGCTGGTCATCCAGGCGTGTCCGTGCAAGGCTGAAACGGTGACCACACCTCCGGATAGTCAGGCCGCGCAGCCGGATCCGACCTCCGACAAGCTCGATGCGAGCGTGTTGAAGGTGGCCGGTGTCGTGGTGCTCGGCGCGATCATGTCGATCCTCGACATCACCGTCGTCACCATCGCTCTGCCCACATTCCAGAACACATTCCACGCCAGCTACGCGATCGCCGCCTGGTCGATGACCGGCTACACGCTCGCACTGGCCACCGTTATTCCGCTGACCGGCTGGGCGGCGGATCGATTCGGCACCAAACGCCTCTACATGATGGCGTTGACCTTCTTCGTGCTCGGCTCGCTGCTGTGCTCCACCGCATGGAACATCGAGTCGCTCATCGCTTTTCGCGTGATCCAGGGCCTCGGCGGCGGCATGCTGATGCCGCTGGGGATGACGATCATGACCCATGCGGCCGGTCCGCAGCGGATCGGCCGAGTGATGGCCGTCCTCGGCGTGCCGATGCTGCTGGGGCCGATCCTGGGCCCGATCCTGGGTGGCTGGCTGATCGATGTGCACTGGTTCGGTATGGCCGGATGGCACTGGATCTTCCTGATCAACGTCCCGATCGGCGCGCTGTCGCTGATCCTGTCCTTCGTGGTGTTCGCCCCCGACCGGCCCGAACCGTCCGAGGCGTTCGACTTCGTGGGCATGCTGCTGGCCTCGCCGGGCCTGGCGCTGTTCCTGTTCGGGGTCTCCTCGATCCCGGAGAAGCACACCGTGCTGGCGGCGCGGGTGTTGATTCCCGCGGTGATCGGGCTGGTGCTGATGGTGGCGTTCGTGTTGCACGCGTTGCGAACCGACCATCCGCTGATCGATGTGCACCTGTTCCGGAACCGTTCGCTGACCTTCGCAGTGCTGACCATGGTGTTCTTCGCGATCGCGTTCTTCGGCGCGGGTCTGCTGCTGCCCAGTTATCTGCAGCAGGTGCGCGGTCTGACGCCACTGCACGCCGGACTGCTGATCGCGCCGCAGGGGTTGGGCGCGATGCTGACGATGCCGATCGCCGGACGGCTGGTGGACAAGATCGGTCCCGGGCGCATCGTGATGACGGGTCTGGTCGTCATCGCGATCGGCACGCTGTTCCTCACCCAATTGCATGCCGATCCCCTTATTCCATGCTGATGGCGGCGCTGTTCGTGATGGGGCTGGGCATGGGCTGCACCATGATGCCGGTGATGACCGCCGCCATCCAGACATTGACCCACGCGCAGGTGGCGCGCGGGACGACGCTGATGAATATCGTGAATCAGACCGCGGGCTCGATCGGCACCGCGGTGATGTCGGTGGTGCTGACGAACCTGCTCAACAGCAAGCCGTTTGCGCAGGCGGCGATCGCCTCGCACTTCAACCCGGCGATCGCGAAGCAGTTGCCGCCGGGCGCCCTGGCCGCCGGATTCGATCAGGCTGCCGCGGCGTTCGCGCACACCTTCGTGGTGGCCGTGGTGCTGGTGGTGATCACGCTGATCCCGGCGTACTTCCTGCCGAAGGTCAAACCGTCCCTACCGCAGGATTCGTCCGATGCTCCGATAATGATGGGGCACTGAGCGTTTCGGATCGAGCGCCCGCCTCCCGACTGTGTCGGGAGGCGGGCGCGCCTGCGGTGGAATGCCTTTCGGGCGGCCTCGCGGGCTTGCGGGAATGGAAGGACAGCGCATGGTGGCGCAGAAGACGACCGGGCCGGATCTGACCGGCCGCACGGTCGTGGTGACGGGTGCGAGTTCGGGTGTCGGCGCGGCCGCGGCGGCGAAGCTGGCGGCGCGCGGTGCGACGGTCGCGGTGGTCGGCCGCTCGCCGCAACGGACGGTCGCGGTGGCCGAGCGGATCGGGGCGGAGCCGTTCGTCGCCGATTTCGCCCGGCTCGACGATGTGCGGGAACTGGCCAGGCGGTTGATCGACCGCTATCCGGTCATCGATGTGCTGGCCGACAACGCGGGCGGCGCGTGGGCCAGGCGGACGATCACCGTCGACGGAAACGAGCAGACCTTCCAGGTCAACCATCTCGCCCCGTTCCTGCTCACCGGCTTGCTGTTCGATCGCCTGGTGCATTCGCGCGCCCGGGTGGTCAATACCGCGAGCACGATCTACCGGTTGGCCAGGCTCGATCCGGACACGGTGAACGCGCCGACCGGTTACTACAGCCAGCTGTTGGTGTACGCCACGTCGAAACTGGCGAATGTGATCTTCACGCGCGAACTCGCGCGCCGGGCCGAGGGCACCGGATTGACCACCGCCGCATTCCATCCCGGCGTGGTCGCCACCCACGTCTACGACGATGCGCCGCTGGGTGTGGGCGCGGTGATCCGCTTACCGCTGCTGCGACCGCTGATCATCCGCCCGGAGCAGGGCGCGGACCCGCTGGTCCATCTGGCCACGACCGCGGATGCGGTGAACGGCAAGTACTTTCACCGCTTCCGGCTCGAGGAGCCACGCAACGCCCTGGCCCGAGATGCGGAATTGGCGCAGCGACTGTGGGACATGTCCGAGAAGCTCGTGGGTCTCACACTGCCACCGACGTAGGGTTCGGCAGCGGGTGGTCGACCGTCACGATCGCCGATGCCGAATCGGTGTGGAATGCCGATGGCCAGGCGTTCGCACGGTCCTGACCCGCTAGCTCCCGATGCGCACTCCGAGCGAGGCGACCGCGTCCCCGATCGCGGTGTCCAGGATGGACAGGCCCAGGGCGAGTTCGTCCTCGGTGGCGGTCAGCGGTGGAGCGATCCGGAATACGCCGCCCATACCGGGTAGCTGCACGATGTTCATGTGCAGGCCCAGTTCGAGGCAGCGGCGGGTGACCAGGGCGCCGAGTTCGTCCGAACCCTGTTTGGTCTTGCGGTCCAGCACGAGTTCCAGACCGGCGAGCAGGCCGCGGCCGCGGATGTCGCCGACCACCGCATGCCGCTGTCCGAGATCTTCCAGGCCCTCGCGCAGGATCGCCCCGAGGTGCGCGGCCCGCGCGTCCAGACCGTCGCGCCGCAGCACCTCGAGTACGGTGTTGCCGACCGCGGCGACGAGCGGATCGGCGACATGCGTGGTGAAGAACAGGAATCCGCGATCGTGCGCCCGCTGTTCGATCTCGGCGGAGGTGAGGACCGCCGCCAGCGGCAGCCCGGCGCCGAGTGTCTTGGACAGCACGAGAATGTCCGGCACGATGCCCTCGCCTTCGAACGCATACCAGGATCCGGTGCGGCACAGACCCGTCTGCGCCTCGTCCACGATCAGCAGCATGTCGCGCTCGCGGCACTTGTCCCGCAGGGCGGTCAGATATCCCAGCGGCGGTTCGATGATCCCGCCCGAGCTGAGGATCGGCTCGATCAGACAGGCCGCGAGGCTGCCGGTGGACTGGGCGTCGATGAGATCGAAACCCAGATCCAGCTGCCGTCGCCAATCCAGTTCGCCGGTGGCCGTGGTGATATCGGGCCGGTAGGCGTGCGGGACCGGCAGGGCGAAATTGCCGGGTGCGGCCGGGCCGTATCCGCGGCGGCCCGCGCTGTAGGTCGCTCCGGCCGCGGCCTGGGTCATCCCGTGCCAGGACCGGGCGAACGAAACGATCTCGTGCCCGCCGGTGACCAGCTTCGCCATCCGGATCGCGGCCTCGTTGGCCTCCGCGCCGGTGGTCAGCAGCAGCGCCTTCTCCAGCGGTGCGGGCAGTGTCGCGGCGAGTCCGGCGGCCAGATCGATGACCGGCGGGCTGAGCATGCCGCTGTAGAGGTGGTCCAGTTCGCCGATCTGGCGTCGGACGGTCTCCACGATCTCCGGATGCGAATGCCCCAGAATCGCGCTCATCTGACCGGAGGTGAAATCCAGGATCTTCCGGCCGTCCCGGGTGTAGAGGAAACTTCCGGCGGCGCGGGTGATGATCTCGCCGACGAAGTCCGCATGCCCGGCGTAACGCACGAGATGACGTTCGGCCTCGGCGCGCGCGGCCGAATCCGGGGAAGACGCGAGCGCCCGCGTATCGGAGGTGGAGGAACTCATGGCCTCGACGGTACGGGCCGAACAGGGCAGACGTACACCGATCGGAACCGCCACGCGACCGGCGATCCCCGACGGGCGCAGCCGGTGCCCTCGCCGACCTCCGAAAAGCCTTCGGCCGTGGATGTTTCCAGCACAGCCCGGCGACCGAACGGTGCGCGGACACGGGCACAGGGTGAGATTCCCTGTGCCCGTGCGGCATAGCTGTGCTGCTAGGCGACCGGGGTGCTCTCGGGTTCCTCGGCCGGTGTGGGCCGATGGCCCCGCAGCAGGATCAGGCCCAGGGCCGCGGCGGCGAGGCAGAAGCCGACGCTGATCCACGAACCGGTGGACATGGCGGCGGTGAAGGCGGACTTCGCCGGACCGACCAGGCCCAAGTGGAATGCGGCGCCGATGGATTCACGCGCCGCGGCCGGAGCGTCGGCGGGCATGTGCGCGGTGTACACCCCGGCCAGGACGCTGCCGATCACCGCGATACTGATCGCCTGCCCGACCTGCTGGAGCGTGTCGTTCATGGCCGAGCCGACCCCGGCATGTTCGACGGGGATGGCGTTGAGGATCGAGGAGTAGGCCGCCGGACCGGCCAGGCCGCCGCCGATGCCCATGATCATCATGCTGGCCAGCACCCACGGATAGCTGTCCGCATTGGCCAGCACGGCGAACGCACCGGCCATCACCGCGAGTCCGGCGACGATGAGCGTCTTGTTGCTCACCGTCTTGCCCAGGGTCGCGCCCAGGCCGTTGAACACCGCGGCCGCCACCGCGTAGGGCAGCAGCGCCCAGCCCGCCCGCATCGGCCCGTAGCCCAGGACGAACTGCAGATACTGGGTCAGGATCAGCAGCACCGCACCCATGCCGAAGACCATCAGCAGCAGCGTCAGGCAGGTGCCGGTGAAATCCCGGTTCCGGAACACGCCCAGCGGCAGCATCGGATGCTCGGAGCGGTGCTCCCACCAGCCGAATCCCGCTCCGGCCAGGACGGCCAGCGCGATCACCGGAATGTTCCACTCGCGCTGGATGATCACGTACACCGCCGAGGTCAGCGCGACGATCGAGAGCACGACCCCGACCGGATCGACCGGGCGCTGCTCACCGCGGGTCTCGGGCATCAGCACCACCGCGGCCACGATCGCGATCACCGCGACCGGGATGTTCAGCAGGAACACCGAACCCCACCAGAAGTGTTGCAGTAGTAGGCCGCCCAGCGTCGGGCCGAGCACGATGCCGACCATCGACACCGTCGACCAGGCCGCCATGGCCTTGCGCCGCTCGTCCTCGGCGAAGGTGGTCATCAGGATCGACAGGGTCGAGGGCATCAGCAGCGATCCGCCGACGCCCATCGCCGCGCGCGCCGCGATGACCTGCCACGGCGCGTCGGCGAGCACCGCCAGCAGCGAGGCGGCGCCGAATACGGCCAGGCCGGTGATGAGCATGCGGCGTCGGCCGAAGCGGTCGGACAGACTGCCCGCGGTCAGTAACAGTCCGGCGAAGACCAGGATGTAGGCGTCGAGGATCCACTGAACATCCGCGGGGGTGGCGTTCAGGTCCCGGATCAGCGACGGGATGGCGATATTGAGCACGGTGCCGTCGATCATCAGCACCAGCAGGGATAGGCACAGCACCACCAGAATCCACCAGCGGCGCGGATCGCGGACCTGTGTGTCCGCCGGTTCTGGTACAGCGTTCGATTCCACTCGCACAGCGTACGATAATCTCGAACGGCGTGCGATTGAATTAAGGTGGGTGCCGTGACCAAGCCATTCACCTCGGTATGGGCGCGTGAGCCGCGCCGTCCCAGAAGCTCCGGGCTCGGTCGGGGGCAGATCGTCGCGGCGGCGGTGGAGATGCTCGACGCCGAAGGGCTCGAGTCGCTGAGTATGCGCAAGCTCGGCGCCCGGCTGGGTGCGGGGGCGACCAGCCTGTACTGGTACGTCGCGAACAAGGACGAACTACTGGAACTGGCCATGGACGAGGTCTGGGGGCTGGTGGAGGTTCCCGACCCGGACCGTGCGACGTGGCGCGAGGTGACCACCAGCACGGCCTACGGACTGCGGGTCGTGCTGCTCGAACATCCGTGGCTGGCGAATCTGCTCGGCCGGATGCCGATGGCCGGGCCGCACGCGTTCGCCATGAGCGATCGGCTGCGCCGGGCGTTCGTGCGCGCCGGATTCACCGGTGTGGACGTCTATCTGGCCAGTGGCACGCTGATGGGTTTCGTTCTGGGACAGGTCATTCCGGAGATCGGTATCCGTCAGGTGAGCAAGGACGGCAGGTACGACCCCGCCACCATGGTGGACGTGGTGGAGCGAGTCGCCGCGGACTATCCGGAGATGCGCGCGGATTTCCGGCAGACCGTAGAGATGGATCCCGAGGCCGCACGCGCCATGGCCTTCGACTTCGCGCTGCTGTGCCTGCTGGACGGTCTCGCGGCCCGGCTCGCGGCGGCGGGCGTTCCGGCGTCTTCCGGGCAACCCGCGGACAACGGCGTGCGGGAGCGTCGATGATGCTGTGCCGGTAGAGGATTCGGGCGCGTAGGTTCTGGGCGATGTGGCGAGCGGGTCGTACCCAGGTGTGTGATGCGAACCGGATCAGTGCCAATTGTCCCGCACGGCAGTGAATTCCGCCGCGGCCGGGTCGGCGGTGATCTCGTCGTCGTCGGCGTCGTAGTCGTAGAGTTCGGCATACCGGCCCCAGGCGATGGCGACCTCCAGTTGACGTCGCGCGTCCTCGGCGGAGAATCCGCGCCGCAGCAGATCCAGGAAGAATCCGCCGCGCAGCGTGCCGTCGGTGCTTCCGGCCAGGCCCTTGCAGATGGTGCGCACCAGCGGCGCCCGATGCCGGGCCTGTTCGGCGAAGATCGTCTTGCTCTCCTGGATGTCGGCGGTGGTGTAGCGGGTGCCGATCTCGGTCAGGGTGATGTCACCGGATTCGAGGGTGATGAAGCCGAGCATCGCCGCGGCGTCGACCAGCGGCAGCAGATCGTCGATCTCGAAGTTCAGCGTATCGGCGACCACGGGCAGATCCGCGCGCCCGCCGTTGGCGTACACCAGCTCGACCAGACCGGCCAGCCCGCCCACCGAGGCGTCCGGCAGCGGGGTCGCGGTCGGGGTGGCCTTCTCGGGTTCCGGTGCGGGACGCTGAGTTTCGCGGCCGGTCAGCAGGCCGTAGATCTCGTCCACGAGCAGTTCGAAACCCGGCGCGCGGCGATCACGCGGACGGGCCTGCGGCACCGGGATCTCGGCGATGATCCGGCCCGGATTGGAGCCCAGCACCACCACCCGGTCCGCGAGCAGCACCGCCTCCTCGATGTTGTGGGTCACGATGCAGATCGATTTGGTGGGGAAATCGTCCGTGGCCCACAGGTTCACGATCTCCGTGCGCAGGTTCTCCGCGGTCAGTACGTCCAGGGCCGAGAACGGCTCGTCCATCAGCAGCAGATCCGGTTCCAGGACCAGGGCGCGGGCGAAACCCACGCGCTGGCGCATACCGCCGGACAACTCCTTGGGGTAGGCGGCCTCGAAGCCGTCCAGGCCGATCATATCGATCGCGGCCAGGGCGCGGCGGCGTCGCTCGGGACGCGGGACGCCTCGCGCGGCCAGCCCGAGTTCCACATTGGCCTGCACGTCCAGCCACGGCATCAGCGCGAAGGACTGGAACACCAGGGCCGCACCGGGATTCGCGCCGTCCAGTTCGGCGCCGCGGTAGCGGACCGTGCCGGTGGTCGGTGCGATCAGGCCCGCGATGGTGCGCAGCAGGGTGGACTTGCCCGATCCCGAACGGCCCAGCAGGGCAACGATTTCGCCGCTGCGCAGCGTCAGATCGATGTGTTCGAGCACCTGCAGGATGTCACCGGCCGCACCGGTGAACGCCTTGCCGACGCCGTCGACCTCCAGCAACACCTCGCCGGATCGTGCGGACATGGTCTCAACCTCTCCTGGTCACAGCGAATACCGACGTTCGGCCAGGGCGTACAGCCGGCGCCAGAACAGCCGGTTGATGCCGACGACATAGATGCTCATCACCACGACGCCGACCAGGATCCGTCCCCAATTCCCGTCGCTGGTGGCGTCTTTGATGTACGCGCCGAGTCCGGGGGCCTTCAGCGTCGTGCCGTGGTAGGTCACGACCTCCGCGACGATGGAAGCGTTCCACGCGCCGCCCGCGGCGGTGATACCGCCGGTGACGTAGCTGGGGAAGATCGCGGGCAGGATCAGCTTGCGCCACCACAATCGGCGGGGCAGTTGCAGATTGGCCGCGGCCTCGCGCAGATCATTGGGCACCGTACTGGCCCCGGCGATGATGTTGAACAGGATGTACCACTGCGCACCCAGCGCCATGAGCAGGATCGCGGCCCAGTTCAGGCTCGCCCCGGTGGCCACCATCGCCGCGGTCACCAGCGGAAACAGGAAGTTCGCCGGAAAGCTCGCGAGCACCTGCACCACGGGCTGGGCGAACCGGGAGATCCTGGGGTTCAGCCCGATCCACACGCCGATCGGAACCCAGATCGCACTGGCGATGATCAGCAGCACGATCACGCGCACGAGCGTGAGCGCGCCGAGTCCGAACGCGTGCAGCACCTCGCCGAAACCGACCGTGGCGTCGATGTAGTCCACGACGCGGTAGCAGCCGTACCCGATCACCGCGACGACGACCACGGCGAATACGACATCCCCGGCGCGGCGACGGACCGGCGTGACGTGCAAGCGGTACTCCGCGAGCCCGAAGACCGCCATCACCCGGTCCAGCGGACCGACCAACGGGCCGAAGACCCGCCCGAGGCCCTCGGGAATACTGCTGCGCCGCAACAGATTCAGCGTCACGCTGCGCGGCGCTTCGGCGGGTTCGGAATCCTCGATGCGGAATCGTTCGGCCCAGGTGGTCAGCGGTCGCCAGAACAGCGCGTTGACCCCGATGACCAGGACGATCATGATCGCGATGGCGATCAGCACCTTGCCGGTCGCGCCCTCGTCGGTGGCGGTGGCGACGTAGGAGCCGATGCCCGGCAGTGCGTAGTTGTGGTTGTTCACGCTGATCGCCTCCGAGGCGACCAGGAAGAACCAGCCGCCGCCGAAACTCATCATCGCGTTCCACACCAGCGGCACCATGCCGCCGGGGACGTCGACCCGCCAGAACCGCTGCCAGCGTGACAGGCGCAGATTGCGTGACGCCTCGTCCAGTTCGCGGGGCTGGGAGATCAGGCTGTGGTAGAAGGCGAAAGCCATGTTCCACGCCTGCGAGGTGAAGATCGCGAAGATCGACGCACATTCCAGGCCCAGCTGCGAACCCGGGAACAGCGCGATGAACGCGGTCACCGTCACCGACAGGAAACCCAGGATCGGCACCGACTGCAGAATGTCCAGCAGCGGCAGCAGCACCGTGCGGGCCCGGCGCAGACGAGCCGCGGCGGTGGCGTAGACGAAGGTGAATGCGACCGAGAAGCCGAGTGCGACGAACATCCGCAGCAGTGAGCGGGCCGCGTAGTACGGCAGCTCCGATGCGGAGGTGGACACCGTCGCGGGTGCCGTGGCCGGGTTGAACCGGACGTTGACCCCGCCGGAGACCCGCACGGCCGCCCAGATCAGCACCGCCGCACCCGCGAACACGACGACGTCGGCCAGCCGGGAGCGCGGGCGCTCGAGCGCGCCCCGGGACGGGAAGGATCGCGCGGTGGTCACCGGTCCTCCGGTGCCGCGGGATGCGGAATGCTCCAGCCGACGCTGGTGACCGACGGTTCCAGGCTCAACCGGCTCACCGCCGACTCCATCTGCCGGTCGTCGCGCTCGTCGCCGATCAGCTCGGCGCTCACCTCGACCCGGCCCGCCTCACCCGCATTGCGGCTGGAGATGGAGACCAATCGGAAACCGGTGCGGGTCAGCGCCTGCACCAGCAGCGCGCGCACGTGCGCCTCGTTGGCGTCGTCGGTGACCGCGGCGAACAGATACTGCGCGAGCTGCTCGCTGCCCGCCTCGGGATGCCGGTCGACCGCGCGTCCGGCGTAGCGCAGCACGGTGTTCACCACGACGACCACCACCGTCCCGGCGGCTGCGGTGGAGTACATGCCCGAACCGGCCAGCGCGCCGACCGCGGCCGAACACCATAGCGTCGCAGCGGTATTGAGGCCCCGCACGCTCAGGCCCTCGCGCATGATCACACCTGCGCCGAGGAATCCGATACCCGAAACGATCTGCGCGGCAACGCGGGTCGGGTCCGCGGAGGTGCCGTGGAAACCGTGTGCGGACAACAGCACGAACAAGGTCGCACCCGCGGCGACCAGAGCGTTGGTGCGCAGGCCCGCCATCCGGGCGCGGTACTGGCGTTCCACACCGATCACCGCACCGAGGCCGACGCCGGCGCCGAGGCGCAGCAGCATTTCCAGGGTCGACATGACGTACTCCCGATCTCCCGAGCGCGCTCTCCCGCGCCGGAGGCTACCGGTAGGTCAGTCGAATGGCGGGTATTGGAGATGGTCGCGCGGTGAACAGTTGGCGAATGGGTACGAACTATCACCGTCGGGCACGCTGACCACCTCCTTCAGGTTCTCTCGTGCGGTGTTTTCCGCGTCGTCGCGGCTCACATCGGATGCTCAGCTACGGTACATCGTCCGATACGCGCAGATGGTCTCCACGACGTGATCGACCAGTTGTTCCCGGGTCGCGCGCAAGCTGCCGTTCAACCAGGCCGAGAACATCCCGGCATTGCCCGAGGCCATGGTGACCGCGGCCAGGCGCCGCTGCGCGGGATCGGCGATATGGGTGAACAGATGATCCTGGATCAACCGGGTGAAGGCGGGCATCACCGCGATGGTGGTCTGCCCGAGACCGGTCGAGGAGTACGGCTCCACCAGGAACAGCCGCGATTTGCGCGGATCCTGCAGAACGGTGTCGATGAGCGCCTCGGCCAGCGCGCGGATCCGCTCGGGATCGTCGGCGACGGCGAAAGCAGTCATCGGTTCCAGGAATTCGGTGGCCACCTGCCGGTACAGCACGTCGAGCAGATCGTCGCGATCGGTGAAGCTCTCGTAGAAGTAGCGGTCGGTCAGTCCCGCGCGGCGACAGACCGCGCGCATGGTGACCCCGGCCGCACCGGATTCGCCGATCAGATCCAGCGCGGCTTCGAACAACGCGGTCCGGCGGGCCTCGCGACGTTCGGTGAGCGTGGTCCCGCCCCAGATGCGGGGCTCGGGACCGGGGGAGTCCTGACCTGAATGCACGAGGACAACCCTAACGGGAATCCTCAGCCGAGCAGCTCGTCGATATAGCACCAGCGCCACTTCTCGCCCGGCTCCACGCTGCGCATGACCGGATGGCCGGTCTCGGCGAAGTGGCTGCTGGCGTGGTTGCCCACCGAGGAGTCGCAGCATCCGACATGCCCGCAGGACAGGCACATTCGCAGATGCACCCAGGTCAGCCCCTCGGCGATACATTCGGCGCAGACCTCGGGCAGATCCGGCACCGGGATGTGCGGCGCCTCGCGCAGATGTTCACACGCGCCGACGGTCGGGCCGCGCAGCGGATCCGGCGGCAGATCGTCGCCCTCGGCGACCCGGTCGATGGTGGACTCCTCGATATCGAGCACACCCATCACGCGGTCCAGGATCTCGTGATCGAGCGTGCCCGAATCGCGTACGCGCAGTACGGCTTCGCGCTCGGCGGCCAGCATCGCCAGGCGCAGCCGCCGGTACTCCCCGCTGGGGGTGATCCGCACCGATTCCGCGCGACCCAGCTGCTCCCAGGCCGCGAACACCCGGCGTTCGACCCGATCCCGCAGTGCGGCAACGACTTCCGGAGGCGTCTCGGCGACGATGTTCTCCTCCAGCGCGGCCAGTCCCGCCGTGGTGGCCTGCTGCAGCAGATTGGCCTCCTGCAGGGCGTCCTCGGCGCGACTGGGCCCGCGCAGCCGCAGCACCCGCACCAGCAGGGGCAGCGAGACACCCTGCAGCAGCAGGGTGCCGCCCACGACCACCAGCGCGAGCAGTTTGAGGGTGGCCAATTCCGGTGTGCTGGAAGGCAACAGCAACGCACCGGCGAGGGTCACCACACCGCGCATACCGGCCCAGGACACCACCGTCGGGCTGGTCCACGGCGGTGCGGGCTTACCGCGCGGGCGCGATTCGACCCACCAGGCGAAATAGGTGGCCGGATAGACCCAGATCGGCCGGGCCAGCACCACGGTCACCAGCACCGCGGCGCAGGTCAGCAACAGGGTGGTGTGGTCCAGGCCGCTGGACCAGGCGTCCTCGAGAATGTGCCGGACCTGCAGGCCCATCAGCAGGAACACCGCGTTCTCCAGGATGAACTGGATGGTGCGCCAATTGGTGCGTTCGGCGATGCGCGAGGCCGCGGTCTGCCACACCGGCGCGCCCTGGCCCAGGATCAGCCCGCACACCACGACCGCGATCACCCCGGACGCGTGCGCGGCCTCGGCGGGCAGATAGGCCGCGAACGGGGTGATCAGCGACAGGCTGGTGTCCAGGACCGGATCGATGATGCGGCGGCGCAGCAGCGCCAGCACTCCGGCCGCGACGATGCCGATGGCCGCGCCGCCGACCGCGGACCACAGGAAATCGCCCCCGGCCTGCCACACACTGAACGCACCGGCCATGGC
The DNA here is from genome assembly GCF_000308615.1 of Nocardia jiangxiensis NBRC 101359. Taxonomy (GTDB): domain Bacteria; phylum Actinomycetota; class Actinomycetes; order Mycobacteriales; family Mycobacteriaceae; genus Nocardia; species Nocardia jiangxiensis. Next base: position 31,663 of record NZ_BAGB01000037.1, read on the forward strand.
CGCGACCGCGGTCCGCAGCGCCACCAGTGCGGTCGCGTCGTTGAACAGCGCCTCGCCTTCGAGCAGGGTCACGATGCGCCGGGGCATGCCCACCCGGCGCGCGATGGCGGTGGCCGCGACCGAATCCGGCGGGGACACGATCGCCCCGATCGCCACCGCGGCGGCGAACGGGATGTGCAGCAGCGCGTGCACCACGGCCGCGACGGCGAAGGTGGTGAACAGCACCAGTCCGACCGACAGCAGTCCGATGGAGAGCTTCTTGGGTTTGAACTCCACCAGGGAGGTGCTGATCGCCGCGGTGTAGACCAGCGGCGGGAGCAGGCCGAGCAGCACCATCTCGGGATCGATGTCGATCTCGGGCACGAACGGCAGATAGGACGCGCCGATTCCGGCGACGGTGAGGATCAGCGGTTCGGCCATGCCGACTCGGCGGGCGAGGGCGGCCAGGCCCACGGTGACCGCGGCCAGCGTCACCAGTCCGAATGCGATATGCACCCTCATATCCTGCCAGTCGGGCAAACCGGTCGGCGCGGTCGGTGTTCGCGTGGGCACGGATCGGCCCCGACGATCCCGGCGGGCGAATGCGCTGCGCATGGTCGGTGCGAGGTGCCACGCGGGTCCGTGTCGACGACACGGGCCGGACTCGTGCCGCAGGTGTGCCGGTGGCGTACCTGGGCAATCCGCTCGGTGACAGGCGTGTGCGGGAGGTGTCTCCTGTACGACGTGTCCGACCGCACCCGCATACTGGTGGACGTGAGCGAGGTTGCGAGCGAACCGGAAAGACAGTACGCCCGGCGTCCCGCCACGCCCGGCGTCGGTGAGGTGCGGGTCGTGAGCGAGCAGGTCGTGTGGCACGGAGCCGAGCGTCGGCGAGGTGGAGTTGTGCGCGGGTTCGCCGCTCAGGTGTGGAGGCAGCGCGTTCGGCGGGTGTCTGGGCCGAGCGCGGGTGGATCGGCCGGTGATCGATGGGTACGGTGTGCCGGGCGCATGTGGGAGGCGAGGCGTTGCGAGGTGGAGTTGTGAGTGCGTCGCGGGAGAACACCGGTTCGGGGCCGATCGTCACGGTGTCCGGGCCGATCGGCCGGCGCAATCCGCGTCGCGCGGAACTGGTGCTGTGCATCGGGGCCGTGGTGATCGTGGCGGTGGCGGCACTGGCGATGTCCGCGGCCACCGGCGGTGGCGCGGATTCGCTGCGCTGGTCGCTGTCGGTCTTCGTAGTGCTGACCCTGCTGGCGCATCTGGCCGTGCGGGTGCTGGCGTCCAAGGCGGATCCGGTGATCCTGCCGTGCGTGGTGCTGCTCAACGGACTGGGACTGGTGCTCATCGATCGGCTCGACCGGGCCGAGCGGACGACCGCGGCGTCACTGGGCGAGCCCGCACCCTCCTCGGATGCCGCGCATCAGCTCATCTGGACCGCGGTGGGTATCGCGCTGTTCGCCGCGGTGCTCGCGACCGTGCGCAATCACAGCCAGCCCGCCCGGTACGCGTACACCTGCGGTCTGGCCGGTGTGGTGGCGCTGCTGGTGCCCGCGGTGCTGCCGTCCAAGTTCAGCGAGGTCAACGGCGGCAAGAGCTGGATCCTGTTCCACGGCTTCTCGATTCAGCCCGGTGAGTTCGCCAAGGTGCTGCTGCTGATCTTCGTCGCCGGATTCCTGGTGGCCAACCGCGATCTGTTCAGTACCGCGGGCAAGAAGGTGCTGTGGTTCACCGTGCCGCGGTTGCGTGATCTGGGCCCGCTGCTGCTGGTGACGCTGCTGGCGGTGCTCGTGCTGGTCTACGAGAAGAACCTCGGATTCTCGCTGCTGGTATTCGGGACCGTGCTGGCGATGGTGTACATCGCGACTCGGCGCGCGTCCTGGCTGCTGATCGGGATCGCGATGTTCGCGGTCGGCGCGATCATCGCGTACAACCTGTTCGCCCACGTGCGGGTGCGTGTGCAGGTGTGGGAGGACCCGTTCGCGACCTACTACACCAACGGATTCCAGATCGCGCAGGGCTTGTTCGGTCTGGGCACCGGCGGTCTGTGGGGCGCCGGGCTGGGCGCGGGGCGACCGCAGGAGGTGCCGTTCGCCAAGACCGACTTCATCATCGCCACGATCGGCGAGGAACTGGGCTTGTTCGGGCTGACCGCGGTGATCATCCTGTTCATGATCATCACGCTGCGCGGGTTCAGCGCGGCGCTGACCACCCGCGACTCGTTCGGCAAACTGCTCGGCGGCGGACTGGCGTTCTCGCTGGGCTGGCAGCTGTTCGTGGTGGTCGGCGGCGTCACGAAACTGATTCCGCTGACCGGTCTGACCACACCGTTCATGTCCTACGGTGGTTCCTCGCTGCTGGCGAACTACATCATCATCGCGCTGCTGATCCGCATCTCGCACGATGCGCGCAGTGCCCCGCCGCCCGCGCCGCCACCGGTCGCACCGATCGCCGACGCGATGACCGAACATATCGCCCGGCCGCAGAACCCGCAGCACTGATCCGCGGCCGGGTTCACCCGCGCGGCGAGCCCTCGAGGGTTTTTCCGGCATCACGCCAGGCGACGATGCCGCCCTCCAGGCTGCTCGCGTCGTAACCGGCCCGCCGGGCCCGCGCCGCGAATCGCCGGGACACCTCGCCGACCGGGCACACGAACACCAGCGGCCGGGTCCGGGAGAACGGGATGCCCTGGGAGAACATATCTTCCAGCTGATCGTCGCGGATATTGAGCGAGCCGGGGACGTGCCCGATCCGGTAGGCCATCGCGCCCCGGGTGTCGACGATGACGGGCTGGGCCGCGCCGTCGGCGCGCGCATCTAGGCGTTCGAGCTCGTCCGGGCTCAGCGCCGGCACCGCCGCCAGTTCCTGCGCATCGGGTGCGACGGCCCGGGAATCGTTGCGGCCGAACAGATCCGGACGACGCTTCTTGATGTACGACAGGTACGGCTCGACCCGATCGCAGACGATCACGACCGCGACCGCCGGTGCGCCCGGGGAGGCGGCCGAATGATCCACCGTCCGTAGATGTTCGATCGCCGCGGCGTAGGTCGCACCGCTGGTTGGCCCGGCCAGGATGCCGTAGCCGGTGGCCAGCTCGAGGGTGCCCTCGATCGCGCTCGCGGCGGTGACGGTCATGATGCTGTCGTAGAAGTCGGGCTGGAACAGCCCCACATCCCACATCTCGGTCTCCGAACGGATACCGGGGATGAAATCGGTGCGTTCGGACACCACTGCGACAGCGCGCAATTCGGGATTGTGCTTGCGCAGATAGCTCGCCGTGCCCCGGGTGGAGCCGGTGGTGCCTAGTCCGCCGATCAGATAATCGACGCCCGCGCCGTCGAGGTCCTCGTGGATCTCGCGGCCCGTGCCGTGATAGTGCGCCTCGATATTCTTCTCGTTCGTGTACTGGGACGGATGATGGTATGCGCCGGGATGTTTGGCCATCGTCGATTCGATGACCGAGTACACGTCGTTGGGGGTGGTCGGGTCCGGGCATTCGGACAGGCCCGGCAGTTCCTCGATCTTCGTATCGAACAACTGCAACAGGTCGCGCACCTCACCGACCTTGATGCGGTTGGTGATCGCATGCAGGCCGACCCCGCGCATCGCGCCCAGAATGCGCAGCGCCTTGGCGGTGTTGCCGCTGGACGCCTCGATGAGGGTCTGTCCCCGGGCGGCGATGTCGTCGATATCGTCGCGGATCATGCCCCAGGCCACTCGGTCCTTGACCGAACCGAACGGGTTGCAGGACTCCAGTTTCGCGTAGAGGTCGACGTTCTCGAGCCCGTGCACGGCGGGATCCAGACGCAGCAGCGGCGTGTTGCCGATGAGTTCGGTGATGTGGTCGTAGCGCATCAGGCGACCCCGTCCGCGGCGATGCTCGAGGGTTCCAGCACGGAGTGCTCGGGCCGCTCGGCGGCGGGCTCGTATTCGGCATCGCGACAGATCCGGAACCCGTCCCCGTCGTGGACGACGGCGAGCTTGGGCGGCGGTTCGTGCATCGCCGCCGAGGCGGCCGACAGATCCATGTGATACGCGGCGGTATTCGGGAATACCACCAGATCCCCGGGCTGCGGCAGGATCTCGGGCCACACCTTGTGATTGGTGATCAGATCGCGCTCGAGACACAGCCTTCCGGCGAAATACACCCCGACCCGCTCCTGCTCCATTGCGACATCGCCCGAATCCGCTGCGGCGCACCCGGTTCCGAACAGCCCGCGGCGATCGGCACCGGGCAGCACCAGCGGATCCACCATGACCTCCTGATCGGCCGGGGTGACCGAATCGCGTGACAGATCGAGATTGACCAGCACGCTGCCGTCCGCGGCCCGCTTGACGAATTCGACACGCGCGATGGTGATTCCGGCGTGATCGACCAGCGCCTTACCGGGTTCGAGCCAGATCTCGAGCAGGTTCTCCGTGACGATCTGCGCGAAAGTGCGACCGCCGTGTCCCTCCAGCGGCGCGGCGAGCATCTCGTCGAGCATGCGGGTGGCGGGCACGGTGTTGGCGTACTTGTGGAACACCGGCGTGCCGTGCGCGCGGGTTCCATCTATCTGATAGCCGAAGGTGTTGCCGCCCCAGGCCATCGGCTCACCGCGGCCCACCAGCGCCTCGCGCAGCGCCAGCACGTAGGCGTCGAACCGGTCGGCGTCCGCGGTGAACACCTGCCGGAATCCGCCACCGATATCCAGCACCGACGGGGTCAGATCGTAGGAATAGGCCAGTTCGATCAGCTCCAGGCAGGCCTCGGCGGCACGCAGACGTTCGCCCGGTTCTCCGGAATCGATATGGAAGGCAAGACCCCGCAGGTCGAGCCGGGTGCGATGCGCCGAGAGCAGCCGCAATGCCTCCTCGGCCCCGGACAGTGCGATGCCGAACCGGCTCACCGCACTGTTCCGGAAACCTGAGATGCGCAGCAGCACAGGAACTCTTGCTCTGTCCTCGGCGAGTTCGGCCAGGCGTGCCAACTCCCAGAGATTGTCCACGTTGACGCTCACCCCGGCGTCGAGAAGCTCGCGCAGGAACCGCTCACCCTTCGGACCGGTCGCCTCGATCCGGGCCGCGGAAAATCCTACGCCCAGCGCCGCGGACAGCTCCTGCGGCGAGGCGACATCAACCCCGATACCGGCCTGCTCGGCGGTGCGCAGCAGTGCGCGCGAGCGATTCGCCTTGTGCGCGTAGCAGATCCGATACCGCGACAGGTGCGTGTCCAGCACCGATCGCAACCGGCTCAGGTTCTCCGCGTACACCTGCGGGAACAGCAGATGGGCTGGCGAGCCGAACCGCGCCACGGCGTCCTGCACGGCATCGGGAGTGTTCAGGAAGGCCCGCACCAGCGGATGGATCTTCGCCGGCAGTCCGGGGGCCGGTGCGTTCATCGGGCGGTCTCGGGCAGCGCGGCCTCCTGTGCCAGTGCCACGGCGGGCGCGGCATGGGTCGGGTTGTAGCCGCTGTCGCGCAACGCCTCGAAGACGCGGTGGCGATTGCGCGGACTTCGGAACTCCGCGACGACCCGCTTGCTGATCAGATCGACGTCGTGCACCCGGATCTGCATGGACTCCAGTACCCCGGTGATGGTGCGCACACAATGTTTGCAGTTCATATCCGGGACGTGGAACACCTGGTTCTCCGCGTCGAGCTCACCGTCGCCTGGCGCGGCGTCGTCAGGAATCTGCGTGACGGTCAACTGCGGCACGATCGCGACGAACAGATCCACGAGACGATCCACCACCATCGGCAGCACGCTGTAGTGCTCGCCGTCGAGCCGATGCGGCATGGCGGCCAGGCACGCGGGGCGGGCCCCGGGCGGCAGCAGCGCGTACTGGCGGGCGATGAGATCCAGTTCGTCGTGGTACTTCTCGATCGCCGCGGGCACCGACAATCCCTCCACGCTGGTCGCGCGGCGCATCACCGCGTGCGCGTCGGCGATGGTGGCGTCCTTCATCGCGCGCAGGGTGGCCACGGTGTCGGGGGTGTAGCGGACGGTGCCGTCGGGCTGGGCCGCGAAACTCACCGGAATCATCCCGCGCCGATAGGTGGAGGCCTGCAACTCCCAGTACCAGCGCGTGGCGACCGCACCGAAGACACCCGAATCGCGCAGGCCACAGGCGAATTCGACCGGCGTCCGATAGGGCGTGGCGTGCGCGAGCAGGGCGTGCTGGGCCAGCGCCCGCCCGGTGGCCTCGATGCCGACCCGGAACACATCGATCGGATCGTGATCGGTCGTGGTGCCCTCGAGGACGTCGCGATCGGCTTCGGTCAGCGCCGAGATGCGTTCGGCCAGTGCGGAATCGGCCTCCAGAGCGCGCCACAGCACCAGCACCGCCTCACGGGTGGCGATCGGCACGATCGGCCCGAGACCGCCGGTGCGGACGTGTCCGGTGTTGGGGATGCCGTCGCTGTCGGTCCAGGCGATCCGGTGGGTGGCGCTGGTGACCTGGTCGGGACGGCACGGCCGCATGAAGCTTTCCAGATACATCCGCTGGGACAGCGTCAGATGGCTGTCGGGTTCGGGGCGCATCGCCGCGCGGGTGTAGTCGATCCGCGTCACGGTCGCGGGCGCGAGCCGTTCGAACAGTCCCGGGCGTGCGAGTGCGGCCAGAACGCGCGAGGCCGCACGCCGATCGTAACGGGGGTGTGGCGGGCTGAGTGTCATGGTCCGACCTCCCTGGCGATCGCGGCGAGCGTGTCGACGAATCGGTCGATATCGTCGGCGGTGGTGTAGATGTGCGTGCTGACCCGGACCGAATCCGCATCGGCCCGGCCATCGGCGGGCGGCACACAGTGCGCGCCGGTGCGAACCAGGAATCCGGCCTCGGCCAGGACGAATCCCAGGTCCGTCGAACCGATCCCGGCGAGCGTGAACGACACTGTGCCGTAACCGATCTCGCAGGGCGCGTACGCCGGGCCCGGGGTGAATTCGAGTCCGGGCAGCGGGCGCAGGCCCTCGATGAGCCGCCGGGTCAGCACCCGATTGTGCTCGGCGATGACATCCACGCCGATCTCGTCCAGGACGTTCAGCGCCGCGCCGATGGCCAGGATGCCGGGGATGTTGTGGGTGCCACCCTCGAGTCGTTCGGGCATCCTGGCATATTCCAGATTCGAATCAGTCGGTGCAACACCGGAATTCCCACCGGGAAGGAACGGTACGAGTTGCTCGTGCACGCGCCGCGAGCAGTGGAGTATGCCGGTTCCGGGCGCACCGAACATCTTGTGCGCGGACAGGACCGCGAAATCCGCGCGCAACTCGGTGACATCGATCGGCAGATGCCCGCCGCTCTGGCTGCAGTCGAAGCACAACAGGATTCGCGGATCGAGTCGGCCGCGCAATTCTTCGAGCGTGTTCAGCGCGCCGAACACGTGATGCAGGTGGCTCACGGTGATCAGCCGGGTGCGGGGGGACAGCCGGGCCGCGATGTCCACGGTGTCGGCCTCGCCGAGTTCGGTGACCCGGTAGGGGATCAGCCGGATGCGGCGGCCGAACCTGGCCAGCATGTCGCGCAGATGCAACCAGGGATACACGTTCGAGGCGTGATCACGTGGGCTGTAGAGGATCTCGTCGCCGTCCTCGAGATTGGCCAGACCCCAGCTCAGCGCCACCGCATTCAGGCCCGCGGTGGCCCCGGGAGTGAAGACGATCTCCTCGGGTGCGGCGCGCAGATGCGCCGCGACCTGCGCCCGGACGTGTTCGATGGCGCCGGTGAGCGTGGTGGCCCACGGATAGGTGCCGCGACCGGCGTTGGCGGTGCGTTCGCGCAGGTAGCCCTCGACCGCCGCGATCACCGGTGCGGGCTTCTGCGTGGTCGAGGCGCTGTCCAGATAGACCTCGGCCGCCGCGGTGACCGCGGGGAACAGTCGGCGCACCGCCTCCGGTGAGATCGGTTCCGGCGGTGGCGGTGTCGGCCCGGACCCGGGCGGGATCGGCGAGGGAGCCCGGACCGCTGGATGCGGAGCGGGAACAGACCCGGATACAGCTGACCGCAAACGCGACGCTCCCTTCGGCTCGTACGCTCCGACTCGTTCAACGATACGCACATTCGGCGAGTTGTTCGAAGATTGTCGCCGACAACGACTTTCGTCAGGCCCGGTCGGCGGCCCGGCGCACCGGGCCGCGATCCTGTTGCCGGATCACTTTCCCGCGGGGTCGGGACCGCCGGGATTGCACAGCGCCTGCACCGTCGCGTCGTAGCCGACCGCGGGCCGCCACGGCTCGAGATTCCAGCTCGGCTTGTTCGGTGAGACCAGCCGTGCCCATTGCCAATGGCATTGGAACTGGTCGTACATGCCGGGGGTATCGGCGTCGGGCGCGTCTTTCAGGACCTCGCCCCAGGCGCGGTTCAGCGCGGCCGGGAACCAGTCGTCCCGGCCCGCCGCCGTCGGGTAGACGTGCAGGCGACGTCCGTCCGAATCGTCGGTCCACTGGGTGTGGTCGATGAGCGCGGTGTTCGGATACGGGTCGGTGCTCGGAACGCCCGCCGCGGTGCTGGTCCCGGTGTCGGCGGTGGTCGCCGGGGTGCTCACGGTCGCCTTCGCGGGCGCCGAGGCCGGGGCCGCGGCAGGCGCGTGCAGCGCGGAGGACGGGACGGTGCCGACCGCCACCGGCTCGGACTCGTCGGCCGCGCCGCAACCGCTGGTCAACAGTGCCACTGCCGCCAGCGCCGACATGAGCGGTGGTGCGATGCCACACCTCATCCAGGGCCCCCTTCGATGGTTCTGTCCCGCTCCGCAACGGTACCGCGCGGGTCACGCGGGCGATCCGGCGCTCCGGTGTCGCCGGGCCGGGCATGTCCGTCCTGCCCGACAGCTCGGTGCTCTCGACGTACCATGGTCGGGTGGCCGCACAGCTGACCAAGGGACAGATCGACCATCTGACAGTCGGGGACCTCACCGTGTCCGTGCAACACAGCGAGGCGATCGATGTGTCGGCGCTGCTGTTGAATTCGGCCGGAAGGGTCCGCGGTGAGCGCGATCTGATCTTCTTCAACCAGAGCGCCGGGCCCGGCGTGCGCCTGACAGCCGGCCAGTGGCCCGGCGTGGCGATCGAATTGCGCTCGCTGCCAAGGGATGTCGATCACGTGCGGGTGGTGTTGAACCTGCGCGATCAGCAGGCCCATTTCGGCGACTTCGCGCCGCCGATCGTGCGTATCGAGGGTCCGGGCGGAAATCCGTTGTACGAGTACGTCATCGACGGCCTGGGCCGGGAGGGCGTGGTCGTCGCGCTGGATCTGGATCGGATCGGTGCGGCCTGGCAGGTGCGGGTGCTCGGAGACGGCTACGACGCCGGATTCGACGCGCTGGTGACCGGGCACGGCGTGCCCGTCAGCGCGCCGGGGCAGGACGCCGGGGGCTATCGCGGTCCCGCGGAACTGCGTCCGGGCCAGGAGGTGTCCCTGCACCACGTGCGCAACGGTGAGTTGACGCTGGTGAAGATGGCGCTGGGCTGGGATCCGGTGCGCGGGCGTGGTTCGCGCAAAGTGGAGGTCGACCTGGACGCGTCGGCCCTGATATTCGCCGGTAACCGGGTGGTCGACGCCGCGGCTTTCCTGCAATTGGCCTCCCGCAGCGGCGCGGCCCGGCACTCGGGCGACAACGTCGACGGCAGCGGGGCCGGTGACGACGAGACCATCACCGTGGATCTGGCGCGGCTGCCGCAGCAGGTCACCGCGGTGGTGTTCGTGGTGACCTCGTACAAGGGCCACACCTTCGAACGAGTCCGCGAAGCGTTCTGGCGCATGGACGACGGCGTCACCGGAATGCAACTGGTGCACGGCAATCTGCGTGCTGGGGGTGCGCACACCGGCATGGTCGTCGCGAAGGTCTATCGCGACGGCGGCACGTGGCGGATGGCCTCGATCGGCGTCCCGATCCAGGCCACCCACCCCGTCGAGGCGGTCCCGCAAGTCATCCGGTACCTGTAGACCGGTCCGGGCGTTCGTTCGGAACCTCAGGCGCTGTCGCGACCGGTGATCTGGACGATCGGCAGCACCAACGCCGCGGGAGCCGAGGCGGGCACGACCGGATTGTGCGGTGCGACAGGGGAGATGCGCCGATACCCCTCGCTCTGCTCGGGCCGCGTGTCCTTTTCACCCTTGTTCGGCCACAGGGCCGCCGCGCGTTCGGCCTGGGCGGTGATGGTCAGGGACGGATTCACCCCGAGGTTGGCCGAGACCGCCGCACCGTCGACCACACTCAGCGTCGGGTACCCGTAGACCCGGTGGTACGGGTCGATCACGCCGTGCTCGGCATCCGACCCGATCGGCGCACCGCCCAGGAAGTGCGCGGTGAGCGGAATATTGAACACCTCGCCCCAGCTGCCGCCGGCGATACCGCCGATGGTGTCGGCCACCTTGCGGGTCACCTCGTTGCCGACCGGGATCCAGGTCGGATTCGGTTGTCCGTGGCCCTGTTTCGAGCTCATCGTGCGCCGGCCGAACAGACCCCGTTTGGTGTAGGTGGTGATCGAGTTGTCCAGATTCTGCATGACCAGCGAGATGATGGTGCGCTCACTCCAATTCCGGACGGTGAGCATCGAGATCAGCCGCACCGGATGCTGGAGCACCTCGAGCAGGAAGCGCAGCCAGCGCGGGATGCGGCCGCCGCCGTCGACCATGAGCGTCTGCAACAGACCCATCGCATTGGAGCCCCGGCCGTACCGCACCGGCTCGACGTGCGTATCGGCGGTCGGATGGATCGAGGAGGTGATGGCCACGCCGCGGGTGAAGTCGCGATTCGGATCCACCGCCCGGGTGGCCGCGCCGACGATCGATTCGGAATTGGTCCGGGTCAGCTGGCCCAGCTTCGGGGAGAGCGCGGGCAGAATTCCCTTGTCCCGCATGGCGAACAACAGCTGCTGCGTGCCGCGGGTACCGGCGGCGAGCACCACGTGCGAGGCGGTCAGCGTGGTCGGCGATTTACGGAGCCACGCCCCGGTCCGCTCGGTGCCGATCTCCCAGGAGCCGTCGGGCAGTGGCCGCACCGCGCTCACCGTGGTGAGCGGAAAGACCTGCGCCCCGGCCTGTTCGGCGAGATACAGGTAATTCTTGACCAGGGTGTTCTTGGCGCCGTGCCGGCAGCCGGTCATACATTCGCCGCACTCCAGGCAGCCGGTGCGCTCGGGGCCCACACCGCCGAAATACGGGTCCGGGACGGTCTTTCCGGCCTCGCCGAAGAAGACGCCCACGGGCGTCTGCACGAAGGTGTCACCGAAACCCATCTCGTCGGCGACCTGCTTGAACACCTCGTCGGCGGGGGTCATGTGCGGGTTCTGCACCACGCCGAGCATCTTGCGGGCCTGCTCGTAATAGGGCGTCAGCTCGGCCTGCCAGTCGGTGATGTCGCGCCACTGCGGATCGGCGAAGAACGGTGCGGGCGGCACATAGAGGGTGTTGGCGTAGTTGAGCGAGCCGCCGCCCACGCCCGCGCCCCCGAGGATCAGCACATCGCGAAGCAGGTGGATGCGCTGAATGCCCAGACAGCCGAGTTTGGGCGCCCAGATGAACTTGCGCAGATCCCAGCTGGTCTTGGGCAGTTCGTCGTCGGTGAAGCGTTGTCCGGCCTCCAGTACCGCCACCCGGTAACCCTTTTCGACCAGCCGTAACGCGGTGACACTCCCGCCGAATCCGGAGCCGACGATCACTACGTCGAAATCGGTGTCCCGCTGGGTCATGGTCTTGCTCCTCGCATGGTGTCGCCGGTGACCGAGGTTACGTTACTCCTCGGTAGGTTAGGTCGGCGCGACAGTCCGTCACCCGGCGCCGCATAGGATTCCCGGGTGACCGGATACGACGACGCCTTCGAGCACCTCGACACCTCGATTCTGCCGCCCCGCCAGCAGCGGATCCTGGCGGCGATCCGGGATTCGGTGGTGCGGCACGGGTATCCGCCCAGCACGCGCGAAATCGGTCAGGCGGTGGGGCTGCGCTCCACCTCGACCGTGTCCCGGCACCTGAAGGCGTTGGAGGACAAGGGTTTCCTGCGGCGCAGCGAATCCGTGTCGCGGCCGATCGACGTGCGGTTGTTCCTGCGGTCCGCCGCCGCGCCCGAGCGCGACGAGCACGCGGTCGAGGTGCCCGTGGTCGGCGATATCGCGGCCGGTACGCCGATTCTGGCGCAGGAGCACGCCGAGGACACGCTCACCCTGTCCCGGCAGCTGGTCGGCCGCGGCACGGTGTTCGGTCTGCGGGTGCGGGGTGACTCGATGATCGATGCCGCGATCTGCGACGGCGATATCGTCGTCGTGCGCCGTCAGCCTGACGCCCAGACCGGCGAGATCGTCTCCGCGATGATCGACGGCGAGGCCACCGTGAAGGTGTTCCGGCGGCGCAACGGGCACGTCTACCTGGAACCGCGCAATCCGGCCTATTCGGTCATCGACGGCGACGACGCGGTAGTCCTGGGCAAGGTTGTTTCGGTGATGCGGCGTATGTGATGCCACACAATCTGAAACATGTCTGGTTCGCCAAACGATAGCCGGTCAACTACAGTTCCGGGCGTCATGTCGTCCGGGACATCGCTTTGAGTTCGTAACGGAGGTGCGCATGAGGCGCGGGATTCGGATCGCAACGGCTGCCGCGGCAGCCCTTTTCGCGGGGTTGTCGACCGTGGTCGCGGCAGGCCCTGCCGCCGCGTCGAGCGATCCGCTGATCACCTCGAAGAGCCCGCTGGCCAAGCCGGTATCCCAGGACGGTTCCAAGCTGACCGGATTCAGCGTCGTCGATGCCACGCACCTGAAGCTGAGCGTGTTCTCCGCGGCGATGAACAAGCCCATCACCGTGGAGGTGCAGCGTCCCGCCGACGCGTCGGTGGCGCGTCCGACGCTGTATCTGCTCAACGGCGCGGGTGGCGGCGAGGACAGCGCGAGCTGGGACGCGCAGGCTCCCGAGGCGCTGAAGTTCCTGGCCACCAAGAACGTCAACGTGGTGGAGCCGGTCGGCGGTGCGTGGAGCTATTACGCGGACTGGCGGGCGCCGGACCCGACACTCGGGGTGAACAAGTGGAAGACGTTCTTCACCCAGGAGCTTCCGCCGATCGTCGACGGCGCGCTGGGCACCACGGGCGTGAACGCGATCGCCGGGCTGTCCACCTCGGGCACCTCGGTGCTGGCGTTGGCGATCGCCAAGCCCGGTCTGTACAAGTCGGTGGCCGCCTACAGCGGCTGCGCGCAGATCAGTGACCCCATCGGATACCGGTTCGTGAACATGGCCACCGAGGTCTGGGGCGGCGGTAACACGCTCAACATGTACGGCCCGCAGAACGATCCGATGTGGGCGGCCAACGACCCGTACGTGCACGCCGACCAGTTGCGCGGGCTGAACCTGTTCATCTCCAGCGGTTCCGGGCTGCCGGGCAAGTACGACACGCTCAACGGCCGCTACGCGCTGCCGGGTGCGGGTGGCCTGGCCAATCAGCTGATCATCGGCGGCGTCATCGAGGCGGCGGTCAACGGATGCAGCCACAACCTGCAGGCCAAGCTGAATCAGCTCGGCATTCCGGCGACCTACGACTTCACCGCGACCGGCACCCACTCGTGGGGTTACTGGCACGACGATCTGCTGAAGTCGTGGCCGGTGCTGGCCAAGGGCCTGGGCCTGCCCGCCTGAGCAACTCACCTCGAACGCCCCGTCGCATCATCCGCGCGGGGCGTATTCGTGGGTCCGCTACACGACGACGGGCTGGTTGCAACTGTCCGGCGGGTCCACCTTCGAGCAGGGCAGCGGTGCGCGGGTCGGACGATAGTTCGCGGGCACGCCTCCGGCGCGGGTGATGGCCTGATAGGCAGCGACCGCGTCGGTGGGCTTGCGGGTCAGGCTCGGATCGGTGGTCACATCGACGGTGTAGAGGCCGAAACGCGGTGTGTAACTGCCCCATTCGTAGTTGTCGGTGAGGCTCCAGTAGTTGTATCCGAGCAGGTTCATCCCGTCGGCCTTGGCTCGTTGGAGCCAGTACACCGTGTCGCGCAGATGATCCGCGCGGGTGTATCCGTCGGGGCGGGGTTTGCCGTTCTCGGTCGGCATCCCGTTCTCCACCACGTACAGCGGTTTGCCGGGAAAAAGCTTGGCGTAGTGGCGAAGTGCGTAATAGATGCCCTCGGTTTGCAGGGGCAGCTGCCACATACCGGGCGCACCCGCCGAACTGCTCGCGGCAGTGGTCCCCGGATCCGGGCCGAAATAGTAGTCCACGCCCAGGAAGTCGAGTTTGTTCGCGACCTTGTCGACGAAGGGCTGATTCACCGAGGTCTCCGCGCCCGGGACGAAGCCGAGATTGCTGGTCACCATCGCATCGGGTCGGATCTGGTGAATGTGATCGTAGATTTCGTTGTGCGCCCGGGCGAGTCGATCGCGCATGGTGATCGCATCGCTCTGCTGCAGTGCGCCGATACGCAGCTCGGTGCCGATGTAGGCGGCCGGTTCGTTGATCGTCACCCAGAGCGGATCGCGAGATGCGTAGCGGTCCACGATCTTCCGGGCGTTGGTCAGCCAGTCTCGCACCATGTCCGGATGCCGCCAGCCGCCGCGCGCTGCGGCCCATCCCGGATACACCCAGTGGTCGAGGGTGAGCATCGGTCGCAGCCCCGCCCGCACGATCGCATCCACGATACCGTCGTAGGCGATCAGCGCCCCGTCGTCCCAACTGCCCGGATTCGGCTGCACCCGGGCCCATTCGACGCTGATGCGGTAGACCTTGATGCCCAACTGTGCGGCATGGAAGACATCGTCGGCGTAATAATCCCAGAACCGCACCGACTCCAGGCAGGGATCGGCCTTACCCGCGCCGATGAAACGGGTCCAATTGCTGTCCGCCGCATGACCTTCGGTCTGAAAACCGGACGAGGACACGCCCCACAGGAATCCGTCCCCCAGTGGCGGCACCCCGCCTGCCGGTGCCGGTGGCGGCGCTGCCGCGGCGGTGCCGGGCGCGAACAGGGCCGCTGCGGCGGCCGCACCCGCGGTGAGGATCTGCCGCCGACTCGACTGTCCCATCGAGCAAGCGTAGCTGTGAGATAGCTGAAATCCGTGGCGCTGGTACGCGTGTCGCGTCGCCGGGGGCAGCAGAATGGGGTCCGGGCGCGCGGAGCCGAGTTCGTGGACGCCGAATGTGCTGGACAGGCTCTTCGGTGCCGATATTGGCGCGGGCGTCCTGATCGACGGCCGCGGTGAGCAACGTCGGTAAATCGGAAGGGCATCGCAGACACTCGGCGTCCGCACCGATGCGGCGCGCTCGAGGTTCCTGAGCCGTCGGCGAGTCACCGACGGTTACTTCTCGTGCCGGTCGAAAGTTGCGGGGTTCCCCGGGTGAAAGCAGACCTCTGGCCCGACAATTCCCCCGATGGCTCGTCAATGGCCCTGAACGCCAACGGTTTTCACCGCTCGGGTCGGAAATCGGGGACTCGGACTGCAATCCTCGCCCGGAGCCGGTTTGCCGTGTGACGAAAGTCCCTATCCACCAGTACTTTTCGGGATGCACAGCCTTATGTTCTGTACTGTGAAAGGAAAGATTTCCCGATGAGGACTCCCAAGTTCGCCGCGATCACCATGCTCGCGATCGCGGCGACCACCATCACCTACAGCGTGGCCGCGGCGGACCCTGCGTCTGCCGCAGCTCCCACCACGCTGATCTCGCCCGTGACCGCAAGCGGCACCGACCACGGCGTCGGCTTTTCGATGCGCCGTGACGGCAACGCCGTCGCGCTCGACGTCACCGGCGGCACCCTGCGTCTGGACGACCGAACCGTGACGATGCTCGATACCGGCCGCCGGGATCGCGGACTGCCGTGCGCCGAATATGCTCCGATCGTGCGATCCGACCGAATCGCACGGGTGCCGAGCTCGGGACGGTCTGGCAGGATCGATGGACATGAGTGGGCAGGATGAGGCGGGTGAGCGGGGCGAGTTCGCGGCGGCGACACGCGGGGAAAACGGTGTGAGCACTGTTGTCGAGACCGCTGCCGGGCGGGTGTATGGAGTCGCGGAATCGGTGGGGGCGTACGCGTTTCGCGGGATTCCGTACGCGGCCTCACCGGTCGGGGAGCTGCGGTTCGCGCCGCCGCGACCGCATGCGGGGTGGGTCGGTGTGCGCGATGCGGCCGGGTCCGGTCCGGCGGTGCCGCAGTGGCCGTCCAGGCTCGAGTCGGTCATGGGCGCGCGCATTCCGAGGTGGGACGAGGACGGTTGTCTGACGGTCGACGTGTGGGTTCCGCAGGGGGAGTCGCACACGCCGCGCGCGGTGCTGCTGTGGTTCCACGGCGGCGGATTCACCAGCGGCAGCGGCGGCTGGGACTGGTACGACGGGGGACGCCTGGCCGCACTCGGCGACATCATCGTGGTCACCGCGAACTACCGGCTCGGACCGCTGGGATATCTGCGCCTGCCCGGCGTGGACAATCTCGGCTCCCAGGATCAGGCCGCGGCCCTGCGTTGGGTGCGCGAGAATATCGCCGCTTTCGGCGGTGACCCGGACCTGATCACCGTCGGTGGACAGTCCGCGGGTGCGTTCTCGGCGATGGCGCTGGCGACCGACCCCGACACCGGTCCCGCGGTGCGCCGGGTGATCGGCCAGTCCGGACCGTGGGGGATGAGCCCGCAGGATCCGGACGAGGCCGCCGCGACGGCCGGGAAATATCTTGCGCTGCTGGGCATTCCGGACGACGGCGCCGATCCGACGCCCCGGCTGCGGTCCCTGCCGGTACTGGACCTCGTGCAAGCCTACGCCCGGCTCATGCTCGACACCGCGGTCCCGGGCCGGATCGCACCGCCGCTGTATCCGGTGCTGGGCGGTGCGATCCAGTCGGCCGGGTGGCGGGATCTGGTCCCGGCGGGCGCACTGCGCGGCAAGGATGTGCTGCTCGGCGCGACCGGGAACGAACTCGGTTCGTTCTTCGCGCTCAATCCGATGATCCGGATGATCTCCGACGACGCTGCGGTGCGACTCGTCGGTGAGATCGCGGGGGACTCGGGTGAATCTCGCTACCGGCAATACCTCGCGGAGCACCCCGGCGCCCGTCCGGCGCAGGCGCTGACCGCGGTCGGGGGCGAGGTCATGTTCGGTGACGATCTGAGCGTCATCGGCGAAGCACTTGCCGCACAGGGCAATCCGGCGTATCTCTATCGATTCCTGCGAGAGCCCTCGCCGGATCCGTTCGGTCTGGGTGCGGCCCACTGCGCGGATCTGCCGTACCTGTTCGGCACGTTCGACAGCTATCCGAATTCGCCGATGCTCGGCACGGTCGGCGCGCGGGACCATGCGCTGGCCGCCCAGTTCGGTGGCGCGCTGGCCGCATTCGTGGCCACCGGCTCACCGAACGGGCCCGGACTCGAACCGTGGAAGCCGTGGCTGCCGGGCCTCGAACCCGAAATGCGCAAGTTCTGATCTACGAGAGGGGCGTGGTGCCGCCCGGATGACGGGCGGCACCACGACGCTCAGTGCGGTGCGGCCGACAGGTTGAACACCACCAGGCCGTCCATCCGCTGCGGTGCGTAATGCGCCGAGACCCAGTTGAAGATGTCGGTATTGCCCACCGGATGCCACAGCGCCGCATCGGGATCCTGCTGCGCGGCAGACTGATTCGGCTCATTCCCGGTCGCGGGATGAGCCGGTTTCTTCCGCCACGAGTCCGGCAGCTTCACCTCGGGTGCGATGTAGTAGGTGAGCTGGTGGGTGCGAACCATGTCCTGGAACTGCGCCAGGGTCGGCGTCGGGTCCTCGGAGGTGAATCCGCCGATCGCGATGACCGAGGTGCGGCTGGCCAGCTCCAGACCGGCGGCCGGGCCGGAGCGTTCGGTGGCCGCGGACCAGGTGGTGTTGGTGTGCCGCAACATATCGATCAGCTGCGGCGGATAGTCGTCCCCGCCCATGAACATGCCGAACGCGTGCCGCGTCTGCGCGAAGGCCGGGGGCATCTCGTCCTTGTGCGCCGGGCCGACCGAGGGACCGCCGCCGGTGTGCGCCTGCGGCAGGGTGGCCGCGGCGTAAGCGGTCGAACCGCCCAGCGCGGCGATCATCCCCACGGCGACCAGCACGGCCGTGGCACGCCGGTGGGTTCGGCGGGACAGTGCGGGGACCGCGGTGAGCGCCAGCCCGGCGGCCGCGAGGATCGTCACCACCAGGATCGTCCAGCGCAACCACGGCTGCCAGTCCGAATTGCGTTGCAGCAGCACGAATCCCCACACGCCACCGGCGAGAATCAATGCGGCCGAACCCGATCGGCCCAGGACGCTGTTGCGTCGCCGCCACATCTCCAGCACGCCGAGCGCGACGGTTCCCGCGATGGCCGGCGCGATGGCGAGGGTGTAGTAGGCGTGCATACCGCCCTGCATCCCCGCGAACGCCGCGCCGTCGATGAGCAGCCACAGCCCGAAGGTCAGCGCCGCGCCGCGCACCAGATCGGTGCGGGGCGCCCGGCCGCGGGAAATCAGCACGAGCACGAAGGCCAGGATGGCCGCGGGCAGCAGCCAGGAGATCTCGAAACCGATCTCACCGGTGAACAGTCGTTCGACGCCGTTCCCGCCGCCGAACGGGCCGCCGCCGTGGAAATGCGGGAACTCGTATCCGGCGGGCATCTCGAGCATCTTGCGGCCCATGTGGTTCTTGCCCAGATACCGCGCGAAACCGTTGTAGCCCAGAACCAGATCCATGAAGGTGTCGTTCGTCGACCCGGCCAGATACGGCCGGGAATCGGCGGGCCACAGGATCGTCAGCAGCACATACCAGCCCGAGGACACGACCAGCGCGACCGCCGCGGCCAGCAGATGCCCGATCCGCCGTCCCAGGCCGGTCGGCGCGACCACCAGATAGGCCAGCCCGAGCGCGGGCAGCACCATCAGCCCCTCGAGCATCTTGGCCAGGAACGCGAATCCGAGGGCGACCCCGGCCAGCATCAGCCAGCGCATACTCGCCCAGCGCAGCGAGCGGATCGTGCAGTACGCCGCGGCCGTCATCAGCAGCACCATCGCCGCGTCGGGATTGTTGAAACGGAACATCATCGCCACGACCGGCGTCACCGCGAGCATCGCACCCGCGAGCAGTCCCGCGCCGCGACTGTCGGTGGCACGGGTGATCGCGCCGTACGTCAGCGCGACGGCCGCGACGGCCATCAGCGCCTCCGGAATCAACATGCTCGCGCTGCTGAAGCCGAACAGTTGCCCCGACAGACCCATCACCCACTGCGAGACCGGCGGTTTGTCGACGGTGATGAAGTTGCCCGGATCCAGCGAGCCGAACAGCAGCGCCTTCCAGCTGCGCGAACCGGCCCAGGCCGAGGCGGCATAGAAGTTGTTGCCCATGCCGTTGACGGTGATGTTCCACAGATAGGCCGCGGCGGTGCCGAGCAGCAGCACCACCAGCGCGATCCGCTCCCAGCGACGCGCGGGCCCCAGGGCCGGATTCTGCTCGACGAGCGGTGGAGAGGTCGATTCGGACACGGCGGTATCAGCAGTGGTCGCGGTCACCGCGCAAGTCTGTCCCGGAGATCGGTGAGAAGTCTGGCGTGTAGCTGTGAGGAGCCTGTGAAATTCACTGGAAGATGTCATTGATCAGGTTGTCGCCCGGACCGAATCCAGTGCCGGGTGGCGTGCCGTGCGTCGGATTCGCCAGGGGAGGGTCGACATCGAGCGCATTCGCGGGGCGAGGCGCGGACAGGATGCGCATCGTCGGTGATCGCGCCCAGATGTGCGATCCGGTCGCAATGCCGGACGTGAGCCACCTATATTGAGCCGGGAGACAACCTGTTTCATCTATCGTCGGAGGAGATCCGTTGCGCCGCATCCTGTTCACCGTGTCCGCGCTGGCCGCACTCGCACTGACCCCGGGCCTGGCTGCCGCACAGGGCCCGGGGCAGGTGACGATCCGGGTACAGGCATCGACCCTGGGCACGAACTTCCCGGTGACAGGGTTGTCGACGTCGTTCACGCCGTGTTCGGGTGGTTCGATGGTGGCGTCCGCGACGACCGGGCCGAAGGGCACCGGCACGGCATCGGTCCCGCTGGGTTGCTACCGCGTGAAGGTCACCGCCGTCCCGTCCGGCTGCTCCCTCGACGGCAATCCGACGGCCCAGGTCGTCGCGCTGCCGGGAATGTCCCCGCAGGCTGCCTTCCACGTCCGCTGCGCCTGAGCGGGACCGTGCCGGCGGTGGGCTAGGCCAGGGCCTTGGTGCGAGCGGTGTAACCGTGTGCCGCGGCCACCGATTCGGACAGCAGTTCCCCGCCGTGCGTGCTGAGCCCGGCAGCCAGGCCGGGATCGGCGGCCAGAGCCTCCTGCCAGCCGCGGTCGGCGAGTGAGATCACGTACGGCAGCGTGGCATTGGTGAGGGCGACGGTCGAGGTGTACGGCACCGCGCCGGGCATGTTCGCCACGCAGTAGAACACCGCGTCGTGCACCCGATAGGTGGGGTCGTCGTGTGTGGTCGGCCGAGAATCGGCGAAGCAACCGCCCTGATCGATGGCGATATCCACCAGGACCGCACCGGGTTTCATCTGTGCCACGAGTTCGTTGGACACGAGGGTCGGCGCCTTCGCGCCGGGGACCAGCACCGCGCCGATGACCAGATCGGCCTCCCGCACCGCATGCTCGACCTCCTGCGCATTGGAGACGATGGTGCGCACCCGGCCACGGTAGTGCGCGTCGAGTTCGCGCAGCGGAGCGATGTTCACGTCCAGCACGGTGACCTCGGCCCGCATGCCGACGGCGATCTCGGTGGCGTTGCGTCCGGCGACGCCGGCGCCGATGACGGTCACCTTCGCGGGCCGGGTGCCGGGGACCCCGCCCATCAGCACACCGCGCCCGCCGCCGCTGCGCATCAGGTGGTAGGCGCCCGCCTGGGGCGCGAGTCGACCGGCGACCTCGCTCATCGGCGCCAGCAGCGGCAGTGCGCCGTCCCGGCCGGTGACGGTTTCGTAGGCGATGGCGGTGGTTCCGGCGGCCAGCAGCGCGTCGGTGCATTCCGCCGACGCGGCCAGATGCAGATAGGTGAACAGCACCTGATCCGCGCGCATGCGCGAATATTCCTGGGCCACCGGCTCTTTCACCTTCAGGATCAGTTCCGCGGTCGCCCAGACCGCATCGGCGGAGTCCAGCACGCGCGCACCGGCGAGGGTGTACGCGTCGTCCTCGAAGGCCGATCCGATTCCGGCGCCGGTCTCGAGGTACACCTCGTGCCCGTGGGCGACCAGCTCGCGGACCCCCGCCGGGGTGCACGCGACCCGGTACTCGTGGTTCTTCACCTCACGGGGGATTCCGATCTTCATCTACGCTCCTCGCTCTCGGTGGGGCGCGACGCGGGGCTGCGTCGCGCTATCGATAGCGAGTATGAAGATTCTGCGTGATGCTGGCTATATCGCCGAAGTTAATTCTGTATTGACTCGGTTAACTGTCCAAATCATCAGAGATTGGTCCGGTAAGACTCTGTCGGTCGAAGCATCTTCGGCTGTCCGGGGCTGTGCCGAATCGCCGTGGGAGGAGCCGGGTCAGGCGTCGCGCTTGCGACTCAGCGCTCCGTCGGCCGCGGTGTAGGCGGCCGCGACCAGGATCAGGATCGCCGAGACGAGCAGAGCGATATCCAGGCCGTGGTGGAAAGCCGTCTTGCCGGTGTTGATCGCCTCGGAGACCTTCGACAGATATTTCAGATAAGGGGTGATGTCGACGCCGTGCGGGATGCGCCCGCGCTCGACGGCGTCGATCGCATTGGGCTGCAGTTCCGCGGGCAGGCCCTCGGCATTCATCTTGTCCCGCAGATCGCCGGTGAGATAGGCGTTCACCAGGGATCCGAGCACCGCCACACCGACCGCCGAACCGACCTGGCGCATCGTATTGGTCACCGCCGCGGCCATACCCGAATGCTCGGCCGCGACACCGGACAGCACGGCCGAGGTCAGCGGCACCACCGCGATGCCGAATCCGAGTCCGGCCACCGCCATCGCCGAGGCCAGCGGCAGATCGTGCGGCGGCGCGGTCTCCAGGACCTGCCGCGTCAGCAGAATCCCGACCGCGCCGACCACGCAGCCCACGATCATGGCCAGGCGCGAACCGTACCGCCCGACCCACGCGCCCGCCGCGAGCGATCCGACGATGATCGCCACGGCCATCGGCGCGAACACCGTGGCCGTGCGCGAACCCGAATACGATTGCATCACTTGCAGATACAGCGCGGTGAAGAAGAAGATCGAGAAGACGCCGAAGTAGACCGCGAAGGCGACCACCAGTGCACCACGTACCGCGGGCAGCCGCAGATAGCGGAAGTCGAGCATGGGTGCGCGCGCTCGCGTCTCCACGACGACGAATCCGGCGAACGCGATGGCGCCCAGTACGAACAGCGCGATCACCGACGGCGCGGTGTAGCCGTGATCCTCACCGGATGTGGCGGCGTAGATCACCGAACCGAGAAACAGTGCGCCGAGCAGGATTCCGGCCCAGTCGATCGGTCCGGGACTCGGGTCGGCGCTCTCGGGAACCGACCACAGCGCCGCCAGCAGCGCCACCGCGCCGATGATCAGGTTGAACCAGAAGATCGAACGCCATCCGTACGCGTGCACCAGCACACCGCCCAGAACCGGTCCGGCAGCCAGCGCCAGCCCGGACACCGCCGCCCACACGCCCAGTGCGCGGGCGCGTTTGCGCTCGTCCGGATAGATGTGCCGCAGCACCGACAGGGTGCCCGGCTCCGAAGCCGCGGCGCCCAGACCCATGATCGCGCGTCCGGCGATCAGCACCGGCACACTCGCCGCCACCGCGGCCACGACCGATCCGGCGCAGAAGATCACCAGTCCGGCGATCATGACCCGCTTGCGTCCCCACCGGTCGCCGAATGATCCACCCGCCAGCATGAGTCCGGCGAACACCAACGTGTAGGCGTTGACCACCCACTGCAGCAGCATCACATCGGTGCTGAGCTCGTGCCGGATATCGCCCAGGGCGACGCTCACGACGGTGGTGTCGAGGAAGGTGACGAACAGAACGGCAGTCACCGCTGCCAGTGCAATCCCCGGCCGTTTCGCGGTACCCGGGGCATTGTCGATGCGCTCCACCGGCACAGGCTAACGGTCCGAGCCGCGCCATGGGCACCGAGTTTCCCAGCTCCTTCCGGCCGGTAGGAAATCCGGTGCCCGCAGGCGCAGCCGAACCGCCTCTCACGAAGTGGCCGTGAGGATTTCGGGTGTGGCCGCGGTGAGGCGACGGTGCCGTCCGATCGGGGCCACGGCGGCGGGGTGCGCGGCGATCGTGGCCGCGCCCTTGCAGATGAGTTCCTTGTAGCGCGCGGCCCGGCGACCCGTGATCGAGAAGTTCCTGGCGCGATCGTCGGCGGTGACGAACTGCAGGACCGCGTCGTGGCGGCCGAGGCTGATGCATTGGGCGACATAGAAGATCGGCACTCGCGGAACCCGGCGATCGGTGAGCCGGGCCGCGATCGAGTCGGCGGCCTGCCAGGCCATCGGGATGCCCGAGGCGCAGGACATCCGCAGCGGCTCGTCGCCGGGTCCGTCGGCGAGCGCGGCATCGCCGACGGCGTACACGTCGGGGTGCGAGAGCGAACGCATCGTCCGGTCGACCATGATCCGTCCCGTCGGGTCGACGGTCAGCGTCGTCGCGGCCGCGATGGGATGGACTGCGAATCCCGCCGTCCACACGGTCACCGGCGCGGGAAGGACCTGGTCGTCGCCGGTGCTCGCAGTGGTCGCATCGATCCGGGTGATCTCGGTGTGCGTCCGGACGGTGATGCCCAGCCGATCGAAGACGGCGTTCAGATGTCGCCGGGCCTTGTCGCTGAGCCCCTCGCCGACGCCGGTGCGCGCGGCGAGCGTCACCGCGAGATCCGGCCGGGTCTCCGCGATCTCGGTGGCCGCCTCGATGCCGGTGAGGCCACCGCCGACGACCAGGATCGCCGCACCCGGTCCGAGTTCGGCCAGACGATCGCGCAACCGCAGGGCCGCACGCGGGTCGGTGACGGTGTGCGCGTATTCGGCGACGCCGGGAACGCCGTTGCCTGCGGCCGTGCTGCCGAGCGCGTAAACCACTGTGTCGTAGGCGATCTCGAAGTCCGTGCCCTGCTCGTCGCAGGCTCGCACGAGCTTGCGGTCCGCGTCCACCGACTCCACCCGCGCGATGCGCAGGACGACGCCGGTGTCGGCGAAGATTTCGGCCAGCGGACGGTGCGCGAGTTCCTGCCCGGCGGCGAGCTGATGCATGCGGACCCGTTCGACGAAATCGGGATCGGCGTTGACGACGGTGATCTCGACGTCGGCGGGATGCAGTCGACTGGCCAGGCGCGCGGCCGCATTGGCTCCGGCGTATCCGGCTCCGAGGACGACGATGCGATGTTTCATCTCTGACTCCTGTCTCGGGGTTCGACTCCTGAACCGGACAGTGAGCGGTTTACTGACAGATATCGACTGTGACGGTGGTCACCATGCCTCGAGCAGCGGCTCGTTGTGCTCGGCCACGGCCCAGGCCCGGGAAAGGCGATCGAGCTTGCCGGGATTGGCGTGGATGTGCACCGCGGTGATCCCGTCCGGGGTCGACTCCAGCATGATCACCCCGACGAGACGGTCGTCGACCTGCGCCAGAATCGCCGGATCGCCGTTGACGACCCCGGCGTACAGCGCCGGAGACCCGCCCACCCAGCCGCGTTTGTGCTCGGTGGGCCGGAACAGTCCGCGCAGATATCGCGCCACCGCCAGCGCACCGCCGATGGATGTGCGCCGTGCCGGTAGGACTCCGCCGCCGTCGGCGATCCCGGTCGCGTCGTCGGTGAGCATCCCGACCAGCGGTTCGATCTCACCGCCCGCGGTGGCGGCGAGGAATTCCGCGGCGATCCGGTGGGCCGTGGCCCGATCGACCTCGGTGCGCGAGCGTCCGGTGCTCAGATGCTGCTTCGCACGCCGGTAGATCTGCTGGCAGTTCGGCTCGGTGAGGTTCACGATCTCCGCGATCTCGGCGTGCGAATAGCCGAACGCCTCGCGCAGCACGTACACCGCGCGCTCGTGCGGGGAGAGGCGCTCGAGCAGCATGAGTACGGCCATGGACACCGACTCGCGCTGTTCGATGGTGTCGGCGGGGCCGAGCATGCGATCGCCGGTCAGCACCGGCTCGGGCAGCCACTGCCCGATATAGGTCTCGCGCCGGGCCCGGGCCGAGGTGAGGTGGTTGAGACACAGATTGGTCAGCACCCTGGTCAGCCACGCCTCGGGTGTGCGGACCTGCTCCCGGTCGGCGGCCTGCCAGCGCAGGAAGGTGTCCTGGACCGCGTCCTCGGCATCGTTCGCCGAGCCCAGCAGACGATAGGCGATGGCCTCGAGGCGGGCGCGGGCGTCTTCGAACAGGTCGACCTCGTGCGGACCGAGCAGCATGACTCGATTGTCGCCCCGGGCGGCCGGACCCGTCTCCGGGGTCCTCATGAATGGTGAATCATGCCGTCGGGCAGGGGGTTACGACCCGCTGGGCGGCTGCGGGCGGACGGTGAGGGTCTGCTGGGCCTGTCCGACCGGTCCGTGCACGTCGTGTAGGACCGTACTCGTCAGGCCCTGCCCGGCGTCACCGAAGACGACCGTGGTGTCCAGGCCGGTCCACGAACCTTCGGGCTGCCGGTAGAAGTGGATGGTCAGATCGAGGTTCGGGAACATCCACTTCGTGGGTTCCTGCCGCACGGCGATGCCGTTGGCGGTGTCCACGAGCGCGACGAAACCGGCCAGCGGCCCGGCGGATTCACCGGCCACCAGGGGCAGCGATGTGCCGACCCACGCGGTGGTGCGCCCGGGGCGCGGCGGCGCGACGGGCCGGGTGTCCAACGAGGCGATGTAGCCGCCCGGCCACACCGAGGTGAGCGGCCAGGAGGTCAGCGCTGCGGGCGCCGGGAGCCGATCGGGTTCACCACCGGCGACCGCGGCGGTGTCCTGGGACTGCATGTACCAGGCGCGGGCGGTCACGGTCGCGCGACCGCTGATGGTGACCGTCGCCTCGACCAGTTCGATGGTGCGGCCGGGCCGGATGATCCGCACGGCGATCTCGAACTCCGCGACCGCGATCCGGCCCAGGATGTCGAAACCGATGCGGCTCATCGCCAGCGGCGGACGTTGTTCGCTCGCCCGGAACCGCTCGATCTCGTGCACCACGAGCCCGCCCAGCGGGCTGAAGTGCTGCTCGTCCTGCGCCCACGCGCCACCGGCGTGCGGGGTGGGCACGAAGCGGTGCTCGCCGACGCGCACGAAATAGCTGTCCTGGGATCCGGTCGTCTCGCTCACCCGTCCCAACCTACGATCCCGGTTTCGGCAGCCGATCGCCGCCTGCGGTACTCGGGCCGATCAGGCCGCGCCGCTGACCGATTCGGGCGGGCCGGTGACCAGTTCGGCGAACCGGTCGACCACCCGCTCGTGGAAGGCGCCGAACAGACCCTCGAACTGCTCGATCTGCGCGCGGGAGGGCGAGGATCCCGCGTCCCACACCGCCGCCAGCGCCCGCCAGACCGTCACGTGCAGTTCCGGCCCGGCCGCGTAGTACGCCGCGACTGCCTCGGGCACCTCGGCGATCATCTCGCCGATGCTGTTGAGCACCGCGCGCTGCATCGTGTGACCCAGTGCGCCCAGCAGGCGGCGCACCAGCGCGACCTCCGCGGCGAGCATCCGGGCCGGATTCGGATCCGCTTCGCGCGCAAGCGATTCCAGGGCGTCGATATCGTGCTCGAGGGTTCTGCGATCGATCCGCGGCCGGGTCGCGGTGTAGGACAGCAGCGCGTCGAACAGGATCTGCCGTTCCATCGCGACGATGTCGCCGAACATCGCGATCGCCAGCTCGGGCGTGGGCATGGACAGGCGAAACAGCCTGCGGTACACCTCGACTCCGCCCTCCTCGCGCACATCGCGGATGGTGAACCCCTTGCCGCGGCGCGCGTGCACGAACCCGTACGATTCGAGCCGGCCCAGAATCAGTTGTGCCGTAGCGCGATTCATGCCGAACTCCTCGGCCACGCCGCGCACCGACGGCATCAGACCGCCCGAGGCGTACCGGCCCGAGGCCACCCGGCGCGCCAATTCGTCGGCGACATCGGCGACTACCGTCCGCGCTCCCATCGGCGCCTCAGCCCTTCCGCGATATTCCCGCCCCAACCCATCCATTCCGTGTCCGGGACAGTCTAAGTCGTCCGGACCCGGGCCGCCGGACAGAGCTTTCGAGCCCGACCGGCTCGGTCGCGACGCCGATCAGCTTCGGGCGCGCGGGCGCACGTGCTCGAAGATCAGGATCGTCTCGGTGCTCGCCACCGCCGGGCGGGCGCTGAGATGTTCCAGGACGAACCGGCGCAGCCCCTCGGTGTCGGCGGTGGCCACGTGCACGAGGTAGTCGTCGGCCCCGGCGATGAAATACACGTCGATCACCTCGTCCAGCGCGGCGAGCTGCTCGCCGAATTCGGCCAGGTGGGGTCGCGCTCCGGCCTGCACCCGCACCGCGATCATCGCCTGCAGACTGCGGCCCAGGGCGGCCGGATCGATATCGGCGTGGAAGCCGCGGATGACGCCGCGTTCGACCAGTGCGCGGACGCGGCCCAGGCAGGTCGAGGGGGCGATCCCGGCCGCGGCGGCCAGTGCGTGGTTGGTGATCCGGCCGTCACGGGCCAGTTCGTCGAGCAGGATGCGGTCGACGTCGTCGAGTGCGGCGGGTGTGCGTGCCGGACGTGGAGCAGGTGGTTGAGCGGTCTTGCGCATATCGCAGACCCTATAGAAGATCATTCGGCACATCTGTGTTCAGCAAAATATTGTTCGATGTACCCGGCTTCCGTGCATCGCCGGGGAACTGTACAGGCAAAACTGGACAGTCTGAACTGTTTAGTCTAACGTAGAAGTTATGGACCAGATCCCCGGAGATGTCTCCGAATCCTCCGTGCGCGCCTCGCGCGAGCTGCGGACCGTGGTCGGCCGCCTCCGCCGCCGGCTGCACGAGCTGGCGGACAATCGCGAGCTCACCCCGACGCAGACCGCGGTGCTGAGCCGGTTGGGTAAACAGGGTGACGCATCGGCCAGCGAACTGGCCGCGGCCGAGCGGGTGCGCCCGCAATCGATGGCCGCCACCCTCGCCGTACTCGACGAGCGGGGTCTGATCCAACGCCGCCCCGATCCGCAGGACGGCCGCAAACAGCTGGTGTCGCTGAGTCCCGCCGGCCGCGCAATCTTCGACGATCGATCCCGGAGCGGGCAGGAGTGGCTGGCCAGGCAACTGGAGGACAACTTCACCGAATCCGAGCGGATGACCGTCCTCGAGGCGATGGCCCTGCTGGAACGGCTGATCCAGCTCGATCCGTGACGAGGTGGGCCCTTGACCGCAGTAATGGAACGTGTGGCGGCGCCGTTGCGCCGCATTCGCCGCGATGACGACGGATTCGACCGCAAGCTGATCGCCCCGATGGTCCTGGGGTCGATCCTGAATCCGATCAACTCCTCGATCATCGCGGTATCGCTGGTGCCGATCGGCCGCGCCTTCGGTGCGCCTCCCGCGCAGACGGCCTGGCTGATCTCCGCGCTGTATCTGGCCACGGCCGTCGGACAGCCGGTCGTGGGACGTCTGGTGGACCTGTACGGTCCGCGACGGCTGTTCCTGGCCGGTACCGCGCTGACCGGAATCGCCGGTGTGCTCGGCGCATTCGCACCGAATCTGGGTGTGCTGATCCTCGCTCGGGTGATCCTGGGCTTCGGCACCTGCGCGGGCTATCCGTCGGCCATGTATCTGCTGCGCAGCGAATCCGAACGCAGTGGCAAGGACAGTCCCGGCGGCATCCTGACCCTGCTGGCGGTGGCGAATCAGACGATCTCGGTGATCGGTCCGTCCCTGGGCGGGGTGCTGATCGGGATCGGCGGCTGGCGCACCACCCTGGCGGTGAACATTCCGCTGGCGGTCGCGGGATTCGTGCTGGGCTGGCTGCGGTTCCCGAATGCGGCTGTGCGGCA
Source organism: Nocardia jiangxiensis NBRC 101359 (assembly GCF_000308615.1). Taxonomy (GTDB): domain Bacteria; phylum Actinomycetota; class Actinomycetes; order Mycobacteriales; family Mycobacteriaceae; genus Nocardia; species Nocardia jiangxiensis. Next base: position 60,555 of record NZ_BAGB01000037.1, read on the forward strand.
GGACGATCCGAAGTCGCTGTCCCGGATCGACTTCGTCGGGATCGCGGCCTTCGCCGGCATGCTGGTCTCGCTGCTGCTGTTCGTGATGACCCCGCGCCTGTCGAACCTGTATCTCCTCGCGATCAGCGGTGTCTGTGCCGTCGCGCTGGTGGTGCGGTCGTTGCGGACCGCCGAACCGTTCATCGATCTGCGCGTGCTCGGCGGCAATATCCCGCTGGTCGCCACCTATGCGCGATCGGTTCTGGCGGCCACGGTCACCTACTGCTATCTCTACGGATTCACGCAGTGGCTGGAGGACGGCCGCGGCCTGAGCGCCTCGGCGGCCGGGCTGGTGCTGCTGCCCACCTTCGTGACCGCGATCGTGGTCTCGACCACGACCGGTCGTCGCCCGCGGATTCGCGGCAAGCTCATCGTCGGGGCGGTCGTCCAGTTGATCAGCGGTGCGCTGTTGCTGATGACGCACGGTTCGACCGCGATGTGGCTGCTGCTCGGGCTCGCGCTGGTGGTCGGCGTGCCACAGGGATTGCTCGCCCTGGCCAACCAGAACGCGGTGTACCACCAGGCCGATCCGACCCGGATGGGTTCCTCGGCAGGATTGCTGCGGACGTTCATGTATCTCGGCGCGCTCATCGCCTCCAGTGCCAACGGCGCATTCTTCCCCGCGACCGCGAATACCGCCGGACTGCACGATCTGGGCCTGTTCGTCCTGGTCATCTCGGGTGTGCTGCTCGTGGTCACCGTGCTGGATCGGTCGCTCGCCCGGGTCGGCAGGGCGGGAACCCGCGAAACGCCACGAAATAGCTGAAGGCTCGCTAAGCTCGCGGGTGTCTCGATGAACGAGGCAGCTCGAGAAGGCGGGCCGCGATTGCCCCCGCGGCCCGCTTCCGCGCCGGATCACCTGCGTCGCAGGGATTCGGCGCGATCTCTTCGAAGACCAATTCTGCTTGTCCTCAGTAACTTTCGGAGATCATCGGATCATCCTGCGCAAGGAATGATGCTGCGCGTAGATTTCCCCGCCATCATCCAGCCCAGCATCCAGGTTCGGGAGACTCGGGCAGGAGAGTTGGGAGGCTTGAGTGTGCTGATCAGTAGCCATCGGATCGACGTTGTCCTAGGGCCGCCTTCGCGACACTCGCGTCGATACGACAGGATCGGAGCATGACCGCCGCGCCGCCGATTCTCGCCGGAGTCCCGGGCACGTTCCCGCACAGCGTGTTCCACGACCGACACCCCGTCCTGATCGATCAGGTCATCGCGGGCCACCCGTACGATCCCGCCCAGCGTGCGGCCCTGCTTCGCCTGCTGGACGAGAGTCGCGACGGGATGATCGAACAGCTCCACACCGCCGCGCCCGATCTGCCGCACTGGCTGGCCTGGGGCCGGGATCTGTGGGGGCGTCCATGGCGTGAGGCCTCGTTCCTGTGGGCGGAGAGTTATTTCTACCGCCGCCTGCTCGAGGCGGTCGGCTATTTCGGGCCCGGGGCATGGGCCGGGGTCGATCCGTTCGCGCCCAAGAAGTACGCCGAACTGGACACCCCGCAGGTCGCCGCCGAACTCGCGGCTCTGGCGGACATCTCGACCGCGTCCGGTGACGCCGCCCGCGACGCGCTGCTGCGCTCGGCCCTGTGGGGTAATCAGGCCGATCTCGGATTCCGGCTCACCGCGGGTCCGGGCACCCGCAGCGGTCTGCTGGCGGACGACAGCGCCCAGTTGTGGTCGGCGCTGGACGGCGCGAACGATGCGACGGTCTGCCTGATCGCGGACAACGCCGGTCGCGAACTGCTACCGGATCTGGTCTTGGCCGACCACCTGCTCAGCACGGGCCGGGCGGCCCGGATCGTGCTCTACCTGAAGCCGCAGCCCTACTACGTCTCCGACGCCACCCTGCACGATCTGCTGGCCGTCCTGCGGTTGCTGCGCACGGCGGCCGAACCGCAGGCACAGCGCATCGGACAGCGGCTGTGGCAGGCGATGAGCGAGGATCGACTCGTCCCGCGCACGCACGAATTCTTCTGCGCCCCACTGACATACCACGACCTACCGGCCGACCTGACGGCCGAGCTGTCCACTGCCGCAATGACGATCCTCAAGGGCGATCTGAACTACCGCCGCCTGGTCGGCGATCGCTACTGGCCGCCGACCACGCCCTTCGCCGACCTGGCGGACTACTTCCCCTCCCCGGTGACCGCGCTGCGCACCCTGAAATGCGATGTCGCGACGGGCCTGCCCGACGGCCGCGCCGCCGAACTCGACGCCGCCGACCCGTCCTGGCGCACCAGCGGCGACTACGCGGTCATCCAGTACGCCCGGCCACGGACTACGGGTGACATGTGAAGGCGGCACACTGCTGAACCCTCTGCTGTGCTCGGCCGAGCGCTGAGACCCGGTGCCGCTCAATCGCTCAGCCCACCTCGGCGACCAGTTCGAGCGCTCGGCCCAAGGTGGTGAGCTTGTCGCGCAGGGTGTCCCCGGCGGGATACAGGCGCACGGTGTCCACGCCCGCGTCGCGCCAGACGCGGAGCCGTTCACGCACCATCTCCTCGGTGCCGATCAGCGTGGTGGCCAGGACCATCTCGTCGCTGACCAGTCCGGCCGCGCCCTCGCGGTCCCCGGCCTGCCACCGCTCCCGGATCTCACCGGTGACCTGCGACCAGCCCTGGCGGCCGTAGGCGGCGTTGTAGAAATTGGTGCCCGCACTGCCCATTCCGCCGATGCTGAACGCGAGTTCCAGCTTCCGGGTGCCGATGTGCGCGTGCAGTCGATCGGCGTCGTCGAACAGCGCGACCTCGGCGCCCTGGCAGATGTCCAGATCGCCGCGGGTGCGTCCGGCGGCGGCGAGTCCGGCGTCGAGATGGCGGAAGTAAGCGTGCGCACCCTCGGGAACGAAGCTGGTGCCGAGCCAGCCGTCGGCGATCTCGCCGGTCAGTTCGAGCATTCTGGGGGAGAGGGTGGCCAGGTAGATCGGGATGTCCGGATTCGCGGCCTTGGACAGTCGCATCGGACGGGCCTCACCGGGCAGCGGAATCCGGAAGTGCTTGCCGGAGAACGAGATCTTCTCACCCGCGAACACCTGCCGCAGAATCTGCACGGTCTCGCGCATCCGGGTCAGCGGGTGATCGAACCGCACCCCGTGCAATCCCTCGATGACCTGGGGTCCCGATGCGCCCAGTCCGAGCAGGAATCGTCCCCCGGACAGATCGGCCAGCGTCAGCGCCGCCTGCCCGATGGCCACCGGAGTGCGGGTGCCGAGCTGAATGATGCCCGAGCCCAATGTGATCCGATCGGTGCGGGCCGCCAGATAACCCAGCACGGACGGCGCGTCGGATCCCCACGCCTCGGCCACCCAGCACACGTCCAGGCCGAGTTTCTCCGCCTCTAGGACGAAATCCATGGTCTCGCGGCTGTTGCCGGAGATCTCGACGGTCGTCGCGGTTCTCATCGCGCCTGTTCCACCCGGGCCTTGATCGCCTCGACCGTGCCGGTCATCGCCGATTCGAATTCACGCATCCGGACGAACACGATCTTCTCCTCCTTGTCCGGCATCCGATCGATGGCCAGCGACAGACCCGACCGGGCCGGACCCAACCGCATCCACTCCCGCAGCGCGGTGCCGCCGTCTCGCGGCTCGAGGGTGAAACGCCATGTGGCGGTCGGGTTCTCCGGATCGTTCACCGCCCAGGCGAAGGTGTTCGGCGCATCGCATTGCACGACGTGCGAGGTGGTCTGCCATTCACCGAGTGCCGGATGGCTGTTGCTGCCGAGGAACGTGTTGCCGACCGCCGGGCCGGTCGCCTCGCCCAGCCAGGTCGCGGCCTGGAGTTCATCGCTGAACTGCGGCATCAGCGTGATGTCGGAGACGATCTCCCAGACCCGCTGCGGTGGGGCGTCGATCCAGATCTCGACCTCGGCTGTCGGGCCGTCGGCGTACTTCGCGCCGATCCACTCCATGGGAACACCTCCGTATCGTCCGCTGAGCTGCATAGTCTCGTAGTTGAACTATGCATGTCAAGCGAACTGCGGAGGAAGCGGGGTCGCTGTGCGAGTCAGGGCGGCACCGGTCTCGAATCAGCCGATCCCGCCGCCCGAGACCTGGACGCGCCATGTGGCACATGACGCCACTCTGCCATCGATGCCGTACTGCGTTCGGTGCAATTCCGCACTGCGAGAACGTATTTCGGTATTCGGAGAGCCGTCCGTCACCGGGACGGGACATCGAAATGCAGGTCGAGCTTCGGATCACCCGGGCCGTTGAGCGTGACCACCGCCGAGACCGGCAGATGCCCGCTGGCGCACAGTGTGTAGTCGCCGGGGATCAGATCCGCGAGCGTGTAGCCGCCCGACGCGTCGGAGACGGTCGCGGCGACCACGGTCCCGTCGGCGGCCAGGAGCGTGATGCGGGCACCCGGGATGGGCACGTCGCTGTGGTCGTGCCGGACCGTGCCGGAGATCGCGGCCGCATGGGCGAGCGCGAGATCGCAGCGCACCATGTCCTCGGCGCCCACCAGTACCGGCGCGGCCGTGGGCCGGTACCCGGGAGCGTGTGCGGTGAGCGTGAACGTCCCGGCGAACAGCCCGGGAACCGCATAGTTGCCGTGCACATCGGTCGTGGTGGTCCCGACGACCTCGCCGCGGCCATCGATGACCACGATGGTGGCCAGCGGCACCGCGGTGTCGCCCGGTGCCAGAACCCGGCCGGACAGACTCGCACCACCGGCCAGCACCACATCGTGCACGACCGGCTCCGTGCCGACGGACAGCGGCGTGGCATGTGGCCTGCGGGTATCCGCCGCGGTGATCAACACGTACCGTCCGGGCGGCGGCAAGAGCAGTGCGAATCCGCCGTCGGCGCGCGAACAGGCGCGGCCGTGCTGATGCCCGCGATGATCGATCAGGGTGAGCGCCGCGTCGGCCACCGCGCGGCCGTCCGCATCGTTGACTCGTCCGCCGATGCCGGGTACACTGCCGTCGCCGGTCGCGGAGAATTCGGCGACGTCGCGGGATTCGGTGTACTCGTCACCTTCGGTGACGGCGGCAACCGGCTCGCGGCTGCGCACGAGCGAAGCGGCAGCCGCCACCACCGACATCGCGATCGCCATGGAGAACACCACGACCAGCCCGTCGTGGAACGGCTGCGAGACCAGATGCGGGAAGAATTGCCGTCCGGTCAATGTGGCGGCATTGGCCGCGGGCAGGTTATGCAGAATGTCCGGTCCCAGCAGATGCTCGATCGGGTTGTAGCCCAGGAATGCCGCGAACAGCACACCCACCGGCGGCAGCGTCGAGATCGATCGGGCCGCCGCGGCGGGCACACCCTGATCGGTGAGTCCGGTGAACAGCGTGTGCGGCATCGATCCGGCGAGCCCGGCGATCATCAGCGAGAAGAACACGCCCATCGACAGCACCATGCCCGCGTTCTGGAACGTCGCGCGCATACCGGAGGCCGCACCCCGGGCCGCGGCCGGCACGTTGGACATGATGATCGCGGTGTTCGGCGCGGCGAACAGCCCGCTGCCCAGCCCGTTGACGAACACCAGCAGCGCGAACACCCAGTAGGCGAAATCGGTTGGCAGCGCCAGCATTCCGCCGAAGGACAGCGCCATCACCACGAATCCCGAAGCGGCGAACCCTCGTGCGCCGAACCGGTCCGACAGATGTCCGGCGATCGGTCCCGCGACGAGGAATCCGCACGTCAGCGGCAGCAGATAGATTCCCGCCCACAGCGGTGTGTCCGCGTAGTCGTATCCGTGCAGCGGCAGCCAGATGCCCTGCAGCCAGATGATCAGCATGAACTGCAGTCCGCCCCGGGCGATCGCGCCCAGCAGCGTGGCCGCGTTACCGCCGGCGAATTCGGCGTTGCGGAACAGCCGCAGCGGGAACATCGGCTCGGCGACCCTGATCTCCACGATGCAGAACACCACCAGCATCACCGCGCCGCCGATCAGCCCGGCCAGCACCCACGGATTCGTCCAGCCCATGGTGTGTCCGCCGTAGGGCTGGATGCCGTAGGTGATTCCGGCCAGCAGCGCGGTGAGCCCGATCGCGAAGGTGAGATTGCCCCACCAGTCCATTCGTCCCGGGGTGCGCACACCCGTCTCGTGCAGCGAGCGATACGCCCACACGGTGCCGATGAGGCCGATCGGCACGTTCACCCAGAACACCGAGCGCCAGTCCCACGCCACCAGCGCACCGCCCAGGATCAGCCCGACGAACGATCCGGCGATACCGGCAACCATGTTGACGCCCAACGCCATTCCACGCTGACGTGCCGGGAACGCGTCGGTGAGGATGGCCGCGGAGTTGGCCATCAGCATCGCGCCGCCGACGGCTTGGACCAGCCGCCAGCCGATCAGCCACAGCGCCCCGCCCGCACCGTGCAGCGGATCCAGCGACAACAGCACCGAGGTGACGGTGAAGATGCCGAATCCGGCGTTGTAGATGCGCACCCGCCCCCACATGTCACCGAGCCGCCCCAGCGCGACGACCAGCACGGCGGTGACGAGCATGTACCCCATCAGCACCCACAGCAGGTAGCTGACGTTGCCGGGTTGCAGTGGATCGAGGCGAATGCCGTTGAAGATGCCCGGTAGCGAGATCAGCACGATCGAGGCGTTGACGGTCGCGATGAGCATGCCGAGGGTCGTATTGGTCAGGGCCACCCACTTGTAGCGGGGATGGTCGACACCGATCCAGGTGCTGCGGCCCCCGGGCCCCTCGCCCGCGGCTCGGGTCAGTTCTTCGATAGCCATCGATCTGTTCCGTCCGTCGAACTCCGGCAGGGGTTTTCCCGAAAGCCCCTGCCGCACTTACTTGTCGAACACGTCGCCGGGTTGTACCGCCCGGCGCACGATGGGCAGCGCGGTCCGCATCGCCGCATCCAATTCCGCGCGCTCCCGGTCGGGGAGCGCGGCCAGGCGCTCGGCGAGCCAGTCGCGGCGTTCGCGCCGCCGCTCGGCGAGGATCCGGCGACCGGCCTCGGTGACCTCGACGAGGCATCCGCGCCCGTCCTGCGGATCGGGTCGGCGCTCGACCAGCCCGCCTGCCTCGAGTTTGTGCACCAGCTGGGTCATCGACGGCTGGGCGACACCCTCAGCGGCGGCCAGCGCGGTGAGCCGATGTGCGCCCTGTCGATCCAGCCGGCCGAGGGTGGAGATCGTCGTCAGGCTGATCTGCTGCCGACTCGGCAACTGCCGCACCAGCATCGCGGACACCTCGATCAAGGTCGAGGCCATCTCGCCCAGGTCCTCATCGGGGTGCGGCGTGCTCATATGTCGTGTGTATCACATGCCTATATAGGCTACCTATGTTTATTTGGGACGAAATTTTCTACGGAACCATCGATCCGGTGTGTCAGTGCAGGGGAGCGGACCAGAACAGCCGGGTGCCCGTCTTCGTCGGAGCGGCCGGGCCGACGGTGAACCGGCCGCCGGACCGCTCGGCGCGCCGACGCAGATCCGCCGATCCGGAGGAGAACGGATCGCGCGGATTCGGTGCGCCGTCGTCGGTGACCAGCACCGTGAGATCGTTCGCGACGCCGACCGCGATCTCCACATACGTGGTGCCCGAACGCCGCAAGGCCGCGGCAACTGCCTCGCGCACAACGGTTTCCGCGTGTTCGGCGAGTTCGGGTTCGATCACCGACAGCGGCCCGTCGACCCGCAGCGCGGACCGCACCTCCCGGTGCGCGCACTGCTGCCGGATCGCCCACTCGAGGCGTTCGCGCAGTTGTGCCCCACGCCGGTCGCCGCCGTGTAGTTCGAAGATGGAGGTGCGGATCTCCTGCACCACATCCTGCAGATCGTTGACCACGCCGGTGAGCCGGTCGCGCACCTGGCTCGATGTCGTGCGAGGAATGGTGCCCTGCAGGGTCAGGCCGATGGCGAACAACTGCTGGATGACGTGATCGTGCAGATCCTGCGCGATCCGGTCGCGATCGGTGAGGATGTCGATCACCTGCATGCGCCGTTGTGCTCGCGCCAGCTGCATCGCCATCGCCGCCTGATCGGTGAATCCGGTGACCAGATCCGTGACTTCGGCCGAATACTGTGCCGATCCGGTGGCTCGCAAGAGCACCAGTACCCCGATCCGGGTATCCGGTGTGTGCAGCGGCGCGATGAGGACGGGACCGGTGTCGGGGACGAGCCCGGCCAGACCACAGGATTCGGCGTTGTCGAACGTCGCGGACCGGCGCTGGCGCAGGACCGTGCCAACCGCGGTGTCAGCGATGCTCAGTGCGTGTCCGGGTCCGAATCGTACTGTGGGACCGGACCATTCGGTGATCTCGAGCTCATCGGAGGTCGCGTCCGGATCGTCCGGATCCGGTGCGAGCGCCAGCCACGCCCACTCGGAGCCGGTCAGCCGCAGAGCCCGGTCGGTGAGGTGCGCCAGAACCTCTGTCGTGGGGGCGCCCGCCAGGAATTCGGTGGTGATGTCGCGGGTCGCCGCGGTCCAGTCCTGGCGGGCGCGGACCGATTCGTAGAGGCGGGCGTTGTCGATCGCGATCCCGGCCGCGGCGGCCAATGCCTCGACGATGACCCCGTCGTCATCGGTGAACGACTGTCCGCCGGACTTCTCGGCCAGGTACAGCCCGCCCAGGGCATCGTCCCGAATCCGAACGGGCACACCGAGAAACGACCGCATCGGCGGATGGTTCGCTGGGAAGCCGACCGCGGCGGGATGTTCGGCGATCTCGCTCAGACGCACGGTGCGCGGATCATCACACATCAGGCCGAGCAGCCCGCGCCACTGGGGCAGGACGCCGATCCGCTCGAGCGTCGCGGCATCGATGCCCTGATGGACGAATTTGTCCAGATGCCGATCCGGGCCGTACACGCCGAGCGCACCGTAACTCGCGTCCACCAGGCTGACCGCGGTGCGCACGATGGTGTGCAGCGTGTCGTCCAGGTCGAGTCCGGAGGTGATCGCGAGGATCGCCTCGATCAGTTCGTCCATCCGGTCGCGGACATCGATGACCTCGTCCACACGCTCCCTCACCTCGGCGAGCAGCTCTCGCAGCCGTAACTGAGAGAGAGCATCACGGATCGAATACGGTCCAGATCCGGACGCATGTCCGGAACCCATCGAGGCTTCGGACCGGGGCGGCGTCGCTGTTCGCGCTGCCCCGTCCGGCAGATCGGCCATATCGGCAATCCTGACGGTCGGCGGTTTCACGCTCGGGCCCGAAAATCATACGCCCGGATCGGTGTATTCGACCCCCTGGTGCCCGGGTGATCGGCTGCTGAGGACCTTGTTCTCTGTCGAACGCACCGGCTGTGGTGATCGGATGGAGCACGACACGGTAACGAAACAGCAGATGTCAGGGAAGGAGACGGTCGCGACGTGTGGACCGAGCCGAGCCCCGCTGGTGCTGAGCCGGAACCCACGAGCGGGGGTCCTTCGACTTACGGCACCGTCGTCGACCTCGATCGCACCGAGGTCATGCAGTTGCTGGGTCGAGCGCCGTGCGGGCGCGTGGTTTTCACACGCGACGCGCTGCCCGCGATTCGTCCGGTGCGCCATATCGTGCAGGACGACCGGATCATCGTGCTCGTCCGCCTGAACTGCCGCACGGCCGCTGTGTACGGCGACCACGACCGTGTCGTGGTCGCCTACGAGGCAGACGACCTCGACCCACGCGGAGAGACCGGGTGGGCCGTGGTCGTGACCGGTCCGGCGCATCCGATCACCGACCCGGACTTGATCGCGCGGTACGAGCCGATGTTGCGATCACGCCTGGATCGGGTCGGAGACACCCTCGTGGCCATCGAGCCGACGATCGTCAGCGGCGTCGCGCTGCGCGGCCCGTGCTGAGCGTCAGAAGGGATTATGTTGTCCCGTGCGGAGTTTGGACGCGTACACCGCGGCCTGCGTCCGCCGTTCGAAGCCCAGCTTGGCCAGCAGCCGCGAGACGTAGTTCTTGATGGTCTTCTCCGCCAGGAACATGCGCTCGGCGATCTGCCGGTTGGTCAACCCCTCGCCGAGCAGCTCCAGAAGTTTGCGCTCCTGCTCGGTCAACACGGCCAGCGGGCCGTCTGCGCCCTCGCGCAGGCGCGTCATCAGGGCTGCCGCGGCTCGGTTGTCCAGCAGGGACCTGCCCGACCCGACCTCCTTGATCGCGCGGGCCAGCTCCATCCCCTTGATGTCCTTCACGACATAACCGCTGGCCCCGGCGAGGATCGCATCCATCATGGCCTGCTCGTCGGTGTAGGAGGTCAGGATGAGACAGCGCAGGCCGTCCATCCTGGAAAGTAGATCACGGCACAGTTCGATGCCGTTCCCGTCGGGTAGGCGCACGTCCAGCACAGCCACGTCTGGGCGCAGCGAGGGGATGCGCGCCATTGCTTGCGCCACGTCGCCCGCCTCGCCTACGACGGTCAGCTCGGGGTCCTCCCCGAGCAGGTCGACCAGGCCGCGACGCACGATTTCGTGGTCGTCGACCAGGAACACCTTGATCATCGGCGATATCCGTTCTCCGTCCGGGGCTTTTGGCTACGATAATCCGTCCATCTGGTTCGCACAGCCCATCTGACCAAGCCGATCGCGATGATCAGATGAAGGGACAATGCCCAGTAAACCAAAATGGCGCCGTAGTCGGATGCCCAGCCGGGGAACCGAGGTAGGCAGGCCGCTGCTGCCGCGAACATTACGGCAGCGACCGCAAGTGCGGGCCAGATCGGTGGGCGGGTTTCGGGAACGGTCGGCCCGGTATGCAGTCGTGCGACAGGAATGCTGTTCAACCTCGGTCCTGAATGTGTCGTCGATGGGTACGGAAAACAGCTCGCTGTGATCAGCTTTGTCGGTTCCGCGGTGGCCGGGGAGGGCCGGGCGGCTCGCGGCACCGGGACGAAAGTCCCCGACATGCCGGTTCACCTGCGGATAACGAGCGTCATTCGCTCCCGGCGGTCGGCCGGGGTTCGCATCGGCGAGCGAGTTCGAGCATCCGGGCTCGGTATTCGCCGGGCGTCATCCGCCCGGCGAGCCGCGCGGCCAGCAACATGTTCTCGGCGGTCAGCGCGGGCCAGACCTGTCTGGGCGACGCCCATTCGACGCTCAGCCGCATATCGATGACCGCGGCGGGCTGATCCTGTGGCGCCGGGGGAGTGGGCCGAGCCGGTCGTCGATGTCGATGTAGGCGCACACGAGGTATCCGCCCGGTGATGCGCAACGCGACGACACACCAGGCGACCAGAACGGCCATCGCACACCCGGCGAAGATAACGATGTCCACCCGCATCACCTCGTCCCTCAAGGTTACTGCGAAAGCACGTGCCCGAGAACGGTTTCCGGCCGGCGATCGGGATCGGATCCAGACCGCTACACAGCGGATACCGCGACGTGCAGTTTCCGAAACGCGAGCCGTCCACTCGCCTGGGCCGCGCGGCCGCCTTTCGAAGACTCTGGCGATGCGAACGGTTTGACTCTGGCGATGCGAACGGTTTGCGAAAAAACATTCGTACTCAGATATTCGCATTCAAACATGTGTCCGCCGGTAGGTGTCGCACAGGCGCGGGGGACAGGTCGAGTTCAACCGAAGTTCCTGGACCGCAAGCAGTTTCGGTCTCGGAGGAAGGCGGTATAGGGGAGGCGGCGCGGAGTCGGGTCAGGTTGGGCGGCCTCCAGCAGCGCCAGCCCGTGGCGGAGGATCCGGTGCACGATCGGTACAGGTGTAATTGGTAATCAATCAATTGGTATATCGCCCTATGCGCATCTGTATATGTAATCCAACCAACTGACATCGCCAACCCTGGAACAAACCACTTTCGAACAGCCCGGAGCAGAGGCAGCGGAGGCCATCTAGACGTTACTGTCGATAACAGGTACCCTTCGGGTGTGCCCGGTCACGGACGTCCGGGTGGGATCGCACGGAACGGATACCTCAATGACGCGGCATGTCGACGTACTGATCATCGGCGCGGGTCTTTCGGGAATCGGGATGGCCTGCCATCTGACCCGGGAGGGGACGGGGCGCAGTTACGTCATTCTGGAGCGGCGGACGGCGATCGGCGGGACGTGGGATCTGTTCCGCTACCCGGGGATTCGGTCGGATTCGGATATGTACACCTTCGGGTACGGGTTCCGGCCCTGGAACGGGACCAGGGTGCTCGCCGATGGGCCGCACATCCGGCAGTACGTGGCCGATACCGCCGCGGAGTACGGGGTGAGCGAGCACATCCGGTTCGGTCGGCGGATGACCGAGGCGAGCTGGTCGAGCGAGGCGGGGATCTGGACGGTCACCGCGATCGACGAGCAGTCCGGTGAGACCGAGACCTATACGAGCAACTTTCTGGTCGGGTGCACCGGTTACTACGACTACGACAAGGGCTACCGGCCGGACTTTCCGGGCGAGGAGAAGTTCCGCGGGCCGATCGTGCATCCCCAGCACTGGCCGGAGGATCTGGACTACCGCGGCAAGCGAGTCGTGGTGATCGGTAGCGGCGCGACCGCGATCACCCTGATTCCCGCGATGAGCCGCGACGCGGCGCACGTGACGATGCTGCAGCGTTCACCCACGTACATCACCGCCCTTCCGGCGGAGGATCCGGTGGCGGTCGGATTCAAGGCGGCGAAGGTGCCCGACGCGATCGCCTACCGGATCGGGCGGGCGCGCAACATCGCGTTGCAGCGCGCGAGTTTCCAGCTTTCGCGCACGAATCCGAAGTTGTCCCGCAAACTGCTGTTGAGCGCGGTGCGGATGCAGGTCGGCTCCGGAATCGACATGCGCCACTTCAGCCCGAAGTACGACCCGTGGGATCAGCGGCTGTGTGTGGTCCCCAACGGAGATCTGTTCAAGGTGCTGCGCGAGGGCAGTGCCTCGATCGCCACCGATCGGATCGAGACCTTCACCGAGACCGGTATCCGGCTCGAGTCGGGGGAGGAGCTCGAGGCGGACATCGTCATCAGTGCCACGGGCTTGACGGTGCAGATACTCGGCGGGGCGCAGGTGGTGATCGACGGTGAGCCGGTGCAGACGCGGGATCTGGTGGCCTACAAGGGCGCATTGCTGGGCGGTGTGCCGAACGCGATGATCGTGCTCGGCTACACCAACGCGTCCTGGACGCTGAAGGCCGATCTGGCCGCCGAGTACTTCTGCCGTTTGCTGAATCATATGCGGTCCCACGGCTATTCGACGGTGGTGGCGGTTCCGCGCGAGGGCGATCGCTCGGAGCATTCGATGATGGGCGGCGCACTGACTTCGGGATATATCCAGCGCGGTGATGCGGTGATGCCGCGGCAGGGCACGCGCGGTCCGTGGCAGGTGATCAACAACTATTTCCGCGACCGCAAACTGCTGCGCAAGGGCGCGATCGAGGACGGTGTGCTGGAGTTCGGCCGTCGTCCGGCGGCGACGCGTCCGGCTGCGGAGTCGCGTTCGGCCTGAACGACATCGGGCATCTCGGCCCGGCCGATCAGCGGACCACGCGGCCCGTGTCGGCAGAGTTGGTCGGGTGGGGCGCGACAGGGGCTCGGCCGACCAGATAGCGCGAGATGTGGGTGGGGAGTGGGAAGGTTCCGGTGGCGAGGCCGGAGACGTCGAATCCGGCGGCGGCCAGGGCGGTGTTGGTTCGCCGGTTGGGGTGACAACCGTCGGCGAGTGCGTGCCAGGGCGACTCGGTCAGGTCTTGCAGACGGCCCAGCAGGGTGCCGTCGGCGGCGCGGATGTGCTCGAGCACGAGCAGTTCACCGTCCGGCCGCAGCACTCTGCGGAGTTCGGCGAGAGCGGCCGCGACGTCGCCGACGCTGCACAGCAGAAATGGTGACACCACAGTGTCGAACGCGCAGTCCGCGAACGGCAGCGCTTCGGCGACGCCGTCGATCAGGTCGAGTTCGACACCGAGCTTGCGCGCGCGGCGCGCGGCCACGGTCCGCATTACCGGGTTCGGCTCGACGGCGGTCACCGCGGTGACCGCCGCAGGCAGGTAGCGCAGGTCATGGCCGGGCCCCAGCCCGACGATCAGCAGGTTCCCGCGTGCGGACGACAGCAGCCCGGCCCGTACCGGCCGAACCAGGGTCGGTTCGGCACCACTCATGAGCATGCTGTACCACACCGCGAAAAACCTGCTCCGCATTTTCCACTCCTCCCCAGGGGGCGCACGTCCGTTGACAGCATGGACCCGGTCGCGGCGGTGCACAGGCATTGACCGCATCGCGGCGTGGCTACCCGGAGTGCGGGTCAGCTGCGTTGGCAGATCTCCAGGCGCGCAGGGAATTCAGCTCGGCTGGTTCAGTGCCGGTTCGCTATCGGGAGTCCGTCCCGCCGGGATGTCTCGAATCCCGGCGGGACGGGAGCCTTTTCAGACCCCTGCCATGGTTCGGTCGACGATCTCGGCGGCCGGAGCATTCTTCTTGATCGATTCGATCCCGTTCTTGCACGCGGCCTTGCTCTCGTACGCCTCGCCGACGGCGATCACTTCACCGTTGGCGGCCTTGAGCCGAAACCGATACTTGTCGGCCTTGTCCTTGTACATCTCGAATTTCGCTGCCATCTCGGTTACCTCGGTTCTCGTTGACCTGATAACACATGACCCGAAAACAGTAGAACCCCACGCACAACGAACCCCACAAAGATCCGGAATAGTTACCATTCGGCAATCGCATCACCGAGCTGTGGCAGGCTCTGCTGGAGAGATTGCCCGCGCGCGCCGTGCCCGTGCAGGCGGGGCGAGTTCATTCGGCAGCGCCATCTGGGATAATACCTTGGTATTATAGTTGCTGCGTGGAGTACCAATGGTGGGTCGGAGCTCGCTCCTTCCTCGACAATGCCCACGTCGCGAAGTGGGAAGTGATCGAGGTTTTGTACTCGCCCCGACGGTGGCCGCGGTCGGCGACCACGAAGGACGGGTTACCGGTTCTCACCGTGTGGGGCCGGACCGACGAGGGCCGTCCGCTGGTGGTGGTTCTGCGTCAACTGCCTCTCGTACCCGGCGGGTGGCAGATCCTTCTGGCGGCGCCGATGGGACCTCGCCAGCTCGAGGAGTTCACTGCATGGGAGGCAGACCGATGACCGACAACTACCAACCGCAGCCCGGTCAGGACCCGCAGGAGTTTCTCGACTCGCTGACCTACCGCGACGACGCCGATACACCGGCATTGCCGCCGACATCGGCCGAGCTCGAGGAAGGCATGGTCACCACCTCGCTGAAAATGCCCAAGGACATGCGCGACCGAGTCCGCGACAACGCCGCTGAGCAGGGCATCACCGCGTCGATGCTGATTCGCCAGTTCATCGAAATGGGCTTGGCCGCCGAGCAACCCGGCCGGATGATCCCGCTCTCGGACGCGATCCGCGCACTGAACAGCCTGCGCGCCACCGCCTGACCGGATCGGTGCCCGACCAGGAGTGGGCTTCGACCGAGCGACGCTTGCTGCGATCACCCGGCCTAACTCCACCGAGTGGCTGTGCAGGGCAACTGAAGCGCGGTCGGTGGCTGGCGTTGCGGCACTGACGATCAGCGTGGCGAAAATTCGTGCGAGAACGGCGGTGTCCCTACTTCGACAATGTCGGTGATGTATCGAGGCGGACGATTGCCGTCGAGCCACGAAGTAGATAGCTGCCCCAGATGTGCGCCCCGGGCGGTGATCGTGGCGCCGCCGGTCGGCTATATGGTCCGTGGAGTAGGTCCGCGACGAAGGAGAGACGATGGCGGTGGCGGCGGAGTCGGTTGTCGCGGTTCCGGATTGGTTCGCCGGGGCTGTCGCGGAGTTGCCCGAACATCGCGAGGTCGAGGTCGACGGGGCTGCGATTCATCTGCGCTGCTGGGGACGGACCGGAACGCCCGGTGTGGTTCTGGTGCATGGCGGGTCGGCGCACTCGGGCTGGTGGGACCATATTGCTCCGCTGCTTGCGACGACTCATCGCGTGGTGGCGCTGGATTTGTCCGGGCACGGTGACAGCGCCACGCGATCCCGGTACCCGATGGAGGGTTGGGCCGACGAGGTGATGGCGGCGGCCGAGGCCGCGGGCATCGATGGACAGCCGTATATCGTCGGGCACAGTATGGGCGGGAGGGTGGCCGGTGTGGTCGGTGCCCGGCATCGCGAATCGGTCGCGGGCCTGATCATCATCGATTCGCCGTTTCAAGAGCCGTCCGAGGAGGCCATCGCCTGGCAGTTGCGTCGTACGGCGAAGACGTACCCGAGCGAGGAGGAGATCTGCGGCCGGTTTCGCACTGTGCCGGAACAGGACACGCTGCTTCCTTACATCGCGCGACACGTCGCGGCGGAATCGGTGCGGAAAACCGATGACGGATGGGTCTGGAAGTTCGATCCCGACATGTTGCGCAAGCGTCTCGAACACGGGCGGATCCCACCCCTCGAACCACTCCGGACCGGAGAGACCCCGGTGATTTACATCCGTTGTGAACGCGGGTTGGTGAGCCGGGAGAGGGCATCGGAGATAGCGGGGCTGTTCGACCGCCCTGCGACGGTCGTCGAATTGGCCGAGGCGGGCCACCATCCGATGATGGATCAACCCCTTCCGCTCGTCGCGACCTTGCGCACGGCCCTGGCTCAGTGGGATTCGATCCGGCGTCGAGTCCGAGCGGACCGAGGTCCCGAACAATGCGTAACACACCCCGCCGACATGGAACATCGGCATTGCGACCAGGTTCCGGTCACCGTCGGTGAACGGGAATTTGGTTCCGACACATACGGTGTGGGCGACGAGCGCCCGCTTGCCGAGTAGGACGCCCTTGGGGCGGCCGGTGGTTCCGGAACTGTAGATCACCAGGGCGATATCGGATTCCGTTCCCGCCGTGTCGAACTCGTCATCCAGATTGGCGGTCAGGAAGTCCTCGTACTCGGGGCCGTCGATGGTGATGACGCGCTCCAATCGGTGCGCCGCGCCCCGCGCATTCTCGGACGATTCGCGAAAGTCACGGCCGCAGAACAGAATTCGCACTTCGCTGTCGTCGAACAGGTAGGCCTGCTCCTCGTCCGTCAGACGCCAGTTGAAGATGGCGACACCGGCGCCGAGTGTGGCGGCCGCGAACAGTAGCTCCAGCCCGGCCGGATGATTCTTGTCCAGAAACCCGATCCGGTCACCGCGGCCGATCCCGGCGGCAGCCGGCGCGCGGGTGGTGCGGTCGATGCGGTCGTTCCACTGCGCCCAGGTCCAGCGCTGGTCGAGGTAGTCGATCGCGACCTCGCCGGGCCGTTCGGCCGCCCACCGGGTCACGAAGTCCCGGAGCAACTCCGGTGTGCCGGAAGTGGTTCCGCTCGTTCGGGTATTCGAATCGGTGCTGCTGGCCAACTGCTCGCCCTTTCGCTCCCCGGGCCTCGCCTCGATACCGGAAGTGACCCGTTCGACAAAACTAGTCCACTTGGGCTAGTCGAGGAGATGATCACGACATTTCGTGTCGACCCTCCCGAGGACCGCTTGACCGCCGCCATCACCACGGTGCGCGAACTGTTCTCGGGACCGGACTTCCTGGCCGAGATGGAGCTGTGGGCGGCGGCTCGGACCGATCCGAGGCTGCGCGAGACCTTGGTTCCGGTCGTCGAGCGCATCGGTGCCCGGTTGCGTGAACAGCTGGCCGAATTGTTCGGTGCGGAACTGGCCGCCCACCCGGACTATCCGAAGGTGTCGATGCTGACGGTCGAGGTCGCCCGAGGTTTGGCCTTCAGTGCTCCGATCCGCCGCGGCCACGGTGATTCGGCATTGCTCGAGTACTGGTGCGAGGCCGCTGCCACCATGCTCGGCCGGCCCGCCCCCGCCGGCCACCACACCGATCGTGAGCACGACCAGGTCGTGGTCTGAGTTCGTCAGCCGATCATCCCGAGTTGCCGCGCGATCATCAACGCGGCTTCGGTCTCGAGGCGGTTGACCGTCAACGGGTGGCCCAGGACTTCTTCGGCGCGGCGGATGCGGTAGTGGACGGTGTTCTTGTGGACGTGCATGCGGGCGGCGGCGTCGGTGAGGCTGCCGCGCGTGTCGAGATAGGTCTGGACGGTTTCGCGTAGGCGAGTGGTTGCCTCGTCGTCTCGCATGAGGTCGCCCAGTACTCGTCGCACCCAGGCTCGGGCGTCGGCCAGGTGATCGACGAGGAGGCTGGCCAGGGCCACCCGCGAGTGCAGTGTCAGTGGCGGGGCGGGCTCGGAGAGCAGGGCGAGGTTGCGGGCGCGTTGGGCATCGCGGAACGTCTGCCGGAATCCGTCGAGGCCCGATCCGAGTTCACCGACTGCGATGTGGATATTCTTGCGCCGCACGAGGTCTCGCAGCAGGCGATCTTCGTCCAGGACCGGCTTGCCGGCCGAGGAGATCCAGGCCCAGCAGTGTCGCTCGTCGATCAGGGCGGTGAGAGGTTGTTTGCCGGTGGCGGTGGTGAGCATGGTGGTACCGACCTGGAGTAGGTCGGTTGCGGCGGTGGGCGTGCGGATCCAGACGATCGCGGCCAGGTGCCAGCCGCGAAGTGATGTCCCCAGCATCTGTTCCGCGTCGGTCAGGTCGAGGTTGTCGGTGTCGAGTACCGCGCGGATCTGTGCCGCGCGTGCGGTTTCCGAACGGGCGTCCCAGCGGCGACGTTCGCTTTCGTAGATGTCGATGATGCCTTCGATGACCTGATCGATGTAGCTGTTGACCAGACCGGCACTGCGACTTGTGGTTTCGAGCGCGAGTGCGGGCGCGACGCCGTGCGCGCGCAGGTCGGCGATGGTGCGCTGGGTGAACCAGTGATCGCCCAGCCGGTAGGCGCGCAACAGGGCTTCCAGCGACAATCCTTGTTGCGCGAAGCGGCGGGCGTATTCGGCGGCGGCGGGCGGCACGGTGATGTCGTCACGGGAGATGCTCAGGGCCAGCATGTCGAGGATGGCGGCGAGGTTGGAGGCGGTGCTGGCGATCATCAGCCGCCGGACTTCGTCGTCGTGGCGAAACTCGGGGATGACCTCGATGAACATCGAGGTCAGCTCGCTGGTCAGGTCGTCGAAATCGGCTCTGAGACGTTCGGCGAGTTCGAGGATGGCCTGGTTGACGTCCGC
>NZ_BAGB01000036.1 GCF_000308615.1 Nocardia jiangxiensis NBRC 101359
GCCATGCGGATCGCGCCATCCAGGCGGATGGTCTCACCGTTGAGCATCGGGTTCTCCACGATGTGCCGGGCCAGGGCCGCGTACTCGACCGGGTCACCCAGACGCGCCGGGTGCGGCACCTGCGCGCCCAGCGCCGCGATCGCCTCGTCCGGCAGCGACTCGAACAGCGGGGTGTGGAACAGACCCGGCGCGATGGTCACCACGCGCACGTTCACACTCGCCAGATCACGCGCGATCGGCAGCGTCATACCCACGATGCCGCCCTTGGACGCGGAGTACGCGGCCTGACCGATCTGACCGTCGAACGCCGCGACCGAAGCGGTGTTGATGATGACACCACGCTCCTCACCATCGAGCTCGGCAGCCGAGATACGCTCCGCGGCAAGACGGATCACGTTGAACGTGCCGATCAGGTTCACCGACACCACCTTGGTGAACGCATCCAGCGGGAACGCGCCCTTCTTGCTGACCGTCTTGATCGCGTTACCGATCCCCGCGCAGTTCACCGCGATCCGCAACGTCCCCAGCGCCTGCGCCGCATCCAGCGCAGCGGCCACCTGCTCTTCGTTGGTGACATCGGCCGCCGCGAACACCACGCCCTCGCCCAACTCCTCGGCGATCGACTCACCGTTGGAAGAAGGCAGGTCGATGATCACGACCTTCGCGCCCTGACCGTGCAATTCCTTCACCGTCGCCAGGCCCAGGCCCGACGCGCCACCGGTCACCACGGCAACCGCATTGCTGATCTGCATA
>NZ_BAGB01000035.1 GCF_000308615.1 Nocardia jiangxiensis NBRC 101359
ACCGCCGGACCTGTTTCGAGCGCCAACCGGCACTGCCGGGCGCGAATTATGTACGCATGCAATGAAATTCGGCACTCGAAATACCGGAAGGCGACCTCGGCGAGCGTGCGGTGTTACCACAGACCAGCTGTGGCGTCAGCGATCACTCCAGTTCCCGACCCGACTCAGGTGTTGGCGCGGGATCGTCGGACTGCGGGTGGGACGGCAACGACCTTACCGTGGATCTCTCCCGCGTCGGACTGCTGATGGATCGCGGGCAGCTCGCTCAGCGGCACGCGCCGGGCGATCTCGACGTGCAGGTCGCCGCGGTCGATGAGGGCGACGAGGTGCGAGAGCGTGTCCGCGTCGGGGTGGACGAAGATCGTCGCCGCGCGCACGTTTCGATCCTCGTCACCGGGCGTCGTCACGGTCGGTGTCGTGGAGACGACCACGCCGCCATCGCGGACGCGCGTGACCAGGGCGGTGAATCCGTCAGGGGTGATCGGGGCGAGGTTGAGCAGCACATCGACGGGCTCGGTCACCGCGTCGAGCACAGAGGTGGCCGTGTGGTCGATGATCTCGTCCGCACCTGCCGCCTCGACGATCTCGCTGCTGCGCGGGCTCGCTGTGGCGATGACGTACGCACCTGCGCGCTTGGCCAGTTGCACAGCGTATCCGCCCACCGGGCCGCCGGCGCCGTTGATCAGCACCCGCTGGCCGGCCTCGAGCTCGCCGGCCTCGAAGAGTGCCTGCGAGGCGGTCAGCCCGACCGACGGCAACCCGGCAGCATCGGCCAGCAGCATGCTCGTCGGAGCCTGCACCAGCGCTTCCGCCGGGGCGACGACGTACTGCGCCGCGGAGCCGTCGGCATTCATGGGTATGAACCCGACGACGTTCTCGCCCACGGTGAGACCGTCCACCCCGTGGCCGATCGCGTCGATCGTGCCGGAGACGTCGTAGCCCGGAACGTGCGGCAGCGTCACCGGAATCGGCAGGAAGCCGCCGCGCATTCCGCCGTCGGCCGGGTTGAACGCCGACCCCGCGACCTGGATGCGCACCTCACCGGCACCGGGGACCGGCTGGTCGACGTCTTCGTAGCGCAGAACCTCCGGGCCGCCTGTTTCGTGGAACCGTACTGCCTTCATGGTGTCTTTCCTTTCGGCGTGTTGCTTTGAATTCGAAGCAACTGACGACCAAGCTAACACTGCTTCGAACTCGAAGCAAGTACTTCGAGTTCGAAGTACTGATAGACTCGGCTCATGCCCGCTTCGCCGCCGCCCCTGGATGCCACGCAGTTGGGCGCATACTTCGCCCTCATCGAGGCGAGCAGCCTGCTCAAGCACGCCGTCGAACAGCAGTTGCGGGAGGCCGGGGATCTCAGCTACGTGCAGTTCCAGCTCCTGGCCACCCTCGGAGACTCCCCGACAGGCAGTCGGCGGATGACCGATCTGGCCGACGGTGTCGTCTACAGCCGCAGCGGACTGACCTACCAGGCCCAGACACTGGAGAAGCGGGGCCTGGTGACCCGCACGTTGTCCGCCGATGACGAGCGCAGCATCACGGTCACCATCACTGACGAGGGACGTGCCGTGCTCGCGGGGGTCTTCCCCGGTCACGTCGCTGTCCTCGACGACCTGCTGTTCGCCCCGCTGTCCCGATCCGACGTCGAGGCACTCGCCGACATCCTCGCCCGCGCGCGAGACCACATGCGTCGGACGCCGCCGCGGTCGGCCGAACCGCGGCGGCGCAAGAAAGCAGCCGGAACGGACCGATCTCCTTAGACCGCAACTACTTTCGCCCGAACGTATGGCCGTGAGGACGCGACACAGCGCGCTGGATCAGCCTCACGTGAGCCATCATGCCGATAAGCCGAGCAATCGTGACCGGCTTATCGAGATCGACTGCGCCGGCGATCTCGCGCACAGTGGGACTCGTTCAGCCGGGGCTGAGCAATTCCCGCACGGCGAAAACCGTTGCCCCGCCATATCCCCCTCGCAGACAATGGATGCGTGATCGGTGACCGGTGGGGCGTGAGCGAAAGCGAGGTCGTCCGCTCGTACCCGTGCGACGACTTCGTCACCTCACCCGCACTGCAAGCGTGGCGGGGCGTGGGTGTGGAGGCGCCCGTCGAAGCGGTGTGGCCCTGGGTCGCGCAGGTCAGGATCGCGCCCTACGCGTACGACTGGATCGACAACCTCGGACGCCGCTCACCGCGAGAACTGGTGAGCCTTCCCGAGCCTCGAGTCGGAGAACGATTCACCACCGCCGCCGGGCGCGAGTGGGGCCGAATCGTCTCCGTCGATCCGGGGAATCAGCTGACGGGCAGGATGATGGGCGCTTTCATGTCCTACGTCCTGGTGCCCCACGATCACGACACGACGCGGCTGCTGCTCAAGGTTGTGATGCAGACCAACCGATGGGTGGCCCTCGGGCTGTCCGTCGGTGATCTGATCATGGCTCGGCGGCAGTTACTGAACTTCAAACAGCTCGTCGAGAGCCACCGACACCAGAACACGAACCGTCTGTGATCGCGCCGTGCTCGCGGTGCGTACCTGACGATCTCGCCGCCGGGTGGGTCGTTCAACTGGTCTGAGTGCCCGACCAGCCGAAGCTGAAGCTGTGCCCCTTCGAGCTGCAACTGATGGCGCCGCGGCCGCCACCGGAACACGTCGCTCCCGCATAGCTGATGGTGCTGCCGTAGCCGTCTCCCTCCGGCAACACCGGGCTGCCCGCTCGCCCGTGCTGCCCGAACAGCCCGAAGGTGGGATGCGCGGGCAGAATAGGCAGGTCGATCACCAGGTCGGTGACCGGGATGATGTTGTACCACTTGGCCATACCCGCCGGAATGTCACACCCGACGTCACCGTTGGAATCAATCGAGCAGGTCGCACCAGCGACACTGAAGTAGGCGGTGGTACCGACCAGATACGGTGTCACATCGACACTGGGTGGCGCCGCATTCGCAACGGCAGTACCGGCCATCGAGACCGCGACGGCAGCGGCCGCCACACCGACGAATGTGCGTGCTTTCATGGAGTCTCCCGAGAGTTCACCGGCCCCAGCGCCAGTTCTGCCGAAGTATCTTGTTGCACAGGCAATGTCGCCGGTTCGGGCCGAGGCGTTACCGATCGGAAGGGTTGACCGATCGACTGACGCCGTAGGATCGAGCCTGGCTGCCCACGGCGTAGCCGCACGAGCGAACGACGGAGGCGAAGTATGACCGACGAGGAAATCGTCGTCGCGTTCGCCCTGGCCAGACTGGACAACGCGAACAGCGACCTCGATCTGGAAGACGTCGCCACCCTGGTGGTGCGCCGCCTGTCCCCCGACCAGATGCTCGACCTCGCGACCCGCAACCTCGCCGAACGAGATGAGCTACGGGGAGCGCTGTTCGAGTCCGCGGTCGAGCACGTGCTCAGGACCGTGCTGACCGCCCGAGGGCCTGTCGACTGACACGGCGCGATACGCCGACAGCAAGCCGGTCCCCCACCGACATCGCCGAAAGAACATGCCGAAGCCGTTCCACGGTCAGCAGATTCCTTCAGCAGCCGCCTGGAATGGTCTGCGCGCCAACAACAGCCGACGGCGCGGACACCGGCTGCTTCGCTCAGTGCAGCGGGGAGAATTCGGCGGGAATGGCGATGGTGGAGGTCGCGTGGGCGATGTTCTCGGGGCCGTTCTCGGGTGGCCAGATTCCGCGTTCGTAGGACTCGCGGCGGATGGCCAGTCGTTGATCGAGGCTGGGGAATGGCCAGATGTGCGTGATGCGCGGGATGCCGTCCAGGCCGTACATCGCGGTGGTGAGTGGGAAGAGCGCGGTGCGTTCGGGGAGTGCGGCGGCCCAGCCGGCCATGGTGGGTGTCAGTCCGCCGACCTTCAACTCATAGGTGCGGAATTCGTAGACGTCGCCGTAGCGTCCGGTTCGGACGGGAGGGACGAACGGGAACGGCGCATAGGTCTCGACCGTGAAGGACTCCAGATGCTCGCCGACCCCGAAAGGGTTGGAACTGGTGAGGATCCGCTGTCGTTCCTCGGCGAGCGCATGCACATCCGCGAACTCGCGCAGTAGCAGTACCCGGCCGACGATCACACCGTGCTCCGTTTCCCAGCAGCCGAGCAGTCTGCCGCGCGCTGATGCGCCCGTGGTGTAGTCGTGCAAGATGGAGAGGGCTTTCGGCACTGTGTAGAGCTTCATTGCCAGATGGGTGAGTTCATAGAGCACTGCCAACGCCTCCGTGTAGTTACAGGTTTCTCCCCCGCTGTCGGCGCATCGATGGTCTCGATCGGGCACCGTCCCGGCCGATTTGCTGCGGACTCCTCAGCCATGGCGCCCCTCGGCCTCGGTCGCGGCGGTGTATCCCGCGGCGCGACCGAATACCGCGCCGGTGGCGAGCCGGGTTCCGCGCAGTTTCACGTTCACCCAATCGGGTCCGAGGTGCCGACGCCGTAGCTCGCGGTCGGCCTGGAAGCCGCCGGTGGCGATCACCACTGCGTCGCCGGGCAGCACGCCGCCGTCCACTGCCACGCCGGTGACTCGCCGGTCCTCGCGCACGACGTCGACGAGCGCGGTGCACCAGCGGATCTCGACCCCGATGCGTTCGGCGTACCCCAGCAGCGGCTCGATCACCTCGAAGCCGCGTGACATGCCCTCACCCGTGCTGGTCAGGATCTGCCCGGGCGGGATGTGCAGCACACCGTTGCGCACGTGTGCGCCGACGGTGCGGTTGAAGGTGAAGCGGACACCTTTCGCCGCCAGCCACCGCACGGTGTCCAGCGACTGTTCCGCGAGCGTTCTCACCAGCCGCGGGTCGGCCCGGCCGTCACTGATCGCCATCAATTCGGCGGCATAGGCGTCGCTCGCGTAGGGCGGAGCCTCGATCCGATCGGCTCTCATCCCGGGCTCGAAGTCCTGGGTGATCGACGTCAGGTCGGCGGGTCCGTCGTAGCGGAACAGGAACAGCCCGCCCGAGAACGCGGCATTCCCGCCGACGTCCGCGCGGCTGCCCTTCTCCAGCAGGACGACGTTCGCTCCGGCTTCGCGGGCGGAGATCGCGGCCGCGAGCCCGGTCAGGCCCGCTCCGGCGACAACAACTTTCGGCACTGGTCCTCCGTGTGTGGAATAACGCTGTCGAATCGGTTCCGGTCGAAACTGCTGAAACCCCGGGTGTCACCAGCTGAAGGCGAGGCGTCCGGCAGTCTCGTCCCGGGGTACGAGGCCGGTGTGTCGGACGAACCCCTTGCACGGGGCGCCGACCTCGGTGGCCAGCCAGTTCGCGGTGTCGATCAGGCGTGGCAGGTCGATTCCGGTGCGGACGCCGGACAATTCGAGCAGCTGCACGGCGTCCTCGGTGCATACTCCGCCGCCCTGGGAACCCGGCATGGCCGGGTGGCCGCCACTGCCCGCGAGCGTCGTGTCGATATTCCGCACGCCCAGGTCCAGTAGCGGAAGCAGGGCGGCCAGGCCCATGCCGCGGGCGTCGTGGATCTGCACGGTGAGGTTCTCGGCGGGTATGTGGTTCAGTGCGGCGCCGACCAATTCGCGGATCTGTGGTGGTGCCGCGTAGCCGGACGAATCGGCGAGAATCCAGTGATCCACGCCGATGTCGAGAAGCCGGCCGGCCAGTCGTTCGAGGTCCGCACCGCCGCGCGCGGGTCCGGTGGGCCCGCCCCAGGCGAAGATCACGTATGTGCCGAGCACGATGTCGTGGTCCGAGGCGTACGCGGCCATGCGCTCGAGCTCCGCCAGCGAGTCCGTAGTGGAACGCCCGATGTTGGCGCGGGCGAAGTCCTCATCGGCCGACAGCAGGAAAGACGCCGTATCCGCGCCCGAGTCGACGGCGCGCATGAGGCCACGCGTGTTGCCGACACAGCAGCCGAGACCCAGGCCCGACACGCGCGGAACCCGCGCGAACACGTCCTCGGCGTCGGCGAGGCCGGGGATCAGGTCGGGGCGGACGAACGACGACAGCTCGAACGTGCGCAGCCCGGCGTCGACGAGCCGTCGCACCAGTTCGACCTTGACCTCGGTCGGGACGCGATGGCTCTGGAACGTCAGGCGTGGCGCGATCTCGCGGATGCGCGCATCGGTGGGCATCCTGCTCGCCTCAGACATGGCGGGTCGGTGTGAAGCCCGCGGCCTGCGCATCCCAGGCGTCGAGCTGTCCCTGGCAGCGCAGCTCGGTTTTGCGGACCTTGCCGGTCGGCGTGACGGGTAGCCGATCGACGACGCGGTAGTAGCGAGGCACCATGAAATGCGGCATGCCGCGGTCACAGTGCGCGAACAGATCCGCGAAATCCACCTGCCGCCCGGAGTCCATCTCCAGCACGGCGAGTACTTCGTCTTCGCCCAGCTCCGACGGGGTGGCGATGGCGGCCGCCGCGACCACACCGGGATAGGCCAGCAGCAGCGACTCGACCTCGTGGGAGGAGATGTTCTCCCCGCGACGGCGCAGAGCATCCTTCTTACGGTCGACGAAGTAGAAGTACCCGTCCTCGTCGGTGTAGCCGAGATCGCCGGTGTGCCACCACAAATCGCGCATCGTCGCGAGCGTCGCCTCGGGATCGCGGTGGTAGCCGCAGAACATGACGTGGGGTTCGCGTGGCCGGTACACGATCTCACCGGCCTGCCCGGGTGCGGCGCGTCGGCCGGACTCGTCGTGCACCTCCACGATCGAGGACTCCGTGGGCAGCCCGATCGAGCCGATCTTGCGCGAGTCCAGCGGGTTGTAGAGCACGTTCTTGATCTCGGTGAGCCCATAGCCCTCGACGATGTGGACCCCGAAGCGTTCTTCGAACGGACGCAGTACCTGCGCGGGCGCGGGTGCGGCGAACACACGTCGTACTCGGTGGTCGCGGTCCTTTTCCGACGGTGGTTGCGCGAGCAGCGCGGGCAGGATCGAGCCCAGCGCGTTGAACTGGGTGACGCCGTGTGCGCGCAGCTCGTCCCAGAACCGGCTGGCGGAGAACCTGCGGCCGAGCACGACGGTGGCACCGGCGTACAGGCCGTGCAGGGTGATGTTGATCTGGGCTGCACCGTGGAACAGGGGCAGGCACGTGTAGAGCCGCTCGTCGGAAGCGGTGCCCATCTGGGCGGCGCACTCCCGTGCGGCGGCGACCTGCATACGGTTCGGGTACACCGCTCCCTTGCTGCGCCCGGTGGTGCCGGAGGTGAGCATGATGGCTACCGGATCGGCCGCGCCGACTTCGGGGAGCTCGCATCCCGGGTCGCCGGCCGCGATCAGCCCGCGCCAGGTCAGCACGCGGACGCCGGGCGGGGTACGGCCGGATGCGTCGTCGTCGAGCAGGACCACCGTGGTCAGTGTTCCCGGCAGTTCGGGGAGTTCGGCGACGAGGTCGAGCAGGGCAGCCTCGGTGATGAGGATCCGCACATCGGTGCTGCGCAGCGCGTGGTCGAGGAACTGCCCCTTGTACGCGGTGTTGACCGGGACTTCGACGAGCCCGGCGCGCGCGGCGCCGAACCAGGTGAGCAGATACTCGATGCGATTGGGCAGGAGGATGCCGACCGCATCGCCGCGCTGGGCACCGAGTGCGAGCAGGCCACGGGCCACCTCGGAGACAGCGCGGTCCAGCCGGCCGTAGGTCAGCTCGGTGCCGTCGACCACCAGCGCGGGCTTGTCCGGATGCGCGCAAGCCCGGGCGGCGACCAGACCGCCGACGGTGTCTTCCGCGAGATCCTCGGGGCCCCTGGGGTTTTCGGTCATGCCAACTCCTTCTTCGCCCGGGCCAGAAAGCCCTCCAGGGCCGGGTCCCAGGACGCCTCGGCGCCGGTGGTCACCAGGAACGCGTCGATGCCGAGGTCGCGGTAGGTACCCAGCGTGTCCAGGATGCGCTCCTCGGTGCCGACGAGCGCCTGCGAGTTGGCGAAACCGCCCAGCAGCTTGGTCAGGCCGGTCCAGAAGCAGTCATCGTGGAGTTCCTCGTCGGTCAGCGCGAGCGCCCGCTGCCGTCCGACGGAGGTGTCACTCGACGACGAGCGCAGGAACCGGCCACTGTTCTCGGCGATCTGCCGCTCCACCGCACGCGCCTGGGCCCAGGCGTCGTCGTCGGTGTCGCCGAGGAACAGTCGCAGGCTCAGCGAGAACGGTATCTTCCGGTGGTAGGCCTCGGCGGCCGCGCCGACTCGCTCGATGCGTTCCCTCGTACCCGCGAACGGCTCACCCCACAGCATGTACAGGTCCGCGTGGCGCGCGCCGAAGTCGACGGCATCGTCGCTCTCGCCGCCCATGAAGATCGGCACCTGCCCCTGCACCGGCCTGGTCGTGATCTTCACCGCCTCGGCCGTGTAGTACTCACCGTGGTGGTCGAAGGGCTCGGTGGAGGTCCAGGTGCGGCGGACGACGTCGAGGTACTCGACCGCGCGCCGATAGCGTTCGGCCTTGGGCAGGTCGTCGGATTCGCGGCGCAGATCCTTGTCCGACCCGCCGACGACCACATTGATCGCGAGCCTGCCGCGGGCAAGCACATCGAGTGTGGCGAAGTAGCGCGCGGCGGCCACCGGCGGCATGACACCGGGCCGGTGCGCGACGATCGGTGCGAACTTCTCCGATACGGCGAGGGCGAAGGGCGCAGTCGCGTGATTGTGCGGCCAGGTCGAGGAGTATCCGAGCAGGACCCGGTCGATCACCTCCGAGCGGTCCAGCTGGTGGATTCGCTCGATCATCCGGTCCGGATCGGTCTCGTCCGCTGCGAGGGGCTGGGCCCCGGTGAAAAACTCGACCATTGTTCCTCCTCAGTTGCTTGTCAGCCACGCGTGGTGCCTGGCGTAGTGGTCGGCGCGGCGGGTGCGGAGTTCGGCGCGCGCGGTGGCCAGCGTCGGACCGTCCCGGCCGAGGGCCAGCACCGCCGAGACCGTCCAATTCCTGCCGCTGTGGGCATCGATCGACGCCGTCGCCGCGAGGCACTGCTCGACCGGAACCGGGCGCTGATAGGAGACCGCCAGCGACTTCGTGACCAGCCGTCGTTCGGTGCGCAGCACGGCCATGGTGAGCACGTCATCGAAGACGGCGGCGATCCAGCCGCCGTGCGCCACCTCGGGCCCGCCCTGCCAGTGGCGTGGGCAGATCACGTCGAACCGCAGCGGGTCCTCGCGTGCCTCGACGCCGAGCCGGCAGCGGTCGTTTCCGGAGCAGCCGCCGCAGAGCAGACGACCCGACGCGGACGGTTCGATGGTGAAGTCGTCCGGGTGTTCACTCATGAGCGGCCTCCCGCAGCGCGGCGACCACCGTCTCGGGTACGTCGATCGTGCCGCGCCGCAACGTCTCCTCGCGGCATGCCGCGGACCGGTCGAACGGCACTCGGACGGCCCGGCCGCCTTCCACGGGTCTGGTCGCGCGGATCGACGCGGCGAACTCGGTGACGCGGCGGCGGTAGTCGTCCGGGTCGGTGAGGGCGGCCGGATCGACCAGCAGTACGAAGAACCCGCAGTCGGAGATGCCCGGCGGATCGGCCGCCGCTCCGCTCATCATCCCGAGCAACTGCACCACCGCTGCCAGTCCGGAACCCTTGTGCCCACCCCACACCCCGAATGCCCCCGCCAGTGCGGCGCCGGGGTCGCTCGTCGGTGACCCGGCGGCATCGTAGGCTTGGCCCGGCTTCAGTTCCTCGCCGAGCCGTGCCTTCAGCACCACTTCGCCGTACATGACGGCGGAGGTACCGATATCCCAGATGACCGGCGTGGGTTCGGCGGGAAAACCGAACGCGATCGGGTTGGTGCCGAACCGTCCCTCGGTACCGCCGTGCGGGGCGACGACTGCGGGCCCGCTGCCCGCGATCACCCCGGCGAGCCCGGCCGCCGCAGCCTTCTCGAGGTAGTGGGAGAACATGCCCGTGTACCAGGTGTTGCGTGCGCCGACGACGGAAATGCCGTGTGCGCGAGCCTTTTCCGTCGCCAGCTCGAGCGCACGCATGCCGACGAGATATCCCACCTGATCGCCACCGTCGAGGGTCGCCGATACGGATGTCTCGCGGACGATCTCGATCGGTCGCGGCGCTTGGGTGGTGGCCCGGATCCGCTCCGTGATCGACACCGCCCGGGCGAGCCCGCCGAACGCCAGTCCGCGCAGTTCGCAATCGAGCAGGTGATCTGCGATGACGACGGCGTCGTCCGGGGTGTGGCCGACGGTGGTCATCGCGGCCACGACGAGAGCGTGGGCATCGGACAGGGTCAGAGTGGTCATGGACGGGACTCCGGGTTGGTCATGACATGCCTCTCCATCGAGGTAGGGGTGGGCTCCGGCGTGTGGTTCAGCCGGCCGCGAGATGGTGGTACCGACTTCGGAAGAACAGCAGCGGCCCGGCCGCTGGGTCGGCGCCGAGATCACTGACCCGGCCGACGACGATGCGGTGGTCGCCGGCGTCGTGCACGGTCTCGATCGTGCAGCCGATCCAGGCCACAGCACCGTCGAGCACGGGATCGCCGTGCGGCCCGGGATGCCAGCTCAGGTCCGTGAACTTGTCGCCACCGGAAACCGCCAGCGCTCGGCAGAGGTCTTCCTGCCCGGCGGCGAGCACATTGACGCAGAACGTGCCACGCCGGGCGATAGCGGGGAATGTCGAGGACGTCTTGCCGGGCAGGAACGCCACCAGCGGCGGATCGAGCGAGACCGAGGTGAACGACGAGACTGCCATGCCTACCGGCTCGCCGTTCACCGCACGCCCGGTGATCGCCACGATGCCGCTGGGGAAATGTCCCAGGACCGACCGAAACACCTCCGATGTAAGCATGCTGACAGATTATAAGCATGCATACTTGAATGCAAGCATGCTGATCAATTCGCTTCGGCAAGCACCTCTACGCTGCAGAGATGACCGACCCATTGCCCTATATCGATCCGTTCGACGACGGTCGCTCGCCCGCACGAGCGGCGACCGATATGGATGAGGCGTCGTCTCTCATCGACGCCGCGTTCCGGTTCGAACGTGCCGTCTCGCGGATCGGGAACGCGCGCCTGCGGCCATGGAACATGACCCTGTCCAGCTACACGGCGTTGCGGATACTGGCCAACCGACCGCACCTGACGCTGGCTCAGCTGTCCCGGCGCTGCTACGCCCGACCGCAAACGATGACGCGCATCGTGACCCAGTTGGAGAAGCGAGGTTTCGTCGCACGCAGCGCGCACCCGGAGAGCGAGCGAGCGCTTTCGCTCGAAGTCACCAAGGCCGGCGTTGCCGCGCTCGACGAGATGGGTGCCGCGGTGCTCGAGATCAGCGACACGCTCAACGAAGTGGTCGGCCGGGAGGAGATCGTCGCCGCCGACCGTCAATTGCGGCGAGCCGCGCTCGTCGTCGAGAGCGAGCTTCGCGAGATGGGGCGTCCAGAAGAGTAAGCATGCGGACGTAGTATAAGCATGCTTATACTACCTACATGGATCGATTGACGATGGCGCTGGCAGCGCTGCGAGAGGGTCGGCCGGTTCTCGTGACCGACGCGGCCGACCGGGAAAACGAGGGCGACGTAGTGCTCGCCGCGCACGCCGCCACGGACCACTGGATCGGGTGGACCATCCGGCACACTTCAGGCCTGTTGTGCGCGCCGCTGACCCCGCACCGCGCGGCTGAACTGCGCCTGCCGCCGATGGTGGAGTCCAACGAGGATCCGCGCGGCACGGCCTACACCGTGAGCGTGGATGCGAAAACCGGGGTGAGCACCGGGATCAGTGCCGCGGACCGGGCCCGCACCCTGCGGCTGCTCGCCGATCCGTCGGCCACGTCCGTGGATTTCGTGCGCCCGGGGCACATCCTTCCGCTGCGCGCCCGGGTCGACGGCGTGCTCGAGCGGCCGGGGCACACCGAGGCGTCGGTGGACCTCTGCCGGTTGGCGGGTCTGCCTCCCGTCGCGGCCATCGCGGAACTGGTGGACGACGACGGGTCGATGCTTCGCGGCCCCGGCGTCGACGCGCTCGCCCACCGCTTCGACCTGCCGACTCTGACCATTGCGGAGTTGATCGCCTATCGCCGCCGAAATCCCTTGCCGGTCGGGGAAGAGCCGCGCGTCGTGCAGACCGCCGAAACCGTGCTGCCGACCCGGTACGGCCGCTTCCGCGCGCTGGGCTATCTCGACCTGCGCACCGGCGCCGACCACCTTGCCCTCGTTCACGGCGAGCCGCGCGGCGAAGTGACCGTACGCGTGCACTCCGAATGCCTCACAGGCGAATCGCTCGGCTCCGAACGTTGCGACTGCGGCCCCCAACTCGACGCCGCACTGGCGCAGATCGGGCGCGACGGTGGCGTACTGGTGTACCTGCGCGGGCACGAGGGAAGGGCCATCGGCCTGAGAAAGAAACTGGCCGCATACGAAATTCAGGACGACGGACTCGACACGGTGGACGCCAACCTGCAACTCGGCGCACCGGCCGACGCGCGCGAATACGGCGCCGCCGCAGCCGTACTGCTGGACATGGGTATCACCTGCGTCCGGCTGCTGACCAACAATCCCGACAAGATCCGGGACCTCGAAACCGGCGGAGTGTCCGTCGCACGTCGCATTCCACTCACGGTCGGCGCCATGCCTGCGAACCTCCGGTACCTGACCACCAAGGAGCACCGCATGGGCCACCTGTTCGGCGAACGCGAGGTTTCCTGAGCAGTCCGGTTTTCGAGGGCTGCGGCGTTCGGTCTCGCGGATGCGCGTGAGCCGTCTTCATTCACTCTTCCCGCTCCCGGAGTCGAGGTGTTCCTCGCTCAGAAGGCCGGTGTCGCAACGGGTTTGCGTGTCATCTCGCCGCCGTAGTACTCGGCGACGGCGGCGAAGGCCGCTTTGGGTTCCCAGGCCAGGTCCGGATAGGTGTCGCCGCGGCGGCCCTCCAGGACCTTGACGATGCCGAGGCTGGCGAGGTCCAGATCCTCTCGCGGGTCGCCGCCGGGACGGTGCGGGTGGCTGTGGAGTGCGAACAGGAATACGAAGGCGCTGTCGACGCCTTCGCTGTCGAAGATCTCCAGCAGTTCGCTCAGGTATGCGGCCTGCCCGGCCTCGTCCCGGGCGTACCGCCCGTTCAGCCGGATCGGGTCGCCGGTGGCGGTGTCGTATTCGACGATCTCATTGCTGCGCGGCGCCACATCGGCGGCGCCGCGCCAGGTGGCCGTGCCGAAACCGGTGATCGCCAGCGGCTTTCCCTGCGCGACCAGAGCACGTACACCCGCCCGGAACTGGTCGGCCACCTCGGCGGAGCGGATGAGTTCGATCGACATGATGTCGAACGGTGTCCAGTCGATCCGCTCGAACGGTATGGCGCAGTAGGTGAGTGCGCCCCCGAAGGCTTCACGGACCACGGTTACCGCCTCCCCGAGGAAGTCGTCGAGGCGAGCGCTCAGCTCCGCGAGACGCTCACCGCGGGTATCGGGGTTGCCCAGCAGGAAATCGAGCCGCTCCCAGACGGTGTCGCCGGGCAGAAATCCCCGGTTCATCAAGCTCAGTTCGACGCCGGTGACGAAAACGACCTCGGCCCCTGTCCGCCGCAGCCGCTCGGCTCTGCGCGCGCAGTCGGCGAACAGCGACAGGATCTGCGCGGTGGTCAGTTCCAGGGGGTAGGGCGTGAACCACACCGCCGGCCCCAGTTCGGCGGCGCACCGGGCTGCGAGTTCCAGCCGGTCCGCGTCGCCTCCGACGATCTGAACGGCATTGCAGTGCAGGTCATCTCGGATGATGGCCAGCTCCCGCCGGACGATTTCGGGGTCGAATTCCTTCCGTGACGCCCGGCCATGCCGGATGAAACCGGTGTCGTACGTCATCCCCTTGCCTCGCATGTGCGTGGTCCCTTCTGTCGATCGGGGTTCGGACGGCGCCAGCCTAGAGATAAACCATGCGTATGCGCAATATTTCGCGTGCGCATGTTTTTGTGTCAGAATCGGATCGTGACGACGAGACCGGCAGGATTGCGCGAACGCAAGAAGCAGGCCACCCGCGAGGCACTGCGAGAAGCGGCGCTGCGACTGGCGCTGGAACGCGGGCCGGACAACGTGCGCGTCGAGGACATCGCCGAGGCGGCCGGTGTCTCGCCGCGGACCTACAACAACTATTTCTCCAGTCGTGAGCAGGCGATCGTCGCCGCCGTCACCGCCGAGCGGGAGGCGCGAGTCGCGGCGGCGGTAGCAGCTCGGCCGCCGGGTGTTCGCCTCGCCGACGCCGTCATCGAGGCGATCCTGACGCAATACACCGATCCGGGCGAACACCGTCGCGACGCGTTGCTGTTGATCACCACCCACCCGGCGCTGCGGGATGCGTTTCTCGATGCCACCAGCGCGATCTCGGAACCTCTCGCAGCCGCGATCGCCTCCCGTCTCGGCGCTCTCGACACACTCACCGCCCCCGTGCTCGCGGCCGCCGTGGCCGCCGCGATCCGTGTCGCCCTCGAACAATGGCTACAGCCGCCGCCGGGCGTGCCTGCCACCGCAGGCTTCGTCGTCGCGTCCGGCTCGCTGCCCGACCTGCTCCGCGCCGCACTCACCCCGCTCGAGCCGGCACTCGACGCAGCAGAGCAGGGACCGCCGCGACCACCCGGACCTCAGTGAGAGGCCGCACGCCCGGAACGCCACCCCGCGGCGCGGACGCGACCGGCGAATTCAATCACGAACTGCCGACGAGAGATTCCGTATCAGATCTGGTCCCATGTTCACGGTGCCCCGCCGAACGGTTCAACCACCGGTACTCCCCACCGATCTGCGCGTCTTCGTCCGTTCTCTGTCTACTATCAGGAAACTGTGGGTCATAGACTGGTGGTCATGAGTCAGCCAGCGATCCGCCGCGAGCACCGTGACACCGGCGATCCCGCCCCGGTACAGCGTGAGGTTTCCCCGGACGCCGCCGCCGAGGCCGGGTTGGAGCGGGTCATCGGTGATCAGGTGCGACGGCTGCGCGCGGCCAGCGGTCTCACTGTCGGGGAGGCCGCAGCCAAGATCGGGATCTCCAAGGCGATGCTGTCGAAGATCGAGAACGCGCAGACCTCGTGCAGCCTGTCCACCCTGGCGCGGCTGGCCGCCGGACTGGATGTTCCGGTGACCTCGCTGTTCCGCGGGGCCGATGCCGAACGCGAGGCGGTGTTCACCCCTGCCGGTCACGGCGCGGTGATCGTGGGCCGCGGCACGCGCGTGGGCCACCACTACGAACTGCTCGGCGGATTGCGGGGCCAGCACAAGAGATTGGAGCCGGTGCTGGTCACCCTCACCGAGTCCAGCGAGACCTTCCCGCTGTTCCAGCACGCCGGCACCGAACTGCTGCACATGCTCGAGGGAGTCATGGTGTACGGCCACGGGGACGCGGAATACACACTGCGGCCAGGTGATTCGCTGCTGCTGGACGGCGAGGGACCGCACGGGCCGAACGAGCTCGTGCGGCTGCCGATCCGGTTCCTGGCGGTGACGGCCTACCCGGACAACCACGTCGAATAGCCCCTCGTGCCGTGACGGACGCCCCGCCCGCCCTGGAACCACGGCGGGATCAGTTCCGGCTGGCGGATTCGGCCGCGGCGGTGAGGGATTCGGCCGCTCCCACGGCATCGGCAGGCTGCGCCGGTGCCGTGGCGGTCGCGAATGTGTCGAGCACGTAGGCGGTTTCGCCGTGCACCGCGACGTCCAGCCCTTCGCTCTCGCTGTCGCGATCGATCCGGATACCGCGCACCATGTGCATGACCTTGGCGATGATCCAGGTCACCACGAACGAGTACGCGAGTACCGCGAGTACCGCGACGGCCTGGCGCCACAGTTGATTCAGGCCACCGCCGTAGAACAGCCCCGCCACCGCATTGGGTGCGGCCGGATCGCCGAGCAGCCCGATGAGCAACGTCCCGAGGATGCCACCGACCAGGTGGATCCCGACGACGTCGAGCGAATCATCCAGTTTCAGCCGGTATTTGAGCGATACGGTGAGACAGCAGACCGCACCGCAGATCGCGCCCACCACGAGCGCGCCCAGCGGTGAGACCGCACCGCACGCCGGGGTGATGCCGACGAGCGCGGCGATCAGTCCCGACCCCGCGCCGAGTGAGGTGGCGCGGCCCTCGCGCACCTTCTCCACCGCGAGCCACGCGCAGATGCCCGCGCACGAGGCGGCGAGGGTGTTGAGTACCGCGACCGAGGCCGAGTTGCCCGCGGACAGCGCCGAGCCGCCGTTGAACCCGAACCAGCCGAAGAACAGCATCCCCGCCCCGAGCATGGTCAGCGGAAGACTGTGCGGGCGTGGCGCATTGGGGAATATCTGCCGGTTGCCCAGCACCAGGACCAGCGCGAGTCCGGCGATGCCGGCGTTGATGTGCACCGCGGTGCCGCCGGCGAAGTCGATGGCCTTCAGCTTGTTGGCGATCCAGCCACCGGTGACCGCGCCGTCCTTGCTGTCGAAGGCGAAAACCCAGTGCGCCACCGGGAAATACACCAGCACCGCCCACAATCCCGCGAACACCAGCCACGACCCGAACTTCATCCGATCGGCCACCGCACCGGCGATCAAGGCGACCGTGATCGCCGCGAACAGCAGCTGGAACGCCGACACCACCGCCGGTGGCAACGCACCGGCCGGCGCGGTGAGCAGCCCCGAGGAACCGAAGTACTCGAACGGGTCGCCCAGCAGCCCGAGGCGGCCGAGGGAATTGCCGAATGCGGCCGAATATCCGACCACGATCCACAGCACGCCGACCACGGCCAGCGCGCCGAAGATCATCATCGCCATGTTGAGGGTGTTGCGGACGCTGACCATCCCGCCGTAGAACAACGCGAGCCCGGCCACCATGAGCGATACGGCCGCGAAGGCGGCCAGCATCCACGCCGTGTCGGCGGCGACTGCCTGATTCATCGTGATCACCTGTTTTCCAGAGAGCCTTCATGACGCCCATGAGGAATCGACGTCTCACAAGAGTGAACACGGCAGATGTTGCAGTAGTCGATCTTAATGTGAATCCACGGTTAATCGCCGCAGAGTCACGTCCCATCGCGTCCACCGGCGGTAGACATAGTTTCGTGACGTTCGAGAAACGCGCCCGTCATATCGGTCATGTTTCATAGCGTTCAACATCGATTCACCGCAGATGACAAACGGCGGATTCACCGAGGATGTGGCATGACCGAGACCACCGAATACCTGATCGTCGGCGGCGGGCTGGAGGGCCTGGCGATCGCCTGGTCACTGGCCGATCGCGGCGCCACCGACGTGCTCGTGGTCGAGCGCGACACGCTGTGCTCGGGTATGACCGGCAAATCCAGCGGCGTGGTGCGCTGTCACTACGGCGCTCCGTCGCTGGCCGCGATGTCGTGGTACGGCGTGCAGGTATTCGCCACGGCGGCAGAACGATTCGGCGACGACATGGGTTTCCGCCAGTGCGGTTACGTCGTCGGTGTCGGCCCGGACAACGTCGAGCCGCTCGAGGCCAATGTCGTGATGCAGCAGCAGTTGGGCATCGACGTCGACTTCATCGATCACGACGAGATGGCGCAGTTGTGGCCGGGCCTGCGGCTCGATGACTTCGCCGCACTGGCCTACGAGCCGCGCGGCGGGCGCGGCGATGCGCATCTGACCGGGATGGCCTTCGCGGCCGCGGCCCGGCCGCTGGGCGTGCGAATCCGCCAGAGCACCGAAGTGACGGCGCTGCTACAGGATTCGAGCGGCACGGTCTACGGCGCGGCGCTCGCGGACGGGACGCAGGTCCACGCCGGAACGGTGATCGTGGCGGCCGGTCCGTGGTCGGCCGCGCTCGGCGCCACCGTCGGCGTCGATGTCCCGGTGAAAGCGCAACGCGCCCAACTGGTCCTGGTCGATCAGGGCGAGCCGCTCCCGCCCGTCCCGGTCCTGTCGGACCTGGCCGGATTGCAGTATCTGTGCCGCGAACCGAACGGCGAAATCCTTGCAGGGAACAGCGATCACGCCGCACCCGAGTACATCGACCCCGATCACTACACCAACCGCGCCGACGACAGCATCATCGAGAAGGTCATCGGAAAGCTGGATCACCGGCTGCCACACATGCCCGACCCGCGGATCAGCGGAAGCTATGTCGGCGCCTACGACGTCACCCCGGACTACAACCCGATCATCGGTCCCTCCCCCGCACCCGGACTCTT
The DNA here is from genome assembly GCF_000308615.1 of Nocardia jiangxiensis NBRC 101359. GTDB lineage: Bacteria > Actinomycetota > Actinomycetes > Mycobacteriales > Mycobacteriaceae > Nocardia > Nocardia jiangxiensis. The sequence continues at coordinate 18,040 of NZ_BAGB01000035.1, forward strand.
CCTGGCGACCGGATTCTCGGGCCACGGTTTCAAGATCTCCCCCGCGGTCGGGCGCCTGGTCGCGGATCTGCTGCTCGATGGAACCACCACGCTGCCCGGGGTCGCGGCCACCGACTTCCGCTATTCGCGATTCGCCGAGAACGCACCGCTGCTGAGTCCGCACCCCTACCAGGGTGCGGGCGAAATGCGCTGAGTAACAACCGATCACATGAGTATCGCAGGAGAAACCGCCATGCCCGATGCCGCCACCGTCACACCGATCACCACCGATACCTCACTGACCCGGCTCGCCGAGGCCACCGACACCACCTTCGTACTCGCGCTGTTCACCACCTTGTCCGGCAAGCCGTGCGCGAAACTGGTCCCCGCCGCCGCACTCGGCCAACTCGAGGCCGACGGCGCCGGATTCGCCGGCTACGCCGCGGGAATGATGGGCCAGCAACCGCGCGACCCGGATCTGGTCGCGCGGCCCGATCTCGCCTCGTTCACCCCTGTACCGTTCCTGCGCCCGGGTCTGGCACTGGTGCACTGCACCCCGTACGTGGCGGGCGAGCCGTGGCCGTTCGCACCGCGGGCGATCCTGCAGCGCACCCTCGAACGCGCCGCCGAACGCGGTTTCACCGTCAACGTGGGCGCCGAGGTCGAATACTTTCTCGTCGACCGGGATACCGACGGCACGCTCGGCACCGCCGACCGCGCCGATGTCAGCCGCCAGCCCTGTTACGACGCGCGTGATGTCACCCGGATGTACGACCACCTCACCGAGGTGTCGGCGGCGATGAACGCGCTCGGGTGGGGCAACTACGCCAGCGACCACGAGGACGCCAACGGTCAGTTCGAGCAGAACTTCGACTACGCCGACGCGCTCACCACCGCCGACCGCGTGATCACCGCTCGGTACCTGTTGTCCGTGATCGCCGAGAAGCGCGGAATGACAGCGACATTCATGCCCAAGCCGTTCGCCGACCGCACCGGCTCGGGCATGCACCTGCACCTGTCGCTGTGGCGCGCGGGCGAGCCACTGTTCCCCGGCGCCGGTGACACGCACGGGCTGGGCCTGTCGCCGATCGCGTACGCATTCCTGGCCGGTCTGCTCGACCACGCGTGCGGGTTGCAGGCGGTGATAGCGCCAACGGTCAACTCCTACAAGCGAACCGGTGCCACCACCACAAGCAGCGGCGCGACCTGGTCACCGCGCTACGCCACCTACGGCGGCAACGACCGCACCCACTACCTGCGCGTCCCCGATCACAATCGGATCGAGTTGCGCGGTGCGGACGGTTCGGCGAACCCCTACCTGGCCGCCGCGGCGGCGATCGCGGCCGGACTCGACGGCATCGACCGCGGACTCACCCCCGGACGGCCCGGCGAGGGCGGCGATCGGATGCTGCCGATGACCCTCGTGCACGCCGCGGACGCCCTCGACGCCGACCCCGTGCTCACCGCCGCGCTCGATATCGCCGGGCCCGGTGTGGCCGCCTACTTCACCGAACGCAAACGCGAGGAGTTCTTCACCTGGCACAACACGGTGTCCGCGTGGGAGATCGACCACTACCTCACGGCGTTCTGACCACCGATTCGGAGGAGAAAATCATGTGCGGAATCGTCGGACTGCATCTGCGGGACGCGACCCTGTACCCGCGCCTGGGTGCGCTGCTGACCGACATGCTCGGCCACATGTGTGACCGCGGACCCGATTCGGCCGGTATGGCCGTCTACGGCGATCCGGTCTGGTCACCGCCGGGGCATGCCACCGTCTCCCTGCTGGACAACCCCGCCACGGCCGAACAGCTCGCCGAATCACTCGCTCGCGCAACGGGAGTCGAGGTCATCGCGCACGACCTCGCACCCACCACCGTGCTGCACGCCGCACTCGACGCGACCGAGCTGGCCGAGGCGGTCCGAGCACACGCCCCCGACGCGCGGATCGTCGGTTTCGGCTCCGGCCTGACCGTGCTCAAGGGCGTCGGCAACCCCGGTGAGCTGGCCCACCGATTCGGCCTACCGGCCGCCCAGGGCTGGCAGGGCATCGGCCACACCCGCATGGCCACCGAATCGGCCGTGACCGCGGAAGGGTCGCACCCGTTCTCGGTCGGCCCCGGCCAGTGCCTGGTCCACAACGGTTCGTTCAGCAACCACATGGGCATCAAGCACGAACTGGAGCGGCACGGGGTGCGATTCGACAGCGCCAACGACACCGAGGTGGGCGCGCGTTTCGTCGCCGAACAACTCGCCGCGGGAGCGGATCTGGAGAAGGCGCTGCTGCTGTTGAACGAACGCTTCGACGGCTTCTACACACTGCTGGTGTCCACCAGCGACTCCTTCGCGGTCGTGCGCGACGCGATCGCCTGCAAACCCGCGATCATCGCCGAGACCGACCGCTGGGTGGCGATGGCCTCGGAATACCGCGCACTGACCGATCTGCCCGGCGTGGAGAACGCCCGCATCTTCGAACCCGAACCGGAAGAGGTGTACCTATGGCACCGACAGTGACCAGCATCGTGCCCGACCGCGAGACCCGCGTCATCGCCGATCTCGCCACCTCGACGGTGCGCGAGGTGAACGCGCTGCTCGCCGGACCGGACGCGCCCGCCGCGCTCACGATCACCAATCCCCGTGGCGCCCATGCGCTGGCGTGCGGACTCGACGCCGATCTCGACGTGCGGATCACCGGCCCGGTCGGCTACTACTGCGCAGGAATGAACCAGCGTGCGACGGTGACCGTCGAGGGCAATGCCGGTGTCGGCGTGGCGGAGAACATGATGTCGGGCACCGTGCGGGTGCGCGGCACCGCCTCCCAGTCGGCCGGGGCCACCGCGCACGGCGGGTTGCTGGTCGTCGAGGGCGACGCCGGTGCCCGCTGCGGGATCTCGATGAAGGGTGTCGACATCGTCGTGGGCGGCAGCGTCGGGCATATGAGTGCCTTCATGGGACAGGCCGGGCGTCTGGTCGTGTGTGGCGATGCCGGTGAGGCACTGGGTGATTCGCTCTACGAAGCGCGGCTCTATGTGCGCGGGACAGTGGCCTCCCTCGGGGCGGACTGCATCCGCAAACCGATGCGCCCGGAACATCTCGACGAGCTGACCGAACTTCTCTCGATCGCGGGATTCGATTACGCCGCAAGCGAATTCACCCGATACGGATCGGCTCGCACGCTGTACAACTTCCACGTCGACAACGCCGGAGCGTACTGATCATGACCACTTCCCATCCCGTACTGCGTGAATCGGCCACCTTCGACCGCCGCGTCATCGCCGAGATCCAGCGCGCCGCCGACACCGGCATCTACGACATCCGTGGCTGGGGCGCCAAACGCCCCCTCCCGCATTTCGACGATCTGCTCTTCCTGGGCGCCTCGATGTCCCGCTACCCGCTGGAGGGCTATCGGGAACGCTGCGACACCGACGTCGTGCTCGGTGATCGGCACGCGAAACATCCACTGCACCTGGATATCCCGGTCACCATCGCGGGTATGAGCTTCGGGGCTCTGTCCGGGCCGGCCAAGGAGGCACTGGGCCGCGGCGCCAGCGCGGTCGGCACCTCCACCACCACCGGCGACGGCGGTATGACCACCGAGGAGCGCGGTCAGTCCAAACACCTTGTCTACCAGTACCTTCCCTCGCGCTACGGCATGAATCCGGACGACCTGCGCAAGGCCGACGCCATCGAGGTCGTGCTCGGCCAGGGCGCCAAGCCCGGCGGCGGCGGAATGCTGCTGGGCCAGAAGATCACCGAGCGGGTCGCGGCGATGCGCACCCTGCCGCAGGGGGTCGACCAGCGCAGCGCCTGCCGTCATCCGGACTGGACCGGGCCCGACGATCTGGCCATCAAGATCCTCGAGCTGCGCGAGATCACCGGCTGGGACAAGCCGATCTACGTCAAGATCGGCGCCACCCGCACCTATTACGATGTGAAACTCGCGGTGAAGGCCGGAGCCGATGTCGTGGTCGTGGACGGTATGCAGGGCGGCACGGCCGCCACCCAGGAGGTCTTCATCGAGCATGTCGGGATTCCGACGCTGGCGGCCATCCCGCAGGCGGTGCGGGCGCTGCAGGAACTCGGGGTGCACCGGTCGGTACAGCTGATCGTCTCCGGTGGCATCCGTACCGGCGCGGACGTGGCCAAGGCGATGGCGCTGGGGGCCGACGCGGTCGCGATCGGCACCGCCGCGCTCATCGCACTCGGCGACAACAGCCCTCGGCATGCGGCGGAGTACGAGCGGATCGGTTCGGCCGCAGGCTGTTACGACGACTTCCAGGACGGGCGCGACCCCGCCGGGATCACCACCCAGGACCCCACACTGGCCCAGCGCCTGGACCCTGTCGAGGGCGGTCGTCGGCTGGCGAATTATCTGCGTGTGCTAACCATGGAGGCGCAGACTTTGGCGCGGGCCTGCGGTAAGTCGCATCTGCGCAATCTCGAGCCGGAGGATCTGGTGGCGCTCACGGTGGAGGCGGCCGCCATGGCACGTGTTCCGCTCGCGGGCACGAACTGGATTCCGGGAGGCGCGGCATGAGCCGGATCGTGACCGAACAGCCGAATCCCGTTGCGGGCGTGTTCGATCCGCTGTGGAACGAGATCCTCGAGGTCGGCCGTCACCGCGGCACGGGCGGCTACCGCCGCTATGCCTGGTCCGATGCGGATCTCACACTGCGAGACTGGTTCGCCGGCGCCGCCGCGTCCCGATCCATGCAACTCGACACCGATCGCAACGGAAACCTCTGGGCGTGGTGGCTGCCCCGCGGCTGGATCGGGTCCCCGCGCGGCGCCTTCGTCACCGGCTCACACCTGGACTCGGTTCCCGACGGCGGCGCCTACGACGGTCCGCTCGGCGTGGTCTGCGCGTTCGCCGCCGTGGATCTGTTGCGCGCCCGCGGTTTCGAACCCGCCGTGCCGATCGGTGTCGTCGCCTTCTCCGACGAGGAAGGCGCCCGATTCGGCGTCGCGTGCATCGGGTCCCAGCTCAGCACTGGCGCCCTCGCGCCGGAACGAGCACTGGGCCTGCGTGACAACGACGGCATCACCTTGGCCGAGGCGCTCACCCATGCCGGGCGCACCCCCGAGCATCTCGGCCCTGATCCTGAATTGATCAGCCGCATACGCATTTTCGTGGAGCTGCACATCGAACAAGGGCGGCTGTTGGACCGCATCGACCGGCCACTGGCCGTCGCGTCCTCCATCTGGCCACACGGGCGCTGGGAATTCGTCTTCGACGGCGAGGCCAATCACGCGGGCGCCACCCACCTCGCCGACCGGCGCGACCCGATGCTCGCGTTCGCGGCCACCGTGCGTTCGGCCCGCACCGTCGCCGAACGACAGAACGCGGTCGCGACCTTCGCCAAGGTGCTCGTCTCCCCCAACGGCACCAACGCGATCGCCGCTCGGATCCGGGCCTGGCTCGATGCCCGCGCCGCCGATCAGCACACCCTCGACGCACTGCTGGCCGACATCACCGACCTCGCCCGGCAACACGCCGCCGAGGACCGGATCACGCTCGACATCCACACCGAATCCGTCACGCCCATAGTGGAATTCCCGCAACCGCCACGCGAGGCGCTACAGCAGGCACTGGCCCACTACGGCGAGATCCCGATCGTCCCCACCGCCGCCGGCCACGACGCCGGAATCCTGTCCTCGCACGTCCCCACCGGCATGATCTTCGTCCGCAACCCCACCGGAATCTCGCACTCCCCCAAGGAATTCGCCACCCCCGAGGATTGCCGCCTCGGCGCAACCGCCCTCGCCGACGTGATCATGGCGCAGTGCAAATGAGCACTGCGCGCCATCCCCGGCGGTTCGGTCGACAGGCGAACCGCCGGGAAACCGAGTGCGTCAGTGGACTGGAAGTGGCTGGGTGGCCCCAGTCCAGTGCCTCCTCTCACGTATCGAGCCGACAGAGGGTTTTTCCGACAGTGGCCCCGGACAGCATCGCCAGCAGCGCGGCGATCGCGGATTCGATTCCGTCGAAGACGGATTCGCGGTGGATCAACCGGCCGTCAGCGAGGTAACCGGACACCTCTCGGCGCATCGAGTCTTCGAGATGCGTGAACGAACCGGCCCGGAACCCCCGCATGCGCAGCCCTTTCGACACCATGGTGAACAGATTCGGCGGGCCGGGCACTGCGCTGTCGTCATAGCCGGCGATCGCTCCGCACAGCGCGATCCGGCCGGACGGGCGCAGGGCGTCCAGGGCGGCGGTGAGGTGGTCGCCTCCGACGTTGTCGAAATAGGCGTCGATGCCGCGGGGCGCAAGGGCTGCCAGGGACTTCGGCAACGGTCCGTCGTGATAGTCGAATGCCGGGATGCCGAGTTCGTCGCGCAGGTACGCGACCTTCTCCGGGCTTCCGACCGAACCCAGCACGGTTGTCCCCCGCAACTTCGCGAGTTGCGCGGCCAGCGCACCCACCGCCCCTGCGGCCGATGACACCCACAGAACATCGGTCGTGGTCAACTCGAGGATCTCGAACAGTCCCACGTACGCGGTGAGCCCGGCACTGCCCAGCGGGCCGAGGAACCATTGGATCGGCAGCTGCCCCGCATCGATCCGGGCCGGGGCACCGTAACCGCCGATGGTCTGCGCCTGGGTTCCGACGATCGCGTATTCCCGATAACCGAGGGTATGGGAGACCAGATCGCCGATGGCGAATTCGGGTGACCGGGACGCGACGACCGTGCCGAGGGCGAGCCCGGAGAGTTCGTCGCCGGGCTGTAACGGCGGCAGGTATCCGTTCGGTGTGGTGTCGGCGAGCCGGATCCTGATGGATGGATCGATCGACAACCAGGTGTTGCGGATCAAGACCTCGCCGGGCCCGGGATCCGGGATCGGGGTTTCGACGAGTTCCAGATCCGCCGAACGCAACTTCCCGATCGGGCGCCGGGCAAGGCGCACATGACGATTCATCAACAGGTCCCTTCTCGTCCGCACGTAGGCGTGCGAATCACTGTGTGAAAGCGACCTCGGGCGTCCGAGCGATGAGCAAGCGGCGAACAGCGCCCGCGGCGTTGAGCTGTGCGGTCGCGTTGAAGGATGCTTCGAACGCACCGGCTCGGGTCGTGCGACCGACAACCAGCTCGTACTCGCCGATCACCGCACCGACATCGATGTGGTGGGTCAGCGTGCTCTTCTCCCGCTGTGCCAGGTAGGCGACCAGGCCGTCGCGATCGCCGACGAATTCGGCGCTCTGCCCAGCGCCCTTGGAGAACTGCACGGACATCGCGAAATCTTCGGCGATCATGCCGAGTACGCGATCCGGGTCGTCGGAATCCATATAGGTGAACCAGCGAGTGAGCACCGGAACAGTCGCCGTCATCGCCGCGCCTCCTCACGCGAGGACTGCACTGGTAGCAGCGCGAAATCCGCGCTGAACGAGACCTGATAGCGGTCGATACGGCCGTCGGCGTCGACATGCATCGCGGCGACGAACCAGCCGGTGGTCACGGACCCGTTCTCGGTAACCGCGCCGTGCGCGAACTGCATATCGCCCTCGGCGGCCACGCGCAGCAGCACGTGCCTGCGGTCCACCGCCGGCCGGCCGCTCAGATAGGCGAACATCGCCTCCCGGCCGCGGTCGCGGTTCACGCCCGCGGGCAGGACCATGGCGAACTCGACGTCCTCGGCCAGCAGAGCAGTCGCGTCCCGCAACCTGCCGCTGTCGATCGTCGCGTAGTACTTCTCGATTACGTAGCTCATGAATTGAATTTAGTTCAAGGAATCGTATCTTGTCGAGAGGCCGGGATCGGAATGCCGACCACATCATCCAGTCCCCTGGCGCGACGTCGGCTCCGATCGCCGGGCAGCGGCGCTACGCGGGCTGGGGAGTCGGCGTCCGGCGCCGGTGAGTGGCCGCGGTGTCGGCGGCAGCCAGGCCGAAGACCAGTGCGGGTGCGATACCGCCGGCGTAGGCATGGCCGTAGAGACCGCCGATATCGGATCCCGCCGCATACAAGCCATCCACGATGCCGCCGGCTGCGGCGAGCACCCGGCCGTACTCGTCGATGCGGATCCCGTGGAACGGAAAGGTCAGCGCCGGACGGGTTTCGATCACGTAATAAGGTCCCCGGTCCAGGGGTGCCGAGTCGTGCACGCGTGCGGGTTGCACCGCCGTGCCGGCCGCGTTCACGGCGCGGATCTCGGCCGCGATCGCCGCACCGTCGTAACCCCACTCCGGTGGCAGGTAGGCGAAATCCTCCAGGCTCTCGGCCATTCCACACCGGCCGCCGCGGCGCTGGGCGAGGTCGAACTTGTCGACGGCGATGGCGCCCTCGACGTAGCTGCCGAGAACCCAATCGCGATACACACGTTCGTCGGCGACGAGTAATCCGCGTGACTCCGGCTGGTCGAGCAGTCGCATCGCGGTGAGGTGATCGCCCATCGTCTCATCGGTGAATCGGCGATTGTCGAGGTTGAACAGCAGGGCATGCTCGCTGTAGTACAGCGACAGTGCGACGAAATCGCCGGAGTCGCGGAACGGAACGTCGGCCGGAACGAGGTGGCCGTAGAACCCGGACCGGGGTTCACCGGTTGCGGCGCCGACGGCTTCGGCCAGTCGCAAGCCGGTCCCGGAGCTGGCCGGATTCGAACGCAGCTGCATCACGCCCGCGTTCGGATGGATGTGCTCGCAGGCCAGTCCGGGATCGGCCTGGAACCCGCCGGTGGCGAGAATCGTTGTGGTAGTTTCGATTTCGAGTTCGGTTCCGTCCGGCAGGCGCAGGTGCGCACCGGTGACGACTCCGTTGTGGCCGAGCAGTGCCAGGGTTTCGGTCTCGGTGAACAGTTCACCGTGGGCGCTGACTCGCCGTCGGCATTCGTCGATGTACTGGTTGGTGTCGAACTGGTGACCGGTGCCGTACCGCAGGATCGGCACGGCGTCGGCGCATTCGACACCAAGCGAGCGAATCCAGGCGATCGCATCTGCGAACCCGTCCACGAGCGCCCGGCGCAGGGCCGGGTCACCGTCGGGGTTGACCTCGTCCATCACCTCGTGCGTCGGCGCCGTCCACGCGTATCCGGCGTACCGCGCCGAACCGCCGACGGCCGCTGCCTTCTCGACCACCACGACCGAACTGCCCCGGTCCAGTGACCGGGTCGCGGCCGTGAGTCCGGCCATACCGGCGCCGATGACGAGTACGTCGGTCCGAATTACCTGCATTGTTGCTCCCTGATCGAAACCGCTGCCGCGCAACGCAGCTCGCGGTATGACATATCTGATGTCGGCCGTGGCCCGGAGTCGAGAATCAGACGGTGAACCGCCCGCCATTGCTCAGCAGCACCGCGCCGACGACGTTCGCCGCACCCGCAGAGGCGAGGTACAAGATGTTGTCGGCCAGTTCCTCGGCAGTCGCGTAGCCGCGGGTGGGACCGTCGTTCATCGCTGCCCGCAGATGCGCCGGTGTGCGCGCGGCCATCCCGGTGTCGACCGGTCCTGGCGCTACGGTGTTGACCCGAATTCCCAGGGGCGCAACCTCTTTCGCGACCGCCTGACTCAGCGCGTGCACACCGGCCTTCGACGCGGAATAGTGCGGATATCCGGTCAGGGTGTCGAAGGCCGAGGAAGAACCCACGGTGACGATCGCTCCGCCACCGGTTCCCCGCATGACCCGTACCGCCTCACGCAGCAGGAAGAAGGTGCCGTCGAGATTGATCGTCATCACCCGGCGCCAGTCGGCGTCGTCCAACCGGGTCAGCACGTCCACGGGCTCGTTGCGCTCGGCGGCCTCGTATATCCACTGCTTGCTCTTGGGATCGTCGACGCCGGCCGCGTGCACCACCACATCCACCCGGCCCTGCTCGGCGACGGCCGTATCGAACATCTCGCGCACCCGGGCCGAGTCGGCGACGTCGAGCCCGACGGGATGGCCGACGCCGATCCCGGCCGCATTCCGTGCGGCGGCATCGGCATTGATATCGCACAGGTACACCGCCGCGGCGCCACGCTGGGCGAGCAGCCGCGCGGTCGCCGCGCCGATCCCCGATCCCGCGCCGGTCACCACGGCGATTTTTCCCTCGAACTGATCTGCGGTCATCGTCTCTCTTTCCTCGTTCGTGCTGTTGCCCGGCGCGTTCAGCGGAAGATGGACTCCCAGTCGTTGCGGAACTTCTCGGCGCCGGTGCCGACGGTGACCTCGAGATTTTGTGCGGGCACATCCTGGGCGACTGCCAGTGCGCCGTCGATGCCGGGCAGTGCGGATCCGTAGCCCGGCGAGGTCGCCTGCTGTCCGGCCTTGGTGACCATGAAATCGGCCAGGACCTGGGCCGCGTTCGGGTGCGGTGCGGTGCCCAGGGTGAGTCCGTACCACTTCGCGCCCCAGGTGTACTTGCCCGCATTCCAGCCGACCGGGGCGCCGGCCGCGCGCTCGGGCAGCATCGGATTGCACATCAGTGCGGCGGTGATCTCACCCGAGGCCATGGCCTGGCTCAGCGGCTGGGTGCTGGGGTAGATGCGCGGCTTGTTCGCGGCCAGCTTCTGCAGGAAATCGCGGCCGCCGTAATGCTTTTCGATGAAATCGTAGTAGTCGATGTAGGTCGGGGAAGTCGCCGGGGTGACGATGCCGACCTTGCCGCGCAGGGCCGGATCCAGCAGATCCTCCGCGGAGTTGATGCCCTTGGGATACAGGGTGGTGTTCCAGCCGAAACCGAACAGGATGGCACTCTCGGTGAAGAACTTGCCGCCGATGATGGCCTCCCGCCGACGATATGCCGGGTCGTCGAAGCTCGGGCCGTGCACCGCGACCGCGGTATCGGAGTTCTCGTTCGCGTGGATCCATGCCTCGTCCGTGGTCACCGCGACGTCTCCGATGCCGCGGTGGGTCTTCTGCTCCGCACCGATCCGGGGTAGCAGTTCGGAGTCGATGCCGCGCACCACCGTCAGTTTGATGTCGGGGTAGGCGGATTCGAACGCCTTCTTCAGGTTGTCGAGAACCGCCTGAGCCTGAGTGGAGTACAGCGTCACCGAACGCTCTTTGTTCGCCGCTGCCACGATATCGGCCCAGGAGCCCGAGACCGGCTGGGAGACCTTGGCGGAACTTCCGCAGCCCGCCAGGGCGAGCGCGGCTGCCACCACTACGACGGCAGTTCGGAATATCTTGTGCATCTTGTTCTTTCGCTTCATGCGGCGGTGTTCGAGCGCGGGCTCGAGGTAGTCGTCCGAGCGACGGCGCGTCCCCGGTGGTGGCGTGCGCGATGTGACATCGCCGCACCGCCCGCGGCCCGACCGCAGAGCGCTCGGCATCTGGTCGTGAAGACCCTCGAAACCCGAACGCTCCGGGCCGATTGCGGGGTTACTTGGCCGGGGCCGGGGCGGGTGCGGGTTCGTTGATGGTGGTGAAGTACTGCACCGCGGCCATGATCGCGAGCGGAGCGGTCACCAGGAGTTGCCCGACGGCGGTGCCCAGTGCGCCGACGGCCACGATGCCGCCGAGGCAGCCGACCGCGGCCGCGGGAATGAACGGGCCGAACATGCCGACGATGGTCGCGGCGGCGACGGTGGCACCGGCGATGCCGCCGAGCACGCAGCCGACTGCCGCGCCGCTCAGGCCGCCGACCATGGTTCCGACGGTCGCGCCGGTGGTGATGGTGCTGGCCATCCGGTTCCATGCAGCCTGTTCGCGGTCGTACGGGGTCTTCCAGGGCGCGGAGTCCTCGTACGGCAGGGCGACGGGCCGGTAGGTGGCGTGTGCGAGGTCGAACTGGGGTGTGAGCGTGGCGGTGTGGCCGCTGATCTTCGCGGCGATCGGGAAGACGAAATCGTCCACCCGGAACGACAGGGTGGATCCGGCGAGCACGGTTCCGGTGGGGCTCTTGATCGTGAATACGCCGTTGTCGGCGTTCAGGGTTCCCGCGTCGGTGGTGATGACGGTGCCCGTCGGTGTGGCGGTCGTCTTGTAGTGGATCGCATTCGGCGCCGGGGCGGCCTGCGCGGTTCCCGCGATGCTGACGGCTCCGGCTACCAGCGCGCACGTAGCAGCGATTTTCCTCATCGGTGTTTCCTCTCATCGGACTCCTCGGCTTCGCTGCCGGGGAGGTGTAGTCCGGCGTGGGACGCCGGGGATGGTCGACGGTCGGCGAACCGGCCGGACCTGTTCAGGGGAGATAGGAGTCGGCTCGCTGGCCCGGCGGCGCCGACTTCGATTCGGGCAAACCCAGTTCGGGAGTTCCGACGGGGCTGCTACCGCCGGACAGAAGCATCCACCGCGCGTGCGCGAGCCGGGAAATGATGCAGCAGACGTCGAGCGCTCGACGGAAGCCCATCGCGTCCTGGGGCTTTCATGTCATACCGCGGTGATCGTGTGCGGGCTCGAGGTGATCGTTTCAGCGGCGGCGTATCCCTCGGCGATGGCGTGCGCGACGCGACGCGGCACGGCAGCATCGCCGATCACCTGAACGCGGGCGTACGGCAACTCCTGCACGAACGGCTGCCAGTCTCGGGCGACCCGCTCGCCGACTGCGATGAATCGGTCGCAGCTCAGCTCAGAAGTGCTGCCGGACAGAATGTTTCGGTAGGTCAGCATTGTCTGCGCGGTGGCATCCGGCGCGGGGGTCACCGCGACAGGCGCAGCCTCGACAACGAAGGTTACCGGGTGGCCCGCCAGCCGCTTGCGCAGCTGGACCCGGCTCTCCGCGGGAATCGACGACGCGAATGCGGGCCCGGGAACGAGCACCGTGACCTCGGCCGCGCCGGCCGCCAGCGCCGACTCGACCGCGCCGACGGTCGCCCAGTACCCGAAGCCGTCGTCGGCGACGACCACCCGGCTCCGCGGCCCGATCCGGTCCCGGTCCAGGATGACCTCGGTGGCGGAGAACGCACCCTCCGTCGACATCTCCGTCGCGCCGGTGGCGATGATGATCTCGCCGAAGCCGTCCAGATCCGCCGGGCGCGCGGAGTGCTCGAGCTTCAGCGTCGCAGCGCCGATGTTGTCCTGATAGAACCGGAGCAATCGGGCCCACCCCTCACGGTGGGGCGCCTGCGCGGCGGTCCGCAGCTGCCCGCCGATGTGGGCGCCGGCCTCGAACAGCGTCACATCGTGCGTGGGCGCCAATCGCAGCGCGGCCTCCAGCCCCGCGGGTCCGGCACCGATGATCGCCACGCGATTGCCTGGCCCGGGTCGTCGGCCGAGCCGCAGCGGCGTCGCCGGACGGTCACCCGAGCCGCCGGGGCCCAGGTCGGGATTGACCGAGCACAGCAACGCCGGGGTGAAAGTGCGGCAGTCCTCGTTGCAGGAGACGCACGGGCGGATCGCGGCATCGTCACCGCGGAGCAGCTTCTCGGCGATCTGCGGATCGGCGATGAACGGACGCGCCATGCCCACGAGATCGGCGCCGGCGTCCAACGCCGATTCGATGTCGCCGCGGGACCGGAACGCCTGCGAGACCAGCAGCGGTCGCGTCGTCGCGGCCCGCAGGCGGGCTCCGTGGGTCAGCAGCGGCGGCACGTCGGTGGCCATGTCGCGGACGTAGGTGGTGCGAACGCCCGCGGTCACATTGAGGTAGTCGAACATCTCCAGCAGCGGCAGCAGTTCGCACAACGCATCGATGTCCAGGCCGGCCTCTTCGGCGCCGTCGATCGAAACCCGCACGCCGAGAACGAGATCCGCGCAGTCATCGGTGATCGCCGCGTGCAGCCGGTGCAGTATGCGGACCCGGCCGGCGATCGTGTCGGCATCGGCGCGGCGGTTGGAGGCCGCGGACAGGAACTGCGCGAGCAGGTAGCCGTGCGCGGCATGCAGTTCCACCGCGGCGAAGCCCGCTTCGGCGGCGTGCCGTGCGCTCACCACGAAATCGTCCACGACCCGGTCGATATCGGCCTCGGTCATCGTGCGCGCACGCACCGGTTCGCGTGGGGACCGGATGGCCGACGGCCCGATCGGATGCCCCCAGATCTCCGCGCCCAGCGTCTCGCGCCCGAGATGCACCAGCTGACAGACCGGTATCGCCCCCTCCTGGGCGATTGCCGCGGCGCGCCTGCGCAGCCCGGGGAGGGCTTCGGGCCGCCACGCCTCGGTGGTGTTGCCGATCCGGTTGGTCGATTCCGGGCTCACCACCGTTCCGCCCGCGATCACCATCGCCGCGCCGCCGGCCGCGCAGCGGCGCCAGTACTCGTCGTCTCCCGGCTGCGCCAGACCACCTGCGACGGCGCCGGATCCGTGTGCGGTGGCTACCAGGCGGTTGGCCAGGCGCAATGCGCCGATCCGTAGCGGAGCCGACAGTGTGGCCATGAGATCCTCCTTGAACTGGATTCAATTCACATTATTGCCACAGAGTGATTGACACCACAAGGCCCTCTGGCTTAGTTTCTCAAACTGACATCAGTTCAGTTAGGTGGATTCGGTGACCTTTCAGCAAACGCATCGCATCATCAGGACCCTGTCGAAGGCCGTGGCCATCGGCGCGGTCTTCGCCGCCGTCGCGGGCCTGAGCGCCTGCGGTGGGGCTTCCGGGACGACGAAGCCGGTATCAGGTAGCTGGTCGGACGTAGTCACTGCCGCGGAACACGAGGGCAAAGTGGTGCTCTATTCCAGCCAGAAGCCGGCCAATCTGGACGCCCTGAAACGGGCATTCGAGGCGAAGTATCCGCAGATCCACATGGAGTACGTGCGCGGGACCGATGCCGATATCAATCCGCGGGTGGAGACCGAGAACAAGACCGGAAAAGGCATAGCAGATGTGCATATGTTGACCGACATGGGCTGGGTGCAGGCCGCCGCGCAGTCCGGCACCTATTCGTCCGATCTCGTAGGTCCCGACCTGCACGCTCCCGAGTACCGGCCGCAAACCAGCCTGTTACACAACCGCTTCGCGCTCACCAGCGCCGCGGTCTTCGCGCTCGGCTGGAACACCGCGGCCGTCCCGGGCGGGCTGAAGGATCCGCACGACATTCTCGATCCGAAGTACCGGGGCAAGATCGGCATCACCAACCCCACCGGTATCGCCGCGTACGTCGATATGTATCAGTACTACGAGAAGACCTACGGCGCGGACTACTGGAAGCGGCTCGCCGAGCTCGCGCCACGGGTGTATCCGAGCGCCCTCGGCATCGCGCAGGCACTCACGTCCGGCGAAATCTCCGTCACCCCTTCCGTGCAACCGCTGACCACCGAGGTGGCCGCGGGCGCGCCGGTGAATTGGGTTCTGCCGCAGTCGCCTTTCGGAACCCCTTGGTACAGCCACGTCACGAAGGTGGCGCCGCATCCGAACGCCGCGCAGGTACTGGCCGATTTCATGGTCACCCGCGACGGACAGGTCGCGCTCAATTCCGGCTACGCCGCGGTCCTGCCGGACATTCCCGGTGCGGTCGCCCGAGCCCAGGACCTTCCCGCGCCGAATACGGCCAACCTGACGCCGGACAAAGTTTCGCAGTATTCCCAGGCTTGGTCGAAGCGCTTCCAGGGCTGATCGCCCGCGCAACCCCAACCACTCCCCCCTTGACGAAGGACAGCAGATGGACGAGACAGCCGAGCCGCTACGCGGCGTCAATGTGCTGGTGACCGGGGCATCCGGCGGGATCGGCGGCGCGACGGCGGAACTGTTCGCCGGACGTGGCGCGACGGTCTACCTCACCGATGTCGACGATGCCGCAGGGCGCGAACGAGCCCGCCGGCTCGGGCCCGGCGCGCACTATCGCAGACTCGATGTCACCGCCGAATCCGATTGGCAGGCAGTCGTTTCCGAGATGGAATGGGCGGACCACCCGCTCCAGGTGCTGGTCAACTGCGCCGGTTCGGCGCTGAAGGCCCCGCTCGAGCACACCACACTGGCGCAGTTCCGCACGATCCTCGATCAGCATCTGGTCGGCACCTTCCTGGCCTTGCGGACCGCCGCGTCTGCCATGCGCGAGGGCGGCGCGGTGGTCACCATCTCGTCGCTGCGCGGCGTGCTGGCCACCGCCGAGCTGGGCGCCTACGGCGCCGCCAAGTTCGGCGTCCGTGCGCTGACGAAGGTCGCGGCCCTGGAGCTGGCGGGCCGTGGTATCCGGGTCAACTCGGTGTGCCCCGGCAGCATCGAAACCGAGATCACCGCGGGTCCGGGCTTCGAATCCGACGACGTGCAGGCCTATGTGCGCAGCATCCCGATGCAGCGCCGGGGTTCGGCCGAGGAGGTGGCCAAGGTGATCGCGTTCCTGGCCGGCGTCGACAGCGCCTACATCACCGGCGTGGACCTGCTCATCGACGGCGGTACCGCCGCGGGCGTCTACACCCCCAAGCGACAGCCTCAGGAGGTATGAGCCGATGTCGCAATTCACCGTCGCCGGGCTCACCAAGACCTACGGATCCAACGTCGTGGTCGATCAACTCGACCTCGAGATCGAGGAGGGAGAGTTCCTGGTCCTGCTCGGTCCGAGCGGATGCGGAAAGACGACGACGCTGCGCTGCCTGGCGGGATTGGAAACGCCGCAGGGCGGATCGATCACGTTCAAGGACCGCGTCGTCTTCGACGGACGGGCGCGCACGAATGTGCCCCCGCACAAACGCAATATCGGGATGGTGTTCCAGTCGTACGCGCTGTGGCCGCACATGACGGTCCGGAACAACATCCGCTATCCGCTGAAGGTGCGGGGGCGCAAACAGGCGGTCGCCGAGGGGGCGGTCGAGGCCGCCGCGCAGATGGTGGACTGCGGCGCCCTGCTCGATCGCTATCCCTC
Source organism: Nocardia jiangxiensis NBRC 101359 (assembly GCF_000308615.1). GTDB lineage: Bacteria > Actinomycetota > Actinomycetes > Mycobacteriales > Mycobacteriaceae > Nocardia > Nocardia jiangxiensis. The sequence continues at coordinate 34,674 of NZ_BAGB01000035.1, forward strand.
CCAGCTCAGTGGCGGGCAGCAGCAGCGGGTGGCCGTCGCGCGCGGTCTGGTCGCGCAACCGGACCTGGTGCTGTTCGACGAACCGTTGAGCAACCTCGACGCCAGACTGCGCGACCAGGTGCGCACCCAGATCCATCAGCTGCACCAGAGATTGGGCTTCACCGCGGTATTCGTGACCCACGACCAGGCCGAGGCGTTCGCGCTCGGCGATCGGCTCGCGATCATGAAGTCCGGCAGGATCGAACAATACGACGCACCCGAGCGGGTCTTCCAGAATCCGGTGTCGGAGTATGTCGCGGCCTTCATCGGCATGGCCAACCGTCTCGAACTGCACCGTGATCACGACGGCTGGCGCACGTCGGCGGGAGACGCCATCGACCTCACGCATGCGCTGGTCCAGGGCTCGGCCGATCGGGGCTCGGCGGCGGTCGCGCGACTGCGTCCCGACGACGTGCTGTTACATGCCTCGGCCCAGGACGTGCCGCTGGGCAACGTCGTGCTGAACGCGGAACTGGTCACCTACGAATACGGCGGCCGCTATTTCGACGTGACGGTGGCGACCGGCAGCGAGCAACTCCTGCTGCGAGCGGATGCCGCGACACACGGTCCGGCGCTGCGCAACAGCCGCCCCGGCGCTGCGGTGGTGGTCAGCTTCTCGCCCGCGAGCCTCCGGATCTTCCCTCCGGCAGACGATCTCGACCCAGCGGTACCCGTGGAGGTACCCGTGAGCGCGCAAGGACACCCCTGATGACCTCGCTGAGCATCACCGCCGCAAGACCTTTCGCGATTCCGGCGCAGTGGCGGTCCCGGATCGGATACCTGGCCCTGCTCGCGGTTCTCGCCTATCTGGTCGTCGTGCCGATGATCCGGTTGCAGGCGCTGGCATTCCAGGACGGAGCGCACGGCTACCGGAGTCAGTACGGCCGATACGACATCGGCGACACGATCCGGACCACGATCGTGCTGGCCGTCGGATCGCTGGTGATCGCGATGGTCCTCGGGACCCTGCTCGCCTTCGCCGCGAGCCGGCTGCCCGCCCGCCTGTCGTTCCTACGCATCGTGCCGATCCTGCCGATCGTGATGCCCGCGGTCGCCAATATCGTCGGCTGGACGTTCCTGCTGTCCCCCGGGCCGGGTTATCTCAACGTATTGCTGCGCCACCTGCCCTGGTGGAGCGGCTCGGACACCGGACCGGTCGACGTGTACACCGTGCCCTGGATCGTCATCCTCACCGGTTTCGGTCTGACCTCGTTCGTCTACCTGTTCGTCAGTGCCGGCATGCAGAGCATCAATGCCGAACATCTCGAGGCGGCTCAGATCAGCGGGTCCTCGACCGTCGGCGTGTTCTTCCGGGTCGTGCTTCCGCTGCTGCGCCCGTCGCTGGTCTACGGCGGCGGCATCGCCCTGCTGCTGGGCCTGGGCCAGTTCACCGGGCCGCTGCTGCTCGGGCAGAACAAGGGTGTGAAGGTGCTGACCACCGAAATGTACAGCCGGGTATCGGAGTCACCGTCGGATTTCGCCGCGGCCGCGGCCGCGGGTTCGCCCCTGGTGCTCTTCGGGCTCGCGGTGGTGCTGGTCCAGAAAGGGTTGCTGGGCAACCAGACTCGGTTCGTCACCCACGGCGGCAAGGCATTCTCGGCGCCGCCGGGACGCTCGGCCTGGGCCTCGGTCACCATGGTGATCTACGCCCTGCTGGCCTTGGTCATCCCGCTGCTCGGGCTGGTCGTCGTCTCGTTGACGCCGTACTGGTCGGGCTCGCTGTCCCCGCACATCCTGACCCTCGCGAACTTCCGGAGTCTCGCCTCGAACCAGGCGATCGTGGACTCGGTGGTGACCAGCGTCGTCACCTCGCTGGTCGCCGTGGCGATATGCATTCCCATCGGTTACGCGGTGGCCACATTGCTGGTGCGCGGCAGGCGATTCCGGATCCTGGCACTGATCGCCGACCTCATCGCCGTGCTGCCGATGGGTATTCCGGCGGTGATCTTCGGTGTGGGATTCCTGCTGACCTACACCGAGCCGCCGCTGATCCTGTACGGGACCCGCGCGGTCATCATCCTGGTCTACATCGTCCTGATGCTGCCCTACGCGATCCGGATGCAGATGACCGCGCTGCTCTCGCTGGGCAACACCTACAGCGAGGCGTCGGCGACCAGCGGAGCCTCACCGATGGTCACGAACATCCGGGTGATGCTCCCGCTGATGCGCCCGACCATCCTGAGCGCCGTCGCGCTGATGTTCATCCTGCTCACGCACGAGTTCGCCGCCTCGCTGCTGGTGCGCGCATCGACCACCCAGGTGATGGGCACCCTGCTGTTCGATCTGTGGGAGAACGGCTCCTATCCACTCGTGGCCGCGATGGCGCTGCTGATGACCGCGGTCACGACCGTGGGCGTGGCGGCGGCGATGCTCGTGGGCGGCCGGAACGTGTTGAGCAATCTGTGATTCGGACCAGGTGGCGAAAGCCGGAAGTGGAGAGATGGATATGACGGCCGGTAGTGCGAGATTGCGCGACAAGGTGGTCCTGCTGACGGGATCCTCCGGCGGCATCGGCGTGGAGATCGCGCGGCGGCTGGCAGACGAGGGCGCCGTGCTCGTGCTCACGGATCTCGATGCCGAGGCGTGTGCGCGGGTGGCGGCGGACATCCCGAATCCCGAACGACACCATGTGCTCGAGCTGGATATCAGCGACGAGCAGCAGTGGCGCAATGCGGTCGAGGTGATCGCCGAGCGCTTCTCGGGCCTGGATGCGCTCGTCGCCAACGGCGCCATCGGCAGCCTGGCCACGGTGGTGGACGAAGATCTCGAGCGGTACAACAAGGTGATCGCGATCAGTCAGACCGGTACCTGGCTGGGTATGAAGCACGCCGGTGCGCTCATCGAGCGCACCGGCGGGGGGTCGATCGTCAACCTCTGCTCGATCCTGGGCACCGTGGGCGGACTGGGCAACAGTCTGGCGTATGCGGCGGCCAAGGGCGCGGTCCGGACGATGACCAAGAATGCGGCCCTGCACTGGGCGACCAAGGGCGTGCGGGTCAATTCGATCCACCCGGCATTCATCCAGACGCGCCAGCTGCTCGACCGATACGAGGGCAGTGACCGGCACCGCGCGATGCTCGAGCACACCCCGATGGGCCGGCTCGGCCGAGCCGAGGAGGTCGCTGCGGCGGTCGCCTTCCTGGCCGGCGACGATTCGACCTTCATCACCGGCACCGAACTCTACGTCGACGGTGGGTGGACCTGCGTGTAGAGCGGGTCCGGAAACGACGGTGTGGACGTCTTCAGCGAGCAATGCCGAAGACGTCCACACCGTCGTTGTCCTTCGCGGTCAACACATTTCGAGCGACCAGCACGTCGAGATGCGCGAGCGTCTCACAGGTGGCGAACATCTGGTCGAAGGTGCCCAGGGTGTCGAACCGGCGGTCGTGCCGCGTCCAGGTCAGTGCCCGCGCCACGACCGCTCCGGTGCACGGCGCCAGTTCGCCGACGACGGCGAGGATCTGAGTGAACCGATGTTCGTGGTGAGCGAGTAGTGCGCGCGCTCGGCGGCCGACGCTCCCGCCGGGCAGGCCGTGGGCGGGCAGCATCACCGGTGCGTCGTCGTCGCTCAGCAGCGTCAGTGAGCGCAGGAAGTTGTCCAACGGCAGTTCCCACGGGCCGAGTTCGAACCCGATCGAGGGGGTGATCGTCGGCAGCACGTGGTCGCCGGTGAACATCAGATTTCGATCGAGGTCCCGAAAAACCATGTGGCCCTTGGTATGACCGGGAGTTGCCTGGGCGTGCAGACGGTACCCGGACAGTTCGACGGTGCCCGGCCGCAACCAGTGGTCGGGTGGCTCCCAGTCCTGTGGATCGAAAGGCTCGGCCAAGCTGCCGGCCCGGGCGCGGGTGGCGAGATCGCCTGCGCCCGCGCGGCGCAACTCGTGCAGGGCGTTCTCGGGCTCGTTGGTGCCGAGCCGGTGGATGGCCTCGAGGCCGGGAGATTCCTCGGCGCCCAGATGGACCCGGCACCCGTGCCTGCGACGCAACTCGACGGCGAAGGTGTAATGATCGCGATGCACGTGCGTGACGAACACATCGTGGATCTGATTGGGGGAACGGCCGATTCGAGCGAGCCCGGTGGCGAGTTCACGGTAGGTGTCCGGCCGGTGCCAGCCCCCGTCGATCAATGCGAGGCCGGTATCGGTTTCCAGCACGTACACGTTGATCGCACGCAGTCCGTCCTGTGGCATTTGCAGCGGAATGCGATGGATACCTTCGGTTATCGGGTAACACCAGGGTTCCGCCCAGTGCGTACTCACGCGGCGGTTTCGGTGAGCGGCACCATCGTCCGCTCGTCGCCGAACCAGATCATCCGCCGCCCCCGCATGGCGCCGACGTGCCGCACCGCTGCCTGCCATTGCGGACTCGCCAGCGCGGCGTCGAGCGCCTCGCGGGATTCGAAGCTCAGGATCGACAGCCCATCCCAACCCGCGGACTTCTCGTCCATCGACTCGAGCAATTCGGTCTGCTGCCAGCGCAGCAGTCCGGGAATGGGGTAGGTGACCTCGGCATGTTCGCCGCGCCACCATTCGATGAACTGCTCGTGCGACCAATCACTGGGGCGGGATGCCAGAACGATGAGGTTGTACACGATTCTCCTAATTGAATTCTGTTTGGTTTCTGCGGGCATGCCGAACTCGGTCCGGATGTGCCTCGGATTTACTTGACCAGAAGCCGGACGGCCGAGGTGCTGATCGTCTCGGTGATCTCGGCCAGGCTCAGATCGCCCTGGGGCCGGTACCAGCGCCAGATGCTGACGATCATGCCGAGGAGCAACTGCCCGAGCAGACGCGGATCTCCGTCGATGAACACGCCGGCGTCCATGCCGCGCGACACCAGCCCGGCCCAGTTCTGTTCGATCTCCTGTACCAGCTCCCGGGAGCGCAGCCGTTCGGCCTCCTCCTTCTCGGACTGGCGCGGGGCGGTGAGCAGATCCATGTGGCTCTGCAGGATCCGCCGTTGCAGGGCGTCGGTCGGTGTGCCCGCCAGGGCTCCGGCGACCGCTGCGCGCAGCGCCTGCTCGGGGTCGTCCTGATTCTCGGTGGCGGCGACGAAGCGGTCGACGGAATCGGCCAGTTCGAGGCGCATGATCGTGAGCAGGCAATGCGCCTTGGACTCGAAGTAGTGATACAGCGCGGTCTGGCCGATGCCGACCTCACCGGCGACCGATGCCCACTTGGTCTGCTCGTAGCCGACCTGCCCGAATTTCTCGATGGCCGTGCGGAGGATATGACTGCGCTTGGAACGCGCGCTCTCGCGGCGAGCTTCGGTATCAGCGACCATCAGTGAAATACCCCCATGCGTCTTGTATATATAGCCGGATCGACATTACCTCACCTGAGGTGAACTCGAGTCAGTCGAGGTTGTCAAGCGGGTCGCCAGGCGAACGGCCTCGGGCCGGTCCAGCTTGCCGACCCGGTTCTGTGGTAGATCCGGCACGGTGAACAGATATTCCGGCCACTTGAACTTGGGCACGTCCGCGGCCGCGAGCTGCAGGGTGACGCTGTCCAACGTCAGCGGCGGACCATCGGTGACGACCAGCGCGGCCGCGCGCTCACCGAGCAGATCGTCGGGCACCGCGACGACGCACACCTGGACGACCGCGGGCAGGCCCGCGATCGCTGCCTCCATCTCGTTGATGTCGATGTTGCGGCCACCGCGGATGATGATCTGCTTCTGCCGGCCCAGTACGCGGATCGAGCCGTCGTCGGCCACCTCGACCAGATCGCCGGTGGGCAGAAATCCGTCGGGTGTGAGTTCCGGCGGTACCGGAACCCCCTCCCGGGCGTAACCCACGAACAACGACGGTCCCTTCACCTGGGCATCGCCGACCTCACCCGGGCCCAGGATGTTCCCCGCGCCATCGACCGCGCGGACCACGGTGCCCTCGAACGGGCGACCGTCGCGGCCGAGGCGGATCGCGGGCGGGTCGTCGATCCGCGGCGTGGTGTGGCCGAGGCATTCGGACATGCCGAACACCCGTAGGAAGGTGGTGCCGAGGCGGTTCTCCGCCGCGGCCATGGCGCTCTCGTTCATCGGGCCGCCGCCCACGGTCATCGCTCGCAGCGCCAGCGTGCCCGGGGAATTGTCGACCAGCGACAGCTGCAGGGCCATGGTCGGGACCAGCATCGTCCAGGCGACGCGATGGGCCGCCATCGCGCGCAACGCCGCGGCCGGGGACCATTTGTCGATCGTCACCATGCTCCCGCCCAGGTAAGCGGGCAGATACATGCCGAAGCAGAACGCGGCCACCGACGACAGCGGAACGAACGCTCCGACGGCGTCGCCGGGCCGCATGCCCACGACCTCGATCGTGCGTGCGCAGGCGTAGCGGATAGCTTCCTCGGACTGCACGACGCATTTGGGGCGGCCGGTGGATCCCGAGGTCATCGCGATCGCCGTCCCGCCGCGCCAGCGTTCCACCGGTCCGAACGGCCCCGGCCGGGCGCACACCACGCGACCGGCGAAAGCGGTCTCCCGGAGGGAGAAGTCGGCGGGCACGTCCCACCGATCCAGCGGCTCGGGCTCGGCGAACACCAGATCCGGCGCGATATCGGCCACGGCGAGCCGGAACTCGGAGTCGGCCGCGTGCGGGCTCAGCACCGCGACGACCCCGCCCCGCATGCCGACCGCGAGCGCGGCGGCCACGGTGTGCCAGGTGTTGTCCGCCTGCACGAGTACCGTCGGGGCGCCCGGATCGATCGCCTCGATGCGGGCGGCCAGAGTCGTTGCCGCTGCGACGATCTCACCGAGGGTATGGTCGCCGAGCTCGTCGACGACCGCGATCCGATCCGGGCTGTGCTGTGCCCGTTCGAGCAGTTCTTTCGCGAGTATCTTCATCGTCTGTTTCCTCGTGTGGACTGTCAGTTCTTCGCTGCGTACTTGCCGGTCAGCGCACCAACGGCGGCGGAATCAGCACGGCGCGGCCGGTGATGTCGCCGGCGCGCAGGCGCCGGTAGGTCTCGACCCCTTCGGCCAGTGGGTAGGGGGTGGCTTGCACGTGCAGGGCCCCGCGCCGCGCCATGTCGATCACCGCGACCAGATCCGCGTGCGGACCCCAGAACGGTGCCGTGACCCGCCAGCCCGCGGCCAGGCCGACGTGTTTGCCGACCTCCATCCGGGCGCCGGCGCTGCCCACCACCGTCAGGCGCCCGCCCGGTGCGAGGAGGCGGATCGCGGGCTGCGCGGTGTCCGGTGCGCCGGCGAAGTCGATGATCACATCGGCGCCGTCGCTCACGGCCGTTCGCAGGGAGTCCACGTCGGGGAATGCCGCCTCGGCGCCCAGCCGCAGGGCCATCTCGCGCGCGTCCGCGCGGTTGTCGACGGCGAGAATTCGGCCGGCGCCCATATCGCGCAGGATCTGCACACCCAGGTGGCCGAGGCCACCGACGCCGATCACCACGCAGGTCGCGTGCGCATCGATCAGGTCGGCGTGTTCGCGCACCGCGTGATAGGCGGTCAGCCCCGCGTCGGTCAGCGGCGCGGCCACGGCCGGATCCAGGCCACCGGTGCGGACCAGATGCCGGGCCGACGGGACCAGCATCGCCTGGGCCAGCCCGCCGTGATATCCGAGGCCGTTGCCGATCGGCGCCGGGGCGCCGGTGGTGCGCGGCCGCAGCCGCAGGCAGTAGTTCTCCCGGCCCCGCACGCAGTTTCGGCAGTGTCCGCAACTCCAGATGCCGTGCACCACAACGGTTTCGCCGAGCCACGTCGGATCGGCGTCCGGTCCGGCAGCGAGGACGGTTCCGGCGACCTCGTGACCGAGGGTCAGCGGCAGCGGGCAGTCGAAACTCGCCGCCGCCGCATCCATGACATGCAGATCGGATCGGCACAGTCCGGCCGCGGTGACCTGCAGCAGAAGTTCCTCGCCGACGGGCTGCGGTACCGGCACTTCCCGCAGTTCCGGTGGCCGCCCCCATTCGGTCAGCTGTACGGCCAACATCAGCGTGCCGTCCATCCGCCGTCGACCACCACGGTCTGGCCGGTCATGTACGACGACGCATCCGAGGCGAGGAAGAGCACCGCGCCGTCGACCTCCCCCGCCGCACCGCCGCGGCCGAGCATGGTGTTGCGTCGCACCCAGCCGGCGGATTTGTCGTTGCTGAACAGCCCGTCGGTCATCTCGGTATCGAACCATCCGGGCACGACCGCGTTGACGCGGATCCCGCGATGACCCCATTGACCGGCCAGTTCGCGGGTCAGTCCCAGAACTCCCGCCTTGGACGCGGCGTAGCTCGCCCCGCCGATCGGCGCGGTCGAGGCCAGTCCGATGATCGACGAGATGTTGACGATCGATGCGCCTCGTCCCTCCGGCAGGGCGGTGGCCGCGGCGAGGGCGAGATGGAATCCGGCGAGCAGATTCACCTCGAGCAGAGCCGCGAAACCCTCGGCCGATTCCTGCTCCGCCCGTGGGGGTCCGGGCATGCCCGCGTTGTTGACCAGCACGTCCAGGCGGCCGGTTTGTTCGTAGCAGCGATCCACCAGCGCCCGGCGGTCGTCGTCGAGGGTGACATCGCACCGAACCGGCACGATGCGCGCATCGCTGTCGGCCAGGGCGGCCAGGCGGTCGGTGCGGCGGGCCGCGGCGAACACCGTGGCCCCGGCATCGGCGAGCGCCTTGGCGAAGCCGAGCCCGAGGCCCGCAGAGGCGCCGGTGACCACGGCTGTCCGGCCGGGCAAGCCGAACAGCCGGGTGAGGGTATCGACGTCGGCGGTAGTCCGGGTGTCGGTCATTGCAGCATCCACCTCAGTACACCGCGGTCCGGCCACCGTCGACCGGAATGATCGCGCCGGTGGTGTAGCTGGCCGCATCACCGGCCAGATGGGTGACCAGCCCGGCGATCTCCTCCGGTCTGCCCAGCCGTCCCGCCGGTAGCCGATCGACGATCTTCGCGACGAACTCGTCGTCCCAGTGCTCGGCCATATCCGTCGCGAACCCGCCCGGAAGCACACAGTTCACCCGGACCGTCGGCGCGTACGCCTGAGCGAAGGCCAGGGTCAGGGCGTTGAGCCCGCTCTTGGCGGCCGCGTACATCGTTTCCGGCGGGCTCGGCCGCAGGGCGCCGATGCTGGAGATGTTGATGATCGATCCGCCGTCGGCCGCGGCCATCCGGGCGCCGGCCGCGGCCATCAGCCGGAACGGTCCCTTCAGGTTGACCTCGATGATTTTGTCCCACAACGATTCCGTCACTGACGCGAGATCCTCGGCCACCGGTGCGATGCCCGCATTGTTCACGACGATGTCCAGCCGCCCGAACTCCGCGATGATCCGGTCGAGGGCCGGCTCGATGGCATCCCACTTGCCGACGTGCAGTTCCAGCGGATGGGCGCTGCCGACCGGGGAATCGCCCAGCCCTGCCACCGCCTCTTGGCAGGCCGCCAGTTTCCGGCTCGACACGATCACCGTGGCGCCCGCGTCGCGCAGTCCCCGGGCGATGGCCAGTCCGAGCCCCCGGCTGGCGCCGGTGACCAGGGCGACCTTGCCGGTCAGATCGGATGTGTTCATCGGTATTTCTCCACTTCGAGACGGGCGATCGTGCGCAGATGCACCTCGTTGGGGCCATCGGCGATCTGCAGTGCCCGGGTGATGGCGTGCATCCGGGCAAGGACGGTATCGTTGCTCACCCCGGCGGCGCCGAAGGTCTGCACGGCGCGATCGACGACGGTGTGTGCCACCTCCATCGCCGCGACCTTGATCGCCGCGACCTGCGAGCGCACCGCGGCGTTGCCCTGGGTGTCCATCAGCCAGGACGACTGCAGCACCAGCAACCGGATCTGATCGATCTCGATGCGGCTGCGCGCGATCCACTCGCGGACCACGCCCCGATCCGCGAGCGGGCCACCGAATGCGGTGCGTTCCAGCGCCCGGCGGCACATCAGCTCCATGGCTCGTTCGGCCATGCCGATGGCGCGCATCGCGTAATGCATGCGGCCCGGCCCGAGCCGGCCCTGAGCGATGGCGAAACCGTCGCCCTCGGAGCCCAGCATGTTCTCCGCGGGCACCCGGACGTCGGTGAATTGGACCTCGCCGTGGCCGAGACGATCGTGGAAGCCGAACATCGGCAGATCGCGCAGCACCTCGATGCCGGGGGCGTCGGCGGGTACCAGGATCATGCTCTGCTGGCGGTAGGTCTTCGCCGCCGGATCGGACTTGCCCATGAAGATGATCAGCTTGCAGTCCGGATCGAGAACTCCCGAGGTGTACCACTTGCGCCCGTTCAGGACGTACTCGTCACCGTCGCGGCGAATCGTCGAGGTGATGTTGGTGGCGTCCGAGCTGGCCACCGCGGGCTCGGTCATCGCGAACGCGGAGCGAATCCCGCAGTCCAGCAACGGTTTCAACCACTGCTGCTGCTGCTGCTCGGTGCCGTACATGGCCAGGATCTCCATGTTGCCGGTGTCCGGCGCCGAGCAGTTGATCGCCTCGTTGCCGATCACCGAGCGGCCGACCACCTCGGCCAGCGGCGCGTATTCGAGGTTGGTGAGGCCCGCGCCCAGGCCGTCGTGGGTCATGAACAGGTTCCACAGACCCCGCCGCCTGGCCTCGGCCTGCAGATCGCGCATGATCTGCGGCTGTTCGTGCGGGTTGGCATTCGCGGCGACCTGCGCGTCGTACACCGGCTCGGCCGGATATACGTGGCTGTTCATGAAATCTTCGAGTTCGACGAGCAGATCCCGGGTGCGGGCGGAGTAGGAAAAGTCCACAGTGCGGCTCCTGAGCGGCAGGGCGAGGGTCAAGCGGCGAGTAGTGCGGTGCCGGTCTCGATGAGGCGGGTGATGGTCGCGGGCAGTTTTTCCTGGTCCGGATCGTGATGCCGGCCTTCGCGATGCCTGCGGAGGTTGTGGCCCATGATGGCGGCCATTTTGAGCCGCCCGAGCGCGTCGAACCAGGTTTGCTCGGCGAGCGTGGGCCCGCCGGCGCAGTAGATGTCCAGCAGTTCCGCCGCGCTGGGCAGACCGGGCACCTCCCGGCCGACTTCGGGGAAATTGCTGCCGTCCGCGAAGACGTGGAACCAGCCGAGTTCCACGCGCGGATCGCCCATGCTCCAGATCTCCCAGTCGATCAGGGCGACCGGTTCCGGGCCGGCGGAGATGATGTTGCCCAGGCGATAGTCGCCGTGCACGAGCCCCGGCGTCATCGGCTCGGGGATCCGGCGTTGCAGCAGTGCGAGCAGCCGATCACCGCCGGCAACCAGTTCGGGTGGCACAGCGCCGAGAGTGCGCGCCCAGCGGGCGAGTTCCTCGGCGGGCGTCAGCGCGGGCACAGAAATATCGGCCGGATCCACCGCGTGCAGCGCGGGCAGCAGTTGCGCGGCGCGGCGCATCCGGGCTGCGGCCAGGTCCGCGGCGACCGCGGGATCGTCGAGTACCGGCTCCAGCGACTCACCGACGACGAGTTCCATGGCGAACCAAGCGGGTTCGTCGCTGTCCACCACCGCGATGCTCGGCACCGGCACGGGAGTATGCGCCAACACCTGCATGATGCGGGCCTGACGCAGCATGTCGTGGCGGCCGATCGGTTTGCTGCCTTCCGGCACCGCCTTGACGACATACGATTCGCCGCTGGTTTCCGCCCGGAAGGTCAGGCCGGAATGGCCGCCGGGCAGCCGTTCGAAGGATGTCAGGCTCACGCCGAGATCGGCGCGCAGTCGCGCTGCGACCCGCTGTTCCAGTGTCGGGCTCATGGACGCGGCTCCTTGGGCAGGCCGAGCACGCGCTCGGCGATGATGTTGTGCTGGATCTCGTCGGTGCCGCCCGCGATCCGGTATCCGGGCGCGCCGAGCACATGTTCGGTCCACGCGAAGGTGCCCCACGCGCCGGAATCGGCGGCCAGGTCGCGGCCGAGCAGCAGCCGCACGACCTCCGAGGTCCGCGCCATCGTGTCGGTGGCCAGCAGCTTCCCGATCGATGCCTCGGGTCCCGGATCGCGCCCGGCCACCACGGCCGCGGCCACCCGCATCGCGGCGACGCGCTGCACATAACCGCGGGTGACCAGGTCGGCCACGCGGTCGCGTTCGAGTTCGGTGAGGGCACGATCCAGATTCCCGGCCAGCGCGATCGCGCGATCGGCATTGGCCAGGCCCAGGTTGGCGCCGTCCAGGCGCTCGGCTGCCAGCACGGTCAGCGCGACCTGCCAGCCCTTGCCGACCGGCCCGAGCCGATGACCGTCGTCGAGGCGAACGTCGTCGAGATAGACCTCGTTGAAAGAACTCCCCCCGGTCATCTGCCGGATCGGGCGCACGGTGACACCGGGTGTGTCCATCGGAACCAGGAACACGGTCAGGCCCGCATGTTTGGCGACGGCCGGATCGGTCCGGCACACCGCGACGCCGATGTCGGCGATCCGGGCGCCGGAGGTCCACACCTTGTGCCCGTTGAGAATCCAGGCGTCGTCGTCCGTCCGGACCGCCCTGGTGCGTACCGCGGCCAGATCCGACCCCGCCTCGGTCTCGGAGAAGAGCTGGCAGGCGATGACATCGGTGCGCAACATGGCGCGCACATACCGCTCCCGCTGCTCCTGGGTGCCCCACTGGTCGATCGTCGGTGCCACCAATTGCTGTGTCACCGAGAACATTTCGGTGCGCTTCGGCAGGTCGAAGGCTTCCTCGGCGCGCCGGAACGCCAGGACGTACGACAGCGGCAGCTCGCGCCCGCCGTAACCGCGCGGCCAGTTCAAAGCACCCCAGCCCGCGTCGAACTTGGCGCGTTCGTAGGCGCGCACACGCTCGGTCTCGGCACGTTCCTGGGCTTCGGTCCAGTTTTCGAAGACCGCGACCGAATCGGACCCGCTACCCCAGGGGTTTTCAGTGCGAGGTGCGGCCACACCGGCGAGCCAGGACGTGGCTTGTTCGATGAACCGGTCGAGTTCGGGAATCGTAGGTTCGGTCACTGCTCTTCTCTCGATCGATGTGCCCGGCTCACACCGACAGCACGGTGCAGGCGCTGATCCCCGGCGCGCCGTAGACGTGGGTGAACCCCACCCGCGGCGTCCCCGGAACCTGCCGGGCACCCGCCGAACCGCGCAGTTGGGTGACGATTTCGTGGACCTGACGCAGTCCCGACGCGCCGATCGGCTCACCGTTGGCGATGCAGCCGCCATCGGTGTTGACCGGCAGGCGACCACCGATTTCGGTGTCGCCCGCGGCGAGCATCGCCTCCTGCTCGCCGTGTTCGCAGAAGCCGCATTCGGCCATGTGCATGATCTCCGCACCGCTCTCGGTGTCCTGCAGTTGTGCGACGTCGACGTCGGCGGGACCGATGCCGGCCTCCTCGAACGCCGCGGCCGCCGCGTCGGAGCTCACGCTGGCCGGTTCGCCGCTGCCCTGGATCGCCGGGCTGAACACCTCGAAGGAGCCGAAGCGGCGGGTGCGGTGACTGAGCGCGCGCAGGCGGATGCCACGCACGCCCAGGCGCCGGGTCGCGGACTCGCTCGCCACGATCACCGCGGCGCCACCGGTACCGGGTGAGCAGAACATGAACCTGGTCAGCGGGTCGTTCACCATGGGGGCCGCGGCGATCTCCGCCGCGGACATCGGTTCTGTGCGCCAGGCATTGGGGTTGAGACTGCCGTTGCGGTAAGCCTTCTCCGCGACCCTGGCCAGCGTCATGGTGGAGATGCCGTGCAATCGCATGTACCGGTTGATCTTCGCGCCGAAGAACTGCGTGGTGACCATCAACCCGGCCTCCCCGTAGCCGTGCGGCAGACCCCATTCCTGCGGCATCGGATCGAACGCACCGCGCGGATGCTTGTCGAAGCCGACGGCCAGCGCGATCTCGGCGATACCGGAGCGCACGGCGTTGACCGCGCCGAGCAGTGCGCTGCCACCGGTCGCGCAGCCGTTCTTGACGTTGGTGAACGGTATTCCGGTGAAGCCCAATTCGGCGACGAGGGTATCGGCCAGCCCGGAGCTGTCACTGCCGCCGCAGGCCAGCTGGATGTCCGGCCACGTCAATCCGGCGTCGTCGAGCGCGGCGTTGATCGCCACGACCGCGAGCCGGCGGCCGGTGACCTCGGGCTGTCTGCCGAACCGGGACAGTCCGGTGCCGATGATCGAGACCGACTGTGTCACTGCGCCTTACCTTCCTGAATGAATGTGCGAGTCGCGAACCGGGGCACCGGCGCGACGGCGACCAGCCGCACCTGCGCCCCGTCCAGTTCGGCGAAGTCGGTGCAGTCCAGGACCGCCTCGACCCTGATGCCTTCCGGAAGTTCGACATATCCGACCGCGAACGGCGAAAAGCCTTCGCCCGGAACGACATAGGGCGGTGACTTGGGCGCGAACCGTTGCACGGTGTACGCCCAGACCACGCCGTGGTCGCTCAGTGGAATCGTGGTCGCGGTCGCAGTGGCGCACCGCCCGCACATCGTGCCGGCCGGGAATGCGACGGTGCCGCACGTCGTGCACCTGCTGCCCTCGAGTGCGAGGATCTCCGGAACGCCCATGTCTTTTCCTTCTCAGGTCGGCGGAAAGGATTGAACCGGTTCGTGGTTCAGCGACCGACCCACTTCGGCTGGCGCTTCTCCAGGAAGGCGTTCACGCCCTCGGCGGCGTCCTCGGACTGCAGCGCGTTGCCGACGGCCAGGTGCTCCATCACCATCAGCGACTGGATGTCCGCATCCAGGCCACGGTCGATGGTCATCTTGGTGAGCTTCATCGCGAACGGGCTCTTGTCGACGATGGGTGCGGCGAAATCGGCGACCAACTGGTCGAGTTCGGCGGCCGGCGCCGAAGCGTTGATGAGGTCGAACGCGGCGGCCTGCTGACCGCTCAACAGCTTCCCGGTCAGCATCAACTCCTTGGTCTTGCGGATGCCGATCATGCGCGGCAGCCGGTAGATCGGTCCCGCGCCACCGAACAGCGCCCGGCGGATGTGGAAGTCGCCGATCTTGGCATCGTCGGCCGCGACGGCGAAGTCGCAGGAGATCATGAGCTCGAAGCCACCCGCGGTGACATAGCCCTCCAGCACCGCGAGCGACGGCGTGTTCATGGAGTACAAGCGGTCGCAGACCTTCGCCGAGAGCACCGCCACGTCCATGGAGGTGGTCTTGCCGACATAGTTCGCGCGCAGTTCGTCGAGGTCGAAGCCCGAGCAGAAGGTGTTGCCGCGCCCGCGCAGGACGAGCAGCTTCAGCTCGGGGTCGTTGTCGACCTCGACGATGATCTCGTCGAGCCGGTGCAGCAGTTCGGTGGTGACGGCGTTCTTCTTGTGCGGGCGGTTGAGCCAGACCCGGGCGATGTCGCCGTCCTTCTCGAGCACGATGTGGTCGGTGTCGATCATGTGGCCTCTTTCGATCGAGGAGAGTTTCCTGAACTGGATTCACTTCAGTTTTACCGGCTGGAGTCACCGGCGTCAATACGCGCCGTCCACCGGATTCGGTGTGGCGGCGCAGCTGCTCACAAGCCGACGAGGGCGGCTATCGTGCTGCGGTGGGTACGGGAACCGCCTTGTGCCGCTTCATTTCCCATTGCGCGGCGGAAATAGGAGTGAGCCGGATGCTCCCAGGTGAAACCGATTCCGCCGTGCAACTGGACAGCCTCGGCCGCCGCCTGGACGGCCGCGTCGGTGCACACCGCACCGGCCACCGCAACCGCCAGCCTCGCCGCATCCGGATCCTCGGCGAAGGCCGCGGCCGCATACCGCGAGGCCGATCGCGCACGCTCGAGTAGCACCAGTAGATCGGCGAGCCGATGCTTGACGGCCTGGAAGGAACCGATCGCCCGCTCGAACTGGCGGCGAGTCGACGTGTAGGCCACGGTCATCTCGAGCAACATGTCGACGATGCCGGTGTTCTCGCTGGCAAGGGCGAGCGTGGCGAGATCGCGCAAGCGTGTGGCCGCGGCGGCGGTCTCCCCCGGTTCGGTGAGGGCGAGCGCCCGAGCGCCCCGCAGTGTCACGTCCGCCTGCCGGCGGGTGGGATCCAGGACCGTTCGCTCGGTTCGTACGCAGTCCCGGCCCGGACGCACGGCGAACAGGCGCCGGCCGTCCGGGCAGTTCGCGGATGCGACGATCACATCGGCGGTTCCACCGCAGGTGAGGTGCGTGGCGGTACCGTCGACGACCCATCCGGCCGACGTCCGGGCCGCCCGTAGATCGTCCGTGGTGGCATCGAGAGCACTGACGGTGGCCAGCAGGTCCCCGGCCAGCACACCCGCCAGCAGGCCATCGTCGCCGGGGCGGGTCAGCAGCAGAGCCTGTACACCCAGCACTGCGGAGCTGTGGACCGGCTCGCAAACCAGTGCGCGCCCGCACTCCTCGAGAATCGTCGCCAGTTCGGTCACGCCGTAACCCAGCCCGCCCCGATCCTGGGGTACAGCGAGTGCGGTAACCGACATGTCGTCGACGAGGGCCCGCCACAGCGATGCCGAGAACCCACGTTCCGTGGACGAGGCTTCGCGAACCTGAATGATGTCGCCGTGTTTACCCAGCAGCGCCCGCAGTGACTCGCGCAGGGCGGACTGCTCCGGACCGGGTATGAACCCGGCCGGTTCGGAACGTGGCCAGCGGATTTCACCACCGGCGACCAATGGCGTGGACATGACCCTCCAGTTGAGTTGAGTTCAGTTCGATGATTCGAGAGTAGCGAGGACATGTCTCGGCGAGAAGGCCTAAGGTGAACCAAGTTCATTTCATGAGTTATCCGCCCGGAGCCGCCACTCGGCCGATGGCGCCGGACCGTACGCGCCGAACCACCCGAGCCCGTTCACGGAACCTGAATCAGGCGAAGGTGATTCGGCGGCGCCGGTGTTGTGGGTGAAACGCCTTGGCGGCAGTCCGGCGGCGACACCGACAGGGTGTCGCCGCCGGACCGGTTCCGCGCGGGTCAGATGTGGAACAGCGGTCCAGTCAGGGTCAGCCCGAGATCCGCACCGACGTGCGAGAAGAACGCGAACAGCATCAGGGCAGCTCCCGCCAGGCCGATGTCCTTGTTGAAGTTGATCATCTCCTGCTGCTTGACCTGTGCATCGGATTCCTTCCAGAAGGCGTGCATGAGCAGGGCGGCCGGGACGAGGAATACGACCAGCAGCAGCGAGCCCAGATCGGCCCACACCCCCAACAGCACGCTCAGACCACCCACGAGCAGGAGCACACCGGAGGCCAGAACCGACAACTCGGGAACGGGGACTCCCTTGTACCCGGCGTATTCCGCCATCTGCTTGCGCTGGGCGAAGTGCCCGAACGCGGAGCCGAGGAACAGTGCGGCGAACAGGATGCGTCCGATGAGTACCACGACGTTCATGATTGCGCTCCTTACCGTTTATCCGACCGGTCAGTGAAAACAGTTGCGGCTCAGGCGCCGACGAGCAGAGCCAGACTCGACGCGCCGACCAGGATCATCGCCACGCCCGCGAACCTTGCACCCATGTCACCGAATGGGATCGTCTTCTCCAACAGGACGAAGATGGCGATCGCCGCGGTCCACAGCAGGTTCATCGCGCCACCGAAAAACAGCAATCCCATCAGGATCCAGCAGCAGCCCACGCAGTATGCGCCGAGCCGCAGTCCCATGTGCAAGGCACCGAGGTTCCCGGTGCGCCAGTAGCGGGACATGAAGTGCGCCGGGGCCCGGCAGCTCCTCAGACAGGCATTCTTCAACGGGGTGAGTTGGTAGATGCCGGCCCCGATCAGCAGTGCGGCTCCGAACACCGGACTCCTGGACACCATCATCGGGGAGAGCAACGCGGCCCGATCGAAAACATACTGAGCGACGGTGGCCACGAGACCGAAGATCGACCACATCGCTATGTAGCCGGTGACGAAGACGAACGTCGGGGTCAGCGGGTTGTGCCGGGCCGCGGCCTTGCGTGCGACCGCGGCGTACAACAAGGTCATCGGCGCCGCGGTGGGAACCATCATCGCGACCATCATCACGATCCACATCACCAGCGTCACACCGAACTCGGTTGCCGTCCACGGTTGCACCCCGGTCATGGCGTCCCTCATCTGCCCCGTCGACTGCCCCCTCGTGCCCGCCGACTCGGTCGCCATTCGACGCGCCGTCACCACGAGGTAAACCCAGGCCGCGATCGTGATGCCGCCCAGACCGGCCCATACGGCCAGGCGGTCTCGGTGACGCCGGTCCCGCAACGTGGTCAGCGGATCACTCCGTCCTGGTTCATGTGCAGAATGTTGAACTGGCCGTAGCTGTCCTGGAAGTCGAGTTCGATTCCTGCCTTGGCTGTGGTGTTGCCGTTGCCCATCTCGGCGTAGATGTAGCGCGCCCCGTCCGGCATGTTGATGCGTATCCTGGCCGGCTCGCCGGTGTAGGGGCTGATGATCGGCGTCCCGCGTGACTCGACCAGCCCGTCGATCATGAGGCTGGCCAGTCGCCGATCGACGTCGATCGACAGTTCGATGGGTGCGTACAGCGTGTCGAGCACGGTCGACATCGTGCTGTTGTACACGAAGAAATGCGTCGCTCCGGGGGCGGTCGACTCGCCGAGAAGAATCTTGCGCAGTCCTTCTCGCTGACCCGAATCCGCTTGTTCGCCGATGACGACCTGCTGCGTGCCATTACCCTCGGCTACCTCACCCGGCCAGTACATGAGCACCGCCCAGTCCAGGTTGCCGAGATTGGTGTCGTTGAAGTGTCCCTCCTCGATGTGGCCGCACATCAATTCCTCGCAGTGCCCGTAGGTCGACTTCGCGCCGAATTGACACGGACAGCCCCAGTCGCACAGGCAATTCGCGAACTCCGTACCGCGAATCATCCATCGGTCAGCCACCGAATTCTCCCGTCCTCGCGGGTAGGTGCCGATGACGCCGAATTCTGCGGCTCGCGCGGTGACAATTGCGGTGACGCCGACGATGTCGGATGCGCGGCCTCGGCGGCCTCGAGCCCGACCGCCGCGCGCTGCCCGGGAGTGATCGATACGCCACTTAAATCTACTACCGAGCCGCGCTTTGCCTCCAGCTGCCTCGACGCGTTGACATCGGTGAGCCATCATCGTCAGGATGTATGAGCCGCAGTTGTTGCCTTGACAGCTGAGGGCGAGCATCTGGTTGTCGACGGTTCTCGCTGAGGCCTTCGACAGCGCTCAGAGATTCGGCGGACGCAACGCACTCCGCGTCCGATGTCGCAGTTCGGACGAGATCGACCGATGTGGAGGTTGAAATGTCTGATCGCAATCGGAGCAGGAAATCCGGTCAGATGGCCGGGAAGTCCAAACAAGGCATGAAGAACCAGGGCCAGCGTGCGCAGCGCGATTCGGATCGCATGATCGACGATCAGCAGCAGGACACGGATCAGCTGACCGGCGGGATGGAGCGCGAGACGCGACAGCCGCGGCCCGACATGAAGGACGACAAGAACTCGGGCAAGAAGAAGCTGCAGCACCACTAGCAGCACTTCTGGCGACCCGCGGATTCTCTCATCGTGTCCGCGGGTCGCCCCATGTTCGCCGGGTTCTCTGCAAAGTGCCTATCCGAACATCCATTGACCGCCGTTGACGTGGACCGGAGGCCAGGGATTTGGTCAGGGTGCGCAGGCCGCCCCGAGTCCGCTTCGGCCCGGTCACTGCGGGCGTTGACGATGACGTTCGCGCCGCAGCCGGCCAGTTCGAGCGCGATCGCCCGCCCGATATTGCGGCCCGAGCCGGTGACCAGTGCTGTCTTACCTGTAATTCCGAAGACGTCGCCCATGTGCGCCTGCCTCTGTTACAGAATCCGCGGTGATGGTGGTTTCGGCCACGGCCGGCATCGGGCATGGTGGGCAACTCACTCCGCTCTCAGGTTGGCCAGTGCCTCGGCGCGGTTCTCGTAGATGTGGGGGGCGACGCCGCGGCCGGCGAGGTGGTCGTGCAGTTTGAGCCGCATGAACGAGCTCGTGCTGTAGCGGCTCGCGGACAGGTAGAAGCGCTCGGCGAAGTCCTGTATCGATCGGACGTAGAGGTCGCGTAGGTCCGCAGGGAGGGTGAAGTTGTCGTAGTTGGCGACCAGGTGCACTTTTCTGCCGATCCGGCTCAGGCGGGATTCGATTGCGGCGCGGATGGTTTCGACCTCACCAGACGTGGCCGGCGCCAGGCCCTCCATATTGAGGAAGAAGACGTTGCGGGTGTCGTCGTAGGTCATGCGGGCCGCCATCGGGACCGACAGGAGCTGGTCTTTCAGGCCCATGGGATCCGGGGCGAACAGGCGCGCATCCATGACGACCGGATCCCCCTCGAGCAGCGGCTCGAACGGCATGTGCGCGAGGATGTCGCGGTCGATGTCGATGCCGGGCGCCACCTCGGTCAGTTGCAGGCCGTCGGCGGTCAGCCGGAACACACACCGGTCGGTGATGTAGAGCACCGGTTGACCGGTGCGCACTGCCTGTGCCCCGCTGAAGGTGCGCTGTTCGACGGCGTCGACGAATTTCACGGCGGCCGGTTCGGACTCGACGACCACCCGCCCGTCCAGTACCGCGGTGCGGCTGGGAGCGAGGAAGGTGCCCAGAAAGATCACCTGTTTCGCGTTCTGGCTGATGTTGATGAATCCGCCCGATCCGGCGAGCCGGTTGCCGAACCGGCTGACATTGACATTGCCGTCCCGATCCGACTGGGCCATGCCCAGGAAGGCCGCATCCAGTCCCCCGCCGTCGTAGAAGTCGAACTGGTAGGGCTGGTCGAGCACGGCCTGCGCATTGACCGCTACACCGAAATCGGCTCCGCCGACAGGCATTCCGCCGATCACGCCGGGTTCGGCGGTCAGAGTCAGGTAGTCGACGATCCGCTCCTCGGTCGCGACGGCGCCAACGCCTTCGGGCATTCCCACACCGAGATTCACCACACTGTTGACGCGTAGTTCGAGCGCGGCGCGCCGGGCGATCACCTTGCGCTCGTTCAGCGGCAGGGGCGCCAGGTTGTGCAGCGGCACCCGCCGCAGTTCACCGCTGTAGGCCGGGGAGTACTGCGTGCCGAAAGTCTGCCAGTGGTGGTCGCGCCCGGCCACGACCACGCAATCCACCAGCACCCCAGGAATTTTCACGTCGCGCGGGCACAGCGAGCCGGCGTCGGCGACTCGTTCCACCTGGACGATGACCAGCCCGCCCGCATTGTGCGCGGCGGTCGCGATGGACAGCGT
Organism: Nocardia jiangxiensis NBRC 101359; assembly: GCF_000308615.1. Classification (GTDB taxonomy): domain Bacteria; phylum Actinomycetota; class Actinomycetes; order Mycobacteriales; family Mycobacteriaceae; genus Nocardia; species Nocardia jiangxiensis. The sequence continues at coordinate 55,776 of NZ_BAGB01000035.1, forward strand.
CTCGAGGGTGAGCGCTTCGCGCTCCATGGTGATGTTGCCGGCGGGATCAGCGGTCGTGCCGCGCAGCAGTGCGACATCCAGCGGCAATGCCTTGTAGAACAGAAACTCGTCGCCGCCCAGGGTGATCAGTTCGACGAGATCCTCGGTGGTCCGCTCGTTGACCTTGCCGCCGCCCAGTCGCGGATCCACGAACGTGCCGAGCCCGACACGGGTGAGCAGGCCGGGTTTGCCGGCCGCGGTGTCGCGGAACAACTGCGACAACACCCCCTGGGGTAGGTTGTGCGCGGCGATCTCGTTGCCGACGGCCAGCTTCTGGATGGCCGGGCTCATCCCCCAATGCCCGCCGATGGCGCGCGAAATCAGTCCGGGGTGACAGATCCGGTCCAGCCCGCGCCCTAGGCGATCGCCCTGGGCGACGGCGAAGACGATGCCCAGATCGTGCGGGGTGCCCGACTGCAGGAATCGCTGTTCGAGCGCGATGGTGAGTTCTTCGGGGAAGCACTGTCCACCGAAGCCCCCGACGGCGACCGAATCGCCGTCACGGATGAGGCGGACGGCTTCCGCGGCGGAAACAACCTTGTCGCGCGAGGAGGACATGGGCGGAATATCGGCTGGTGCGGCCATCGATGCTCCTGGAAATCTGCCGACCGGCGCCGCGTCTCAGGCAAAAGCGCTGATACCGGTGATGTCGCGGCCCACGATCAGGGTCTGCATGGTCTCGGTGCCTTCGAAGGTGTGTACCGCCTCGACATCGGCCATGTGCCGTATCACCTGGAAGTCCAGCAGAATCCCGTTGCCGCCCAGCATGTCCCGCGCAGTGTGCAGAATCGAGCGCGCGGTGGAGGTGTTGTGCATCTTGGCCAGCCCGGCCAGCGTCGGTTGCAGGCGCCCCTCGGTGGCCAGGGTGCCGATCTGCAAGCAGTACAACTGCATGGAGGTGACATCGGCCAGCATCTTCACCAGCCGGTCCTGCACGATTTGGAAAGCGGCCAACGGCCTGCCGAACTGCTTACGCCGTCGGCTGTAGGTGAGTGCGGTGTCGAAGCCGGCCAGGGCGTGGCCCAGCGCCATCCACGCGCAGGCACTGCGGGTGCCGACCAGCACGTTGGCGCAGTCCTTGAACGAATTCGCGCCGGGCATCCGGCTCTCGGCCGGTACCCGCACGCCGTCGAGCTGAATCTGCGCCTGCCACACCGCGCGCAGCGCGCCCTTTCCGGTGATGACCTCCGCGTGGTAACCGGGGGTGCCCTTCTCCACCAGGAAGCCCTTGACCTGACCGTCCTCGGTGTCGCGCGCCCACACCACGATCACATCGGCGATGCTGCCGTTCCCGATCCATTTCTTCGCGCCGTTGATGACATACCCGTCCCCGTCGCGGCGGGCGCTGGTCTCGAGGCCGATGGAATCGGAGCCGTGTTCGGGTTCGGTCAGCGCGAACGCCCCGATCTTGCGCAGCTGTGCCATGTCCGGCAGCCACCGCTGTTTCTGTTCCTCGGAGCCGCACTGGGCTATCGACCGCATGGCCAGTCCGGCCTGCACACCGGCGAAGGTGCCGATGCTGCCGTCACCGCGGCTGAGTTCCATGTACGCCAGCCCGACCGAGATCGGATCCAGGTCCGGGCACCCGTAGCCGACGATGCCGTCACCGATGATGCCGACGTCGGCGAGCTTTTCCACCAGGGGGAACGGGAATTCTGCCCGCTCCCAGTAGTCGTTGATGACCGGCCGGACTTCTTCGGCGACGAACTCCCGCGTGCGCAGCAGGACCTCGTGCTGCGCCGGGGTGAGGTGCTCTTGCAAGTAGAAGTAGTCGGTCCCGAGGGCATCGGCGACACCGATCCGAAGATCCATTTCGGCCTCCATGCGCGAGAATTCATCCAGCGTGGACATACGATCTCCATCGCTCTCGCCAGGGTGCGCCGGGACCGGCGGTCCTCACAATGTCACGGTCGACAACGAAGCCCCTCGCCCGTTGTCCCCGGGCACATCGTGCGTGGACGAAGTTCCCGCCCGCACTTGTCGCCTGGAGACAAAACCTCGCCCGGCGAATCCGGCCGCCTTCGAGCCGCCCGGATCTAGAGTGGAAATGTGACGATTGCGCGGCGCGGCATCGATGCCGCGGTGGGCAGCTACGTGGAAACGATCGCCGCCCGCATGAACGCCAGGGTGACGCAGGTGAGCGCCGCAATTCGCGCTGCGCTCGAGGACGACATCGTCGATCTGCGCGGCGACCCCCGCACGGTGGACCTGCTCGGCGCGAGCGTCGAAGCCAACGTGGACACCCTGTTGCACGCCCTGCGCCACGACATTCCCGTGGAGCACATCCAGGCTCCCGGGGCCGCCGTCGAGTACGCCAGACGTCTTGCCCAGCAAGGTATTCCGGCCAACGCTCTGGTACGCGCCTATCGGCTCGGGCAGCGCCGGATGACCGAGATGGTGTTCGCCGAGTTGCACGCCGTGGACATTCCGGCGGACGAACGTATCAGCGCCATCGAGCGCATCACGGCGATCCTGTTCGAGTACATCGACCGCATCACCGAGCAGGTCGTGGTGATCTACGACGACGAACGCGAACGGTGGCTGGAGAACCGGAACAGCTTGCGCGCGTTACGCGTCCGCGAACTGCTGACCACCCGCAAGACCGTCGACGTCGACGCGGCCTCCACCACCATCCGCTACCCGTTGCGCTGGCATCATGTGGCACTGGTGCTGTGGTACCCGGACTCCGGAGACGACGGGCTCCCGCGGCTGCAGCAGTTCGTTCGCAAGCTCGGTCAGGAGCTTGCCCTCGAGGCCAACCCCTTGTTCGTCGCCACCGATCCGGCGGGCGCATGGGCCTGGCTGCCCTATCGCGCTGATCCGCACGAGCCGGTCGCACGCATTCGCTCCCGTATCGCCGCCGAGGCCGGCGCGCCCGGTGTCGCTATCGGCCCGGCCCGGCCGGGCCTCGACGGTTTCCGGACCTCCCACCGGCACGCCGCGCGTGCGCAAGGGGTAGCGCTCGCGCGCGGATCGCCGAACCCGGTGCTGGCGGCTTCCGACCTGGGCCTGGCGACCGCAGCGCTGCTGGGCAGTGATCTCGCCGAAACCCGCGACTGGGTGAGCGAAGTGCTGGGAAATCTGTCCTGCGACACCGAGAACGACGAACGCTTGCGCAACACTCTGCGCGTATTCCTTTGCGCCGGTTCGAGTTTCAAGGCGGCAGCCACCGAACTGGACCTGCATTTCAACTCCGTGAAGTACCGCGTCGCCCGGGCCATCGAGCGCCGCGGCCGGCCGATCACCGCCGATCGGCTCGATGTCGAACTCGCGCTGCTGGCCTGCCACTGGTACGGCCCGGCGGTCCTGCGCCCACATCATGGATGAGTATCGAGTTCGGACCGCCCCGCGGGAGACAAGACCGGGCCACATCTTCGTCTCCGCGAGACAATCGCAACCGTCGGCAGACGGCCTACCTTTTTCGCCATGAACGACGGCGGAGCAGCACGCGAGATCGCCACAGCAGCTCGGACCCTGGCCCTGCGGGCCGATGAGCTCGCCGCGGAGCTGGCCCGCGCGATCGCCAAAGAGGTGGTGCTCTACAGCGGATCGGTCCCGGTGAGGTTTCCGATCGTGGTCGCCGCCGTCGCGGAGCACCTGCGCACCGTACTCGACGCTCTGGCGGACGGCGCGGACTTCGATACCGCCCCCGCGACCGTCGTCGGCGTCGAACGTGCCCGCGAGGACGTCCCGCTCGCCGCCGTGCTCGAGGCCTACCGCGTGGGATTCCACCGCTTCTGGGAGGCGCTGCTCGGCGCGGCCGAGTCCGCATCCGCCGAGGCGAGGCTCGCCGCCACCACGCGAGTCCTGGCCGCGCAGGGCCGCTATACCGACGCCATGGCGATCGCCTACCGCGACGAGCAGACCCGGCGCATCGCGCGTGAGTCCTGCGCCCGCACGGACCTGGTCGACGCGCTGCTGCACGGCCGGTTGTTCGATCAGTGGAGCGTCTGGGAAGCCGCCGACCATCTGCGGCTGCCCACGACCGGACCGTTCGTGGTGGTCGCCGCGTGGACACCCGCACTCGGCGCCGAACCGCTGCCGCAGATCGAACCCAAGCTGCGCAGCCTCGATGTCTTCTCGGCCTGGTGGCGGCTGCCGGAAATGAGCGTCGGCATCATGAGCTTCCGCACCGATGCGCAATTGCGCAACGCACTGGCCCTGCTCTCGCGCACCGCCACCGCCCGTGTGGGCGTGAGCCCCCGCTTCGACGATCTGCGCGACACCGCCCAGGCCCTGCGTTACGCCCGTATCGCCCTGCGCGGCCGGGCGGAACCGGGTGAGTTCGTGACGATCTTCGACAACTCGATACTCGGCAGCGCCGCCGTCAGCGCACCCGAGGTGACGACGAAACTTGTTGCGCCCCTGTTCGAATCCTTCGCGGAACTGGCCGAAGAGGAACGCGAGGTGCTCTACGAGACCTTCCGGGTCTGGGGCGAGCACGAGGGCTCCCTGCGCGTCACCGGCGAACTGCTCTTCTGCCATCCCAATACCGTGCGCTACCGGCTGCACCGCATCGAGGAGCGCACCGGCCGGTCGCTGTCACGACCACGAGATCTGGCCGAACTGGTCTTCGCCTTCGAGGTGCAGCGGCGATTGCTGTGATTGTCCGGCCGCACACGCTCGCGGAGGTCACATTGTCCGCCACCACATCGACTCCGAACCCCGGCCGCCCAACCATGAAGGAATACGCCATGCGGTCGAACGCCCCGATTTTCTTTTCCGAATTACAGGAGATGTGAATTCATGGTGACGAATACTCACTATGCCGACGACCTCGCACAGGCCGACGAACTGGCCGCGCCGCTGGACCTGTTACTGACCAGTTCGGCCATCGGCATCGGCCGTCGCATGCTGCCCAACAATTCCTGGAGCCGGCTGGCCGTGCACCTGGCCAGGCGACCCCGCGTGGTCGGTGAACGGGTGTCGGCGCTGCGGCACGAGCTGTCCGATATCGCGCGCGGTCGGTCCGAACGAGCGCCGGCGAGGTCGGACAAGCGCTTCACCGATCCGGCCTGGCAGGGCAATCCGGTCCTCAAGCGCAGCATGCAGGCGTACCTGGCCGCCAGCGACACCGCCGAGGAACTGCTCACCGACGCACATCTGGAGTGGAAGGACGAGCAGTGGATGCACTTCGTGATCGACAATGTCCTCGAAGGGCTGTCGCCGAGCAACAACCCACTGCTCAATCCGCTGAGCTGGAAGGCGCTGGTCGACACCGGCGGCGCCAGCGCGGTGCGCGGCCTGCGGCGCTTCGTCGGCGATATGACCAGTGCGCCACGGGTTCCCGCCATGGTGGAGCCGGACGCGTTCACCGTCGGGGAGAACATCGCGGTCACGCCGGGCTCGGTGGTGCTGCGCACCGAGGTCTTCGAGCTGATCCAGTACGCGCCGCAGACCCCGCAGGTGCGTACGATTCCGCTGCTCATGGTGCCGCCGGTGATCAACAAGTACTACATCATGGACATCGCACCGCACCGCAGCATGATCGAATACTTCCTGTCGCAGGGTCAGCAGGTGTTCGCCATCTCCTGGCGCAATCCCACAGCTGCGCAACGCGATTGGGGTTTCGACACCTACGGGCAGGCGATCGTCGACGCGCTCGACGCCGTCGAGGAGATCACCGGTTGCGAGCGCACCCATCTGCAGGCGTCCTGCTCGGGCGGCATTCTCGCGGCGATGACCGCGGCCCATCTCACCGAGATCGGGCAGGATCACCGGCTGGCCGGGCTGACCCTGATGGTCACCGTCCTCGATCAGTCCCGCGCCGGATTCGCCGCGGCCGCCATCGACGAGGAGACCGCCAAGATGGCCATCGCGATCTCCCAGCGCAAGGGCTACCTCGACGGTCGCGCGCTGGCGGAGGTGTTCGCCTGGCTGCGGCCGACCGATCTGGTCTGGCGATACTGGGTCAACGACTACCTGCAGGGCCGCGCGCCCTCGCCCTTCGACGTGCTGTTCTGGAATGCCGATACCACCCGCATGACCGCCGCCCTGCACCGCGACATGGTGCTCATGGGCGTACACAATTCGCTGACCGTCCCCGGCTCGGTGACCATGCTCGGCACCCCCGTGGATCTGTCGCGGGTGACCACCGACACCTATGTGGTGGCCGGGCTCGCCGACCACATCTCGCCGTGGCAGGCCTGCTATCGCAGCGCCCGGCTGCTGGGCAGCAAGGATCCGCGGTTCGTCCTGTCCACCAGCGGCCACATCGCCGCGCTGGTGAATCCGCCCGGAAATCCCAAGGCGGCCTACCGCATCGGCGCGCCCGACGAGGCCGATCCGAGCGTCTGGGTGAACAACGCCGCGCAGCAACAGGGTTCGTGGTGGCCCGATTTCACACTCTGGCTCGCCGACCGCAGCGGACCGCAGAAGGACGCCCCGGCCGGGCTCGGCTCCCCCGAACTGCCGCCACTGGACCCGGCCCCCGGCAACTATGTACTCGCCCACTGAAAGGCATTTCATGACAACGCAACTCGCCGCACCGGCCGAGATGATCGGACTGACCGGACAACAGCTCGGTACCACCGACTGGATCGAAGTCACCCAGTCTCAGGTGGACCTGTTCGCCGACGCCACCGGCGACCACCAATGGATCCACACCGATCCGCAGCGTGCGGCCGCCGGGCCTTTCCACGGCACCATCGCGCACGGGTACCTCACGCTCTCGCTCGCGCCGGTGATCATCGCCGACGTGCTCGAGATCCGCGAGCTCACCGCGGCGCTGAACTACGGCCTGAACAAGGTGCGCTTCCCCGCGCCGGTGCCGGTGGGGTCGAAGATCCGGGCGGTGGTGACGCTGAATGCCGCGCAGCAGAAGACCTCCGGCGTGGAAGCGGTGTTCGGTCTCACCTACGAGATCGACGGGGGCACCCGCCCCGCCTGCGTCGCCGACGTCGTGGTGCTCTACCCGTGAGTGCCCCGGTGCCCGCGGACGCCGACGCCGACGCCGAACGGCTCATTCCCGTTCTGGGACAACAGATCCGAGTCCGAGTGCGCTGGGGCGAGGGTGTTCCGCTGGTGCTGTGCAACGGCATCGGAGCCGCGTTCGAGGTGCTCGACCCGCTGGTCGCCGCTCTCGATCCCCGGACCACTGTGGTGCGGTTCGACGTGCCGGGCACCGGCGGCTCCCCCAATTCGCTTCTGCCGTACGGATTTCCGTACCTCGCGGCGGTACTCGGCGAGCTGTTGCGCACACTGGGCATACCCGGGCGAGTCGATGTCCTGGGCCTGTCCTGGGGTGGCGCGCTGGCCCAGCAGTTCGCCTTCCAGCATCCGCGCCGGTGCCGCACCCTCATCCTGGTCTCCACCGGCACCGGCGTGCTCATGATCCCGGGCCGGCCGCGCACCCTGCTGAAAATGCTGACCCCGCACCGCTTCCTCGACCACGAGTACGCCGCGCGCGTCGCGGGCGACCTCTACGGCGGCACCGCTCGCACCGATTCCGGTCGCGTCGCGCAGCTCTTCGACCGGCAGCTGATGGCGGGCTCGCGGATCGGCTATCTGCATCAACTCCTGGCCGGATCGGTATGGACCAGCCTGTTCGCGCTGCCACTCATCCGCCAGCGCACGCTGATCCTGGCCGGCACCGACGATCCCATCATCCCGATCGCCAACGCGCGCATCATGGCCCGGTTGCTGCCGCATGCGACCGTACACCTGCACGAGGGCGGGCACGTCGATCTGATCACCAACGCCCGCGAGCTGGCCCCGGTGATCGAAGCCTTCCGCGCCGACCCGAAGATCACCGAGAAAGGAGAACTGCCATGAGCACCGGGACCTACCTCATCACCGGCGCCGCCGGCGGCGTCGGCAGTGTCAGCACACGAGTGGTTCGCCAACTGCTGGGCCGTGGCGAGAAGGTGCGGGCGCTGGTGCACCGGCAGGACTCGCGAGCGGACGCGCTGCGCGAGTCGGGCGCCGAGGTGATCGTCGGTGACCTCACCAATCCGGTGGATGTCGGGTCGGCGATGTTCGGTATCTCGCGGATGTTCTTCAACATGAGCGTCTCGGCCGAGTATCTGGAAGCGGCGGCACTGGTATGCCTGGCCGCGAAGGAGCTGGACGGTCTGGAAGTGCTGGTGAACATGTCGCAGATGACGGTCTCGCAGATGAGCACGACCAGCGTCGAGGAATCTCGCCAACAGCGCTTGCACTGGCTCGCCGAGCACGTCGTCGACTGGTCGGGCATCCCCGCGGTGCACGTGCGGCCCACCGTGTTCATGGACAATCCGTTGTTCACGGTCCTGGCGGCTCGCTCGATCCGGCAGGACGGCCGCTTGGCGCTCCCGTTCGGCGCCGGGCGCACCTCCCCGATCGACGCCGGTGACGTCGCCGACGTGGTGACCGCGGTGCTGACGGCACCGACGGATCACCTCGGCGCGGTGTACGAACTGACCGGTCCGGCGGCGCTGGACATCGACGGGCTGGCCGAGCAGTACGCCTCCGCCCTGAACCGCCCCGTCACGGGCGTGCGCCTGCCCTACGATCAGTGGCTGGACGATCTGAGCCGAGCGGCACTGGACCCGCATACACAGGACCACATCGCCACGATGGCCCGGCTGCACCGCGACGGCCGCTACGACCGCATGACCCACACCGTCGAGGACATCACCGGCCACAGCCCGAAAACCGTCGAGCAATATATCGCCCGAAACCGCGATCTGTTCGAGTGATTCCAGCGGGATCAGCCGATCGGGCCGTGCCCCACTTCACCGGCGAATCGGCATGCGCCGCAGAGGAATACCGTCGCAATCCCGAGTTCGGCGCGCTCGTCGTGGGCGTGGAGTTCGCGGAAGCACTCGCACTCGGCGGTCACCGCACGGTGGCGGCCCGCAGCATCGAGGCCGCCCGATGAGCCCGCTCGGCGATTACCTGCGCGCGTCTACTGCCGCTGCGCGGAATGGTCCGGCTGGGCGGCAATCGTTTCCAACGCGCTCTGCCGGTCGGCCCAGGCGAATTCGACCTCGACCTTCCAGCCGGTGTCGTCCTTGCTGCGTTCGATCTCCAGCTCCCGGATCACCTGCGGGGGCACGCTGACGGCGCCCCCCATTCCGGCATAGCCCAGCTCCCCACCAGCCTCGAGGTCACCGGCCAGTCGGCGCAGTTCGTCAGCCAGCTCGGCCCGGGTCAACGTGCGATGATCCTGGTAAATCTTCCGATGCTTCGACATACTCTCCAGCACACCCCGAGGCCACGGCCGCAACCAGGGTCGAACTACCCGCGGCACGTGCACCGAAGGGCCCTCCGGCGGGCGAACACCGCTCGGCGGTCATCCTGAACGATCCGTCGCATCCGAATAGTTTGCCAGGGTTGCACCGGCGCGCGAATCCGATCCTGAAATCGAGCTACGGAGATTTCTGCGGGTTTGCTCGAACCTTGCCCCTATGTCCGGTTGAATGGGTCATACTTCAGAGTGTGTCCACGACTCCGGACTTCGAGGCACTGCTGCGCGGCTCTGCGCTGCGGGTCACGGCGCCGCGGATAGCGGTGCTCACGGCGGTGCATCGCAGGCCGCATTCGGATACGGATTCGATCATCGGGCTGGTGCGCGAGGCGCTGGGAGCGGTGTCTCATCAGGCCGTCTACGACGTGCTGCGGGCCCTGACCGCGGCGGGTCTGCTGCGGCGCATCCAGCCGACGGGCTCGGTGGCGCGCTACGAGACACGCGTCGGCGACAACCATCACCACGCCGTCTGCCGAGAATGCGGCGTGATCGCCGATGTCGATTGCGCTGTCGGCGAGATCCCCTGCCTGACCGCCTCCGACAGTCACGGTTTCGTCATCGACGAGGCCGAAGTCGTCTATTGGGGTTTGTGCCCTGCCTGTTCGAACTCTCCCTCCTCGCAACATCTTCCGTGATCGAGAGCCCGAATCTGCTTGCTATCGAAAGGAACTGACGTGCCCGAGGAACACCCACCCATCGCAGAGGCCAGCACCGAGCCCGGCGTGAGCGGCTGCCCGGTCGTCGGCAGTCTGAACTATCCCGTCGAGGGCGGAAACAGCAACCGGGAGTGGTGGCCCAACCAGCTGAACCTGCGGATCCTGGCGCAGAATCCCGCGGTCGCCGACCCGATGGGCCCCGACTTCGACTACGCCACCGAATTCGCCACCCTCGATGTGGACGAGGTCCGCCGCGACCTCGAACAACTCATGACCACCTCGCAGGACTGGTGGCCGGCCGACTTCGGCCACTACGGGCCGTTGTTCATCCGGATGTCCTGGCATGCGGCCGGCACCTACCGCATCCACGACGGCCGTGGCGGCGCCGGCGGGGGTATGCAGCGGTTCGCACCGCTCAACAGCTGGCCCGACAACGCCAGCCTGGACAAGGCCCGCCGGCTGCTGTGGCCGGTCAAGCAGAAGTACGGCCCGGCGCTGTCGTGGGCCGACCTGATCGTGTTCGCCGGTAACGTGGCACTGGACTCCATGGGGTTCGAGACCTTCGGGTTCGGCTTCGGCCGCGTCGACCAGTGGGAGCCCGACCAGGACGTGTACTGGGGGCCCGAGCACACCTGGCTCGGCGACGAGCGCTACACCGGCCAGCGAAACCTGGAAAGCCCTTTGGCCGCAGTGCAAATGGGCCTGATCTATGTCAATCCCGAAGGGCCCAACGGCAATCCGGACCCGTTGGCTGCGGCGGTCGACATCCGGGAGACCTTCCGCCGAATGGCGATGAACGACGTCGAGACCGCGGCGCTCATCGTGGGCGGGCACACCTTCGGCAAGACCCACGGCGCCGGTGATGCCGATCTCGTCGGTCCCGAGCCGGAGGCGGCCCCGCTCGAGGAGCAGGGCCTGGGCTGGCGCAGCAGCTTCCGCACCGGCGTCGGCGCGGATGCCATCACCAGCGGTATCGAGGTGACCTGGACGCCGACACCGACGCAGTGGGACAACAGCTTCCTGGAAACCCTCTACGGCTACGAGTGGGAGAAAGCCAAGAGCCCGGCCGGGGCCTGGCAGTATGTCCCGAAGGACGGCGCCGGGGCCGACACCGTGCCCGACCCGCAGGGCGGGACGCGCACGCGCACCCCGTCGATGCTGACCACCGACCTGTCGCTGCGACTCGACCCGATCTACGAGCCGATCACGCGGCGCTGGCTCGACCATCCCGAGGAACTCGCCGAGGAATTCGCCAAGGCCTGGTACAAACTGATCCACCGCGACATGGGCCCCAAGACCCGCTACCTCGGGCCGCTCGTCCCGGCCGAGACGCTGCTGTGGCAGGACCCGGTTCCCGAGGTCGATCACGAATTGGTCGGTCCCGCGGAGACCGCCGACCTGAAGAGCCGCATCCTGTCCTCGGGATTGACTGTGCCGCAGCTGGTTTCCACGGCGTGGGCGGCGGCGTCGTCGTTCCGCGGCAGCGACAAACGCGGCGGCGCCAACGGCGGCCGGATCCGGTTGCAGCCGCAGGCCGGGTGGGAGGTCAACGAACCCGACGAGCTGGCGCAGGTGGTGCGCACGCTCGAAGGCATTGCGGAGTCGTTCAACTCCGACCGATCCGGGAACATGCGGATTTCGTTCGCGGATCTGGTCGTGCTCGGCGGTGTCGCGGCGGTCGAGAAGGGCGCCAAGGACGCCGGATTCGACATCACGGTGCCGTTCACCCCGGGCCGTACCGACGCTACGCAGGAGCTGACCGATATCGAGTCGTTCTCGCTGCTCGAACCGGCCGCGGACGGCTTCCGCAACTACGTCGGCAAGGGCACCCGGCTCCCGGCCGAGTACCTGCTGCTCGACAAGGCGAACCTGCTGACCCTCAGCGCTCCCGAGATGACCGTCCTCATCGGTGGCCTGCGGGCACTCGGCGCGAACCACAAGCAGTCGCCACTGGGCGTCTTCACCGCGAAACCGGGCACGCTCACCAACGACTTCTTCGTGAACCTGCTCGACATGCGCACGAAATGGGAACCCTCGGCAGCCGACGACGACACATTCGTCGGTACCGACCGCGCGAGCGGCAAGGCGAAGTGGACCGGCAGCCGCGTCGACCTCGTCTTCGGCTCCAACTCGGAACTGCGCGCGGTCGCGGAGGTCTACGGCACCGCCCGTGCCGGGGAGAAGTTCGTGCGCGACTTCGTCGCCGCCTGGACCAAGGTCATGAACCTCGACCGCTTCGACCTGCACCGGTAACACCACTCCGTTCGGGCGGTCGCCGCCTGCGATGCTCCGCCGAGACGGCGACTACCGATCGACAACCAGGGCAACCTGTTTCGAGTCTCCGGACACTCGACATCACGACCGGTCGGCAGCACCGGCCTGCGCTCAGCGCGCAGGCCGGCGAGAAGCTGCGGGAACCCGACAGTTACGTCGACCGGGAACCCTCACACCATTCGCGCTGGAACAGTTCGGCATTCCGCTCGGCACGTGCCAGAAACGGCGATCGGCATGATGCGCTCTGCCTCGGTCACGATGCACCGACCAGGTCACACCAGCGGTCAGTTCTTCCGGGCAACTCCGGCGTAAAATTGGACCTGCCCATCCATAGCCTCGGACGGGTCGATGTCCGGATGCCACCGGTGCGGGGTGGTGATCCCCGGATCGATGAGATCCAGACCGCTGAAGAAGCGGGCGAACTCGTCGCCCGTGCGGACCTGAGCAGTCATTCCGGACTCGCGGTACACGCGCGCCACCTCCCCCATCTCCGGCCCGAAATCCGCTGTCGCGTGCGACATCACCAGATACGACCCCGCCGGGACGGCGGCCATCAACTCCGCGACGATGCCGAAGGGATCCTGGGGGTCGTCGAGGAAATGCGCGAGCGCGATCACCGACACCGCTACCGGTTGCGACAGGTCGAGAGTGTCGAGCAGTTCTGGTGCGGTCAGGATCGAATCGGGCTGCCGGACATCGGCATGAACATAGGTGGTGCGCCCCTCATCGGTGCCGGTCATCAAGGCACGGGCATGACTGAGGACCAGGCTGTCGTTGTCGACGTACACCACGCGCGCAGCCGGGGCGACCTCCTGAGCGGCCTGGTGAAGATTGGGTTCGGTCGGGATACCGGTACCGATGTCGAGGAACTGCCGCACCCCCTGCCCGGCCAGGTGGCGCACCGCGCGCAGCATGAACTTGCGATTCTCGAGCGCGGAAGTGCGTACATGCGGATGCACCTGCTCGGCATGCTCACCAGCGACACGATCGGCTTTGAAGTGGTCCTTGCCGCCCAGGTAGTAGTCGTACACGCGGGCGGTGTGCGCGGTATTGACATTGAGCGCATCGTCGTCGGTTGTCACGTCTGGGCACTGTAATTGGCGAATACGTTCTGCCGCTACGGGGTTCGCCCGCCCGCTACCGAACGGTTACAACACCGGACGCTCATGCTCGGTGGCGCCGTCCGCGAGGGCGGTGGCGAGAAGAGAGCTACCGAGCGATCCTCGGATGTCTTTCCAGGCCGTCACTGTTTCGTCATTCGCCCTGGCCGGACAACCGAATGCGGTACCGATTCGGGATTCGAGCGCTGGTGGCGACCGCGGGAAGCGCAGACTGCGACATATCTTCAGCGCGAGTGGCGGATTCACCCGCCGGGCCGCACTGCTGCTACCGCGCGGACGCTCCCGTACACCTGGACCGGGCGACGCTGCCGGCCATGCCGCAACACACCGCCCGGCTCCCCATCGCCTGCGTCGAAGGATGGTCCACGGTGCAAACCTGGACCGGAGTACGGCTGTGCGATCTGGCCCACCATGCCGGGGTGGAGCAGCCCGCTTCCGCGGCGGTGAGCTCCCTCGAACAGGCCGGGGCGGATCATCGTCCCCGCCATGCGCGGCGTGCACAACACGACATGGGTCGCCAGCATCGAATTCCGGAGAGCATGAGATGGCCACCGGCAGACTGATCCACCGACGGAAACGCGTATACGGAGCACACCCACTGCATGTACCCGTGCTGCTGGCCTCGTTCGCGCTCACCGGCTACAGCGTGTGGGTGCTCGGGTTCGACGCCCTGTGGAACCACCGGGTGTGGTGGCAGGCCATCGCGGTATGGTTCGCGGCGGCCATCATCGCCCACGACCTCATCCTGTTCCCCGCATACGCCCTCCTCGATCGTGTCCTCGCCGCCGCGTCGACCCGGGCCGGACTGCAGGTGTCGCCGTTGAACTACATCCGAGTACCTCTCCTCGGGATCGGATTGTCGTTTCTGCTGTTCTTCCCCGGCATCATCCAGCAGAGTGCAACCACCTACCACGCAGCCACCGGAGGCAACCAGCAAGCGTTCCTCCCGCGCTGGCTCCTGCTGTCCGCGACCATGCTCGCGATCAGTGCGCTCGCCTATGCGATCCGGAGCCTGCGCGCCCGACGGCGACGCTGAATCGTCGCCTTGCCCAGCCACTTTCCGGCACAGCGCGGAAGTCCTTCGGTAGGGACCGAGAAATGAATGTCAGAGTTTCGTCACCGCGTCGACCGGGCCTGCCACGGTCTCGGCGGGTGATGATCGTGACGAGCGGTATCGAGGACAACCACGTTCTCGGCACCGGAAGCGGTCGTGAATCACAGGAGGCGCACAGGTGGCAACCGTTGCCGCACGGGTCAAGGACCGGATCGAGCATTTCCATGCGGAGCGGCTGAACGGCGCACGCGGAACCAGGCCGTTCCTTCACGGTCGCCACCCCACAGCCGAGGACGTCGTGCTGACCGGAAACGATTATCTCGCCCTGGCCGACGATCCTCGGATCCCCGAGGCGGTCGCTGCCGCATTCTCCGGTGCCGGGTCACCACAGCAGTGCGTCGACCAGGGCACGCTGGGCAACCGCCTGGCTCGCTACACGCAGGCCGGCGCCGGCATCGTGTGCCAGTCGGGCTGGGACGCGAATCTCGGTCTGCTGCAAGCGATCGCGGATCCGCAGACTCCGGTCTATGTCGACGAGAAGGCACACATGTCGCTGCGGCAAGGCGCCGTGGTGGCGGCAGCGCCGATTCACCTCTTCCGACACCACGAGCCCGACCACTTGCGGGCCCAGATCGGCGAGCACGGTCCCGGCATCATCGCGGTCGACGCGATC
>NZ_BAGB01000034.1 GCF_000308615.1 Nocardia jiangxiensis NBRC 101359
CGGTGTGGGTGTGTTGTTTGAGAACTGCACAGTGGACGCGAGCATCTTTGTTAGTAAGTGTGTAAGAGCGTACGGTGGATGCCTTGGCACCAGGAGCCGATGAAGGACGTAGGAGGCTGCGATAAGCCTCGGGGAGCTGTCAACCGAGCTGAGATCCGAGGATTTCCGAATGGGGAAACCCAGCACGAGTGATGTCGTGTTACCCGCCATTGAATATATAGGTGGTGTGGAGGGAACGTGGGGAAGTGAAACATCTCAGTACCCACAGGAAGAGAAAACAATTGTGATTCCGTGAGTAGTGGCGAGCGAAAGCGGATGAGGCTAAACCATGCGGATGTGATAGACGGCAGTCGTTGTCCGTGTGGGGTTGTGGGGCTTAATTTCCTTGTTCTGCCGAGCGAGGCGAGAGTGAGAAACCAAGTTGTTAGTTGAATTGGTCTGGGATGGCCAACCGTAGACGGTGAGAGTCCGGTAAACGAAAACTTCTTGGCTCTTGTATTGAGTACCCGAGTAGCAGCGGGCCCGTGAAATCTGCTGTGAATCTGCCGGGACCACCCGGTAAGCCTGAATACTCCCTGGTGACCGATAGCGGACTAGTACCGTGAGGGAAAGGTGAAAAGTACCCCGGGAGGGGAGTGAAATAGTACCTGAAACCGTGCGCTTACAATCCGTCAGAGCTGACTTGTTTGGTGATGGCGTGCCTTTTGAAGAATGAGCCTGCGAGTCATCGGTGTGTGGCGAGGTTAACCCGTGTGGGGGAGCCGTAGCGAAAGCGAGTCCGAATAGGGCGCCCAGAGTCGCACACTATGGACCCGAAGCGGAGTGATCTACCCATGGCCAGGGTGAAGCGACGGTAAGACGTCGTGGAGGCCCGAACCCACTTAGGTTGAAAACTGAGGGGATGAGTTGTGGGTAGGGGTGAAAGGCCAATCAAACTCCGTGATAGCTGGTTCTCCCCGAAATGCATTTAGGTGCAGCGTCACGTGTTTCACACTGGAGGTAGAGCTACTGGATGGCCTAGGGGGCCTACAAGCTTACCGAAGTCAGCCAAACTCCGAATGCCGGTGTGTGAGAGCGTGGCAGTGAGACTGCGGGGGATAAGCTTCGTAGTCGAGAGGGAAACAGCCCAGATCGCCGGCTAAGGCCCCTAAGCGTGTACTAAGTGGAAAAGGATGTGGGGTCGCTTAGACAACCAGGAGGTTGGCTTAGAAGCAGCCACCCTTGAAAGAGTGCGTAATAGCTCACTGGTCAAGTGATCCTGCGCCGATAATGTAGCGGGGCTCAAGTACACCGCCGAAGCCGCGGCACTCAGACATGTAGATCGCCTTCGGGCCAGTCGTCTGGGTGGGTAGGGGAGCGTCGTGTAGCCAGGGAAGCAGCGGGGTGACCTAGTTGTGGAGGCTGCGCGAGTGAGAATGCAGGCATGAGTAGCGAAAGACGAGTGAGAAACTCGTCCGCCGAATGACCAAGGGTTCCTGGGCCAGGTTAATCCGCCCAGGGTGAGTCGGGACCTAAGGCGAGGCCGACAGGCGTAGTCGATGGACAACGGGTTGATATTCCCGTACCCGTGTATCCGCGCCCAATGGCGAATCAGTTGTGCTAACCGTCCAAAAGCGGATCTATCACCTTCGGGTGAAGAGATGTGGCTGCACGGGATCCTGATTGTAGTAGTCAAGCGATGGGGTGACGCAGGAAGGTAGCTGGGCCACGTGGTGGATTACGTGGTGTAAGCCTGTAGGGCGAGGCATAGGCAAATCCGTGTCTCATGTAGCCTGAGAGGTGATGCGTAGCCGTTTGAGGTGAATTCAGTGATCCTATGCTGCCGAGAAAAGCCTCTAGTGAGTTGGTACACGGCCCGTACCCCAAACCGACACAGGTGGTCAGGTAGAGAATACTGAGGCGATCGAGGGAACTGTGGTGAAGGAACTCGGCAAAATACCTCCGTAACTTCGGGAGAAGGAGGGCCTCGACTGGTGATGACACTTTGCTGTCGGAGCTGGTGGGGGTCGCAGAGACCAGAGAGAAGCGACTGTTTACTAAAAACACAGGTCCGTGCGAAGTCGTAAGACGATGTATACGGACTGACGCCTGCCCGGTGCCGGAAGGTTAAGAGGACCGGTTAGCTCGTAAGGGCGAAGCTGAGAATTTAAGCCCCGGTAAACGGCGGTGGTAACTATAACCATCCTAAGGTAGCGAAATTCCTTGTCGGGTAAGTTCCGACCTGCACGAATGGCGTAACGACTTCTCTGCTGTCTCCACCACAGACTCGGCGAAATTGCATTACGAGTAAAGATGCTCGTTACGCGCGGCAGGACGAAAAGACCCCGGGACCTTCACTATAGCTTGGTATTGGTGTTCGGTACGGTTTGTGTAGGATAGGTGGGAGACTGTGAAAGCGGCACGCTAGTGTCGTGGGAGTCGTCGTTGAAATACCACTCTGGTCGTATTGGACTTCTAACCTCGGGCCATGATCTGGTTCAGGGACAGTGCCTGGTGGGTAGTTTAACTGGGGCGGTTGCCTCCTAAAGTGTAACGGAGGCGCCCAAAGGTTCCCTCAGCCTGGTTGGTAATCAGGTGTTGAGTGTAAGTGCACAAGGGAGCTTGACTGTGAGACTGACAGGTCGAGCAGGGACGAAAGTCGGGACTAGTGATCCGGCACCTACGTGTGGAAGTGGTGTCGCTCAACGGATAAAAGGTACCCCGGGGATAACAGGCTGATCTTCCCCAAGAGTCCATATCGACGGGATGGTTTGGCACCTCGATGTCGGCTCGTCGCATCCTGGGGCTGGAGTAGGTCCCAAGGGTTGGGCTGTTCGCCCATTAAAGCGGCACGCGAGCTGGGTTTAGAACGTCGTGAGACAGTTCGGTCTCTATCCGCCGCGCGCGTTAGAAACTTGAGGAAGGCTGTCCCTAGTACGAGAGGACCGGGACGGACGAACCTCTGGTGTGCCAGTTGTTCCGCCAGGAGCATGGCTGGTTGGCTACGTTCGGAAGGGATAACCGCTGAAAGCATCTAAGCGGGAAGCCTGTTCCAAGATGAGGTTTCTCTCCCTCTTGAAGGGTTAAGGCCCCCAACAGATCATTGGGTTGATAGGCCAGAACTGGAAGCACGGTAACGTGTGGAGGTGACTGGTACTAATAGGCCGAGGGCTTACTGACGAAGAGGCTACGCGTCCACTGTGCGGTATCTGAAACAACACACGGATACAGAAGACACGGTCCTTGACATCCCTTTGTGGGGGTGGAAGGGGTGGGTGGCTCTCTGTGGATAGTTTCATAGTGTTACGGCGGCTATAGCGGTGGGGAAACGCCCGGTCCCATTCCGAACCCGGAAGCTAAGGCCACCTGCGCCGATGGTACTGCACTCGACAGGGTGTGGGAGAGTAGGACACCGCCGGAACAA
>NZ_BAGB01000033.1 GCF_000308615.1 Nocardia jiangxiensis NBRC 101359
GACCGCGGCCCGCTGCTGCAACAGCATCCGGCCCGCCGCGTCGAACAGCAGTACCGAGAACGCCCGGTGCAGCCGTCCGGGCGCGGTATGCGCCTGCCCCACCGGGCACGAGCCGGTCGCCCGGCCCTGCTCGTCCACGAGCTCGACGAGCAGGGCCTCACGGTCGATCGGCGGTGCTCCGGCGCTGTCTTCTGGTGCGGCGGTCACCGCCCCACCTTATCGG
>NZ_BAGB01000032.1 GCF_000308615.1 Nocardia jiangxiensis NBRC 101359
GGCCGAGGTGGCCAGCACCCGCAGGTCCGGCAGCAGCCCGGCCCGCGCGTCGAGCAGCAGGGCCAGCAGCAGATCCGCGTCCAGATGACGTTCGTGACATTCGTCCATGACGACCACGTCCACCCCGGCGAGTTCGGGATCGCTCTGCAACCGTCGCACCAGCAACCCGGAGGTGACCACCTCGATGCGAGTGCCCGCACTCACTCGCCGATCACCACGCACCGAATATCCCACCGTCCGGCCTACCGGTTCGCCGAGCAGTTCGGCCATCCGAGCGGCCGCGGCCCGTGCGGCCAGACGCCGCGGCTCGGCCACCAGCACCCGCCCGGTGGTCCCGGCGGCCAGCGCGAGCGGGACCAGCGTCGTCTTTCCGGTGCCCGGTGGGGCGACCAGGACGGCGGTCTCGCGCTGCGCCAGCGTCTCGACGATGCGATCGAGGACCGCGCGGACCGGCAGATCGGGAAGTTCGGGCAATTCCATCGCCGACCAGTGTGCCGGGCCGACGGCAGCGCACGCCAACGCGGGATCACCCGGTGCCGGGGCCCGTCAGTACCGCGCTCGCCGCGAAACTGTGGGCGGTTACCAGGGGCGGCGATCGGTCAATAGAGCGCGGCTTCCCAGGACTCGATGTCCGGTTCACCGGGGGTAGTTCGCCGGTGCAGAAGCGGTACGGCCAGCGGGTGGCCGACCGAGCCGCGCGCCACCCATCCGGCGAACCGCCTGATCGCGCCGGACGCACCGTCGCCGATTCGGGAATTCATGGGCGGACCGTATCGCGGGTCGGCTGCGCACCTGATCGTCGCGGGAAAAGTCGGGTGAACCGGGCCGATCGCATCGCTTACGATTCGACCAGCAACAATGTCAGTGCAGACCCATGTGAGTACAGACCCGAACCAAGGGGAGAGACGAACCATCGTGGCCGAGGACAACGCACGAGCCGACCAGGATCCGGCACCGCAGGCGGGACTGAGCGAGGAATCGCTGAGCGCCGCGGCCGAGGCGGCGGAGAAGGCATTCGCCGCGGCCGCGGATCTGGACGCGCTCGCGGCCGCGAAGACCGAGCACATGAGCGGTAAGTCGCCGATCTCGCTGGCACAGCGATCGCTGGGTACGCTGCCCAAACAGGACAAGGCCGACGCCGGTAAGCGCGTCAACGTCGCGCGTACCCGGGTGAGCCAGGCGTTCGAGGCGCGCCGGGCCGAACTGCTCGCCGAGCGCGACGCCGCGGTCCTGGTCGCCGAGGCCATCGACGTGACGCTCCCGGCTCGTCGCGACCCGGTCGGCGCGCGCCATCCGATCACCGTCATCTCCGAGCAGGTCGCCGATGTCTTCGTCGGCATGGGCTGGGAGGTGGCCGAGGGGCCCGAGGTCGAGACCGAGCACTTCAATTTCGACGCGCTGAACTTCCTGCCCGACCACCCCGCCCGCACCATGCAGGACACCTTCCATGTCGCGCGCTTCACATGGGCGCCCGAGGCTGAGCCTGCGGGGTCACGCTCCGCTACCGCCTCCGGCCCTGACGCCTCGGACGCAGAGGGCTCGCGTCAGGTCCTGCGCACCCACACCTCGCCGGTGCAGGTGCGGTCGCTGCTCTCGCGTGAGCTGCCGATCTACGTGGTGTGTCCGGGCCGGACCTTCCGCACCGATGAGCTCGATGCCACGCATACTCCGGTCTTCTCCCAGGTCGAGGGCCTGGCCGTGGACAAGGGCCTGACCATGGCTCATCTGCGCGGCACGCTGGACGCGTTCGCGCGGGCCCTGTTCGGCCCCGAGACGCGAACTCGTATGCGGCCCAACTACTTCCCGTTCACCGAACCCTCGGCGGAGGTGGACGTGTGGTTCCCGGACAAGAAGGGCGGGGCCGGCTGGGTCGAGTGGGGCGGCTGCGGCATGGTCAATCCGAAGGTGCTGATCGCCAGCGGAATCGACCCCGAGGTGTACAGCGGCTTCGCCTTCGGCATGGGGCTCGAGCGAACCCTGCAGTTCCGCAACGGAATTCCCGATATGCGCGACATCGTCGAGGGTGATGTGCGGTTCACGCTGCCCTTCGGCATTCAGTCCTGACCGTCGAGGTCCGCAACACCCCGCACACCATACGAACCCGCGAGAGGGCGGGCACACGAGAAAGCGAAAAGTCCAGTGCGAGTAGCGCAGTCCTGGCTGACGGAAATCCTGCAGCGCACCACCCCCGACTGGTCGGTGACGCCGGAGGAGCTCGATGCGGGCTTCGTCCGGGTCGGTCTGGAGGTCGAGGAGCTCGACGAACTCGAGCCGGTCACCGGTGATATCGACCATCCGCTGGTGGTCGGCCGCGTCGCCGAGATCACCGAGCTGACCGAGTTCAAGAAGCCGATCCGGTTCTGCAAGGTCGAGGTGGGCAAGCCGGAGCTGCAGGAGATCGTCTGCGGTGCACGGAATTTCGCGGTCGGCGATCTGGTCGTCGTGGTGTTGCCCGGCGGTGTGCTGCCCGGTGGATTCACGATCAGCTCGCGCAAGACCTACGGGCATGTGTCCAACGGCATGATCTGTTCGGTCGCCGAACTCGGTATCGGCAAGGATCATTCGGGCATCCTGGTGCTCGAGCCGGGTACCGCCGAGCCCGGCGCCGACGCGAACGAGCTGCTGGGCCTGGACGATACGGTGATCGAACTCAACATCACCCCCGACCGCGGCTACTGCTTCTCGGTGCGCGGCCTGGCCCGCGAACTCGCCTGCGGCTTCGATCTGGAGTACGCCGACCCGGCGGTGCGCACCCTGCCCGACGACGAGGCCGAGGCGTGGACGATTCGGGTCGAACCCGATTCCGGCTGTACGCGTTTCGCGGCGCGGCGGGTCACCGGCATCGATCCGTCCGCGGTGAGCCCGTGGTGGTTGCAGCGGCGGCTGCTGCTGGCCGGAGTACGCCCCATCTCGCCCGCGGTCGACGTCACCAACTACGTGATGCTCGAACTCGGCCAGCCGCTGCACGCCTTCGACGCCGCGAAAGTCACCGGGTCGCTGGTGGTCCGGCGCGCCAACAAGGGTGAGACGCTGCGCACCCTGGACGAGACCGAGCGGGTCCTGGACGGTGCGGACACCGTCATCGCCGACGATTCGGGTGTGGTGTCGCTGGCCGGGATCATGGGCGGCGCGTCGACCGAGGTGAGTTCGGCCTCGACCGACATCCTGCTCGAGGCCGCCACCTGGAATCCGCTCGCGGTCTACCGCACCGCGCGGCGGCACAAGCTGGTGTCCGAGGCGGGCCGCCGCTACGAGCGGGTGGTCGATCCCGAGGTGAACGTCGCCGCGCTCGACCGCGCGGCCGCGCTGCTGGCCGAGATCGCCGGTGGCACAGTCGAATCCGCACTGACCGACGTACGGCTGCCGGTGCCGGACACCGCGCCGATCCGGATGGATCTGGACCTGCCCGACCGCACCGCCGGGGTGAGCTACCCGACCGGAACCGCCGCGCGCCGGCTGGCGCAGATCGGGTGCGCGGTCGATGTCGACGTCAGCGAGAGCGGGCACGGTCAGCTCGTCGTGACGCCGCCGAGCTGGCGGCCGGACCTCGTGCAGCCCGCCGATCTGGTCGAGGAGGTGCTGCGGCTCGAGGGGCTCGAGCAGATTCCGTCGGTGCTGCCGACCGCGCCCGCGGGCCGGGGGTTCACGCCCGCGCAGCGTCGTCGTCGCGCGGTCAGCCGCGCCCTGGCCTTCTCCGGCTGTGTCGAGGTGCCCGTATCGATCTTCCTGCAGGCCGGGACGTTCGACGTCTGGGGTCTGGACACCGAGGACGTTCGCCGCGCGACCATGCGGGTGCTCAATCCGCTCGACGTCGAGCGGGCCGAGCTCACCACGACCCTGCTGCCCGGACTGCTGGAGGTGGCCGCGCGCAACATCTCCCGCGGCGAGCGTGATCTGTCGATCTACGGCATCGAGCAGGTGGTGTTGCCCGGACCGAAGACCGGTCCGGTGGGCGAGCTGCCGGTGGATCGGCGGCCGACCGACGAGCAGATCACGGAGCTGATCGAATCGCTGCCCGCGCAGCCGGTGCATGTCGCCGCGGTGCTCACCGGACGTCGGGAACCGCGCGGTCCGTGGGGTGCGGGCCGGGCCGTCGAGGCCGCCGACGCATTCGCCCTGGCCGATGCGGTCGCCGATGCCGCCGGCGTGCGGATCGAGCGCCGGGCGGCGGCCTATCTGCCGTTCCATCCGGGGCGGTGCGCGGAGCTGGTCGTGGACGGTGCGGTCGTCGGCCACGCGGGCGAACTGCATCCCGCGGTGCTCGAACGCGCCGGCCTGCCGCCGCGCACCTGTGCGCTGGAGTTGGACCTCGATGCCCTGCCGCTGCGCGAATCCCGTCCCGCGCCGAGGATTTCGCCGTTCCCGGCGGTGCTGCAGGACGTGTCGGTGAGCGTCGAACGTTCGATCCCCGCCGACGCTCTCGAATCGGCTCTGCGCTCCGGTGCGGGCGATCTGCTCGAGGACATCGCCCTGTTCGACGTGTACGAGGGCGCGCAGGCCGGTGAGGGCCGCAAATCACTCACCTACGCGCTGCGTTTCCGCGCCCCCGACCGCACGCTCACCGAGGACGAGGCCAGCGCGGCCCGCGATGCGGCGGTCGAGGCGGCCGCGGAGTCCGTCGGAGCCGTGCTGCGCGCCTGATCGGGCCGCGGACACGGTCCCGGCTCGGGCGTTCCGAGGTTCGCGCCGGACACGGGCAATTCCGTCGTGACATGGGGCCGGTGGTTCTCGGTGGTTAAGCTCGGCCGATGAGTGTGTCCCGGAATCTCGTGCGTCGTGGCGTGCTGGCCGCCGCGCTTGTACTGGTGGCGGCCGGTTGCGGGCAGCAGGTGCAGTCGGCGGGTCCGGCTCCGTCGGCGTCGAGTGTGGCGCCGGTGTCGAGTGCGGTGTCGCCGGCGCGGGCCGTCGAGCAGCCGGTGAACTACGACGGCGGGAATGCCGGACTTCCGGCCGGGGTTCCCGCGCCGCCCGCCGGGACCGACCAGTTGGTGACGGTGCTGGTGGCCGGGCCGGGCAGTACGTCGGGGACGTTGCAGGCGTGGCAGCGGTCGGGCGCCGGGTGGACAAGTGCGCTCGCGCCGGTGACGGTTCGGGTCGGCACACAGGGCGTCGGACAGACGCACGAGGGGATGAACCGCACGCCGGTGGGCACGTTCGGGCTGCCGTCGGCATTCGGACGGCAGGCGAATCCCGGGACGCGGATGCCCTATCGGCAGATCGGCACCAGCGACTGGTGGGTCAGTGACCCGAGCAGTCCGCAGTACAACACCTACCAGCACTGTGCGCCCGGGACCTGCCCGTTCGACGAGAAGGCCGGGGAGAACCTGGGACGGGTCGGTACGAGCTACGACTACGCGATCGTCATCGGGTACAACACCACACCGGTGCGGTCGGGCGCGGGGTCGGCCTTCTTCGTGCACGTGGACGCCGGAATCCCGTCGCAGGGTTGTGTGGAGACGCCGCGCAACGCGGTGGTGGCCCTGCTGAAATGGCTCGATCCGAGCCGTCGCCCGGACATCACCATCGGCTACCGTTAGCAGACCGAATCAGTTGATGCACCAAACGTAGCGACATACCATTCAGCGCACCCGAGTTCCGCCAACCCCCTGAAACGCCAACTCCTGGCCGGGGCCCGCCCCGGGCCTGGACTGAGTGGAGCGGAGGAGCGAAGCGGGGGAGCGGAGGGAGGGAAGGACCGGGGTCAATAGGGCCCCGGCCCGCCGGAGCGAAGCGGAGGCCAAAAATACAGTGCGACATCCGGCGACGCCCATCCTCAACGCCCTGACCTTCCTGCCGGAGCGGGAGATCACGGTGACGCCCGAGCGGTTCGGGCTCGACTACGAGGATCTGTACTTCACCGCCGCGGACGGCACACTCGTCAACGGGTGGTTCGTGCGTGCGACGAATCCGTTGGGGCACATACTGTTCGCGCACGGCAATGCGGGCAATATCGGCGATCGGTCACCGGTGCTGGCGCTGCTGGCGGCCGCGGGATTCGATGTGCTGGTGTTCGACTATCGCGGATTCGGCCGCAGCGCAGGGCATCCCGGTGAGCACGGGATGTATCTGGACGCCCGAGCCGCGCGGGACGCGCTGCTCGCCCGGCCCGGGGTGGATCCGGATCGTGTTGTGTATCTGGGTAAGTCGCTCGGCGGCGGGGTGATGACCGAACTGGCGACCCACTATCCGCCCGCCGCGCTGGTACTGATGTCGACCTTCACCAGCCTGCGCGACGCGGCGGCCGCGGTCTATCCGTACATCCCGAGGCTCATCGTCCCGAATGCTTTTCCGAGTCTGCGGCGGATCCGGTCGTTGCGTGCGCCGGTGCTGATCATGCACGGCGATCAGGACGAGCTGCTGCCGGTGCGGATGGGCCACGAGCTCTACGACGCCGCCCCCGAGCCCAAGCGGCTGCACATCTATCCCGGGGCCGGGCACAACGACCTGATCGTGATCCCCGGTTGGGCGCGCACGGTGGCCGATTGGGTGCGTGCGGCCCTTGCCGAGTCGGGCGTGGCCGATCCGCCGTCGGTCTGATCGTTCCGTCGGGTGGCATATCGGTCGGAAGTACGTAACCTGGGGTTATGTCGTGACCGAGCGGGTGTGAGGTGGTTGTCGTGACCGATCCGGTGGAGGATCTGGCGGTGCTGCTCGCGGCGTTGCCGGACGAGGACATGCTGAGTGTGGTGCTCGCCGCGACCGCTGGGCGGCCCGGCCTGCAGCCGCTGCATCTGGTGGCGGCGGCGCTGTCCGCGGAGGGCGGTCATATGACCTGGGATCCGGATGTGAGTTCGCCCACCGATCCCGTCGTGGCGCCGGGTGTGTCCGGTACACCGACCTCGTACGACCAGCGGGGTTCGGGGTCCGCTGTGCCGATGATGCCGACGGCCGTGCCCGATATCGGCGGGTACTCCGAATCCGGTGTCCCTACTTTCGAGTCAGTTCGCGATAAGGTCGAGCGACGCTTCGGCAACGCGCAGGGCATGGGCGAACTCGATCGGCAGACCTCGGCGGGCCGCAGCGTGCAGGAACAGTGGCAGGCGCGGTCGAAATCCGCGCGAGAGCGCCTGGACGAGATCCGGAAGTCGTTGCACCGCAACGACCCCGGCTGATCGGGCGGGCCAGCGAACGAACTAGGGGTGCCGATGGCCCAGCCGCGCGAGATCGCCGAGCGACTGCTCGACGCGCAAGTCGATTTCATTCTCGCGGAGGTGACCGGCGACCGGTTCACCGAGGTGGTCGGCCGCGACGTGGCGGCGGTGCTCGAGGTTGCCGACACCATCGTCTTCCGCGATGTGGTCACCGTCGAGGATGCGAAGCAGACCCTGCGCGTGGTCGTGGACCGGATCGGCGCGGGCCCGGCGATCGGGGATTCGGTGGGCGTGTTCGCCGACGCGATCTACGACAACATCGCCCGCAACGAGGAGTACACCCTCGGCGATGTGGTCGATCGTGAACCGGTGGAGGCGTTGCTGGAGAAGATCTTCGGCATGCATCAGGCGCAGGAGCGCCTGCTCGAGCGGCTCACCGAGAGCCCGCTGATCGCCACCGTCGCTTCCAAGTTCGTGGACCGGCTGATCGATGACTTCATGGAGTCCAATCGGCAGATGGCCTCGAAGATTCCGGGTGTGGGATCGCTGGTCTCGTTCGGCACCTCGGCCGCCAAATCGGCGCGCAAGGCCGCCGAGAAGGCCGCGGACGGCACGTTCATCGGTGAAATGGCCGGTAAGGGAGCGCTTTTCGCGCTCAAGCGCACCAACAACGCGATTCGCGAGATGTTGCGCGATGCGCCGGTGCACAGTGCGGCCATGGAGTTCTGGGATCTGCACGCGGGTGAATCGGTGAGCGGCCTGCGCGACTATCTGACTCAGCAGGACGTGCGCGAACTCGCGCAGATCGTGCACCAGATCGCGCTGACCACCCGGGAGAAGGAGTATTTCGGTCTGCTCCTGGACGAATGCGTCGAGGTGTTCTTCACCAAGTACGGCGATCACACCCTGGCGGGGCTGCTCCCGGAACTGGGGCTGTCCGACCAGGACATCCGCACCGAGATCCTGCGCTACGGCCCGGCGGTGGTCGAGGCCGCCAAACGGAACGGCGTACTGGCCGGGCTGATCCGCGAACGTCTCGAGCCGTTCTACACCTCCGACGCGGTCCTGCAGATTCTCGGCGAACTGACCGCCTGAGTCGCGACGCCCGTCGGCGCGAGGCACTTCGCTATTCGGTGACGATCGCGAGCGCGTCGATCTCCACCAGCATCTCCGCCCGGGGCAGACCGGTGAAAACCGTTGTGCGGCAGGGCAGAATACCGGAGGTGTGCTCCTGCACGAAAGCGCCGTACGCGTCGTTCATGGCGGCGAAGTTCTCCCGCTCGGTGAGGTAGACCCGGAGCATCACCACGTCGTCGAAACTCGCGCCGGACGCCGCCACGATCGCCGCGACGTTCTGCAGGGTGCGGGTCGTCTGGGCGGCCACATCACCGGGGTACAGATACTCCCCGGTGGCCGGGTCGACCGGCCCCTGACCCGACAGCTGGACGAACGGGCCCTTGCGCACACCCTGGGAGAAGGTGTGCGCCGGTGCGGGAGCCTCGGTGGTGCGAACGGCTGTTTTCTCGCTCACGGTGTGCCTTTCGGTCGGTCGGCTCGACGGGGTTCGGTTCGCGGACTCCACCCGAGTTCGGCGGAGATGGCCTCGGCCGTGGCCCGCACCTGCGGCAGTAGGCCGAGCACCTGTTCGTGGTCCAGGAGTACGTCCGGTACCGACACCGAGAGCGCCGCGACGACCGCGCCTGTCCCGTCGTGCACGGGTACCGCGACGCAGTTGACGAAACTCTCGTGTTCCTCGTGGTCCTCGGCGAAGCCCTGGGCCGCAACGCGATCCAGCTCCGCCAGATACTGCTCGGGGGTGCGGACGGTGCGTTCGGTGAACGGGTGGTAGTCCAGTCGTTCGGCGATGGTTCGCCATTGTGCCCGTGGATGCGCGGCGACCAGCACCTTGCCGACGGCGGTGCAGTGCAGCGGCGCCGGGCGGCCGACCCGCGAGTACATCCGCACGCTCCGGGTGGCGTCGAGTTTGTCGATGTAGATCGCCTCGCCGGACTCGTACGTCGCCAGATGCACCGTCTGCCCGGTGGCGGCATTGAGTGCTTCCAGGTGGGGGCGGCCCAGCGTCCGGACATCACGGCGTTCGAGTGCGTGATTGGCCAGTTCGAACAGTCGCGATCCGAGCGTGTACCGGTGGCCGGTGTCGTGTGTGACGAAGCGGTCGGCCTCCATGGTCTGCAGCAGCCGCAGCACCGTGGATTTGTGCACCTCCAGCCGGGCGGCGAGCTGGTCCAGCGTCTTGGGATCCTCACCGAGTTCGACCAGGATGGTCAGGGCGCGTTGCAGGCTCTGACTCATGACACCTCCGCCGACTCGGGGGTGTACCGCAGTGCGGACCAGGCGGAAGGTGTTGCGGCGGCCCATGATTCGAGGGTGGTCGCGGGCGGGAGTTCGGCGACGTCGCCCGTGCCGGTGAGTGCGGCGGCCGCGCACAGGTGGCCGTAGCGCAGCAACTGTTCGTGTGGCCGACCCTGGAGCAGGGCGGCCAGATAGCCACCGGCGAACGCGTCGCCCGCGCCGATCGCCTCGGTCACCCGCAGGCGCAGCGCCGGGGTTTCGCACCGGTCCTCGCCGAGGAATCCGGTGACCGAATGCCCGCTGTTCTTGATCACCAGATGCCGCGGTTGCGGGAACATCTCGCGCAGCCCGGCGGGGTCGCCGGTGCCGAACACCTCCTGTGCCTCGTCGGCCCCGAGGAAGGCCACATCGGCCGCGCGCACCTGCCGGGCCAGAATGTCCGCGGCGTCGTCGCTGCGCCGGATCCACAGCGCCGGACGGTAATTCAGGTCGAAGCTGATCAACCGGCCAGGTCTGGGCAGGGCGAGGATCGCATCGGTGAGTTCGGTCGCCGACGGAGACAGTGCGGTGGTGACGCCGGTGAAATGGATCAGCTCGCAGTGCTCGAGCACTCCGGCGGCGGCGGTCAGGTCCGCGGGAGACAGGGCACTGGCGGCGGATCCGGTGCGGTAGTACAGCATTCGGCTCGAACCGGCGGCCAGATCGGTGGGCAGTGCCGAACCGCCGCCGCGCTCCTTGACGTACAGACCGGTCGGGCGGGCGGGATCGGTGTGGATCGCGGAGGTGTCGACTCCGCGTTCGCTCAGATGACGAATCAGGTAGCGGCCGAATCCGTCCCGGCCGACCCGGGATATCCACGCCGTGCCGATGCCCAGTTGGGTCAGGACGGTCGCGACGTTCACCTCGGCCCCGCCCGCGGTGCGCTCGAAGGCGGGGGAGTCCTCGAGCGGGCCGGGACGGGCGACGAGTACGGCGAGCCCCTCGCCCACGGTGACCGCCCGTATTCGACGCGGCGTCGGCCAGATCACACTCATCTCCTTCGAACGCTTGCGGCTGTCGGGCATCCTGTGCAGAATAACCAGTGATAACACAATGTGCAATTAGCGTTGCAAAATACGCAATAGCCATTGGAGATGAACCTGATGAGAGGAGTGTCGTGGCGAACGTCGGCGCACCGCCCATCGATGCCGCGATGGTCGCGGCCCTGCACGAGCGGGTCCTGGGCCCCCAGCACAAATCGTTGCCGCCGTCGGCATGGGGTCGTAGCGTGCGTGAATTCCTCGCCACCGCACCACATCTCGATGATCTGCAGACGCCGGTGCTCACCATGGACCGCGCCGCGCTGGATGCGAACACCCGACTGATGGCCGACTGGGCCGCCGCGGCCGGGGTGCGGTTGGCCCCGCACGGCAAGACGACGATGTCCCCGCAGCTGTGGGGTGAGCAGCTCGCGGCCGGAGCTTGGGGGATCACGTTGGCCACCGGCTGGCAGGTGCAGGTGGCGCGCTCGTTCGGCGTGGCGCGGATACTGCTGGCCAACGCACTGGTCGATCCCGTCGGATTACGTTGGCTCGCCACCGAACTCGCGCGCGACCCGGATTTCGAGTTCCGCAGCTGGGTGGACAGTGCGGCAACGGTCGAGACGATGGACCGGCATCTGGCCGACGCTCCCGAGGGGGTGCGCGTGGCGGTGCTGGTCGAGCTCGGCGGGCCCGGCGGGCGAACCGGGGCCCGCGGCGTCGAGCAGGCGTTGGCCGTCGCCGCCGCGGTGCGACGCTCCGCGCGGCTCGAGCTGGCGGGTGTCGGCGGATACGAGGGGGCGTTCGCGCACGATCGCGAGGCCGAAGCTGTCGCGGTGGTGCGCGGTTATCTCGACGATCTGGTCCGTCTGCATCGTGAACTCGCCGAGATCTACGAGCGTCCGGCGATCCTCACCGCCGGCGGCAGTGCCTATCAGGATCTGGTGGTGGACCGCCTCGCCGGATCGGCCGACGAGCCCGGCGCGCAGGGGCCGGCGACCACCGTCGTGCTGCGGTCCGGCGCGTACATCATTCACGACGACGGCTTCTATTCCGGCATCTCGCCGTTGGCCGCCGCGCGCACCGAGCGCCCACTGCGTTCGGCCATGCACGGCTGGGCGCGCACGGTGTCGCGGCCGGAGCCGGGGCTGGCACTGCTGGACGCCGGTAAGCGGGATCTGCCGTTCGATGAGGGATTACCGGTACCGCAACGGTTTTCGCGGGGACAGGGCCCGGAGCAGATGCCGCACGGAGCGCACGTGTCGGCGCTCAACGACCAGCACGCCTTCCTGCGCCTGCCCGCCGACGGCGCGGCGCCGATCGGCAGTGTCGTGCGCCTGGGCCTGTCCCATCCGTGCACGGCCTTCGACAAGTGGCGGCTGATTCCGGTGATCGATGACGCCGCCGCGGATCGGCCGCGCGTGCTCGACCTGCTGCACACCTTCTTCTGAGGTCGCGAAAGATGATGGGCAGCCTGCTGATTCGCGGAGTCGACATCGTCGACGGGACGGGGAGTCCCCGGTTCCGCGGCGATGTCACCGTGTCGGGCGGGCGCATCACCGAACTGGCCGGACCGGGCACGATCGGCGGCGGCGAGCGCGTCATCGATGGTGAGAAGCTGGTGCTGGCACCGGGTTTCATCGATATGCACGCGCATTCGGATCTGCATCTGCTCACCGAGCCGGGGCATCTCCCGAAGATCAGCCAGGGCATCACCACCGAGGTGATCGGGCAGGACGGGTTGTCCTACGCGCCGATCGACGCGGCCACCCTCGCGGTGCTGCGCCGCCAGATCGCCGGGTGGAACGGCAATCCCGCCGATCTGGACTTCTCCTGGGGCACCGTCGGGGAATATCTGGACCGGCTCGATGCGGGGATCACGCCCAATGCGGCCTATCTGGTGCCGCAGGGCACGCTGCGGCTGCTCGTCGTCGGTCCCGAGCGACGTCCGGCGACCGCGCGGGAGGTCGAGCGCATGCGCGAGTTGCTGGCCGAAGGGCTCGCGCAGGGTGCGGTGGGGATGTCCAGCGGCCTGACCTATACGCCCGGAATGTACGCCGACACAGCGGAACTGGCGGCACTGTGCGAGGTGGTCGCGGCGGCGGGTGGCTTCTACGCCCCGCACACCCGCTCCTACGGTGCGGGCGCGCTCGATGCCTATGCCGAGATGATCGGGCTGGCCCGCGAGACGGGGTGCGCGGTACATCTGACCCACGCCACCATGAATTTCGGCGTGAATCGCGGGCGCGCACCGGAATTGCTCGCCATGATCGATGACGCACTGGCCCGCGGCTGCGATATCAGCCTGGACACCTACCCGTACCTGCCCGGGTCGACCACCCTGTCGGCACTGCTGCCGAGCTGGGCCTCCTCGGGCGGGCCGGATGCGACGCTGGCTCGCCTGACCGATCCGCAGGACCGGGTGCGGATCGCCGAAGATCTCACCGTGCACGGTTCGGACGGCTGCCACGGAGTCACGGTCGACTGGGAGACCATCCAGATCAGCGGCGTCGCGAATCCGGAGCTGGGCGGGTACGTCGGGCGAACGGTCGCCGATATCGGTGCGGCACAGCATATTTCACCGGTGGAGATCTTCTTCGACCTGCTGCGCCGCGACGAGCTGGCCACCACGATCCTGCAACACGTCGGGCACGAGGAGAACGTGCGCGCCATCATGCGCCATGCCCGGCACATGGGCGGCAGTGATGCGCTGCTCGTCGGGGACCGGCCGCATCCACGGGCCTGGGGTGCATTCCCGCGCTACCTCGGCCGCTACGTGCGCGAACTCGGCGTGCTCGGACTCGAGGAATGCGTGCACCATCTGACCGGACGTCCCGCGCAGCGGCTGCGTCTGCGCGAACGCGGACTGATCCGGCCCGGATACGCCGCGGACCTCGTGCTGTTCGATCCCGAGACGATCACCGACACAGCGACATTCGAGCAGCCGAGACAGCAGGCGCGCGGGATCGGTCATGTCCTGGTGAACGGCGAATTCGCGATCGACGGCGGCGTACCCACCGGGGCTCTCGCCGGGCACGCGCTACGCATGACGCCGGGTGGCACCGATGCAGGAGGCAATCGGTGAAATTTCATCAGCCCGAAGGCCCCCGGCCCGGGGCGTTTGCGGACCTAGCGGAGGAGCGAAGCGGTGCAATCGAATACAGCCATTGAGGTGATCCGAGCCGACCGTGTGCTCACCGTCGTGCGTGCCCCGGAGATTCCCGATCCGGTGGCTCTGGCCGCGGCGCTCTCGGGCGCCGGAATCCGCGCGGTGGAACTGACTTTCACGACGCCGGGCGTCCTCGACGCGCTGACCGCCGCCTCGGCCGTGCCGGATGCGGTGGTGGGTGCGGGGACGGTGTTGACCGGCGAACAGGCCGAGCAGGCCATCGGCAGTGGTGCACAGTTCTTGGTGACCCCGGGACTGCGCCCGGCCGTGGCGGAAATGGCCGCACGACACGATGTTCCGGTCGTGATGGGCGCTTTCACGCCCAGTGAGGTGATGGCCGCCCTGGACCTGGGTGCGGCGGCGGTGAAGATCTTCCCCGCTCGCGCGCTCGGCCCCGGCTATCTGAAGGATCTGCGGGGGCCTTTCCCCGATGCGGCGCTCATTCCCTCCGGCGGTGTCAACGCCGGTAACGCCGCCGAATTCCTGGCGCATGGCGCGGTGGCGGTCACGGCCGGCACCGACGTCGTCGCACCGGGCGATGTCGCCGCGGGCCGATGGTCCGAAATCGCCTCGCGGGCGGCATCTTTCGTTTCATCCATGAAGTGAGGTAAGTATGGCCGCCACCGTCGACTGGCTGCGGACCACCACACCGGGACTGCTGATTCTGTGCGGTCTCGCGATCGTCGTGCTGCTCGTGGCGATCATCCGGTTCAAACTCGAGCCCTTCATCGCGCTGCTACTGACCGGCCTGCTGCTGGCACTGGCCGCCGGACTACCGGTGTCCAAGATCGTGGGCACACCGCTGAAATCCTCGGATTCCCTGCTGGAGACGGGATTCGGTGGGATTCTGGGGCATATCTCGGTGATCATCGGCCTGGGCACGGTGCTCGGCGCGATCCTGGAACGCTCCGGCGGCGCCGACGTGCTGGCGGAGAAGCTACAGAATCTGTTCGGGCCCAAGGGCGCTCCCGTCGCCATGGGGCTGGTCGGCCTCATCTTCGGTATTCCGGTGTTCTTTGACATCGGCATCTTCGTCCTCGCGCCGCTGATCTACGTGGCCGCCAAGCGGGGCGGCGGATCGCTGGTGCTGTACGCGATGCCGATGGTGGCGGGTCTGTCCATGACGCACGCGTTCCTTCCCCCGCATCCGGGTCCGGTGGCATTGGGCGGGCTGATGGGGGTGAGCCTGGGCTGGCTGATCATCATGGGCCTGGTGTGCGGCCTGCCGGGATTCGTTGCGGCGGGCCTGGTCTGGGGCAGTTTCATCGGCAAGCGGATCACGGTGGATGTTCCGGCGGAATTCCTGGTGCGGCCCTCGGGCGATGCGGCCGAGCCGGAGCGAGTCGCGCATGCCGATGGGACACAAGGGGATACACCGCCCGGAGCCGAACCGACCCGGCGGCCGTCGGTCGCCCTGATCGGTGCGATCATCGCGATTCCGCTGGTGCTGATCCTGGGCGCGACCTTCGGCAGCCAGTTGCTGAAGACGAAGTCCGCGTTGCTCGAGGTGCTGACCTTCCTCGGTAACCCGGCCGTCGCGCTGCTGATCGCGGTCCTGGTCGCCTTCTACATCCTGGGTCTGCGCCGCGGTTCGACGGTGCAGCAGCTCGGCGTGCTGACCGCGGAATCGCTGCGGCCCGTGGGCATGCTGCTGCTCGTCATCGGTGCGGGCGCGTTCTTCGGTGCGGTCATCTCGGCCACCGGCATCGGAAAGGTGCTCGCGCACACCATGTCCGAGGCCGGGCTGCCGGTGATCGTGCTCGCCTACATCATCAGCTGCGGCCTGCGCATCGCCCAGGGCTCGGCCACCGTGGCGATCGTCACCACCGGCGGCATCGTCGGCCCGCTGGTCGTCGGACACGGCTACTCGCAGATGTCGCTGGCGTTGATCGCCATGGCGGTCGCGGCCGGTTCGATCATTCTGAGCCACGTCAACGACGGGGGCTTCTGGATGATCTCGAAATTCTTCAATCTGTCTGTGAAACAGACCCTGCAGACCTGGAGTGTGCTCGAGACCGTGCTGTCGGTGGTGAGTTTCGCGGTGGCGGCGATACTGTTCGCCCTGGTGAGCTGACCTGCGCCGGGGTTAGACCCGCGTCGGTTCCGGTTCGCTGCCCAAGCCGCCGAACATCTTTCGCTTCAGCGGGGGCAGCGCACCGGCCAGCCGGAAGACCGTGCGGGCCATGGTGCGGGATACGCGGCTGTCCGAGACGGACTGCTCGGCGGCCTGCAGGGAGGCGCGCACGGCGGCGAAACCGTAGCCGATCATCTGCGCCTCGTAATCGTGCAGGGCGTCGAGCAGCGGCCGCTCACCGCGCGCTGCGGCGGTGAGCGCGGCGGTCAGCACATGGGCGTCGCGCAGGGCGGTGTTGGCCCCGATACCGCGGAACGGGGTCATGCTGTGGATCGCATCGCCCAGCAGCGTGACATTCGTTGTCTCCCAGGGCTCGACCGGCACCGAGGTGCGGATCGGCAGCAGGGTGACGGTATCGGTGTCGCATCCGGTGATCAGCTCGCGCAGCTGCGGTGACCAGTCGGCGGTGAGCCGATCGGCGAGATCCTGAAGTTCTCCGGACCCCATGGTTTCCAGATTCGCCGGATAGTCGCCGCGTTTGGCGGCGTAGCTCCACAACACATAGGGCCGGGTGTTGTCGAACAGCGCGCCCGGATACAGCTGTGCGGCACCGTCGTTGCCGCCGATCGTCCCGGAATCGGCCCCGGCGGCCGAGAATTCGTGCGGTGCGACGAACATGCCGCAGCTCCTGGGCGGAATGACGCTGACCGGAGCGAGCTGTAGCCGGGGTGCGAGGCGGCGGCGGCTCTGCTCGGTCAGCATGTACTTGCCGCCGATGGCGACGATTCCGGTGTCGACGCGCTCGGCGTGCGGGAGCAGTTGCGCGCGTACCCGCGAGGTGCCGCCGTCCGCGCCGACCAGCACATCCCCGATCGCCGACGTGCCGTCGGCGAATAGGGCCTCGACGCGACCGTCGGGCAGTTGGGTGTATCCGGTGATCGCCTTGTCGTAGTGCACCACGTCGTCCAGTTCGGACAGCAGGATCTGGCGCAG
The DNA here is from genome assembly GCF_000308615.1 of Nocardia jiangxiensis NBRC 101359. Classification (GTDB taxonomy): domain Bacteria; phylum Actinomycetota; class Actinomycetes; order Mycobacteriales; family Mycobacteriaceae; genus Nocardia; species Nocardia jiangxiensis. Next base: position 16,660 of record NZ_BAGB01000032.1, read on the forward strand.
GGTGATTCGGCTGACGCCGAAGTTGCGGTCGACGTCGTCGGAGGGATTGCCCTCGATGGTCTCGCGGTCGAGTTCGAGCAGGGTGTTCATCTGCTCGGTGACGAATCCGAATCCGATTCCGGACTCGACCGGATTGGAGTGGCCGACGAACGCGCGGTACAGATGTTCGGGCAGCAATTCGTGCAGGGCCCGGCTGCCGCGCGGGCTGATGTGGATGCGAAAGCCCTGCAACCGATCGGTGCGGTGCCGATCGCGTTCGTATACCGCGACGTCGACTCCGGCCTTGCGGAGCCCGTGCGCCAGGGCGAGGCCGCCGATCCCGCCACCGGCGATGATCACGCGCACAGATGTATCAGCGGACATGGTATCCACTTCCAATCCTGATCGATTATCAATAGCGAGAAGGGTTTTCGGGCGGATCAGCCCTGGCTCCAGCCGAACGGCCGGTTCCGCTTGCGGGCGGCCTGCTGCTGCTCGGCCCCGTAGCGCGCCCAGTCCTCGGTCAGCCGGGTGAGCAGCCGGGTCAGGGTGACCACGTCGTCGGCGGACCACTCGGCGATCACCGCGCCGAAGACCTGCTCCCCGACGTCGAGGAACTGCCGCAATTCGGCGCGTCCGGTATCGGTGGCCACCAGCAGGACCGCGCGACGATCCGCGGGGTCGGGCTCGGTGCTCACCAGTTCGGCCTCGGCCAGCGCCCGGATGTGCCGGGTGATGGAGGAGGGGAGGGCGTCGAGCCGCTCGGCGACCTCGCCCGCGCGCAGCGGGCCGTGTTCGACGGCCAGTTGCAAGACGCCCAGCCGGACCGCGTCGAACATCCGCGCCTGCCCCTGCCGGTTGGCCTCGGCGAAGTGGGAGACGGTGCGAACCAGGTCGGCGATCTGGGATTTATTTGCTTGCATGAAACAAGAGTAAATTACTTGATCCTGTGAAACAAGTATTATTTCCGGCAACCCCGCTATGAATGGGATTGCATGATCGTGCATAATCATCACATGGCGGATACCTCGAGTGGGCCCGTACTGCGGGTCGCGGTGGCTGGTGCGAGCGGATACGCGGGCGGTGAGGTCCTGCGATTGCTGCTGGGACATCCGGCGTACCGAAGTGGGCGCCTCGAGATCGGGGCGCTGACCGCCGGGTCGAATGCGGGTACGCCGCTGGGGGAGTCGCAGCCGCATCTGCTGCCCTTGGCCGATCGGGTGCTGGCCGAGACGACGCCGGAGATCCTGGCCGGACACGACATCGTCTTCCTCGGCCTGCCGCACGGCCAGTCGGCGGCGATCGCCACCGCACTGCCCGAATCCACGGTCATCATCGACTGCGGCGCGGATTTCCGGCTCACCGACGCCCAGGCATGGGAGCGGTACTACAAGACCCCGCATGCGGGCAGTTGGCCCTACGGCCTGCCCGAGCTGCCGGGTGCGCGCGAGCGGTTGCGCGGCGCGACCCGCATCGCGGTGCCGGGCTGCTATCCCACCGTGTCCAGTCTGGCGCTGGCGCCGGCGGTGGCCGCCGGGATCGTCGAGCCGAGCGTGCATATCGTCGCGGTGAGCGGAACCTCCGGGGCGGGTCGTAAACCCGATGTGGGACTGTTGGGTTCGGAGGTGATGGGCTCCGTGCGCGCCTACGGCATCGCCGGTGCGCACCGGCACACCCCGGAGATCGCCCAGAATCTGAAGGCGGCGGCCGCGAGTGCCGTGGCCGGCCGCGAATTCGATTGCGCCGGTGCCGATGTCACGGTCTCGTTCACCCCGGTGCTCGCGCCGATGCCGCGCGGCATCCTGGCCACCTGCACCGCGCCCACGCGAGTGGATCTCGCACAGGCCCGCGCGGTCTACGAGAAGGCCTACGCCGACGAGCCCTTCGTGCATCTGCTGCCCGAAGGGCAACTGCCGCAGACCGGTTCGGTGCTCGGCTCCAACGCGGTGACCCTCCAGGTCGCCGTGGACGCCGACGCCGGACAGCTGGTCGTGATCGGCGCGATCGACAACCTGACCAAGGGCACCGCGGGGGCCGCGGTGCAATCGATGAATCTGGCGGTCGGCTACGACGAGACCGCCGGACTTCCCACCGTAGGAGTGGCACCGTGACATCCAGCGACAAATTGGTCCGGACCCAGGGTGTGACCGCACCGCTGGGATTCCGCGCGGCCGGGATCGCCGCCGGGATCAAGGCGACCGGCAAACCGGATCTGGCACTGGTGGTCAACGAGGGCCCGGAATGCGGTGCGGCCGGGGTGTTCACCCGCAACAAGGTCAAGGCCGCTCCTGTGCTGTGGTCGCAGCAGGTGCTGACCGGCGGCCGGTTGCGCGCGGTCATCCTGAACTCCGGCGGTGCGAACGCCTGCACCGGTCCGGGCGGATTCCAGGACACCCACGCCACCGCCGAGGAATTGGCGAAAGCGTTGAGCAACTGGGGAACCGAGACCGGCGCGGGCGAGATCGCGGTCTGCTCGACCGGTCTGATCGGGGACCGGCTGCCGATGGACAAGGTGATTCCGGGCGTCACCGAGATCGTGCACGAGATGGCCGGCGGCATATCCGGCGGGACCGATGCCGCGCACGCCATCATGACCACCGACACCGTCCCGAAGGAGGCGGCGTACCACCATCACGACAAGTGGAACGTCGGCGGGATGGCCAAGGGCGCGGGCATGCTGGCCCCGTCGCTGGCGACCATGCTCGTGGTGCTGACCACCGATGCCGTGGCCACTCCCGAGCAGCTGGATTCCGCACTGCGCAAGGCGACTTCGCGCACCTTCGATCGCCTCGACGTCGACGGCTCGTGCTCCACCAACGACACCGTGCTGCTGCTGGCCAGCGGTGCGAGTGAGGTCACCCCCGCGCAGGAGGATCTGGACGCGGCGGTCCTGGCCGTCTGTGATGAACTGGCCGGGCAGTTGATGGCCGACGCGGAGGGCGTCACCAAGCGGGTGCTGGTCACCGTGCGCGGTGCGGTGGACGAGGATCAGGCGCTGATCGGGGCTCGGGCGGTCGCCCGCGACTCGCTGGTCAAGACCGCGATCTTCGGATCGGATCCGAACTGGGGCCGGGTGCTGGCCGCGATCGGCATCGCGCCGATCGATCTCGAGCCCGATCGAATCTCGGTGTCGTTCAACGGGAATCCGGTGTGTGTCGGCGGGATGGGCGCACCGGGCGCACGGGAGGTCGATCTGTCCGGCGCGGACATCCACATCGTGATCGATCTGGATCTGGGCCAGGGCGAGGCCACCATCCGCACCACGGACCTCTCGCACGGGTACGTCGAAGAGAATTCGGCGTACAGCTCATGAGCGAGACCGATTCCACTGTGCCCCAGTCGGTCACCGATACCGTGGCCGGGCTGTCCGCACTGGACAAGGCACACGTGCTGGCCGATGCGCTGCCCTGGCTGCAGAAGTTCCGCGACACCGTCGTGGTGGTGAAGTACGGCGGCAACGCCATGATCGACGAGGACCTCAAGCGCGCCTTCGCCGCCGATATGGTCTTCCTGCGCACGGTGGGCGTCCACCCGATCGTGGTGCACGGCGGCGGACCGCAGATCAGTGCGATGCTCGAACGACTCGGTCTGCAAGGGGAATTCCGCGGCGGGCTGCGGGTCACCACACCCGAGGTGCTGGACGTCGCGCGGATGGTGCTGTTCGGTCAGGTCGGCCGGGAGCTGGTCGGCCTGATCAACGCGCACGGACCGTACGGCGTGGGCATCTCCGGCGAGGACGCGCGGCTGTTCACCGCGACCCGCCGCACCCTCGAGATCGACGGTGCGACAACCGATATCGGCCTGGTCGGCGATGTAACCTCGGTGAATCCGGAGGCGGTGCTGGACATCGTGCGGGCGGGTCGCATTCCGGTCGTGTCGACCCTGGCCCCCGATGTGGACGGTGTGGTGCACAACGTCAACGCCGACACCGCCGCGGGCGCGCTGGCCGCCGCGGTGGGTGCGGAGAAACTGGTCGTGCTGACCGATGTCGAAGGGCTGTACACGAATTGGCCCGACCGGTCCTCGCTGACCACCCATATCGACGCCGACGCGCTGGCGAAGCTGCTGCCCTCGCTGGACTCGGGGATGGTGCCCAAGATGGAGGCCTGCCTGCGCGCGGTGCTCGGCGGCGTGCCGACCGCACACGTCATCGACGGGCGGGTGCCGCACGCGGTCTTGTTGGAACTGTTCACCGGGGAGGGGATCGGCACGATGATCTCCCCCTCGACCCCACCGCGGACCTCTGCGCCGCAGGAGGGCACGGAAAACCCATGAGTACTCAGGACATTCAGCAGCGGTGGTCCACCTCGCTGATGAACAACTACGGCACCCCCGCGATCGCGCTGGTGCGCGGTTCGGGCGCGGAACTGCACGACGCCGACGGGAAGCGCTACCTCGATTTCCTCGGCGGTATCGCGGTGAACAGCCTCGGGCACGCCCACCCGGCGATCATCGAGGCGGTGACCGCGCAGCTGAACACGCTCGGGCACATCTCGAATCTGTATGCCAGCGAACCGGTGATCGAACTCGCCGAACGTCTGCTGGCGCATTTCGGTGACGGTGCGGGCCGGGCGTTCTTCTGCAATTCGGGCACCGAGGCGAACGAGGCGGCGTTCAAGATCGCACGGCTGACCGGGCGCACCAAGATCGTCGCCTGCGAGGAGGCGTTCCACGGCCGCACCATGGGCGCGCTCGCGCTGACCGGCCAGCCGTCCAAGCGCGCGCCGTTCGAGCCGATGCCGCCCGGCGTCGTGCACGTACCCTACGGTGACGCCGAAGCCCTTGCCGCCGTGGTCGATTCGGATACCGCCGCGGTATTCCTGGAACCGATCATGGGGGAGAGCGGGGTCGTGGTGCCGCCGCCGGACTATCTGGCCACCGCCCGCGCGATCACCGCCGAACACGGCGCACTGCTGATCCTGGACGAGGTGCAGACCGGTATCGGCCGCACCGGCCACTTCTACGCCCATCAGGCCGCGGGGCTGGTGCCCGACGTGATCACCCTGGCCAAGGGCCTGGGCGGCGGACTGCCGATCGGCGCGGTGCTCGCGCAGGGCCGTGCGGCGGACCTGCTCACCCCCGGCCTGCACGGGACCACCTTCGGCGGCAATCCGGTCTGCGCCGCCGCGGCGCTGGCGGTGCTGCGCACCATCGACCGGGACGACCTGCTGCACAACGTGGAGACGGTCGGCAAGAAACTCACCGACGGCATCGCCGAACTCGGACATCCGCTGGTCGACCACGTGCGCGGCGCGGGCCTGCTGATCGGCATCCAGCTGAATCGGCCGGCGGCCCCGCAGGTGGAACTGGCCGCCCGCGAACGTGGTTATCTGGTGAATCCGGCCAAGCCCGACGTCATCCGGCTGGCGCCGCCGCTGATCTTGACCGAGACTCAAGCCTCGAGCCTGCTGTCGGATCTGCCCGGCATCCTGGACACCGCCCTGGAGAAGCACACCACCCTGGAGAAGGGGGACAAGTGAGTATCCGTCACTTCCTACGCGACGACGACGTCAGCCCGGCCGAACAGGCCGAAATCCTCGCGCTGGCAGCGGAACTGAAGGCAGCGCCGTTCTCGCGGCGACCGCTGGAGGGGCCGCGCGGGGTCGGCGTGATCTTCGAGAAGAACTCCACCCGCACCCGGTTCTCCTTCGAGATGGGGATCGCCCAGATCGGCGGGCACGCGGTGGTGGTCGACGGCCGCACCACTCAGCTGGGCCGCGAGGAGACCCTCGCGGACACCGGCCGGGTGCTCTCGCGCTACGTCGACGCGATCGTGTGGCGCACCTTCGAACAGGACCGGCTCGACGAGATGGCCGCCACGGCAACGGTTCCCGTGGTGAACGCGCTGTCCAACGAATTCCACCCCTGTCAGGTGCTGGCCGACCTGCTGACCCTGACCGAGCGCAAGGGTGATCTGACCGGCCGCACCCTGGCCTACTTCGGCGACGGCGCGAACAACATGGCGCATTCGCTGCTGGTGGGCGGCGTCACCGCGGGCCTGAACGTGATCATCGCCGCGCCTTCGGGTTTCGAGCCCGCGGACTGGGTGCTCGACGCCGCTCGCAAGCGCGCCGCGGAGACCGGGGCGAGCGTCACGGTCACCGGCGATCCGGTCGCCGCGGCCACCGGCGCGGACGCACTGGTCACCGACGCCTGGACCTCCATGGGCCAGGAGAACGACGGCCTGGACCGGGTCGGCCCGTTCCGGCCGTTCCAGGTCAACGCCGAACTGCTTGCCCATGCGGCCGCGGATGCGGTTGTGCTGCACTGTCTTCCGGCGCACCGCGGGGAGGAGATCACCGACGAGGTGATCGACGGCCCGCACAGCGTCGTCTGGGACGAGGCGGAGAACCGCCTGCACGCCCAGAAGGCGCTGCTGGTGTGGCTGTTGGGCAAGAACGGCGGGCAGGAGCGACGATCGTGATCGGAAGACGTTCGTGAGTACCACCGATCGAGCGAGCGCCGAGTCGAGTAGATCCGGCCCGGCGACCGCTCGCACGCGTGCCGGTCGCCAGCAGCGCATCGTGGAGATCCTGTCCGGGCATGCGGTGCGCAGCCAGACCGAACTGGCCGCGCTGCTGGCCGAGGCCGGTATCGAGACCACCCAGGCGACGTTGTCGCGGGATCTGGACGAGCTCGGCGCGGTGAAGCTGCGGGCCGCGGACGGCGGCGCGGGCGTCTACGTCGTCCCCGAGGACGGCAGTCCGGTGCGTGGGGTCACCGGCGGCACCGACCGGCTGTCCAAACTGCTCGGCGATCTGCTCGTGTCCACCGACCACAGCGGCAATATCGCGGTCCTGCGCACGCCGCCGGGCGCTGCGCACTTCCTGGCCAGCGCGCTCGATCGTGCCTCGCTGCCGGAGATCGTCGGCACCATCGCCGGGGACGACACCATCGCCGTGATCGCCCGCGAACCGCTCACCGGCGCGGAACTGGCGGCCAAGATCGAACAGTGGGCCTGAACCGGTTGCGCCGGTGCGATATTCGCACTGGTCAGTCCGGCATTACCTGTCCGCGGGTCTCCGGGGCCAGCCCGACCAGGCCGATGCCGATCAGGAAGACGATCGCGGTCGCGCTCAGCGGGATGGCCAGGGACCCGCTCGCGTGGATGCCGTAGCCGATGAGAAATGTTCCCGCGGCGGCGAACCAGCGCGACAGCGTCGTGGTGAACGCGAATGCGGTGGCGCGCATCCGGGTCGGATACTGTTCGGGCAGCCAGATGGTGAAGATCGCGAAATTGGCCCCGCCGAGCCCGAGCACCGGCAGGAAGACGAAGGTCAGCACGATCGAATGCGCCGGATAGGCGATTCCGTAGACCCCGACCGCGCCGATGGCCATCAGTACGAACAGTCCGGCCAGGGTGGCGCGTCGCCCGAATCGGTCCGCCAGACGCGGAATCACCACACAGCCCACGATCGTGAACGCGGCCACCGTCATCGAGGAGATCCCGGCCAGCCGCACCGTCGCGGAGGATCCGTATCCCGCGTGGTGCGCCAGATCGGTGACGGTGGTGGGCACGTAGGTCGATCCGGCCCACAGCCCGATCACGCAGACCACCAGCAGGGCCAGATTGCCCAGGGTGCGGGCCCGATAGGGCGGGGTCAGCACGTCGATGACCGGCTGCCAGAAGGATTTTCGCTCCTGTTCGGCCGAATTCTGTTGCCAGCGTTCCGGTTCGGGCGTGGTGCGACGAATGATGAAGACCGCCAGCGCCGGAATTCCGCCGATCAGGAACATCCCTCGCCAGCCCAGTTGCGGCCCGGCCGCGAGATACAGCGCCGAGACGATCAGCACGCCGACATACGCGGCCGAATGCATCAGGCCGCCGAATCGCGCACGCACGCGTTCGGGTAGTACTTCGGCCAGAAGCGTTCCCGCCATGGCCCATTCGCCGCCGACGCCGACCGCGGCGAGGAATCGGAAGGCGTTCCACTCCCACAGTTCGGTGGCCAGCCCCGCCAGTGCGGTGAACACGCCGTACATCGCGATGGACGCCGTCATCGCGGGCATCCGGCCGAAGCGGTCGGCGATCGGCCCCCAGATCACCGAACAACCCCAGCCGAGCAGGAACAGCGCTGCGCTGATCTGGCCGTACCAGCCGATATTCGCGGAGGTCGCGGCGACGCCGGCGCGCGGTAGCAGTTCGGTCATCGTGGGTGCGAGTACCAAACCGAATACGGTCCAGTTGAAACCGTCCATCGCCCAACCGCCGAACGAGCCCCAGAACGCGCGGCGTTGTGTCGAGGTCAGCGGGGGTGCCGAGGCGTTGCGGGAGGCGGCCTGTGCGGGATCGTCGTCGATCGTCACGGTGTAACTCGTTTCCAGGTGCTGCCGTACCGCGGTCCGCCGCGGTGATGTGATCGTTCACACACTAACCGGAGGCATCCGGGTTCCGCAGGACTCCGGACGAGCGGATACCGGCCGGACTCGCCGCGTGCCCGCTGCGGCGGTCTCTCGAACGTGAAATCCGTTACCTGCGGTACCAATTGAATGCTTGGCCGGTCGGCGATAGTGTATGCGGACGCATGAATCACGTGCGGTTGTCGACGATGTGGAGGCCCTGACTCGTGCGCATTACGGTATTCGGGGCGGGTGGAATCGGACTGTACTTCGCCGGGATGCTGGCGCGCGCCGGTCATCAGGTGACAGTGGTCGGGCGGCAGGAGACCGTCGAGGCCGCGGCGGCCGGTCCGCTGCTGGTTTCGCGTGCGGGAGAAGAGAGTTCGATACCCGACGTCCAGGTGGTCACCGAGTTGCGGCCCGGTGGTGATCCGGCGGACCTGGTGATCGTCGCGGTGAAGGCGTGGCAGGTTCGCGACGTCGCCGAGGCGCTGGAACCAGTCGTCGGCCCGGAGACCACGATCCTGCCGTTGCAGAACGGGGTCGAGGCGGCGAGTGATCTGGCCGCGGTGCTGGGCGTCGAGCGCGTCCTGGGTTGTACCTGCGTGGTGATCGCCGAACGTGTCGAACCCTGGTCGGTGCGTTGCCTGGGCGCGCATGCCGCGGTGGAAATCGGTGCGCTGACACCGGATTCGGCCGAACGTGTCGAAGCGGTGGTCGAGGCGCTGACCCCGGCCGGTATCGCGGTCACCCGCACGAACGACATCGAAGCCACGCTGTGGCGCAAGCTGATGCTGATCTCCTCCTACGGCGGGGTCGGTGCGCTGGCGCGCCAGCCGGTCGGAGTCGTGTCCACCGAACCCGAGACCGTCGCGCTGGTGCGTGCGGCGATGGTCGAGGTGCTCGAGGTGGCCCGTGCCCGGGGGATCGCGCTGGATCGGGACGACGTCGATCGGATGATGAAGGTCTACGCGGGTTTCGGTCCGGAGACCACCGCATCGATGCAGCGTGATCTGGCCGCCGGCCGCCCGTCGGAACTGCACTACCAGAGTGGCGCTGTCGTCCGGTTCGGCCGGGCCGCGGGTGTCGCCACGCCCATCCACCAGACCATCTACGCCTCGCAACTGCCCTCGGAGACATCCGTTCGGGAGCACTAGCCGGGGTCTGTCGATCGGGCGCATCCGGGACCACACTGGACATGGTCGCCCGATACGAGGAGGAACATAGCGTGCGCCGTGTGATCAGTGTGGTGGTTGGTGTCGTGCTGTGCCTGCTCGGGGCGCTGTGGATCGGGCAGGGCACCGGTAACGTCCAGGGCTCGCCGATGACCGGCCACTCCCAGTGGACGTACCTGGGTGCGGTTCTCATCGTGGTCGGAGTCGTGGCGATCGTCTCGGCGGCTTATCGACGCCGAAAGCGCTGACCCGCGCGGAGGCGCAGTGGCCCGGCGGCCGGTTCGGCTGCCGGACCACGGTGAGTGCTAGGCGAGCGGGTACTGCCCCGGCGGAACCCCGCCGCCACCGCCGCCGTTCATGCCCGAATTCAACAGGTCCCCGATGATCTGTATGACGGCCTGTCCCAGGGACAGCACGTCCCCGCCGATCAACTCGAAGAAACTCCCGATTCCCGAAAACATCTGGACCGCCCTTCTGCCGCCCGGACTGCTGGTCCCTCCAGGCTCGCACACGCGTCCGGTCGACGCGGCAATCTCGTTGGGACGCATCGGGGTTTGCGGCAAATTGTCCGGATCAGCCGGAGTGTCGCCGACCGTGTCGGCATCCTGTCGCCCGTTTCACTCCCCCCCGGGTATGAATGGGCTTGCATCGTCATGCATAATCATTTGTGCGTGGTGCGGGCCGCCTGGGGAGTGGGGTGGGAGCGCCGCGGGCGCACAGACTTGGATACGCACGAATTACTCGAGGAGTTACAGACATGGCCGATCGCGTCGTACTCGCCTACTCCGGCGGGCTGGACACCTCCGTCGCCATCAGCTGGATCGGCAAGGAGACCGGGGCCGAGGTCGTCGCGGTCGCGATCGACCTGGGGCAGGGCGGCGAGGATATGAACGTCGTGCGCCAGCGCGCGCTGGACTGCGGCGCCGTCGAAGCGGTCGTGGTGGACGCGCGCGACGAGTTCGCCGACGACTACTGCCTGCCCACCGTGCAGGCCAACGCCCTCTACCAGGGCCAGTATCCGCTCGTCTCGGCGATCAGCCGCCCGCTGATCGTCAAGCACCTGGTGGAGGCCGCGAAGTTCCACGGTGCCAGCACCGTCGCGCACGGCTGCACCGGTAAGGGCAACGACCAGGTCCGCTTCGAGGTCGGCATCGGCGCCCTGGCCCCCGATCTGAACGTCATCGCCCCGGTCCGCGACTACGCCTGGACCCGGGAGAAGGCCATCGCCTTCGCCGAGGAGAACAAGCTCCCGATCAACGTCACCAAGAAGTCGCCGTTCTCCATCGACCAGAACGTCTGGGGTCGTGCGGTCGAGACCGGCTTCCTCGAGGATCTGTGGAACGCCCCGACCAAGGACGTCTACGACTACACCGTCGATCCGACCATCAACTTCGAGGCCCCCGACGAGCTGGTCGTCAGCTTCGACAAGGGTGTGCCCGTGGCCATCGACGGCCGCCAGGTCACCGTGCTCGAGGCGATCGTGGAGCTGAACCGGCGCGCGGGCCGCCAGGGCGTGGGCCGCCTCGACATGGTCGAGGACCGGCTGGTCGGCATCAAGAGCCGCGAGATCTACGAGGCTCCGGGCGCGATCGCGCTGATCACCGCGCATCAGGCGCTGGAGAACGTCACCCTGGAGCGCGAGCTGGGCCGGTACAAGCGGCAGGTCGAGCAGCGCTGGGGCGAGCTGGCCTACGACGGCCTGTGGTACTCCCCGCTCAAGCGGGCCCTGGACGCGTTCGTGCGGGACACCCAGGAGCATGTCACCGGCGATATCCGCATGGTGCTGCACGGCGGCAACGTCGTGGTGAACGGCCGCCGCAGCGAGGAGTCGCTGTACGACTTCAACCTGGCCACCTACGACGAGGGCGATTCCTTCGACCAGTCGCTGGCCAAGGGGTTCGTGCAGATCCACGGCCTGTCCTCCAAGGTCGCCGCGCGCCGGGATCTGTTCAAGAAGTAACGGCTCGGCCCCGGCGGCGTCCCCAGGAAGCAGGAGTAGCCTGCGATCGGCCGGGTGATCTCGCCCGGCCGTCGCGCGAGGCGGAATTCGTGTGTCGCGACGGTGACCGGCCGCGGACGCGTGTTCGCTGCCGGGTGTCGCGCTCGCGAGGCGGTTTTCGCGCGAAAGGGTTGGCCGACAGGAGGATCCGATGCGTACCGACGACGACAGCTGGGACATCACCGAGAGCGTGGGCGCGACGGCCGTGGGCGTCGCGGCGATGCGTGCCAGGGAGACCGCGCGTGCCGACGCGCTGTTCCGGGACCCCTATGCCGCCCGGCTGGTCGAGGCGGTCGGGTCCGGGTGGGACAAGATCATCCGCGCGCAGGTGGACACCGATCCCGAACACAGCCGGTTGTACGGTCCGCTGAACGCCATGATGACCGCCCGCACGGTGTATATCGACGAGTACTTCGGCGCGGCGGGCGCGGCCGGGATCCGGCAGATCGTCATCCTGGCGGCGGGTCTGGACGCACGCGCCTATCGACTCGAATGGGCTTCGGGCACAGTGCTTTTCGAGTTGGATCAACCGAAGGTTCTGGAGTTCAAGGCAACCGCGCTCGCGGCGGAGCAGCCTGCCGCGGATCGTCGCGCGGTGGCGATCGACCTGCGTCAGGACTGGCCGAAAGCGTTGCGCGACAGCGGCTTCGATCCGGCGCGGCCCACTGCCTGGCTGGCCGAGGGGTTGCTGCGCTACCTGCCCGGGGAGGCGCAGGACCGGCTGTTCGACAACATCGCCGAACTCAGTGCTCCGGGCAGCACGATCGCCCTGAACATGGGACAGGGGCAGCGGACGCTGAACCCCGAGATCCGCGCCGCGCGAGAGAAGATGATGGCGCAGGTCGGGATTCGGCTCGACGTGGAGAACCTCTGGTATTCCTCGGACGACCGCACCGACCCTCGCGACTGGTTCGCCGAGCACGGCTGGACGGTCAGCGCCTCCGATCCGGTCGCGGTACTGACCGAGCGTGGTCGCAAGGTACCCGACGAAGTGCGCGAGATCTTGCACAACCACATCCTGATGACGGCCGTGCGCCCCTGAGCGCCACGGCACCGACGACCGCGATGCGCGGGTGAGGAGAGCACGACCGATGACCGATGGCGGCAGCACCAACGAAGGGGCGCTGTGGGGTGGGCGGTTCGCGTCCGGCCCCGCCGCGGCGATGGCGGCGCTGAGCAAGTCGACCCAATTCGACTGGGTGCTGGCACCTTACGACGTGCGCGCGTCGAAAGCGCATGCGCGCGTGCTGCACAAGGCCGGTCTGCTGTCCGCCGACGATCTGACCGCGATGCTGGCAGGGCTGGATCGCCTTGCCGCGGACGTGGATTCGGGCGCGTTCACCCCCGCCGAGGCCGACGAGGACGTGCACGGCGCGCTCGAACGCGGGCTCATCGAACGGGTCGGCGCCGAACTCGGCGGACGCCTGCGCGCGGGACGCTCCCGCAACGACCAGGTGGCCACGCTGTTCCGGATGTGGTTGCGCGATGCGGTACGTCGCGTCGCGGCCGGGGTGGTGGACGTGGTGGACGCGCTGGTCGCGCAGGCCGCCGCGCATCCGGAGGCGGTCATGCCCGGTAAGACCCACCTGCAGGCCGCGCAGCCGGTGCTGCTGGCGCATCACCTGCTCGCGCACGCTCATCCGCTGCTGCGCGATATCGATCGGCTGCGCGATTTCGACAAGCGCGCCGCGATCTCCCCGTACGGTTCGGGCGCGCTGGCGGGTTCCTCGCTGGGACTGGATCCCGAGGCGATCGCCGCCGATCTGGATTTCGATGCGGCCGCGGCCAATTCGATCGATGCCACCTCCTCGCGTGATTTCGCCGCCGAGGCCGCCTTCGTCCTGGCCATGACCGCGGTGGATCTGTCCCGGATGGCCGAGGAGATCATCCTGTGGAGCACACCGGAATTCGGCTACATCACCCTGGCCGACGCCTGGTCCACCGGATCGTCGATCATGCCGCAGAAGAAGAATCCGGACGTCTCCGAGCTGACCAGGGGTAAGGCGGGCCGGCTGATCGGCAATCTGACCGGTCTGCTGGCCACGCTCAAGGCGCAACCGCTGGCGTACAACCGGGATCTGCAGGAGGACAAGGAACCCCTGTTCGATTCGGTGGCCCAGCTGGAGCTGCTGCTGCCGGCCATCGCCGGTCTGGTGTCCACGTTGACCTTCCACACCGACCGGATGGCCGAATTGGCTCCCGCCGGTTACACCCTCGCCACCGACATCGCCGAATGGCTTGTCCGCCAGGGCGTTCCGTTCCGTGTCGCGCACGAGGCGGCCGGCGCCTGCGTCCGGGCCGCGGAGTCCCGCGCCGTGGGCCTGGACGAGCTCACCGACGCCGAATTCGCCGCCGTGGACCCGGCGCTGACGCCGCAGGTTCGCGAGGTGCTCACCGTCGAGGGTTCGATCGCCTCCCGCAACGCCCGCGGCGGCACCGCCGGGATCCGGGTCGCCGAGCAGCTCGACGAGGTCCGCCGCTCCGCCACCGAGGCCCGTACCTGGTTGGGCTGAGGCTCGGGTGTCGTCGGGTCCACCCAGTGGAAGGTTCCGCGCCGCAGACTCGATGAGTGAGGCTCGCGGGGCGCGGCCGGCAGCGGTCGACGTACTGTGGCTGTGACGAAGGGAGCAGCCGTGGTTGTCGAGCTGTGTGTCGGCCGGGGCGCCGGGGTATGACGAATTCTGCTGTCGCCGATCGGATTCGCGGCAACATGGCCGGATTCACCCGGATCGCCGCCACGGGTGGGCGCGCCGCGGCCGTGGTGATCTGCGTCGTGGACGATCCCGACGAGCCGCACGCACTGCTGATCCGGCGGGCGTATCGCGGGATGAACAGTGGTCAGTGGGCATTTCCCGGCGGCAAGATCGAGCCCGGTGAGCGTGCGGTGGCGGCCGGGCTGCGGGAGGTTCGGGAGGAGATCGGCCTGGACCTGGCCGAGTCCGATGTGGTCGGTGTGCTGGATGATTTCGTCACCGACTCCGGATTCGTGATGACCCCGTTCATCGCGGTGACTGCCGCACCCGCGCGGCTGGATCCCAACCCCGACGAGGTCGATTCGGTTCATGATGTCACCCTGGAACGCCTGGTCGGCGACGATCTGCCGGGCTGGACGACGACCCCGGCCGGGGTGCGGCTGCTGAATATGCCGCTGCGCGAGCGGATGCGGATCCACGCTCCCACCGGTGCGATCCTCTACCAGTTCCGCGAGGTGGCCCTGCTGGGTCGGCACACCCGCGTCCGTGATCTGCAGCAGCCCGAATTCACCCGCGAATGAGGGCTTTTCGTGCCTGACTACCGCGGTCCCTGCCGGATCACCGTCACCTCGGTCGAGGCCCTGTGGCCGCAGCGCGTGGCGGTCCGGGTCGGCGACCAGAGCCACACCTATGCGGCCGTGCTCCCGGGTACGCCGGGTGCGTCCTGCGGGATCGACGAGGAGAGTTGGGAGTTACTGCTACAGCATTGGGTCGACGGCTCGTGGCGGTCGAATATTCGCCTCATCATCGATGATTGGATCACCGACGGCAATGTCGAGCGTCAGGTGATTCACAGCAAGGATCACGACTGGCCGGAGGATCGCGCCGAACGCAATCTCGTGGTCACCCTGGAACGCGATATCGAGGTGGACCGGAGCCGCGACCGGGACCGCCCGACGGCCGCCCCCCGCGCCTCGGTCACCGCGTCCGATCAGCAATCGCCGCAACAGTATTCGTCCCCCCTGCGCGCGGCGTCGGCCGCCCACCGCGCCACCCCGCGGCACACCGGCCCCGTCGTGCGCCCGACCCGCTCCGACCCGGCCGCCGGAACCGGCAGGTGAGGCGCGGATCCGAGGCGGTCGAAATTCACTCGCCGATGATCCCGGATATCCTCCGCCAATGACGTTTCTGCTGCTCGCGCTCGCGATCGTGTCCGAGGTCTCGG
Organism: Nocardia jiangxiensis NBRC 101359; assembly: GCF_000308615.1. Taxonomy (GTDB): domain Bacteria; phylum Actinomycetota; class Actinomycetes; order Mycobacteriales; family Mycobacteriaceae; genus Nocardia; species Nocardia jiangxiensis. Next base: position 32,071 of record NZ_BAGB01000032.1, read on the forward strand.
CGACGGTATCGCTCAAACTGTCCGAGGGCTTCACCCGCCTGGCGCCCTCGATCGTCGTCGTCATCGGATACCTGGCCGCCTTCTTCTTCCTCTCCCAGGCCCTGAAACGCGGCATGTCCATCGCCGTCGCCTACGGCATCTGGTCCGCCATAGGCGTCGCAGCAGTAGCCGCCATCGGCGCAATGTTCCTCCGCGAAACCCTGAGCCTGATCCAACTGGGCGGAATAGCCCTGGTAATCCTCGGCGTCCTGGCCCTGGAGCTGGGCCGCGCCAACTGACCCGCCCTGTGCTGGAACGGATTGCGGAGGCGTTGGGGATTCGGTTGAGTGTCGAGTTTCGGCCGTTGCGGGAGGTCGGGTAGGTTCCGGTCGGTTACGCGATGCAATCTTCGTGATTCGGGCGTGGGTGGGGGTGGTGAGCGTTAACATCGGGCGGACGGGCCGGGTGGCCGGTCGGTCGATGTCGACGAGGTGATCGCCATGCCTTCCGTGGTGCTGGAGGCCGAGGGGCTGGTCAAACGCTATGGCGGCGTGGAGGCGTTGCGCGGGGCCAACTTTCAGGTGCGGGCGGGGGAGGTCGTCGCACTGATCGGGGACAACGGGGCGGGGAAATCCACGCTGGTGAAATGCCTTTCGGGTGCGGAGCAGCCCGACGGCGGGCGCATTCTGCTCGACGGTGAGCCGGTGCGGATGGGATCGCCGGTCGCGGCCCGCCGGTTGGGGGTGGAGACCGTCTATCAGGATCTCGCCGTCGCTCCCGATCTGGATCCGGCGGCGAATCTGTTCCTGGGACGCGAGCTGTTCCGGCGCGGGATTCGCGGGCGGATCGGGATGCTCGATCGCAAGACCATGAAAACGCAGGCAGCCGAACACTTTCGGCGTCTCGGAGTGACCCTGCCCCGGGACGACGTGCCGATCGGGGCGCTCTCGGGAGGTCAGCGGCAGACCGTCGCGGTGGCGCGGGCGGTGATGTGGGCCAGCAAGGTGGTGTTCATGGACGAGCCGACCGCCGCACTGGGCGTGGTGCAGCGCGAACGCGTGCTCGAGGTCATCGGCCGGGTGCGTGATCAGGGCATCGCGGTCGTGCTGATCAGTCACAACATGCCCGAGGTGCTGTCGGTCGCCGACCGGATCGAGGTGCTGCGGCTGGGCCGCCGCGTGGCGCGGTTCGACTCCGAGGCCACCCTCGGACAACTGGTCGGCGCGATGACCGGGGCATTGAACACCGAGGACGCGGCATGACAGTGGAGACCGCGGAGCTTCCCGAACGCAGGCTGTGGCAGCGCATTTCGGGTGTCAGCACGGTGTGGATCGGCCTGGTGCTGATCGTGCTGTACGTGGCGTTCAGCATCGCCCGGCCCGATGCGTTCCCCACCCGGTTCACCCTGCAGACCCTGCTGATCGAGACCTCGGTGCTGCTGGTGCTCTCGATCGGGATGACCTTCGTGATCATCACCGCGGGCATCGACCTGTCGGTCGGCATGGTGCTGATCTTCTCCGGAGTCCTGGGTTCGAAGACCATGGAGTGGCTCAGTCCGGGGCAGGACGCGAGCCATGCCGGCTGGGGGATCATCGCGGCCGGATTCGTGATCTCCCTTGCCGGGGGCGCACTCTGGGGTCTGATCAACGGGGTTCTGGTGGCGCGGGCCAAGATTCCGCCGCTGATCGTCACCCTTGGTTCCTTCGGTGCGGCCCTCGGCGCGGCCCAGCTCATCACCGGCGGCGTGGACACCCGCACCGTGCCCGAGAATCTGCGCGACTCACTGGGTTTCGGCACCCTGCTCGGCGGCGTGCCGGATCTGGTGCTGGTCGCGCTGGTGGTCACGCTGTTCGGCGCGTGGCTGCTGCACACCACCCGGTTCGGCCGCTACACCTACGCGATCGGCTCCAATGCCGAGGCCGCGCGACGTTCGGGCATCGGCGTCACGCGGCATCTGATCCTGGTGTACCTGATGACCGGATTGCTCTCCGGGCTGGCCGGATTCATGAACCTCGCCTACTTCGGCACCACCACCATCGCCGGGCACGGCACCGACAATCTGGACGCCATCGCCGGTGTCGTCATCGGCGGCACCAGCCTGTTCGGCGGAACCGGAACGATAGTCGGCACCGTGATCGGCGTATTCATTCCGTCGGTGCTGCGCAAGGGATTCGTCATCGCCGGAGTGCCGGTGTTCTGGCAGCCGATCGCCGTGAGCATCGTCCTGGTGGCCGCCGTCTGGTTCGACCAGTTGCGTCGAAAGGCGCGGGATCGCAAGTAACACAGGATGAATGAAGGTGAGGGCGGAGATGAGAACCGTGCGACGGGCCGCCGTACTGGCAGGCGTGATGGTGACGGCTGCGGCAGTGCTGGCCGGATGTGGCGGCAAGGTCGGTGATTCCGGTGGCGCCGACGCCAAGAAACTCGTGCTCATCCCGGGCGTGGCCAACGAGCCGTTCTACATCTCGATGCAGTGCGGCGCGCAGACCGAGGCGAAGAAGCTGGGATATTCACTGAACACCCAGGCCCCCACCCAATTCGACGCCTCGCTGCAGACGCCGATCGTCACCGGCGTCATCGCCACCAAACCCGGCGCGATCCTGATCGCCCCGACCCATGCCACGGCGATGGCCGCGCCGATCAAGCAGGCCGAGAATGCCGGAATCAAGATCGTCGAGGTGGACACCGCCCTGGACGACACCTCGATCGCGGTCTCCTCGATCTCCTCGGACAACGTCAAGGGCGGTCAGCTGGCCGCGCAGACGCTCGCGAAACTGGTGGGGGACAAGGGATCCATGTTGGTGATCAACACCAAGGCGGGCACCTCCACGACCGATCAACGCGCGCAGGGCTTCGCCGACGAGCTGAAGAACCATCCCGGGATGAGTTCACTGGGCGTGCAGTACAACAACAACGACGCCGCCCAGGCCGCCTCGATCGTGACCGCCACCTTGGCCGCGCATCCGGATCTGGCCGGAATCTTCGCCACCAACCTGAGTTCGGCCGAGGGCGCCGCGACCGGCCTGCGCAATGCGGGCAAACTCGGGCAGGTGAAGATCGTCGGCTTCGATGCCAGCCCGCAGCAGGTGGAGGATCTGCGCAACGGCACGATCCAGGCGCTGATCGCCCAGGATCCGGCCACGATCGGCGTCGACGGCGTGGATCAGGCCGCCGCCGCCCTCGAGGGCAAACCGGTGACCCGGCACGTCCAGACCGACATGGTGTCCATCACCCAGGCCGATATGGATGCGAACTCGAAGTATTTCTACAAGAGCAGGTGCTGATTCGAGCGGATCTCAATCCTGCACGCGCACAGCGTATCCGGTGCCGGTCAGCGCATCGATCACCTCGTCGCGATGGGTGGGGCCGCGGGTCTCCAGGGTGAGTGAGACCTCGGCCTCGTCCACCGCCAGCCAGGCCCCGGCCCGCGAGTGGGTGATCTCGAAGACGCTCGCGCCTGTCCCGCCGATCTCGGCCAGCAGTCGTCCCAGGCTGCCCGGCCGATCCGAAATCGTCACGCGCAGAACGAGGTAGCGCCCCGCCGCACCGAGGCCGTGGCCGATCAATCGGGTCAACAGCAACGGGTCGACATTGCCGCCGGACAGGATCGCGCAGACCGGGCCGGTGATGTCGAGCTCGGCCGGGGGATAGGTCATCATCGCCGCGACCGCTGCCGCGCCCGCGGGTTCGACGATCAGTTTGGCGCGCTCCATACACAGCAGCATCGCCCGGGAGATCGCGTCCTCGTCCACCGTGACGATCCGCGAAACACGGTCGGCCACGTGGGCGAAGGGCACATCACCGGGCCGCCCGACCGCGATGCCGTCGGCCATGGTCGACATCCCGTCCAGCGCCACCGGCGCTCCGGCCGCGAGTGAGGCGGGCCAGGCCGCGGCTCGCGCCGCCTGCACGCCCACCACCCGCACGTGCGGAGCCAGGTGCTCGAGCGCGACGGCCACGCCCGCGAGCAGTCCGCCTCCACCGGTGGGCACGATGACCGTCTGCACGTCGGGCATCTGCTCGAGCAGTTCGAGTCCGACGGTCGCCTGTCCGGCCACGATATCGGGATGATCGAACGGGTGGATCAGCGTCGCACCGGTTTGCTCGGCGAATTCCTCTGCCGCCACAAGGGATTGGTCGACCGTCTCGCCCGCCTGATGAACGGTCGCGCCATAGGCGCGGGTGGCGGCCAGCTTCGGCAGCGAGGCGCCGATCGGCATGAAGACCGTCGAGTCGATGCCCAGGGTCGACGCCGCCCACGCCACCCCTTGCGCATGATTACCCGCACTGGCCGCGACGACTCCGCGTCCGCGTTCGGTCTCGGGCAGATTCGCGATCCGGTTGTACGCGCCGCGCGGTTTGAACGATCCGGTGCGCTGCAGATTCTCACATTTGAGCCGAACCTCGACGCCGGTGCGTTCGGCCAGCACCCGCGCGGCGATCAACGGTGTCCGCCGCACCGCGGGGCCCACCAGCTTCGCCGCCGCCTCGATTCGATCCAGCCCGATCCGGTCCATGGCGGCCATGCTGCCAGACGACGCACCCGTGGGCGTGCGCATCGACCGGGGAAGAATGGGTTCGCGGGAGCCGCCCCTCCCGCGTTCCGACGTAGTTCGTCCCTCGGAAAATCCGTCCGATATCAGTCGCGCAGACTGCCGACGGGCGGATGGGTGATCGCCAGGACGCCCGGCAGCCACGGGGTGTAGCGAGCAGGTTCGGATTCGAGTGCGGTACGCAGATCGGCCGGATACAACCAGGCGTGATCGGCGATCTCCGCGGGATCGGGATCCGGCGGAACACCGTCGAATCGGCCCACCACGACGTGATCCCATTCGTGTTCGACCCGGCCGGTCGCCGGATCGTCCGCCTGATACCGGAACACCCCGACCTCGGTCAGCTCGGCCGCGATCCCGAACTCCTCGCCCAGCCGCACCGCCGCGGCCCGGGTGACCGACTCACCGGGCGCGGGATGCCCGCAGCAGGTGTTCGACCACAGCAGCGGGAAGCGGGTCTTGACCGCGGCCCGCTGCTGCAACAGCATCCGGCCCGCCGCGTCGAACAGCAGTACCGAGAACGCCCGGTGCAGCCGTCCGGGCGCGGTATGCGCCTGCCCCACCGGGCACGAGCCGGTCGCCCGGCCCTGCTCGTCCACGAGCTCGACGAGCAGGGCCTCACGGTCGATCGGCGGTGCTCCGGCGCTGTCTTCTGGTGCGGCGGTCACCGCCCCACCTTATCGGCGGCAATCAACAGGTACTGGAAGCTGCCCTCCTTGTACGAGGTCAGGAACGGCTTCTCCACGCCGGTGGCCAGCTCGGAATGGGTGCGCAACTCCCAGTACGGAATGGTGGCCGCGGTGAGGTCGGTCACGGCGATCGGCACCAGATTGTTCGCCGCCATCGCCCGGAAGTACTCGCTGCGCGGGTGGATCATGCATCCGTAATGAGCGTCGATCCAGCTCACCGCCGCCGACCGGCCGCCGGTCACATCGTTGGAGCAGCCGGTGATGCACACATAGCGCCCGCCCGGTTCGAGCAGCCGCGCGAATTCGCTGAACAGATCCGGCAGCTCGACGTACATATCGGTTTCGTTGGTCCAGATGCCGCGCATGGACCGCGCGTCGAAACCGGTGTCGAGCATGTTGCGGAAGTGGAACTGCACCCGGTCCGCCACCCCGCGCTGCTGGGCCTGCTCATTGGCGAAGCCCACCTGGTATTCGGAGATCGTCACCCCGTCCACCCGGCAGCCGAACCGCTGATTGGCCATGATGCTGGTGCCGCCGCGGCCCGATCCGCCATCCATCAGCCGGTCACCGGGACGCACATCGCCGAGATTGTCCAGCAGCAGATCCGCCTGGGCGGTTTCGAGCCGATGCAGTTCCCGCACGATCCGGTCCTGGCGGGTGTCCTCGGGGCCCTCCAGGACGGACAGATCCGGTTCGCCGATGCCGTAGTGGTGGTGATAGAGACCGTCGACCTCGCCCAATTTGAGGTTCACGCGATCATCGTTGGGATTGTCGTTCCAATATGCCGCCACCGAACGCTGGTAGCTGGTCTGCAGTACGCCATCGGTCTGGGGGTCGAGCGTGGTCATGACGAATCAGTCCTCTCGATCGTTGGTGCTGCGGGCAGTACTCATCGCGCCGGATACGCGGCGTCGGGGTGGATCAGGAGATGTCGTTGTACCGGCGGCTGGCGGCATGCCAGGCACGGCTACCGCCCATCCATGCCCACAGTCCGCTCAGGAAGCGGTGCAGAGCCGGTGAGCCGTTCGCCGCGAGGATCCCGGCCTCGCGTTCGAAACGATGCATCAGCTCGTCGTGCACCTCGGCGGTCTGCAGGATCGCCTCGTGGCGCGTGCAGTGCTGTTCGGCGGCCAGCACGGTCGGCAGATTGAACTCCCGGCCGTCGGACAGATCCTCGCGGGCCATCGAATACAGATCGTTGACCATCTGAGCGGCCAGTGCGGCGGTGGTCACCACCCGCCGCACCCGGGGATCGGCGTATTCGGCGGCTCCGAGTTCGTAGCCGCCGACCGCGTCGATGGGTGCCATACAGGGCAGGAAACTGTGCGGCTGCCGGTTGGCCAGGTACTCCCACACCGGTGGCATCCGGTGTGCGGCACGCCATCCGGCCTCGGCGGTCAGTGCGATGAACCAGCCGGCGACCTCGGTGCGCAGCCGCGCCACCTGAGCCGGCGTGGCGAATTGCGCGAGATGGTCGAACGAGGTGCGGAAGGCCCGCAGGATCGGATCGGCCTCCAGTGCCCGTTCGAGCTGCATCTGATATTCGGCCGGTAGATGTACCGGATCCATCACCGCGGCAGCCATTTCCAGCCTCGGGCCGAGTTCGGCCTCCGCGCTGGAGGGAGTGCCGTCGGGTGCCTGGTCGTCGGCGTCCTCCTCGCAGTAGTAGTCGTCGACGGACCACTCCGACACCGCGCATTTCGCCACCGCGAGCAGACGATCCGGATCGTCGCAATCCGGATGCGCCAGCATGATGAGCCTTCCGAAATCGGCCTTGCGGAGGTCGTCCAGGCGTCCCTCGTAGAGCCCGATCGTTCGGGCCCACAACAGGATTCCCTCGTTGACGGCCTCGGCGAGGGCCGGATCGTCGCGGACCGGGGGCGGACAGTACAGCGCCGGGATCGGCGCTCGTGCCTGCGGTCCGGATTCGGTCGGGGCGCCGGGTGCCGCGTCGTGACGCTCCGGCGAGACGCTGGTCGCATCCGTTCCCGGGATTCGCGACAAGCCCGAATCGGTGGTGCTACCGGGCAATCCGGATAGCGGGTCGTCGCGGATCGGCAGAATCGGCGATCCCGGTGCGCCGGCCCGGAAAGGGGGGATGCGGGTCGATGCCGTACCGATTCCGGTAGGCCCGAGGGGGATTCGTGGCCGCGACCTCGCGGGGGTCCGGTACTCCGGGACCGCTCGCCCATCGGGACGAGCTGGGGATTTCTCTCTGGCAGCGGTCGATTCGGCACCGAGGCCGGAGGCCGAGGTGTCGGAGATGAATTCATCCGCGGACGGCGGGGTGAGCAGCAGGCCCGCCGCGCCGAGCCCGGCCGGACCGAGCAGGCGTACCGGTGTGGTCCCCGTGGTAATCGCGGTCAGTGGATTCGAATCGGGCTGGGGGAGTGCGGTTTCGGGCTTCTCCGACCACGTCGGTGTGGCCGGGGGAGCGTTGTCCAGATTACCGAGCAGAGTCGCGATCACCGCGGCCACCTCGGAGGTGGCCGCAGGAGCCGCGGCGCGTGAGAGCACCGACATGGCAGGACCTTTCGTCAGTCGCTCTGCCGGGCGACCAGGACGTTGTCCAGGATGCCCAGCGCGTCCGGCACCAGGACCGCCGTGGAGTAATAGCAGCTGATCAGGTAGGAGATGATCGACTGATCATCGATGCCCTTGAAGCGGACGTTCAGGCTCGGCTCGTACTCGTCGGGAATTCCGGTCTGGTGCAGGCCGATGACGCCCTGCTCCTGCTCGCCGGTGCGCATGGCCAGGATCGAGGTGGTCTGGTTCTCGCTCACCGGAATCTTGCCGCACGGGTAGATCGGCACGCCGCGCCAGGACGGAACGCGGTGCCCGTTGATCTCCACCGGGTCCGGGTACAGCCCGCGCTTGTTGCACTCGCGGCCGAACGCGGCGATCGCCTTCGGATGTGCCAGAAAGAGTTTCGTGCTCCGGCGCATGCTCAGCAGCTCGTCCATGTCGTCCGGGGTGGGTGCGCCGTGCTCGGTGTAGATGCGTTGTTTGAGGTCACAGTTGTTGAGCAGACCGAAATCCGGGTTGTTGACCAGATCGTTCTCGCGCCGTTCGTACAGCGCCTCGATGGTCAGCCGCAGCTGCTGCTCGATCTGGTTGTGCGGCTCGTTGAACAGATCCGCGACGCGACTGTGCACGCGCAGAACGCTTTGGGCCAAACTCAATTCGTATTCCCGCGGCGACGCGTCGTAGTCCACGAACGTACCCTGCAGCAGCGGCTCGCCCGCGTGCCCCGAGGAGATCTCGATCTCGGCCTCGCCGTGTTTGTTCTGCGCCTTGGCCGGTGTCGCGGCGATCCGGTCGAGCTGTTCACGCAGCGCGGGGATCTCCTCGCTGATCTGGTCCAATGCGGCGCGCGGCAGGGACAGCAGGGTGGTGTGCGTCGCGGTCCGGACGGTCACCGGCCAGATCGCATTGGGGTCGGTGAGCATGGCGTCACCGAAGTAGTCGCCGTCGGCGAGCATGCCGAGCTTGGTCGTCTCGCCATAGTCGCCGGTGCCGATCTTGCTGAGTTTGCCGTGCACGACCAGCAGCACCTGGTCCATCGGATTGCCGAATTCGGCCAGGACAGTACCGGGTTCGAGATCTCGCTGCTCGAAACGCTGGGCCAGCGCGCGCAGGACCTCCTCGTCCTCGAAGCCGCGCAACGGCGGCAGTTCCTGCAGCTCCAGCGGGATGACGCGGGCCTGCCCGCCGTCGATGGCGAACTCCACCTCGCCGTTGCCGAGGGTGTGGGTCAGACGTCGGTTGACCCGGTAGATGCCACCGTGCACCTGCACCCACGGCAGTGCCCGAGTCAGCCAGCGCGAGCTGATGCCCTGCATCTGCGGTTCGGATTTGGTGGTGTGCGCGAGTTGGTGAGCGGCGGTGGTGGACAGGGTTTTACGGACGTGGTTGTCGGTACTTACCGGCAGTTCAATGGTCATGCTGCGGTCCTCACCTCGAGATTGCCACACGACATCGGGGGGCGTTTTGGGTACGGGAGATGCGGCAGGCGACAGATGCCTGCAGAAACCGGACACTCGAGCGAATTGATTAGCGCGACAGTGCGATCCAGCACTTCGATGATAGGCACGCCGCGAACGCGATGGTGGCGGAATCGCGGAAGACGACGTGGCAGCAAACAGCCCGTAACGATGCGGCAACGGAGCGCCGAGCGGACCAATCCGCACCGGAATCCATCCGACACGCGGAGTACGGACCGCAACGCCGCTGCCGTGCATCGTGCCACTCGCCGCATCTCCCCGCTGGTCCGTATCACCGTGCACGCCTTGGGAGTTCGCATGTCGGCCTGGCTCGACGGCTCGCCCGTCCGGATCGGATTCCTGATCGTCACCGGCATGGTGGTGACGATCACCTGTGCAGGCATCACGCTGCTGCGGCCCCTCGTACTGAAGGTGTTCGGTCCGGAACCGGGCCGCAACGAACAGGCCACCATGGCACCGACCGACGGCGTCTTCCACGGTCTGCTGCTCGCGCTGGTCGCTGCGGCGTTCTGTCAGGCGTACGACGCGGCACAGGATCCGGTCGCTGGCGATGCCGTCGCCGTCGGCTTGCCGTACCGGGAAGTCTCGGCCGATCCGGAGCCCGAGCGTGCCGTGCTCCGACGGCCGCGTGGTGAGACGGGCCGCGAACCTCTTGTGCCGATGTCGGGGTGTCGGAACCAGGTGTCCGAGGCCGGGTTCTCGGTCTCGGCTCCGCAGCGACCGCTCGAGTTTCGAGCTGGATCTCGGCGCTCTCCGGTATCGGTGGAACGAGGTCTGCGGGCGGGAGCGAAAACACAGCTAAGCTCGAGGTGGACAGATAGACAGATGAAGGGGGCCGTGGTGGAGCGCCGCGCGCCGTGCACAAGGGTCAGGGCTGGGAGCTAGCGGTGAAGTTGACAGGGCGGTCGGTCATCGGATCGGTGCGGCGGCTGGTTGCCACCGCACAGAACGGGCTGGAGGTGATCCGGTTCGGCGGGCTGACCCAGGACGTGGAGGCTTCGCCGTACGAGGTCGCCGAACGCAAGCGGATGTACCGGCTGCGCCACTACTTCCCCGACGAGGTCCCCGCCGACGACACGGTCCGTCCTGTAGCCCTGCTCGTCCCGCCCCTGATGGTCAGCGCCGACATCTACGACGTGAACGCCGAGGGCGGCGCGGTCGGCATTCTCAATCGCGCCGGAATCGACTGCTGGGTCCTGGATTTCGGTTCCCCGGCCACCGAGGAGGGTGGCTGGCAGCGCGATCTGGCCGATCACGTCGTCGCACTGAACAGCGCCATCGACACGGTGAACGAGATGACCGGGCGCGGCGTTCATCTGATGGGCTACTCGCAGGGCGGTATGTTCGCCTACCAGACCGCCGCCTACCGCTACGGCAAGGGCGTGGACAGCATCGTCACCTTCGGCAGCCCGGTCGACATCGTCGCCGGACTGCCCTTCGGACTCCCGCAGGGGCTGGTGTCCGAGGTCGCGGATTTCGTCGCCGATCACGTGCTGACCAGGCTGCCGATCACCGATTCGATGGTCCGGCTGGGTTTCCAGATGCTCGATCCGGTCAAGACCGCCAAATCCCGGCTGGACTTCCTGCGTCAGCTGCACGATCGGGAGGCGTTGCTGCCCAAGGAGCGTCAGCGCCGCTTCCTCGAACACGACGGCTGGGTGGGCTATTCCGGGCCCGCCGCCGCCGACCTGCTCAAACAGTTCGTCGCGCACAACCGGATGATGGTGGGCGGCTTCGTGATTCGCGACCGTCCGGTATCGCTGGCCGAACTGGAATGCCCGATCCTGGCCTTCGTCGGCGAGGTGGACGACATCGGTCAGCCCGCGGCCGTACGCGGCATCGTGCGCGCCGCGCCGAACGCGGAGGTCTACGAGGCGTCGGTGGTCGCGGGACATTTCGGGCTCGTCGCGGGCAGTACGGCCACCACCCGGACCTGGCCGCTGGTGCGGGACTGGGTGCACTGGCTCGCCGGGCAGGGCGAACTGCCCGAGGCGATCGCCCCGATGGCCCAACACGTCGAGGTGAATCCGCAGCGTTCGGCCGCGACCCGGGTGGTGCACGCCGCGGGCATGCTGGCCGAGGCGGGCGCCGGACTGGGCAGTGCGCTGGGCTCGATCGCGAACAGCACGTTGCGCGGTTCGGTGGAGTTGACCGGTGAGGCCACCCGCGCGCTGCCGCGGCTGACCCGGCTGGGCATGATCCAGCCGCACACCCGGATCTCCTTGGGCCGCTTGCTGACCGAGCAGGAGCGTCGCGCGCCGCTGCGGGATCTGTTCCTGTTCGACGATCGGGTGCACACCAACCAGGCGGTCAGTACCCGAATCGACAGCGTGGTGCGCGGCCTGATCTCGGCGGGTGTGCGCCCGGCGAGCCGGGTCGGGGTGCTGATGGAGACCCGGCCCAGCGCCCTGGCCGCGGTGGCCGCGCTCTCGCGCCTGGGTGCCGTCGGGGTGCTACTGGCGCCGGGTAGTGAGATCGCGCGTGCGGTGGAACTGACCGGCGCGAGCACGATCATCGCCGATCCGGAGAATCTGCGCGACGCCGCCGCGGCGGCCCGGCGGGTCCTCGTACTCGGCGGTGGCGACGCCCGCGGGCTGACGATCCCGCCGGGTGCGGACGTCGTCGACCTCGAGCAGATCGATCCGGCCCAGGTGAGTCTGCCCGGCTGGTATCGCCCGGATCCCGGGCTCGCACGCGAGCTGGCCTTCGTCCTGGTCACCGGCACCGGCGCGAAGCTGGATCTGAAGTACATCACCAATCATCGCTGGGCGCTGTCCGCGTTCGGCACCGCGACGGCGGCGGATCTGGACCGCCGCGACACCGTGTACTGCCTTGCGCCGCTGCACCATTCGTCCGGCCTGCTGGTCAGCCTGGGCGGTGCGGTGGCGGGCGGCAGCCGGATCGCGCTGGCCCGGTCGCTGGATCCGGCCCGATTCGCCGAGGAGGTGCACCGCTACGGGGTCACCGTCGTCACCTACACCTGGACGATGTTGCGCGACATTCTCGATGCGGACACCTTCCCCAACGGTCATTCGCATCCGATCCGGCTGTTCATCGGATCGGGTATGCCCGCGGGCCTGTGGCGGCGGACCGTCGAGAGGTTCGCGCCCGCACGGGTTCTGGAGTTCTACGCCTCGATCGAGGGCGATGTGGTGCTGGCCAACGTGGCCGGGACCAAGCTGGGCTGCAAGGGTCGCCCGGTGCCGGGCACCGCGCGGGTCGAGCTGATCTCCTACGATTCGGCGACCGGCCGGATACTCACCGACGCACAGGGTTTCGCGCGTCGCACGGCGGACAACGAGGTGGGTCTGCTGATCGGCAAGGCATCCGAGGCCGTGGACATCTCCCAGGGCGGCCTGCGCGGAGTGTTCACGCCGGGCGATGCGTGGATGCCGACGGAGAATCTGTTCCGTCGCGACAGCGACGGCGACTACTGGCTGATGGATCGCCGCGACACCGTCATCCAGACTCCGCGCGGCCCGGTCTACGCCCAGCCGATCGTGGATGCGCTCAACGACATCAGCGCCGTGGACATGGAGGTGGCGTTCGGATACCCGGCTGCGCCGGGGCGCACACTGGCCGTGGCCGGGGTGAGCGTGCGCGAGGGGCATCGCCTCGAAGCCAAGGACGTCACCGAGGCGCTGCGTGCGCTGGATCCGGCCCGTCGCCCCGATCTGGTCTATCTGGTGGACGAGATTCCCCGCAGTTCGACCTATCGGCCCTCGACCCGCGCCGTGCAGGCGGCATTCGAACTGCGATCCGGCCCCACCGTCTGGTACCGCTCCCCCGACGCCGAAACCTACGAACCGCTCAGCGACGCCGTCCTGTCGACCCTCACCTCCTGAGCTGCCCCGCAAGCAGATCCCGGCACGGCCGCCGCCCAGGCCGTCATCGGGGCCTGCGGGCCGCCCGGTAGGTTGTCGGTCATGCCGGAGGAAACCTTGGACCCCACTCTGCTGAGCCTGCTGGCCTGCCCGCAGGACAAGGGCCCGCTGTCGCTGGTCCGCACCGAGGACGGCGCGAGTGTGCTCTACAACCCGCGGCTGCGCCGGGCCTACCCGATCGATGACGGGATTCCGGTGCTGCTGGTGGACGAGGCACGCGAGGTGGGCGAGGCCGAGCACGAGGCGTTCATCGCCCAGGGCTGAATGCCACTGTCAGGCGTCCGCCGGCGGCAGGTCCAGGTCGCCGGTGAGGTAGCGCTGCAGCGACGGCCCGACCAGGCGCGCGAGTTCGTCGGCGCTCATCGAGACGATCGGCTCGATGCCGATGATCTTGCGGGCCATGAGCACCCCGCCCATCTGCGCCACCGCCAATGCCACCCGCGCATACCCGGAACCGGGTGGCGAATCCACCCGGTCGCGAACGTCCCGCAGAATGACCTCGAGGACGAAGCTGCGAACCAGCGCCGCGTCACCGCCGCCGAGGATGGCGCGGAACGCGGCGATCGCGGAGGCGCCGATGGGTGAGTCCCACACGCCGATCACCGTGCGCACGATCGTTTCCCCGAGCCCGTCGACCGGCGCGGCCGCGATGCGTGCCCGGATGACGTCGGTATCGACCGGCAGATTCACCACGGCCGAGAGCAATTCCTGCTTGGTGCCGAAATAGTGATGCACCAGTGCGGGATCGACTCCCGCGGTGCTCGCGATGGAGCGGATGGACGCCTTGTCGAATCCGACCTCCGCGAACCGCGTGCGGGCGGCGTCGAGGATGGCCTCGCGAGTTCCGGACTGTCCGGGACGTCGCCCGCTGCGGCCGGATGCGGCGGTGTCGTCGGGATCGTGCGCGGATACGCTCACCCAGCATCCTCTCCGGCCCGAGCGGGCCCCCGCGTGGCTGCGCTCATGCCGTGCGCCTGCGTAGCGTCGCAGCCCCCAAAGTCAGTGCGACAAGGGCGAATACGGCCACGATACCCAGGTCGCGCCACATCACCGCGGTCGCCCCGGTATACCGGGACACCTGCTGCAGCGCGTCGACCGCGTAGCTCAGCGGCAGCACGTCGCTGATCACCTCGAGCCAGCGCGGCAGCTGACCGCGCGGCACCAGCAATCCGCACAGGAAGAACTGCGGTCCCACGATGAGCGGCATGAACTGCACGGCCTGAAATTCGGTGCGCGCGAACGCACTCGCCAGCAGTCCGAGCGCCACACCCAGTACGGCGTCGAGCACCGCGATCAGCAGTACCAGCCAGACACTGCCCGCCGCATGCATGCCCAGCAGCCAGAACGCCACCAGGCAGGCGACCGCGGCCTGCACCGTGGCCGCCAGGGAGAACGCCGACCCGTAGCCCGCCAGCAGATCCAGTTTCGACAGGGGTGTGGTCATCAGGCGTTCGAGTGTGCCGGAGGTTCTTTCGCGCTGCATGGCGATCGCGGTGATCAGGAACATCACGATGAACGGCAGGATGCCGAGCATGCTGATCCCGACCCGATCGAACAACGTGGGCATGCCCGGCATCGACGGCATGTCGCGGTACACGAAATACAGCAGCGCCAGCAACAGTGTCGGCACCAGGACCAGCATGGCCACCGTGCGCCGATCCGCGCGCAACTGCCGCAGGATTCGCCCGGTCGTGGCGGTGTAGCAGGTCAAAGGCGTTGTCATGAGGGCTCTCCCATTCTGATCAGGGTGAGAAATGCGCTCTCCAAGCTGGTTTCGCCGGTTTCCGCGCGCAGCTCGGCCGGGCTGAGCTGGGCCAGCAGATGCCCCTCGCGCATCAGCAGCAGGCGATCGCAGTGTTCGGCCTCGTCCATCACATGACTGGACACCAGGAGCGTGCGGCCCTGATCGGCGAGGGCGTGGAACTGCTGCCACAGGTCCACGCGCAGTACCGGATCCAGGCCGACGGTCGGCTCGTCCAGCACCAGCAGTTCCGGATCGGCGACCAGCGCGCAGGCCAGCGAGGCGCGGGTGCGCTGGCCGCCGGAGAGCTGACTGCCGCGTTGGCGGGCGTTTTCGGCGAGCCCGACCGCGGCGATGGCTTCGGTGACGTCGTTGCGGGAACGGCCGTACAGCGCGGCGAAGTATCCGACGTTGTCCAGGACGGTCAGATCGTCGTAGATGCTCGGAGCCTGCGTCACATATCCCACGCGCGCTCGCAGCCCCGGCGTCCCGGCCGGTTCGCCGAGCACGCGCACGCTACCCGCCTCGACCAGTTGGGTGCCGACGACGCTGCGCATGAGCGTGGTCTTCCCGCAGCCGGACGGTCCGAGCAGGCCGGTGATGCAGCCGCGCGGCACGGCCAGCGAAATATCGTGCAGCACTTCGCGATCTCCGCGACGCACCCGCAGGTGCTCCACCTCGATCGCGGGGGACGGATCAGATGCCGTCATGGGTCATCCTCTTATTTCACCGAGTGTTGAATTCATTGTGTGTTGAATTCTGCGCCCGTTCCGGGCGTGACGCAACCCCCACAGCGCCGCGTTCCGGCGTGTCGCCGCATACCCTCTGGACGTGACCAGCGAAACCCCCGACGTGACGGCGCAGGACGAGGTGCAGGGCGGTCAGGTGCGCGCCTCGACCCTGGAACTGTTCTTCGACCTCGTCTTCGTCTTCACGATCACCCAGCTGACCCACGTGTTCGGTGAACACCCGGGCTTGCCCGCGCTGGGCCGGGTGGCGTTGATGTTCGGCGTGATCTGGTGGATGTACAGCGGATACGTCTTCCTGACCAACGAGGTCGCGCCGAGCAGCACCATGCGACGCACCTGGCTGCTGGTCGGAATGTTCGGCTTCTTCGTCGTGGCGCTGGCGGTTCCGTCCGCGTTCGGCGGCACCGGCGTCGCCTTCGGCGCCGGATACTTCCTGGTGAACTCGGTGCACACCGCGCTGTTCTACGCCAACGGCGGCAGCACCGTGACGCGTGCGGTCATCCACCTGGCCCCGTTGAATCTGACCTCCGCCGGACTGGTCCTGGCCGGCGGTTTCGTACACGGCTGGCCGCGATACCTGCTGTGGTGCGCGGCGCTGGCCGTGCAGATCGTGACGCCGTATCTGAGCGACACCGGGGGATTCGTGGTGCGTTCGGCGCATTTCGCGGAACGGCACGGGCTGGTGGTCATCGTCGCGATCGGCGAATCGATCGTTGCGATCGGGGCGGCGCTGGCCGGTGAGGACATCACCGTCGGGCTGATCCTGACGGTCGCACTCGGGCTGGCCCTGGCCTACGTGCTGTGGTGGGCGTACTTCGGCCTGGACGACGAGCGCGGCGAGGCGGCGCTGAGTGCGGTGCCGGGCCCGCGACGGGCCCGATACGCCCTATTGGCCTACGGCTACTCGCTGTTCCCGCTGCTGATCGGCATCATCGTGGCCGCGGCGGGCATCCGGCTGTGCATCGTGCACGGCGACCGGGCGGTGTCCTGGTCGGCGGCGCTGGCGTTGTCCGGTGGGGTGGCCCTGTATTTCTTCGGCCAGTTCTGTTTCCGTCTGGTGCTCGGCCTGCCGTGGCCGTGGAGCCGGTTGATCGCCGCGCCCGTGGTGCTCGCGACCGCGCCACTCGGCGTCGTGTGGGTGGCGTGGGGGCAACTGGCGATCCTGCTCGTCGTGGCGTTCGGATTCGTGATCGCCGACGACTACCTCAGCCTGCGCAGCGGCGCGACCAGCGCATATCTCACTCCGGCCGGGGCTGTACTGCGCGTCACCCGCAGGCGACCGTGACCTTCGCGAGCTTCCCCGGATATCCCCGGTTGGTTAGGCTCCCTGGCGAGGGATTTTCTGCCTGATGGCGGTTCGACTACCCGAGCGGTGATCTGTTCGGTCGAAACCTTCTGTGGCAGAAAGGTAGTCCCAACATGACCCAGGTACGCCCCGAGCCCGCCCTCGCCGTCAAACAACCCACCGACGCGACCCGCGCCGCGCAACTCGACTTCATTGCCGGGCTGCCGTTCGACGACGTCCGCGACCTCGACGATTCTTCACACGGATTCGTCGGGACGCTCGATCCGCCGGTGATCACGCACCCCGACGGCAGCACGCTGTTCGATCTGAACGGCTACGGGTTCGTCACCGACGCCGCCGCGCCACCGAGTGTGAACCCCAGCCTGTGGCGGCACGCGCTGGCCAACAAGCCGCACGGGCTGTTCGAGGTGATGGACGGGGTGTACCAGCTGCGTGGCCTGGACATCTCCAATATGACGATCATCGAGGGCGACACCGGAATCATCGTGATCGATCCGCTGACGTACATGGAGACCGCGAAGGCCGCGCTCGAACTCTACTTCCGGCATCGGCCGTCGAGACCGGTCAAGGCGGTCATCTACACGCACAGCCATGCCGACCACTACGGCGGCGTCAAATCCGTGGTCGACGAGGCCGACGTGCGGGCGGGGCGGACGCAGGTGATCGCACCGGAAGGATTCCTGAAGGAAGCGGTCGCCGAGAACGTGTATGCCGGTAACGCGATGGGCCGCCGGAGTATCTACATGTACGGTTCGGTGCTGGCCCGCGGTCCGCAGGGCCAGGTCAACGCGGGTCTGGGCAACGGCCTCCCGCACGGCGGCACGTCCTCGCTGATCGCCCCGACCGACACGATCTCCACCACCGGCGACAGCCGCACCGTCGACGGCGTCGAGATGGTCTTCCAGATGGCACCGGGCACCGAGGCGCCCGCGGAGTTCCTCATCCACTTCCCCGCCAAACGCCTGATGTGCGCGGCCGAGGATGCCACCCACACGATGCACAACCTCTACACCCTGCGTGGCGCGCAGGTCCGCGATGCGGCGACCTGGTGGAAGGTGCTCGACGAGACGATCGAGATGTTCGGCGCGGACACCGATGTGGTGATCGCCCAGCACCAGTGGCCGCGCTGGGGCAACGCCGACGTCCTGGAATTCCTCGAACAGCAGCGTGACCTGTACAAATACCTGCACGACCAGTCGCTGCGACTGGCCAATCAGGGCTTCACCATGTCCGAGATCGCCGAGCGGATCGAACTGCCGCCGGGACTGGCCGGGCAGTGGCACTGCCGCGGTTACTACGGCTCGGCAAAGCACAATTCCAAGGCCGTCTACCAGCGGTATCTGGGTTGGTACGACAGCCATCCCGCGCATCTGGATCCGCTGCCGCCCGATGCCTCGGCGCCGAAGTACGTCGAGTACATGGGTGGTGCGCAGGCGGTCCTGGAGCGGGCGCGCGCCGCCTACGAGGCGGGTGAATATCGTTGGGTGGCAGAGGTTCTCACGCACGTGGTATTCGCCGATCCGCGCAACACCAAGGCCCGCGACCTCCAGGCCGACGCGCTCGAGCAGCTCGGCTATCAGGCCGAGAACGGCACGTGGCGCAACGAATACCTCATGGGCGCAAAGGAATTGCGCGAAGGTGTGCACGATCTGGGCTCGATTCAGCTGGCCGGGCCCGATGTGCTCGCGGCGATGACCCTGGACATGCTGCTGGACTATCTGGGCATCCGACTCGACGGTCCCGCCGCCTGGCTGCGCCACGCCGCGTTCAACTGGACGTTCGCCGATTTCGACGACGTGGACAAGCATTTCGCGGTCCGGCTCAGCAACGGCACCCTGATCTACACCGCCGAGAAGACCCTGCCCGATCCGGACGCCACCGTGTACTGGGACCGAGAGGCGTTCCAGAACGTCATCCTGGGCACGACGACGCTCGATCAGGCCATCGCCTCGGGCTCGGTGCGGGTGGACGGCGATACCGCCGCACTGTCCGGTCTGTTCGGACTGTTCGATACCTTCCCGTTCTGGTTCCCGATCGTCACGCCGTGAGTTCGGCCCTGCGCCGTACGCCCGTCGAGTGCCGCGCAGGGCGTTCGGTGGATTTCCGGTGAGTGTGACGGGCGTCACCATTGGTGGTGTCACGAGTGGGTGCGCTGATCTGTCCCATGGACGACAGCGAATCGCACCCCTCGGAGGACATCATGAACGCCACCGCGAATCACGAGATCGTCGTGCTGGGCGCCGGCTACACCGGCCTGCTGGCAACCGTCCGCCTCGCCCACCGGACTCGCCGCGCGAAGGTGCGGATCACCCTGGTCAACCCCTCGGGCCGATTCGTCGAACGGCTCCGCATGCATCAGGTCGCCGCCGGTCAGCAGCTGGCCGATCGACGCATCACCGAGCTGCTCGACGGCACCGGCGCGCATTTCCACCGTGCGGCAGCGACCGGTATCGATCCCGCCGCCCGGCAGGTCACCCTGTCCGACGGGGCGACCCTGCACTACGACACCCTGGTCTACGCACTCGGCAGCGCCACTGACACCACACAGGTGCCGGGCGTCGCGGACCACGCCTGGACCTTGAACGACCCGGTGCGGGCACACCATTTCGCGGACCGTCTCACCGCACTGGCCCAGGCTCGCGGCTCGGTCACGGTCGTCGGCGGCGGGCTCACCGGAGTCGAGGCCGCGACCGAGATCGCCGAGAGCCACCCGGAGCTGACCGTCACACTGATCGCCGCCGCCGAACCCGGCTCGATGATGGGTCCGCGCGCCCGCGCACATCTCGACCGCGCGTTCGAACGCCTGGGCATCATCCGGCGGACCGGAGTGCAGGTGGACAAGGTGCTGCCCGAGGCGATCCGGTTGAGCACCGGCGAGATGATCGGCTCCGACCTGACCCTGTGGACCGCGGGCGTGCGGGTGCCGGGCCTGGCCACCGAAGCCGGAATCGCCACGGAAGCAACAGGTTCGGTGATCACCGATGCGACATTGCGTTCGGTGTCGCATCCGGAGGTCTATGCGGTCGGCGATGCCGCGAGCGTGCGGCAGCCGTTCGGGCGGCTGCACGGCACCTGCCAGAGCGGGATGCCGACCGCCGCCTATGTCGCCGACACGATCGCGCGCCGGCTGCGCGGTCGCGAGGTCCGGCCGTTCCGGTTCGGGTACGTGCATCAGCCGGTGAGTCTGGGGCGGCGCGATGCGGTCATCCAGTTCACCAATGCCGATGACACCCCCAAGCGCTGGTATCTGACCGGCCGGATCGCGGTGCGCTACAAGGAATCCGTCAGCGCCAGCCCGTGGCCGGTGTTCGGCATGAGTCGGCGGATGACCGTGCCCGTGCAGTTCTCCCGCGGCGGTCGCCGCACCCGGGAACAGGTATGACCACGCGCCCCGGAAATCCGTCGTTCGCCGCGCGCGATCCGGTAGGCATGACTCCCATGCGGGATCACACACCCCCGGAATCCGAATCCGACCCGTTCGCCGAACATCGACGGCTGCTGTTCGCCACCGCCTATCGGATGCTCGGCACCGTCACCGACGCCGAGGACGTCCTGCAGGACACCTGGATCACCTGGCACGGCGCGGACCGCTCGTCGGTCCGCAACCCCAGGGCATATCTCGTGCGAACGGTGGTCAACCTGGCGCTCAATCGCCTCACCTCCGCACGCGCGACCCGCGAAACCTACGTGGGCCCTTGGCTTCCCGAGCCCGTGCTCACCGAACCGAGTGCCGCCGAGGAGGCCGAGTTGGCCGACAACGTCTCGACCGCGATGCTGGTCGTGCTGGAAACGCTGACTCCGGTCGAACGCGCGGTCTTCGTCCTGCGCGAGGTGTTCGGCTTCTCCCACGCCGAGATCGCCGGATTCATCGAACGGCCGGAGGCGACCGTCCGGCAGATCGCGCATCGCGCCCGTGCACATGTGCAGGCCCGTCGTCCGCGCTGTGACAGCGATGCCGCGCAGCGCCGGGAGATCACCGAGAAGTTCCTGGCCGCCTCCCACGGCGGCGACGTCAACGCGCTGATGGAACTGCTCGCGCCCGAGGTCACACTCTGGAACGACGGCGGCGGCAAGATCACCGCGGCGCGTCGCCCGCTGTACGGACCCGACCATGTCGCGCGCTGGCTGCTGGGTGTGATGGCCAAACCGGCAGCCGCGGCTACGCATCTGGCACCGGCGACGATCAACGGCGAACTCGGGCTGCTCGTCCTGTTCGGCGAGATCCCGGTGGGCGCGCTCACCTACGACATTCTCGACGGCCGAATCCTCAACGTGCGTTTCCAGGTGAACCCGGACAAGCTGATCGGCCTGCTCCCCGGGACGGGACAGTAGCGGCCGCAACGGATTTCGCGACCTGTTACCACTGTCACCGATCCGGGGACGAAAGTCCTCGATCGGTGTCGGAGACTGATGTTTCGGGTGCGTCGACAGTTAATTTCGATCTCCTCCGTCCGGAGGACGGGTCGGGAATCGCATTGTCGTAGGGAGTACACGAATGAACGCCGAATCGAGCCGCGTGACGCATCGCACCGGAGTACGCCGATCGCTCGCGCTCCGAATCGCCTTGGTGTCCTGGGGATTCGCCGTCATCATCGGCGGCGGCTCCCTGGTGAGCCTGCCCGTTGCCGCGGCCGCCCCCGCCTTCGTCTCCTGCCCCGCCCAGGACTACCAGAACTCCAGCGGCAACTGCGTCCCCCGCCCCGAGACCGACTCCAGCGGCGTCCCCGACGGCGCGACCGCGCAGTGCCGCGACGGCGAATACAGCTTCAGCCAACATCGCCGCGGCACCTGCTCCGGTCACGGCGGAGTATCGCGCTGGTTGTGAACCGACGGCCCTGATCGACCGGGCGCGCCCGGTTCGGGCATTCGCCGTGCATCGCGGAACAGCGCCTCGAGTTCGGTCGGCAGATTCGCCCGCGGACCGAGATCGGTGCCCGGCGGTGTGCTGCGCCTGACGATTCTGTGCAGGCAGGTCGGGGGCGCGTACCCGCCGGTGACGGTGATCTGGACAATCGGGTGTTGTGTGTGCGGAAGAACTTGCCGTCCATCCGGTGGCGGCTGCGCGAAGGCTGCTGGGCTCGACGCTGTGGTCCGGCACGGTCGGCGTGCGGATCGTGGAGGTGGAGGCGTACGGCGGTGATCCGGCCGGACCCTGGCCGGATCCGGCGGCGCATTCCGGGCGCGGGCGGACCCCGCGCAGTTCGGTCATGTTCGGTCCGCCCGGGGTGCTGTACGTCTACTTCAGTTACGGCATGCACACCTGCGTGAACGTGACCTGCGGGCCCGACGGCGCCGCCAGCGCTGTGCTGCTGCGTGCGGGTGAGGTGATCGCCGGGCACGAGACCGCGCGTGCCCGGCGACCCGCCGCCCGCACCGACGTCGGTCTGGCAAGGGGGCCGGGCAATTTCGGCAGCGCCCTCGGAATCACCCTGGACGACTACGGAACTCCGCTGTTCACGCCGGACTCGCACATTCGGCTGGACCTGATCGCGCCGCCGGTCGAACCGGTCGCGATCAGCGCCGGCCCGCGGGTCGGCGTGCGCCTGGAGGCCGACCGGCCGTGGCGGTTCTGGCTGACCGACTCACCCGCCGTATCCGTCTACCGCCGCAGCCCCCGCGCGCCCCAGGAGGAGACCTCCGCCTGAGGCGGTGGTCGAGATCGTGCCTATGCGGTCGGCATCCGGTCGACGGCACGGGTTTCACCAGCAGAGATGCGCTGGGCTGCCGCGAGTGCCGCGCGGCAGGAAGCCTCGACGGGAGAGTCGCCGATGCCGATGGACCACTGGGTGATTCCCCCGGATCGATATTCGAGATAGGCGATGCGCGCATCCCGCCCGATTCGGTCGGCAGTCTGATGTGCCAGCGAGAGCACCTCCATCGGCAGACCCGCCTGCGTGGCCACCCTCGCCAGTAGATCGGCCGGGTCGTCGGCCGTGCGCTCGACGACCCGGCCGTCCACCTCGATCTTCAGGCGTACGGCGCTGTTCTCGATTACGGACTCCGACAACCGAATTCGCTCGGGTTCCGGTGCGTATACGGCGGTCAGCAACTCGCGCAGCATCGTCGCGGTCACCTCGTCCCCGGTCTCGTCGGTGAGCCGTTGGACGTGCTTGGCGAAGTCGATCTGCAGTCGGCGAGGCAACTCGATGCCGTATCCGGTGTCCAGCAGATAGGCGATACCACCCTTGCCGGACTGGGAATTCACCCGGATCACCGCATCGTAGGAGCGGCCGACATCGGCCGGATCGATCGGCAGATACGGTACCTCCCAAGGGATCTCGCGCTCGGAACGGCCCGCCTGCGCGGCCCGCTCGCGATGCGCGGCGAAACCCTTCTTGATGGCGTCCTGATGGGTTCCCGAGAACGCGGTGTACACCAGATCGCCGACGTAGGGATGCCGTTCGGGCACGGGCATCCGGGTGCAGTACTCCACCGTGCGCCGAACCCGGTCGATATCGGAGAAGTCGATCATCGGATCGATACCCTGCGCGTGCAGATTCAGTGCGAGCGTGGCGATGTCGACGTTGCCGGTGCGCTCGCCGTTGCCGAAGATGCAGCCCTCGACCCGTTGCGCCCCCGCCAGCACGGCCAGTTCCGCGCAGGCGATTCCGGTTCCCCGATCGTTGTGCGGATGCACCGACAGGATCACCCCGTCCCGCCGGGCCAGATTGCGGTGCATGTACTCGATCTGATCCGCGTACACGTTCGGCGTGGCGACCTCCACGGTGGCGGGCAGATTCAGGATCACCGGCCGCTGCGGCGTGGCATCCCACAGCGTCGTCATCGAATCGCACACCTGCAGAACGAAATCCGGCTCGGTGAGGATGAAGACCTCGGGGGAGAACTCGAATCGGATGTTCTCCCGATCCCCGGCCAGCTCGAGAATGTCCCGTCCGCCCGCGGTGATCAGCTCCGCCACCTCGGCGCGAGTTCGGCCCAGTACCTGTTCCCGCCAGATCGGCGCGGTCGCGGTGTACATGTGGATCACCACGTCGTTGGCGATGCCCTCGACCGACTCGACGGTGCGTTCGATGAGATCGCGGCGAGCGGGGGTGAATACGACGATGGTGACGTCCTCGGGCGCGAGATCCGCATCACGGATCAGGCGCACGAAATCGAAATCGGTCTGCGAGGCGCTCGGATAGCCGACCTCGATCTCCTTGTACCCCATGACGACCATGAGTTCGAAGAGTGCGCGTTTGCGTTCGGGATCCATCGGCTCGGCGAGGGCCTGGTTGCCGTCGCGCAGGTCGACCGGCACCCACAGCGGGGCCTCGGTGATCCGTGCGGACGGCCACCGCCGATCGGTGAGCGGGACCGAAACCCGTTCGTACACATCATGATAGCGATGCGAGGGCATGACGGAGGAGCACTGGCGATTCCAGTGGGAAGACATGAGTTCGGAGCTTTCGCGTCGGAGGACGACCGGCGCAGCCCAACAACCCGCGGGCAGGGTGCCGGTCGATCAGACCCCGCCGCGGCGAAGGAGGAGAAGCAGGCTCCGGTATCCCATGTGGCCTACACTAGAGGGGAATTACTCCTCAGACAAGTAGAGAGGTGAACGGATCTTGGCGCACGTGCAGCGGCATCCGCTGGCCGCGCAGGCGGCGGACCTACTCCTGGACCGGATCCGTGCCGGTGAATGGCGCCTGGGCCACAAACTTCCGGGGGAGACGACCCTGGCCGCCCAGTTGGGCGTCGGCCGCTCGACCTTGCGCGAGGCGATCCGCGAGCTGGCGGGCAAGGGTGTGCTCGAAAGTCGGCAGGGTGCGGGCGTTTTCGTCACGGCGCTGGACGTCACCGAGGAGTGGGACACCGTTCTGCGGCGGACCGACATCGTCACCGTCATCGAGGCGCGCATCGCCATCGAGGCCGAGGGAGCTGCCCTGGCCGCGCGCCGTCGCACCCCCGCCGACCTGCGCGCCATGTGGCGGGCCCTGGCCGCGCGGGCCGAGCGGCACGAGTCGGTTCCGGATCTGGTCGACGCCGATACGGCCTTCCACCGCACCGTCGTGCTGGCCGCGCACAACGACGTGCTCACCGGAATGTTCGACGCCTTCGTCCCGCGACTGCGGCACGCCATGATCGATATGTTGCGCATCCGCCCACTGGAAGACGAGCAGGCCGATCACCACGCGCACGAGATCCTGCTGGAGGCCATCCGCTCGCGGGACACCGCCGCTGCGGCCACCGCGAGCCGGGTCCACCTGACCTCCCTGAAGGATGCCTTCGCATAAGGAATTCCGGCGGCCGATGAATTTCCCGGGAACGCCCCGTCCTATCGAGCAAGCGCGCTCGACAGCACACCCGGCAACCCGAAGGACATCGCATGACCGCCATCTCGCACCCCGCCCCGACCGCCGCCACCCCCGGCAAGGTCCGCAACCGCATCCTGTGGACCCTGCAGATCGTGCTCGGTCTCTTCTTCATCATCGCCTCCGGCCTGCCCAAACTGCTCGGCGAGGCCACGGCCGTGCACGTGTTCCAGCAGATCGGTTGGGGCGAGTGGTTCCGCTACCTCACCGGCGCGGTGGAGGTCTCCGGCGGCCTCGGCCTGATGATCCCGCGCCTGACCCGCGCCGCCGCAGCGGGCCTGACCATCACCATGATCTGCGCCGCCGCCACCCAGATATTCCTCGTGCACGCCCCCGCCACCGCGATCTTCCCGTTGGTCCTGGCCGTGATCTTCGGCTGGATCGTCACCCAGCGCCGCTGATCCCGATCACCGAGCCCGCCGCCGATGACCTGCATCGGCGGCGGGCTTCGTGGATTGCCCGCCGATCATGTCCGTACCGCTCTGGCGGGCTGACCTGTGTTCTGTCGGCCGGGCTCGCCTCACCCGGCGGTGTCCACGTCGGCCTCGGCAATCGGCTGTTCATCGCCGTTGATCGGACTCGTACCTCGTCTGTGCGCGCCGGGACTGATCCCGTAGCGGCGTTTGAAAGCCGCACCGAGGCTGAAGGCAGTGCCGTAACCGACTTGGCGGGCAATGGATTCCACGGTCGCGTCGGTGCCGCGCAGCAGGTCCGCGGCGCGGGCGAGCCGCCATTCGGTGAGGTAGGCGATGGGCGGCTCGCCCACGAGATCGGTGAACCGGCGGGCGAGTGCGGCCCGCGAGACGCCCACGGCGGCGGCCAGGTCGGCGACCGTCCAGTCGGTCGCGGGATTGTGCTCGAGCAGTCGCAGCGCCTGCCCGACCATGGGGTCGGCGTAGGCGTGATACCAGCGCGGCGCGCGTTCGCGCGCGAACCAGGCGCGCAGTGCGGCGATCGTGAGCAGATCCAGCAGCCGGTCGAGCAGCGCCGACTGACCAGGGGCGTCACGTCCGGACTCGTCGACGAGCAGACCGAGCAGACGCTCGTCGACCTCGTGACCGTCGAGCACGGCCAGCGGCGGCAGGGCGCGCAACAGCCGCTCACTGACGGTTCCGGCGACCTCGTACGTGCCGGTCAGCAGCGCAGTCGCGCCGTCGGGGTTGGTGCCCCAGCTTCGAACATCCAGATCCCATGTCTCACACAGCAATTCACCATCGGGCGTAGTGGTCGTCTGCCCGGGATGCACGATCGCCTGGGGCGCGGTGTCCGGATCGTCGGCGACGGTGTAGGCATCGGGGCCACGCAGAATCGCCACCGCCCCGGCCTCGAGCCGGGTGGGCTCGGCATCGTCGGGAACGATCCACGCCGAACCGCGCGTCACCACGACCATCGCGAGCGGCGCTTGATCGGCGATCCGCAGCGACCACGGCGGATCCAGCAGCGAACGCATGACGAAGGCGCCGCGTGCGCGCGGACCGTCGAGCAGATCGGCGAGTGCGTCCATCCTCCGACAATTGCCGACCCGGCGACGGTGATCAACCCGGCGACGTCCGGGGCAGCCGTCTCTTATTTCGTTCGACCGCAGCCCGGCCCCGGGTGCACACTCGGTGGCGACCTGTCTGCGGGCGAGCCGTGGACGTGCGGAAAGATGGGAAAGCGTGAGCGAGCTTGCGAGTGAACCATTGACACAGCGCGCGACGCGCACGCCGGAGCCGAGCGCCAGCGAGGTGGAGGCGTGAGCGTCGACATTATCGATGAACTGACCTGGCGTGGACTGATCGCACAGTCCACCGATCTGGATGCCCTGCGGGCGGAGATCGCGAAGGGCCCCATCACTCTCTATGCGGGCTTCGACCCGACCGCGGCCAGCCTGCACGCAGGCCATCTGGTCCCGCTGCTGACGCTCGCCCGTTTCCAGCGGGCCGGGAATCGGCCGGTGGTGCTGGCCGGCGGCGCGACCGGCCTGATCGGCGACCCGCGCGACGTCGGTGAACGAGTGATGAACTCGACCGACACCGTCGCGGAATGGGCCGATCGGATTCGCGGTCAGCTCGAGCGGTTCGTGGACCTGGACGACTCGCCGACGGGCGCGGTCGTCGCGAACAACATGGAGTGGACCGGGCCGCTGTCGACCGTGGACTTCCTGCGCGACGTCGGCAAGCACTTCTCGGTGAACGTCATGCTGGCCCGCGAGACGGTCAAGCGCCGCCTCGACGGCGACGGTATGTCCTACACCGAGTTCAGCTATATGTTGTTGCAGGCCAACGACTTTCTGCAGTTGCGCCGCAACTACGGGTGCACGCTCCAGGTCGGCGGATCCGACCAGTGGGGCAACATCATCGCGGGCGTCGAGCTGAATCGACGCGTCGACGGCGCGCAGGTGCATGCGATGACCACACCGCTGGTGACCTCCGCGGACGGTA
Source organism: Nocardia jiangxiensis NBRC 101359 (assembly GCF_000308615.1). Classification (GTDB taxonomy): domain Bacteria; phylum Actinomycetota; class Actinomycetes; order Mycobacteriales; family Mycobacteriaceae; genus Nocardia; species Nocardia jiangxiensis. The sequence goes on from NZ_BAGB01000032.1 coordinate 59,714, forward strand.
AGAAGTTCGGCAAGTCCACCGGTGGCGGCAGCCTGTGGCTCGATCCGGAGATGACCAGCCCGTACGCCTGGTACCAGTACTTCGTGAACACCGGTGACGCCGACGTCGTCCGGTACCTGCGCTGGTTCACCTTCCTCGATCGCGAGGAGCTGGCCGAGCTCGAACTCGCCACCCAGGAGCGTCCGCACGCCCGCGAGGCGCAGCGCCGCCTCGCCGCGGAGATGACCACCCTGGTGCACGGTGCGGCGAATACCGCCGCGGTCCAGCTCGCCAGCCAGGCGCTGTTCGGCCGCGGTGACCTGGCCGAACTGGATTCCTCGACGTTGTCCGCGGCCCTGACCGAGGCCGCGGGGGAAAACCCCGTCGCGGACGCGGCCGATGGGGCCACGATCGTGGATCTGCTCGTGGATTCGGGCCTGTCCGAGAGTCGGGGGGCCGCGCGGCGCGCGGTCAACGACAACGGCGTCTCGGTGAACAACACCCGCATCAGTGACCCCGAGTGGACGCCCGCCACGACCGACTACCTGCACGGACAGTGGTTGGTGCTGCGCCGCGGCAAGAAGAGTTTCGCCGGAGTTCGCCGGGCCGTCCGTTGACCGTTGGCATGACCTGAGTCACAATCGTGTGACTCAGGTCGGCACGGCCCCCAAAGCCGACCTTCTGACCTGCGCAGACGTTCGCTGTCTTGGGGATTTGACGTTGCGTTATCCACCACGTAACTTATTCCAGGTCAGAGCGACACGGACTCCGACCCGGGCCCCAAGGGCCAGGGAAACGAGGTAGGACGATGAGCGCCTGATGCCATGCGCAACCGATCTTGATCCAGAGCTTGACTCTGGGGTGTCAAGTGGTTAGGCTGGAAAACCTGCCTCCAGAGATGGTCGAGAGAAATCGGCCGGATCTTCA
>NZ_BAGB01000031.1 GCF_000308615.1 Nocardia jiangxiensis NBRC 101359
CTGCGGGGCCGGAGCGGGCGGGGCGGGCGCGGGGGCCGGAGCGGCGGCGGGCGCCTCATCGGCGGCGCCGATCACACCCAGCTCGCCACCGACCTCGACGACGTCGTCCTCCTTTGCCACGATCTTGGTGAGCACACCGGCGGCGGGCGAGGGGATCTCGGTGTCGACCTTGTCGGTGGACACCTCGAGCAGTGGCTCGTCGACCTCGACCGTGTCTCCTTCCTGCTTCAGCCACCTGGTCACGGTTCCCTCGGTGACACTCTCACCAAGGGCCGGCATCTGGACGGAGAAGGCCATGTCCGTTGACTCCTATAACTGCTCGACGGGTCTACAACAGTTGTCTCTCGGCGGGCGCCCGCCGCGGGTCGCGGCGGATGTCCGAGTCTATTCGGCAGGTGCGCCGGGCCCTCGGCAGTGATGAGAAACTCTGCCTCCGCGCCCTGACCGCACGGGCCGCCGACCGCCACCGAACATTCTGTGTGGCACCGGAGATCCGTGTGGGGTTCTTGTTCCGACTGTCCATCCTTGCACTCGCCGTCGCGGCGTGTACCACAGGGCGGCCCGTGCCCGGTGGTCGCGCCCTGCCGTCCGGTACTTCCGGCGCGTCGCCGCGACGGCTGGCACTATCGATGAATCGGGTGCGTTCGAACCCGATATCCCGGACAGGAGGTCGGCGGGGGATGGGTTTGCTGGATCGTTTCCGCCAGTCGGTGGATCGTGTCCGGACATCGGGTGGCGGGGGAGCCACGACAGATGCCCGGTATCTGGACGAGTGGGTGCGCTCGCACGTCGGCGTCGAGGCGTACGTGGAGCCGAAGACGACGGTGACCGATGTCACGGTCGTACTCGTGGCGCATGACGGGGAATGGACCCGCCGCACGGTGGGCGAGCGAGGTGCGCAGCGGTTGTCCGGTCGCCTCGGCATTCCGGTGTACGACGTGCGCCGGACCGGCTACCCGCAGCGCATGCGGGACTTCGATGCGCGTCGCCGCATCGAACGCAAGCGAGCCGTCGAGCGGGAACTGCGCGGAATCGAGGACTAGCCCGACGGCACCGGGCACCCGGTGCCGTCGGCTCAGCCCCGGACGGACGGCTCGCGACGCCGTGCCTGCGCGCGAACCGTCCGGCATCACTGCTACTCCGCCGCGATATCGCCGAGTACGGCGACGAGTGTGCGGACCGGTACGCCGGTGCCGCCCTTGGGGACGTAGCCGAAGGGGCTACCGGTGTTGTAGGCCGGACCGGCGACGTCGAGGTGGGCCCACTGCACGCCCTCGGCGACGAATTCCTTCAGGTACAGACCGGCCACCAGCATGCCGCCGAAACGATGCGGGGAGACGTTGGCCAGATCCGCGATCTTGGAATTGAGATCCGCGCGCAGTTCGGCGGGAAGCGGCATGGCCCAACCGTTCTCACCGGTTTCCTGGGACAGGCGCGCGACCCGGTCGCGGAACTCCTCGGTGCCCATGACGCCGGGGGTGCGGCTGCCCAGCGCGACGAGTTGCGCACCCGTCAAGGTGGCCACATCGATCAGGTATTCGGGCTCGTCCTCGCAGGCCCGCACGATCGCATCGGCGAGGATCAGGCGCCCCTCGGCGTCGGTGTTGATCACCTCGATCGTGGTGCCGCCGTACTGGGTGAGCACATCGCCGGGGCGCTGCGCGGTGGCCGAGGGCATGTTCTCCGCCATGGGGACCGTCGCTGTCACAGTGACGGGCAGTTCCAGCTTGGCGGCCGCGATCGTGGCCGCGATGACCGCCGCGGCGCCGCCCATATCGGAGGTCATGTTCTCCATGTTGGCGGCGGGTTTGATCGAGATGCCGCCGGTGTCGAACGTGATGCCCTTGCCGACCAGTGCGACCTTCTTTGCCCCGCCCGCGTAGGTGAGCCGGATCAGCCGCGGCGGGCGCGAGGAGCCTTGGCCGACGCCGACGATGCCGCCGTAACCGTTTGCGGCGAGGGCCTTTTCGTCGAGGACCTCGACCTGCAGACCGGCCTGTTCGGCGAGCGTCTTCGCGCGCTCGGCGAATTCGGCCGGATAGAGGTGGCTGGGCGGAGTGTTGACGAAATCGCGGGCGAGGGCGACCGCCTCGGCCACCTGCACCGCATGCCGGACAGCGGCGTCGTCGGCGGGATCGGCGACCAGCAGCTCGATCCGCGCGAGGGGGCCCTCGTCCGGCTTGGGCGCGGACTTCTCGGACCGGAACGCGGTGAAGGAGTACGCGCCCAGGAAGAATCCCTCGGCGGCGGGGCCCGGACCGGGCTCCAGGCGGGACAGGGTGGTGACCGCCCGGCGCACGCCGGTCAGCGCGCGGGCCGCGACGCCCGCGCAGCGGCGCACCTGTTCGGCATCGATGCCGTCGGGTGCGCCGAGGCCGACCCCGAGCACGCTCGTGACGCCGGTCAGACCCGCCGGAGCGGGGATACGGGTCAGCTCCTCACCGGAGCCTTTCGCACCGACCGCGCGCAGGCTCGCCAGCACCGCGTCGAGTGCCTCGGCGCCGATCGCGCGGATGACGACCTCGTCGTCGCTCCCGGCGAGGGCCGGACCGTCCTCGCCGCCGACTACTCCGAGAACCAGCACATCGGTATCGGGACTGAGGGAATCGACCAGATCCACATCTGGTCCGAGCGAGCGATCTGCAGCAGCTGTCATGCGGAACAGGCTACTGGCCATCGACGCGCTGTCACGGCAGCGGAGCCAGGCCGCACCCCCTACGCGGATCCGCACTCGAAACAGGTGCGGCAGGGGGTGCGGATCCAGCGACAGGGTGCGGCTGTTCGGCGGGTGCACACGAGGGAGGATTCGGCCGCTAGGGTTGGCCCGGTGAACGACTCGAACCTGCTGCGAGGGCCGATCCACGACGTGCACGTCGAACTGGGGGCGAATTTCGCGCCCTTCGGCGGCTGGGAGATGCCGGTGTCCTATGCCGGGACGGTGGCCGAGCACACGGCGGTCCGCACGACGGTCGGCGTCTTCGATGTGAGCCACCTCGGCAAGGCGACCGTGTCGGGGCCGGGAGCGGCGGAGTTCGTGAATTCGGCGCTGACCAACGATCTGCGGCGGATCCGGCCGGGCAAGGCGCAGTACACGCTGTGCTGTACGCCCGAGGGCGGGGTGATCGACGATCTGATCGCCTATTACGTCGCCGACGACGAGATCTTCCTGGTGCCCAATGCGGCCAACACCGCCGCGGTGGTCGCCGCGTTGCGCGCGGCCGCACCCGAGGGCGTCACGATCACCGACGAGCATCGCGGCTATGCCGTGTTCGCGGTTCAGGGACCCGAATCGGCGCGGGTGCTGACCGCGCTCGGGCTGCCGACCGAGATGGAGTACATGGGCTACGCCGACGCGGAATGGGACGGCCGCCCGGTCCGGGTCTGCCGCACCGGCTACACCGGCGAGCACGGGTACGAACTGCTGCCGCGCTGGGACGACGCCGAGGCGCTGTTCCGCGAACTCGTAGTGCAGGTGCGCGCGGCCGGGGGTGAGCCCGCGGGTCTGGGCGCGCGCGACACGCTGCGCACCGAGATGGGGTACCCGCTGCACGGACATGAACTGGCACTGGACATTTCGCCGGTGCAGGCGCGCGCAGGATGGGCCGTGGGCTGGAAGAAACCGGAGTTCTGGGGCAAATCCGCACTGGAACAGGAGAAGTCGGCCGGCCCGCGCCGAATCCTGTTGGGGCTGGAGGCACTCGACCGAGGCGTGCTGCGGCAGGGACAGTCCGTACTGCGCGGCGACGAGGTGATCGGCGAAACCACCTCGGGCACCTTCTCGCCCACCCGCAAGGTCGGTATCGCCCTGGCTCTGCTCGATACGGCCGCGGCCCTCGAGCCCGGTGACGAGGTCGAGGTCGACGTGCGCGGCCGTCGCCTGAAGGTAGCGGTCGTCCGGCCACCCTTCGTCACCCCGCACACGTCCTGAACAGGTCTGATACCGAAGAGGCCGCGCGCCCCGCACGGCCCGGCATCGAGTGCTTCGCTCGCGTGGCCCCGGGGCTGAGGCCGGGCCGACCGACGACGTTCGTCGCGACACACGCGGACGTTCCGACCGCCGTGCGGTGACGTGGTTGCTCGGCTGATACCGGTTGGGCGCGTTGGGCATTGTGCCCGCTGGGTTCCCTGGGGGCACGAAGCTGAACAGAGTACCCAATGGTCGGCCGAAAGATACGGATTACCTTGCAGCTAGGATCGAATCATGACCGCTGCCGCACAGTTCACCCGTATTCCGCATCCCGCGCCCACCTCGGCGCAGCGACGGCAGGATATCTTGGCGGCACCCGGATTCGGGCGCTATTTCACCGACCACATGGTGTCGATCGATTACGCCGACGGCCAGTGGACCGATGCGCGGGTCGAGCCGTACGCGCCGCTGTCGATGGATCCGGCGACGATGGTGTTCCACTACGGGCAGGCGATCTTCGAGGGACTCAAGGCGTATCGCCAGGGCGACGGCAGCATCGCGACGTTCCGCATCGACGCGAATGCCGCACGCTTCCAACGGTCCTCGCGACGTATGGCGATGGCCGAACTGCCCGAGGAGCTGTTCATCGAATCGGTGCGCCAGCTGCTCGAGGTCGACGCGGACTGGGTGCCCGCCGCCGGTGGCGAGGATTCGCTGTACCTGCGGCCGTTCCTGTTCGCGACGGAGTCGGGGCTGGGCGTCAAGCCGGCCGGGGCCTACAAGTACCTGCTGCTGGGATCGCCTGCGGGCGCCTACTTCCCGCGCGGCCTGAAGCCCGTGCGGGTGTGGCTGTCCACCGAATATGTGCGGGCCGCCCCCGGCGGTACCGGCGAGGCGAAGGTGGCGGGTAATTACGCGGCCTCGCTGCTGGCGCAGAAGCAGGCCAGCGAACAGGGCTGTGACCAGGTGGTCTGGCTCGACGCGTGCGATCACCGCTACGTCGAGGAGATGGGCACCAACAACCTGTTCTTCGTCTTCGGCTCGGGCTCGCAGGCGCGACTGGTGACGCCGGAACTGTCCGGTTCGCTGCTGCCGGGCATCACCCGCGACTCGCTGCTGACCTTGGCCGCGGATGCCGGGTACGAGGTGGAGCAGCGGCGGGTCTCGGTCGAGGAATGGCGCAAGGGCGCCGAGTCCGGGGAGATCACCGAGGTGTTCGGCTGCGGAACCGCGGCCGTGGTCATCCCGGTCGCCTCGGTCCGCTCGGCCGACGGTGAGTTCACCATCGGCGATGGGGAGCCCGGCGAGGTCACCATGGCGCTGCGCGACACGCTCACCGGCATCCAGCGCGGAACCTTCGCCGACATCCACGGTTGGATGCGCGCGCTGGCCTGATCGAGGCCGCGCGGCCGGGGCCTTCAGCCCGGCATCAACATCTGCCACTGTTCGAGGGTCTGCGGGCGCATGACGTAGTTCTGCTCGCGGACCTCGGACAGTGCCGCACTGGGCTCCTGGGAGTACCAGTGCCCGGGATACACGACCGGATCGCCGGATAACTCCGCCAGGTGACGCAGGCTGCGGAACATCGACTCCGAATCCCCGCCGGGGAAATCGGTGCGCCCGCAGCCCTCCACGAACAGCGTGTCACCCGCGACCAGCCGGTCCTCGAACAGGAAGCACATGCTGCCGGGTGTGTGTCCGGGGGTGTGCAGCAGTTCGATGTCGAATCCGCCGACGCCGACCTTGTCGCCGTGCTCGTGTCCGGTCAGTTCGCTGGGCGCGATCCCGGTGACATTGGCCACCCACGGCAGTTCCTCCTGATGCACGTGCACCGGGACCTGCACCCGCTCCAGCAGTTCGCGCACCCCGCGCAGGGTGAATCCCATCATCGTGCCGCCCACGTGATCGGGATGGTGATGGGTGGCCAGCACCCCGCTCAGCCGCAGTCCCTCGCCCTCGGCGACATCCACCAGATCGCCCGCCGCATACGCGGGATCCACGACAACGCAGTCGCCGGTCTCACGATCGCCGATCAGATACGCGAAATTTCGCATCTGAGTGGCGATCGGATCGCCCACAGCCCAATCGCGTCCGGCGAGTAGCTGACGGAAGTACAAACGGTCGGATCCCATACGAACCACCCTATTGCCAGTCGGCGAACTCCACGCATCCGGCGGTGTTGTGAACGATCACTGTGCTACCGGTCCGCAGACAGTGCAGGACACACCGTGGACGGGATTCGTCGCGAGAAGTCGGCGACGCGGTCCACGGTGTGTGCGATTCACCTTGGGGCGGAACGGCTTCCGCTCGAGGCAGGGATGCGGTTCAGTTCAGGACGGCGGCGATGTCGGTGGCCGCCGCGCGGCCGTAGGCCGCGCCGATCCGCTCGAGCGCCCGCTCGCGATCGAGGGTCCACTCCTGGGTGCCGACCGTCTCCAGCACCAGCACGGCGATCAGCGACCCCAGCTGCGCGGCGCGCTCGAGGCTCAGGCCGGCGGTGTGGCCGGTGAGGAATCCGGCCCGGAAGGCATCGCCGACGCCGGTCGGATCGACCTTCGAAAGTTCCGGCACCACTTCGACATTCACCTCGACCCCGTCGGGATCGACGATCACCACACCCTTCGCGCCGAGGGTGGTGACCCGGATGCCGACGCGACGGCTGATCTCCTCGGGAGTCAGGCCCGTCTTCTGCAGCAGCAGGCCCCACTCGTACTCGTTGGTGAAAAGGTATGCGGCACCGTCGATCAGGTCCAGCGCCTGCTCGCCGTCGAGCCGGGCGAGTTGCTGGGAGGGGTCGGCGGCGAAGGCGATGCCCAGTTCGCGGCACTGCCGGGTGTGGCGGACCATCGCGTCGGGATCGTTGGCGCCGACCAGGACCAGGTCGAGGGTGTGGTTCTCGGCGAGGTCGGCGATCGAGATGTCGCGGGCCTCGCTCATCGCGCCCGGGTAGAACGAGGCGATCTGGGCCATGGTCTCGTCGGTGGTGCAGACGAAGCGCGCGGTGTGGGCGGTCTGCGAGATCCGCACGCCCGAGCAGTCGACGCCGTTGCCCTCCAACCAGTTCCGGTATTCACCGAAGTCCGCGCCGACCGAGCCGACGAGCAGCGGGTCGCGGCGCAGCAGGCCCATCGCGTAGGCGATGTTCCCGGCGACGCCGCCGCGGCGGATGACCAGATCGTCGACGAGGAAACTCAGCGATACGTGCTGCAGCTGATCGGCGAGCAGCACATCGGAGAACTTTCCCGGGAAACGCATCAGATGGTCTGTCGCGATGGATGCGGACACTGCGATGGTCACGAAAACCTGGTCCTTCACTGTCGAGGCGAGATCGATCTTCACCGTACCGCGTACGGATCACGGATGGTAAGGCCGAACGACATGACACGGGCGCGTGCGGCCGAGCCGGGCGCGGTCACCAGGTGTGATCGCCGCCGACTCCCGCACGCGCCGAAACGAACGCAGCGCGGAACCCGGATGAGTTCCGCGCCGAGGGGCAGATGTCAGTTGAAGCTGTCGCCGCAGGCGCAGGAGCCGGTGGCGTTCGGGTTGTCGATGGTGAAACCCTGCTTCTCGATGGTGTCGACGAAGTCGATCGAGGCGCCCTCGACATAGGGGGCGCTCATCCGGTCGACAGCCAGCTTCACACCGCCGAACTCGACGACCAGATCGCCGTCCAGGGCGCGGTCGTCGAAGAAGAGCTGGTAGCGCAGGCCCGCACAGCCACCGGGCTGAACGGCGATGCGCAGCGACAGATCGTCGCGACCCTCCTGATCGAGCAGCGCCTTGGCCTTGGACGCGGCGGCATCGGTCAGTGTCACACCGTGTGTGGTGGTCTCGTTCTGCACAGTCATGAACTCTCCTAGGGACCTGTGTTCAACCCGTAACAGCGCACGGCTCGTAAGCGGTCAACGTCACCCCCGTGGGTGTCTATTCCAATCTTGCCACTCCAACGCGGCCGGGGTGTCCGCGCACCCCGGAAACGCCGGGTTACCGGGGGTTGAACGGTGTGGTATGAGTTGTGACACAACAATCTGGGCGTACCGCATTTCCTGGGCGATACTCCATCCAATAGCCTGGTCGGCGTGAAGTTCCTCCGCCGCGGCGATGCAGCCGGCAGTAACGACCTCGCCGAGGACGCCCCGGCCGCCGAGACCGGTGGCTCGACCGCGCCCGTCACGGCCACCGCAGGTAAGGGGCGTCCGACCCCCAAACGACGCGATGTCGAGGGTAAGCGCAGGGGGCCGGTGGCCCCCGCGCCCATGACCCAGAAGGAAGCGCGGGCCAGGCGCAAGGCCACGCGGGGCACGAAGGCCGACCGCAAGGCCGCCTCGGCCGAACGTCGTGCCGCCGCCGCCGACCGGCGCGCCCGCATGGCCGCCGGGGAGGATCAGTACCTGCCGCCGCGCGATCGCGGCCCGGTCCGCGCCTACGTGCGGGATCTGGTCGACGCCCGCCGCAATCTGGTGGGTCTGTTCATGCCGCTGGCGCTGCTGCTGATCGTGGCGATGTTCCTGAATCCGGCGGTGCAGATCTACGTCACGCTGGCCATGCTGGTGATGATGGTGTTCATGGCCGGCGAGGGTGTGATTCTCGGCCGCATCATCAACCGCCGGGTGCGTGAGCGTTTCCCCGCCAGCACCAATTCGTCGATGCAGCTGGGTTGGTACGCATTCGTGCGGGCCTCGCAGATTCGCCGGATGCGGATGCCCAAGCCGAGGCTCAACCCCGGCGACAGCATCTGATCGGATTCGAGTCCGAACGGATCCATGCTGGTCCGAAGTCTGGTGACCTGCGGCCGATCGCACTGAGCGAGCACGAATTCCGAATGTGCTCAGCCGTGTTCGCGCATGCCGTGGGACGTGTTGAGCAGGATGCCGAAACGGGCGGTGTCCGCGGGCTGGATTCCGGTGCGTTGCGGGGGTTCCGGGACGAATGCGCAGAGTCTGCTGGTCAGTTCGCCGACGATGGTCCAGGTTCGGTGCAGTCGAGCGCGGATGCTCATGGTGTGCACGGCTTTCAGCGAGTTTCGCGGATGCCGAGGATGGCGCGAAGTTCGTGATCCATCCGGTCCGCGTCGCGGTCGACGACATTCGATGATCCGGCGGGGTGTGCGCCGGTCCGGTAGTGGAGGTAGGCCGTCAGTGCGGCGATGACCAGGAGCAACAGCGTGAAAATGAGCATGGCAGTAATTTTGTGCTCATACACTTGCCGCCAACAGTGGCGGTAACGACATACTTCAACAATATTCGGCCAAGTACACTGGTGGGGTGCTGTCCAAGGTCGCCGTCGTGCTCAACGAACATCTGGCCATGTTCGAATTCGGGGTCGTCTGTGAGGTTTTCGGGCTGGACCGCCGTGACGACGGACTACCTCTGTTCGACTTCCGGGTGTGCGGTGCGCAGGCCGGGCGGCCGCTGAAGTCGAGTACGCCCGGGATCACCGTCACTCCGCAGTACGACCTGGACGAGTTGCGGGGTGCGGATCTGGTCGCGGTTCCGGCTTTTCCGTTCGGTTCCGGGGAGGATTTCGATCCCGTTGTGGTGCAGGCGGTTCGCGATGCGGCCGCAGCCGGGGCGATCGTGCTGACGGTGTGTTCGGGCGCATTCCTGGCCGGTGCCGCCGGACTGCTGGACGGGCGGACCTGTACCACCCACTGGCGGTACGTGGATCGCCTGGCCGAGATGTATCCCGAGGCCACGGTCGATCCGGACGTGCTGTTCGTCGATGAGGGTGCAGTGATCACCAGTGCGGGCACCGCGGCCGGAATCGATGCCTGCCTGCATCTGGTCCGCCGGGAGCTGGGCAGTGCGGTGGCCAACAAGATCGCCCGCCGGATGGTGGTGCCGCCGCAGCGTGACGGCGGGCAGCGACAGTTCATCGAACGTCCCGTCCCCGACTGTGATTCGGACAGTCTGGGGGAGACCATGCGCTGGATGAACGAACACCTCGAACTGCCGCACAGCGTGGAGGATCTGGCCTCTCGCTCGGCCATGTCCACCCGCACCTTCGCTCGCCGCTTCGCCGCCGAGGCCGGGACGACGCCGGTGAAATGGCTGACCTCGCAACGCATTCTGCTGTCCAAGCAGCTGCTGGAGGAGACCGCGCTGGATCTCGAGACCATCGCCGGACGGTGCGGTTTCGGCTCGGGAGCCCTGCTGCGACACCATTTCCAGCGTCAGGTCGGCATCGCGCCGACCGAGTATCGTCGTCGCTTCGGATCCTGAGTTCCGCGCCGCGGGTGGTTCACTCCTCGCCGGAGAACCGCTCCCAGGCGGACTGCCGGGTGATGTCGAGCGCGCCGCCGATGCGAGCCCAGGTGACCTTGCGGCGGCGCAACTCCTGGACCCAGTCGCGCAGATTCTCCTCGACCTGAGCGGCCACCGCGGCGACGCGCGGAATGTGCTGAAGCATTTCGTCGTCCGACATCGCCTCCCAGATCTGCAGGGGAGCGGGTGTGTCCGAGGGGCGGTGATTCTCGGTGATGGTGACGGCGAGTCCGATGCATTCGTCGCAGATGTGCACGCCGGGACCGGCGACGAGAGTGTTCACCTCGGCGGGAGGCTTGCCGCAGAAGGAGCATCGGGGTGGTGCGGGGGTAGGTGCGGTCATCGCGCCCTCCTCGGGAGTTCGTGTCAGGGATTACCTGACACGAGTATGAATCTGTCAGGTCTGTCCTGACAAGAGGTTTGCGGATCGGCGCGAGGTATCGGTGCGCGCATGTCGTGGTGAGGTGGTGATTGGTACCGTTCTGGCGTGTTGAACGATGCTTCGAGGCAGCGCCCGCTGCGGACGCTGGTGCTCGGTGGGACACGGTCCGGGAAGTCGGCCTTCGCCGAGGAACTGGCCGGTCGGGCCGGTCCGGTCCGGTATGTCGCGACCGCTGCGGTGGATCCCGCCGACGGCGATTTCGCCGACCGGGTGGCGGCGCATCGGGAGCGGCGGCCCGCGGACTGGCAGGTCGTGGAGGGTGATCCGGTGCGTGCGCTGGCCGAGCCGACGCCGATGACGCTGATCGACGATCTCGGCACCTGGCTGACCGGCCGGATCGATGCGCGGTCGGCCTGGGAATCGCCCCGCGGCACGGTTGCGCCCGATGTCGAGGAGCTGGTCGCGGCCATCGCCGGATATGCGCAGCCGCTGGTGATCGTGAGCCCCGAGACCGGACTGGGCGTGCTGCCGGGTACCCGGTCGGGGCGGTTGTTCGCCGATGAGATCGGAACGCTCAACCAGCAGGTGGCGGCGTTGTGCGACGAGGTGTACCTCGTTGTCGCGGGGGTTCCGGTGCGCGTTCGGGAATCCGGAAACGCCACTGCGGTAGCGGCTTCGGTCGTGAGCGACACGCAGCAGAGCGCGGTCACGGTGCAGGGCGGGGGTGCGGCGGCGCAGGATTCGGGGAGCGGCTCGGCCGCAACGTCTTCCGCTCCCGAAGTTCCCGCTGCCGAAATTCCCGGCGCGGCCGATCCGATGTACGACTTGTCGGGCGAGGCGCCGGTTTTCGGGATCGTCGCTCCGCCCGATCAGCACGTCCGGGTGCAGGCGCAGGAACGGCAGTTGCAGCTCACCAAGCCCGCGGGAGCGCTGGGGCGGCTGGAGACGCTGGGCAACTGGGTCGCCGCATGTCAGGGCGTCTGCCCGCCGCGGCAGTTCGAGCGGGCCCGGGTCGTGGTGTTCGCAGGCGATCACGGCATTGCGCGGCACGGGGTTTCGGCTTATCCGAGTGAGGTCACCGTGCAGATGGTGGCCAACATCCTCGCGGGCGGCGCAGCGGTGAACGCGCTGGCCCGGCTCGCGGATGCGACGGTGCGCGTGGTGGACATCGCCGTGGACGCCGACACCGATCCGGCCGTTTCGGCGTACAAGGTGTGCCGCGCGGGCGGGGCCATCGATCGCGAGGACGCACTGACCGAGGCCCAGGTGAACGCCGCACTGGCAGCCGGGCGCGCGATCGCCGACGAGGAGATCGACGGCGGTGCGGATCTGCTGATCGCGGGCGATATGGGCATCGGGAACACCACGCCCGCAACGGTTCTCATCGCCGCGATCACCGATACCGAACCGGTTCTGGCCATCGGCCGGGGCACCGGCGTCGACGATGCGGGCTGGATGCGCAAGGCGGCCGCGATCCGCGACGCCATGTGGCGGGCCCGTCCGCACCTGAAGGATCCGGTCGCTCTGCTGCGGGTCGCTGGTGGTGCGGATCTCGCCGCGATGGCCGGATATCTGGCGCAGGCCGCGGTGCGCCGCACGCCGGTGATCCTGGACGGCGTGGTCGTCACCGCCGCCGCTCTGCTCGCGGATGCGCTCGCGCCGGGGGCGTCGGCGTGGTGGGTCGCGGGCCATCGCTCGACCGAACCCGCGCATCGCGCCGCTCTCACCAAACTCGGCCTGGAACCGCTGGTGGAGATGGAGATGCGCCTGGGCGAGGGCTCCGGTGCGGTCGCCGCGCTGCCCCTGGTGCGTGCCGCCGTCGCGGCCCTCACGGAAATGGCCACGTTCGGCGAGGCCGGAGTGAGCACCGCCGACGACACCGCCCCTGCCACGCCTTGATCACCGCTGAACTCCGTCTCCCGCTGCCGACGCACCGTCGACGGGGCGAGAAGGTGTGCCGGTGAACGGCATTCGGCTCGCGTTCTCGTGGCTGACCGTGCTGCCGGTGTCCGGTCCCGACGAGGTGGATCGGGCGGTGGCGACGCGGGCGATCGCGATGGCTCCGATCGTGGGGATCGTGCTGGGAGCCGCGACGGCGGGGTTGATGTGGGTGCTGGGCGCTGCGGGAACGAGTTTCGCGCTGGCCGGGTTGATCGTGGTGGCGGCGCTCGCGCTGATCACCCGGGGGATGCACCTGGACGGGCTGGCCGACACTTTCGACGGCCTCGGCAGCTACGGGCCGCCCGAACGGGCCCGGGAGATCATGAAAAGCGGTGGGGCGGGCCCGTTCGGTGTCGCCGCGGTGATATTCGCCGTTGCGGTGCAGGCGTTCTCGTGTGCCGCGCTGGCCGGATCGGGGCGGTGGCTGGCGATTGCCGCGGCGGTTGCGGTGGGGCGGGTCGCGGTGGTGCTGGCCTGTCGCCGCGGTTACGAACCCGCTCCCGGTTCGGGATTCGGGACGCTGGTCGCCGGGACGCAATCGCCGCGGATCGCCCTCCCGTGGGTCGTGATCGCGCTCGCCGCCGGATTCTTCGCCGTTCCGGGGCGATGGTGGCTCGGTATCCTCGCTGCCGCTGCGGGGCTGATCGCTGCCGGAATCCTGGTCCGGCACTGCGTCAACCGGTTCGGCGGACTCAACGGCGACGTGCTGGGCGCCGCGCTCGAGGTGAGCACCACGCTCGCGCTCGTCGTCGCCACCTTCGGCAGTCGCTGACGGACAGCGGCCGTTGTCGCCGCATGCGGGTCTCGCTGCGGATGCCTGCCCGCCGACTGCCGCCGGCACCCGTGGGCGGCAGTCCGCGCGAGAGCGGTCAGTGGTCGGAGCGGGGGCGCGTGAGGGTGAAGTGGTCGACGACCGTCAGGGTGTTGGTCGGACCGGTGAGGGCGTAGTAGGTGGCCTTCATGGTGGTGTTGCCGCCAGGTTTGCCGGGGTCCACGTCGAAGGCACAGAAACCGTAGGGGTGTTCGGAATCCTTGAAGGCCGACCAGGGGGCCTGCTCCTGGACGTACACGGGCGTCTTCTTACCGGTGCCGGAGTCCGTCGCGCCGACCGCGGTGACGACGCGGCACTGCTCGCCGGGGAAGAACAGGGCGTTGGACGGGGCCGAGGTTCCGCCGCCGCCGATCACCAGATGCACTGTGCCCTTGCTGGTGTCGACGACATCGGTGCGGGTGTCCACCGGTTTCGGGGTGAGGGTGTCGGTGCCCAGAACGCCGCGGACCGGATGGGAACGCTCGTAATGATGTTCGTGTCCGGCCAGCACCAGATCGACCTGGTACCGGTCGAACAGCGGCAGCCATTCCTGCCGGATCCCCAGATCGGCCCCGTTGAACTTGTCGGCCGAGGAGATCGCGGTCTGGTGCATGAACACCACCACCCAATCGATGCCGCGATCCGCGCGCGCCTTCGTCAATTCGTCCTCCAGCCAGCGCTTCTGGGCTCCGCCGGAATAGCCGCGCACATAGCTGCTGCCCGCGTCCTGGTAGCAGATGTCGTCGTTCGCGAGGGCGATGACGCGGACGCCACCGGCGGTGAACGAGTACCACAGCCCGCGGGTGAGATCCTCGCTACCCGCGTCGGGCACGGTGAAATAGGTCTGGAACGCCTGATATCCGATCGGTCCGTTGCCGAGTTCGTTCTCGTGATTGCCGGGCGCGGGCATCCACGGGCGGTAGCGGGCCGAGCGGGAGTTGTTGGCCCACCAGTCGCTCCAGGTGCGGATGCGATCGGTGGCCAGATTGGCGTAGCACAGATCACCGTTGACGAGATTGAACAGCGGTGCGACCCGCTCGATCCCGGCGGTGACGTCCCCGGCGAACGGTGAGCCGAGATTGTCGTTGACGTACGTGCCGCCGACCAGTTTGCCCAGCGTCGGCGTGCCCTGATCGCCGAAGCTGGTGAACCGGAACGCCGCCCGGCCCGAAGGCGCGGTGCGCAGGGTGCCCAGTTCCGGGGGAGCGCCGTCGTGACCGGCCGCGTAGACGTAGTCGGTATCTGGGGACAGACCGGTCAACCGCGCGTGATGCGCGGTGATCTCGATGCCGGACTTGCCGTCGCGATACGTGCGGGTCTGCGCCTGCACGGTCGTGCCGAATCCGGCGGCGGCGGTGCCGTAGCGCACCACCGGATTGCGCACCGAAGCGGTGGTGTACCAGGAGATCACCGCCTCCCGCGCGGCATCGGCCCCGAACTGCAGGTGCAGACCCGAAACATGCGGCGCGGCAGTACTGTCCGCACTCATCACCAGATCAGGCGAACGCGGCCAGATCTCGGCGGCCCGAGTTTCGCCGTCGCCGCGCAGCGCGGTGGCCCCGCCCGCCCCGACCGCCAGCCCGGCGACCGCGGCACCGGCCGACGCGCCGAACAGCCACCGTCGGCTGATGCCCTGGTTCGTGGCCTGCGGCGACGCGTCCGGGGCGGTGTCGTCGCTGCTGGGGCCTGGGTTTTCCGCCATGCGTTCCAGCTAACTCCGGTTCGGTGCTGGTGAGGCTACGACCCGGCGAAAACCAGGTGAACCGGCTCGATATAACGACCGGCCTCGTCCAGCGCCAGGATCTCGGTGCGGCTCCACGGCCGCACGTACGGATCGCCGCCCGTGGTACGCAGCCGAGCTGCCGCGGCTGCCGAGCGTCGCACCACCCGGCTTCCGGTGATCCCGCCCTCGGCCCGATAGGTGATCTCGGCCTTCGAGATATCGTCCGACAGCCCTCTGGTCAGCGTCACCCGCTTGGGGTCGGCCGCGTCCGGATCGAATACGATCCCCCGACTCTTCACGCCGATCAGGGTATGTCGCCCGGTCGCGGGCTGACCAGTCGATCAGCGCCGACTACAGGCGCACCGGATAGGTGGGCTCCTCGATGGCGGGCTTGATGCGGTCCTCGACGAAGATGCCGTGCCAGACCATGAACACCAGCACCGTCCACAGCCGGCGGCTGTGATCCACCGTGCCGGTGCGGTGCGCTTCGAGCATCGCGGTGATCGCGGCCTTGTTCAGCAGGTGGTCGGTCTGCGATTCGGCGATCTGCTGCGCGGCCCAGTCGTACAGCTCCGGACCGCGCAGCCAGTGCCGCAGCGGCACCGGGAAGCCCAGCTTGGGACGGTGCAGCACATGCGGCGGCACGATCTCCTCGAGCGCCCGGCGCAGGGCGTACTTGGTGGTCTCGGAGGTGATCTTCTGCTCGTACGGCAGCTGTTCGGCGATCGCGAACACCTCGGGATCCAGGAACGGCACCCGCAGCTCGAGGGAGTTGGCCATGGTCATCTTGTCGGCCTTGACCAGGATGTCCCCGCGCAGCCAGGTGAACAGGTCCAGATGTTGCATGCGCGCCACCGGATCCCAGCCGCGCGAGCGGGCGTAGATCGGCGCGGTGACATCCCTGTGAGTCCATTCGGGCCGGAAATCGCGCAGCACCGAACGCAACTGGGCGTCACTGAAACTGCGCGCGTTGCCGTAGTAGCGCTCCTCGAGTGTGAGCGATCCGCGATGCAGCAGGCTCTTGCCCCGGGTGCCCTCGGGAATCCGGTCCGACAGCTTGCCCAGCAGTCTGCGTGCGCCGCGCGGCAGATACTCGAAAGGCCCGAGCGACAACGGCTCCCGATAGATCGTGTATCCGCCGAACAACTCGTCGGCGCCCTCGCCCGAGAGCACCACCTTGACGTGCTTGCGGGCCTCCTTGGCCACGAAGTACAGCGGAACCAGCGCCGGATCGGCGACGGGATCGTCGAGATACCAGACGATCTCGGGGATCGCGGCGGCGTACTCCTCGGGGCTCACCATGCGGATGTAGTGCTTCGCGCCGATCGCCTCGGCGGTCTCGGCGGCAACGTCGGCCTCGGAGTAACCCTCGCGTTCGAAGGCCGAGGTGAAGGTGAGCAGATTCGGGTTGTGCTGGATCGCCAGCGCCGCGGTCGCGGTGGAATCGATGCCGCCGGACAGGAACGCGCCGACCGTCACGTCCGCGCGCATGTGCTTGGCGACCGAATCGCGCAGCACCTCGGAGATCTCGCGGTAGCGGGCCTCGGCGCTGTCCGGCGCGAACGGGCGCACCCGGAACGTCGGCTCGAAGTATCGGGTGATCTTCGGCTGCTCACCCGGCGTCAGCGTTGCATAGCAACCGGATTCCAGCCGCCGCACGTCGGCGTGCAACGTCTCGGGTTCGGGCACGTACTGCAGCACGGTGTAGTGCTCGACCGCCCGCACATCGATCGACCGGGACAGGCCCAGCGGCTCGAGCAGTTCGAGCAGACTCTTCTTCTCGCTCGCGTAGGCGGTGCCACCCGGACCGGTCGCGACGAACAGCGGTTTGATGCCGAACCGGTCGCGCGCGAGGACCAGCCGCCGGGTCTCGGTATCCCAGATCGCGAAGGCGAACATGCCGCGCAACCGGGAGAACGCCTCGGTACCCCAGTGGTGATAGGCGGCGACTATGGATTCACCGTCGCCCTCGGTCTGGAACTGCGCACCGTGTTCGGCGGTCAACTGCTCACGCAGTTCCAGGTAGTTGTAGATCTCCCCGTTGAACGCCAGCGCGTACCGCTCCGGATTCTCCGGCGGACCCCAGCGCAGCGGCTGGTGCGAATGCTCGATATCGATGATCGACAGGCGGTTGAAGCCCAGGATGATGTGCTCGTCGTGCCAGGTCCCGCGCTCGTCGGGCCCCCGGTGACGCCCGCACTGCAACGCCTCGTACACCTGGTGCACGACCTCGTCGGTCGCCACATCGGCGGTCAGAAATCCGAGCAGGCCACACACGGCGTGAGGAACCTCATTTCCGGGATCGGGGGGTAGGTCAGGGAGGAGATCGAAACTCAGTCCGCGAGTATGCCGTACCGCGGAATGATTCCGGAATCATTCTGCCTCGAATCGGTATCTTCCGCCCCTTGGAGCGGTGCTGTACCAGGCTGATTCCGCAGTAGTGGCTGGCTGCCGGGGCCCCACAGTGTCCGGCTCTCTGGCGTCCATTCGGGGTCCGCAACGTCGTAACCTCGGTTGATAGTTGGCCGGTCGCGTCGATCTTCATCGCAGCCTCGATCTTCGGAGTGTCGAATCCGACCCGCGCACAACGCGGTACCCGGTTTGGTCTACGCTGCGTAGTACTCGGGAACTCCCGAGGTGGGCCGCGCGTTTGCGAGGTCCGCCGGTGAGTTCTTCGAACGTGCTGAAAATGTGCCGTCCGGCCCACCCGGGCGGCGCCGAGTCGGATAGACGACCAGGAAGGCGTTGAGCGTGGCGCACAAGGCGAGCGAAGCGATAGGGGCGCGGCCCGACGGGGGCGCTACCTCCGGCGGACGAGGCCGCCTGCTTCGGCGGGCCGGGCTGGCGGTGTCCTTGGGGATCACTGTCATCGCCGTATCCGGCTGCTCGATCGACAATCCCGTGCTGCGGTTCGGGTGGCCCTCGGGTGTCACCCCGCAGGGCACGAAGATGCGGGAGCTGTGGACCTGGTCGGTCATCGCCGCGCTGGCGATGGGTGTGCTGGTGTGGGGCCTGACCTTCTGGACGGTCGCCTTCCACCGCAAGAAGCCGAACTCGCCCGAGTTCCCCCGCCAGACCGGGTACAACGTCCCGCTGGAGCTGACCTACACCGCGATTCCGTTCGTGATCATCGCGGTGCTGTTCTACTTCACCGTGGTCGTGCAGAACTACGTGCACGAGAAGGTGTCCAACCCGAACGTGGTCGTGGACGTGACCGCCTTCCAGTGGAACTGGAAGTTCGGCTACCAGAAGGTCGACGAGAACGGCCAGGTCTACGACGGTGTCGACCACACCCGTCAGGGCCTGGACCAGCAGATCATCGACGAGTACAAGGACCGCAAGGCCAACGGCCACGCCCAGCCCGGTCCGGACCACGGCCTGCCTGGCAACGACATCAGCTACCTGCACTACGACAAGGTCGAGACCGTCGGTTCCAGCACCGAGGTTCCGGTGCTCGTGCTGCCGACCAACCGGGTGATCGAGTTCCAGCTCGCCTCGGCCGATGTCATCCACTCGTTCTGGGTGCCGGAGTTCCTGTTCAAGCGCGACGTGATGCCGGATCCGAAGGAGAACCACTCCGACAACATCTTCCAGATCTCGAAGATCGAGAAGGAAGGCGCGTTCGTCGGCCGGTGCGCGGAGATGTGCGGCACGTTCCACTCGATGATGAACTTCGAGGTCCGGGCGGTCTCGCCGGAGAAGTTCGACAAGTACATGACCGACCGCAAGGCCGGGAAGACCACTGCCGAGGCGCTGGCCGACATCGGCGAGTCGCCGGTGGCGGTGTCCACGCACCCGTTCAACACCGACCGCACCCTGCGTTCGGCGTCCGAGGCCCAGAGCAACTGAGGACTGAACTGATATGAAGGTCGAAGCACGCATCTTCGAACTGCTCACGGTGTTCTTCATCATCGTGGCCGTCATCTACGCCTTCTTCACCGGTCAGTCCAGTACCGGTGTGGAGTGGGCGGGCACCACCGCGATCGTGCTGACCGCGGGTCTGACCCTCATCGTCGGCACGTACTTCCGCTTCGTGGCCCGTCGTCTGGACCTGCGCCCGGAGGATTACGAGGAGGCCGAGATCGTGGACGGCGCAGGCGATCTGGGCTTCTTCTCGCCCGGTAGCTTCTGGCCGGTCACCCTGGCCGGTGCGGCCGCGATCACCGCGATCGGTTTCGCGTTCTTCCAGCTGTGGCTGATCGCCATCGGCGTCATCTGCATCCTGACCGCGGCAGCCGGCCTGGTCTTCGAGTACCACATCGGTCCTGAGAAGCACTAGCTCCAGCACCGACAGCGCCCCGGCCGTTTCCATGGCCGGGGCGCTGTCGTATCGGAGTCCGTTATTCGGCCATGAGGTAGCGGCGGGCTCGTTCGGAGCGGCAGATGTCGTCGATGGCGATGCTGATCTCGCGCAGGGCCTCGGTGGTGCCGGTGCGGCCGGTGAAGGCGCTGGCGGGGCGTAGACGGCAGGTGAAGCTGATGAAGCCGTGGTCCTCACCGGCGAGGTCGTGCAGGTAGGGGGAGCGCACGCCGTAGGTCAGGGCGGAGATGACCGTGAAGCATTCGTTGCGTTCGCGGTATTCGGAGAACAGGTCGTGCAGGCGGTGGAAGACCGCGGTGTAGGTCGACAGTGGCGCGAAAACCGCTGCGCGGTAGGCCGGTCCGCGTTCGGACGTGCTGATCACCGTGTCGGCGAGGTATTCCGCGTCGCGCAGGGTGAGTACCTTCGGGGAGAACATCAGCGCACCGGCGGCGGCGTTGCGGACCGGCATGCCCGCTCGTCCGCCCGCGGCCGAGGCGATCGCGCCGAGGGATTTGCGCGCGCGGGAACCGAGTTCGCGGCGGGCCCGCAGGGTGGTCGTCGCGGTGGTGGGATGCAGGCTGGACCACTGGCCGAAGCGCACCGTGCCCAGCTGGATGTTGCCGGTGCCGACCGGGCGCGAGACCCGCAGGGGCGCGGTGTCGACCCAGCGGCCGACCTGCAACATCGCATCGCCGGGATGTTCGATCGCGTCGAGGGTGTGCTCGACGAAACCGTCGAAATCCAGGAAGCGGTGCGCGTCGGAGGTCAGCCAGGTGTGGTCCTTGTCGACCTCGACGGCCTGCAGGGTGAGCGCGGTGATGATGCCGGTGCGACCCGCGCCGCCGAGGATGCGGTGGAAGCGTTCGGCGTGGTGGTTGCGCCCGCAGGTGCCGAATCTGCCTTCCGGATCGACGTATTCGAGGGCGAGGACGTTGTCGCTGAACATGCCGTACCGGTGCGAGGCGGTGGACAGCCCGCCCACCGCGGCGAATCCGCCCGCGGTGATCTCCCGGTGATCGCCCACGATGGGCAGGCCCAGTCCGTGCGCGGCGAGGGTGCGGTCGATATCGGACAGGCGCGCACCGGCCTGCACCCGCACCTGACGGGCCTCGGCGTCGACCGCCTGCACCCGGTTCATCCGGCGCAGGGACAGGACGATCCGGCGGTCGGGCGGGCCGGGCTCGTCCTCGTTCTCGCTGCTGTGCTCGCCGCCGCGGACCGTCAGCGGTTGCGGCCGTGAATCTCGCACGGTGCGAACGACATCCGCGGTATCGCGCGGTAGATATTCCTCCGGAAGGGCGGCCAGCGACGTGCTCATGGCCTCACAGCTAACCACAGTTGCACCCCTCCCGTCTGCCCCGAAGGTGTGGCGGATCGGCGACTCGCCGATGAACATATTTCCCGGCGGGTTGATCAGGGCGATTCCGGTGCGCCACAGGAGATTAGACGCCCGACGTGGCGGTCCGGTCCGGTCTTGCGGAGGGTCTCGAACCCGGTGCCGGTCGGGAGCGTTTGCACCAGGGCGAATTGGTGCTCTGGATGCTGGTGGGGCAGTTGGTGAACCACGTGGCCGAGCCGAGCGGCGTTGTCCGCGGATCGGGCGTCAGCCGGGCTGGACGGTTGTCAGCGGTGTGGTGGTGTCCTGGCGTAGTGCTGCGGTGAGCGCGTCACCCATTTCGCGCGTCGCGGTGCCGAGCGCGGTGAGTTCCTCGGCCGACAGCAGGGTGTCGGGGCAGGCGACGACGGCGGCGGTCACCGTGGAGCCCAGGAAGATCGGAGCCGCGACGGTGACGACGGCATTGGCCGGTCCCAGCTCGTCGGGCAGGTAGTCGATGGTGATCAGATCGGCGATCATCGCGCCGAGCCGGTTGCGCAGCGGATCGGTGACGGGCGAGTCGCGCAGCGCGGCAAGCGCTTCGAGCATCGGGGCCGAGTCGTCGGCCAGCCGTTCGACCGAATAGCCGCGATTGCGCACCGCCGCCAGGACCGCGACCAGACGGTCGCGATGCGCCGGATCGGCATGGCCGAGCCAGGCCTGGCGGTCGGGCTCGGGCGCCCAGGCCAGGAATTCGCGGACGACCGGCGGCGCGAGCGGCAGGCGGCGGCCCGGCCGGATCCACGGCAGCGTCGGGGTACCCGCGACCTCGGTGATGACGATCGCGCCGTCCTCGCGCTCGGCGAGGAAGACCGGAATGCCCTGACGTGCGGAGAACTCGCGGATGGGAGTCAGGGCCAGGCGGCGCAGCGGGAACGCGGACTCGGCGCGGCGGGCGACGGTGAGCAGGCCCAGGCCCAGCCCGTAGTTGCCGTCGGCGTCCCGCACGGTCCAGTGATCGGCGGTGAGCTGGGTGAGCACCGCGTGCGCGGTGGCGCGGGACAGGTCCGTCTCGCGGACGATCCGGGCCAGCGAGAGATGGTCGCCGACGTGGCGGGACAGCAGCCCGATCACCTGGACGACGCGGTGGGTGGGCGGTGAGGCGGGCGCGGCCGAACCAATTTCTGAAACAGGTTCTTGACCGGCGTGGCGCTTCGGGCCTATCGTCGGTGTCACAATATCGAACGATAGCGTCGAATATTCGACATCGCAACTCCGGTCAGGATTCCGGCGGATGGTCGGAGACAGGCGCGAGTGGTAAGAGCGATGCGAACGATCCGTCGCGGTGAGTGGGTGAGAAGTGTGATGCGGACGGGATACGAGCTGTCGCATCTGGCGGCCCTGGAGGCCGAATCGGTGCATATCTTCCGTGAGGTCGCGGCGACCTTCGAACGGCCGGTGCTGCTGTTCTCCGGCGGTAAGGATTCGGCCGTGATGCTGGAGGTGGCGCGCAAGGCGTTCTGGCCCGCGCCGCTGCCGTTCACGCTGATGCACATCGACACCGGTCACAACTTCGACGAGGTGATCGAATTCCGTGATCGCGCGGCCGAACGTGCCGGGGCCCGGCTGCTGGTGGCCCGGGTGCAGGACGACATCGATGCCGGTCGGGTGCACGAGCGGCCGGGCGAGACGCGCAATCGGCTACAGACCACGACCCTGCTGCGCGCGATCGGAGAACACCGCTTCGACGCGGTCTTCGGCGGGGCGCGCCGCGACGAGGAGAAGGCGCGGGCCAAGGAACGGGTCTTCAGCTTCCGCGACGAGTTCGGCGCCTGGGAGCCGCGGGCGCAGCGCCCGGAGATCTGGAATCTCTACAACGGCAGACATCGTGCGGGCGAGCACATCCGGGTGTTCCCGCTGTCGAACTGGACCGAACTGGACATCTGGGAGTACATCGACCGGGAGGCGGTGGACCTGCCCTCGCTGTACTACGCGCATCGGCGGCAGGTGTTCCGGCGGGACGGAATGCTCCTGGCCGACAACCGTTTTCTGACTCCGAGCCCGGACGAGCCGCTGTTCGAGGCGACCGTGCGCTTCCGCACCGTGGGCGATGCGACCTGCACCGGATGCGTCGAGAGCGAGGCCGCCGATCCGGCCGCGGTGATCGCGGAAACCGCCGTCACCCGACTGACCGAACGCGGCGCGACGCGTGCGGACGACCGGATCTCCGAGAGCGGCATGGAGGATCGCAAGCGAGAGGGCTACTTCTGATGAGCCGCAATCTGTTACGTCTGGCGACCGCGGGCAGCGTGGACGACGGCAAGTCCACGCTGATCGGCCGTCTGCTCTACGACTCCAAGAGCCTGTTCAGCGATCAGCTCGCGGCCATCGAACGGGTCAGCGCGCAACGCGGCGACGGGGCGGCGGACCTGGCGTTGGTGACCGACGGGCTGCGCGCGGAACGCGAGCAGGGCATCACGATCGACGTCGCCTACCGCTACTTCGCCACGCCGCGAAGGAAATTCATCATCGCCGACACCCCGGGGCATGTGCAGTACACCCGGAACATGGTGACCGGCGCGTCCACCGCCGATCTGGCGCTGATCCTGATCGACGCGCGCAAGGGCGTGGTCGAGCAGACGCGCCGGCACGCATTCCTGGCGGCGCTGCTGGGCGTTCCGCACCTGGTGGTGTGCGTCAACAAGATGGACCTGGTGGATTTCTCGCAGGAGCGATTCGACGAGATCCGGGCCGAGTTCGCCGATTTCGCCGCCAAGCTGACCGTCGGTGATCTGAGCTTCGTGCCGGTGTCGGCGCTGCTGGGCGACAACGTGGTCGAGACCTCCGCGCAGATGCCGTGGTATCCCGGCCCGCCGCTGCTGGCGCATCTCGAGGACGTGCACATCGCCTCGGACCGCAATCTGATCGATGCCCGCCTGCCGGTGCAGTACGTGCTGCGGCCCCGTACGAGCGGGTCAGGGCCGGAGGCGGCAGCGGAGCGTAACCACGCAGGCCCCGCGCTCATGCCCGATGAAACTGCGGACGAGCCGCGCAGCTATGCCGGGACGGTCGCGGGCGGCATCTTCAAACCGGGTGACGAGGTCGTGGTGCTGCCGTCCGGGCAGACCAGCCGGGTCGCACGGATCTGGGGTCCGGGCGGGACCAAGGTGGACGAGGCGTTCACCGGAATGGCCGTCTCGCTGGCGCTGGAGGACGAACTCGACATCGGTCGCGGGGATATGCTCGCGCGTCCGGGCAATCGGCCGCACATCGATCGCGAGATCGATGCGACGGTGTGCTGGTTCGACGACGAGGCGGTGCTGCGGCCGGGTACGGACTACACCGTGCGCACCGCGGCCCAGTCCGCGCGGGTGCGGGTCAGCGAGCTGGACTATCGCCTGG
The DNA here is from genome assembly GCF_000308615.1 of Nocardia jiangxiensis NBRC 101359. Classification (GTDB taxonomy): domain Bacteria; phylum Actinomycetota; class Actinomycetes; order Mycobacteriales; family Mycobacteriaceae; genus Nocardia; species Nocardia jiangxiensis. The sequence goes on from NZ_BAGB01000031.1 coordinate 24,051, forward strand.
ACGTGAACACCCTGCATCGTGTCGAGGACGCGGAAGGTCTGGGGCTCAACGACATCGGCCGGGTGCGGCTGCACAGCCGGGCGCCGCTGATGTTCGATCCGTATCGGGACAACCGCCGCACCGGCAGCTTCATCCTGATCGACGAGGTGACCAATCGGACGGTGGCCGCGGGCATGATCCTGGCGCGCGAGACCGGGCAGCGCAACGAGATCGTCTGGCACAGTTCGGTGGTCGATCGCGCGGAGCGGGCCAGTGCCGGGGCGACCCTGTGGCTGACCGGTCTGTCGGGTTCCGGGAAATCTACGATCGCCGTGGAATTGGAACGGCGACTGGTGAATTCGGGTCGTCCGGCCTATCTGCTCGACGGCGACAATCTGCGGCACGGTCTGAACGCGGATCTGGGTTTCTCCGACGCGGACCGCCGGGAGAACATCCGGCGCGTCGCCGAGGTCGCCGCCTTGTTCGCCGATGCCGGTGTGGTGGTGATCGTTTCGCTGATCAGCCCGTTCGCCGAACAACGTGAGCAGGCGCGGCAGGTGCACGCGGACCGGGGGCTGCCGTTCGGTGAGATCTTCGTCGACACGCCCCTGGAACTGTGCGAGCGCCGCGATCCCAAGGGACTGTACGCGCGGGCGCGGGCCGGGGAGATTCGCGATTTCACCGGAATCGACTCGCCGTACGAGCGTCCCGAACACGCCGATGTCGTCATCACTCCCGAGGACGGCACACCGGCCGAGGTCGCCACCCGAATTCTCGAATCGCTGCGACCGTAGCAGCGGCACAACACAAACCATTTCCGACGAATCAGGAATCGAATGGACAACCCACCCGCAGCGGTGAATACGCCGGCCACCCCCGAACCATCGCTGACCGAGCCGTTCCAGGCGGCGATCGCCGAGGCCGAAAGACTGGTGGCCGCCGCCGATTTCATCGACAGCGAAGCAGATCTCGCCGAGGGATACGAATATCTCGCCGGGAGTATCGCCGCGGTACTGCAGTTGTCCGGGGTGCACGGTACGAGCCATCCGCAGTTCGTCACCTCGACCGGCCCGTACACCAAGATGGGCCTGGACAATCCGGATACGCTCTACTACCACGCGAATGTCGAGCCCGGCGCGGAATACCTGCTCACCGGAACCCGCGGCAGCACCGTGGATCTGAGTTTCCAGGTGCTCAAGGGCGATTACACCGCCAGCGATGTGCCCAACGGCGACGACGCGTTCGACGACCGCCGCCTGCAGATCGACGAGGACGGCAGCTACCGGTTGCGATTCGGCCCGCCCAAGGACGATCCGGGACCGAATTACTTCGTGCTCGGCGAGGGCGCGTCGATGTTGGCGGTGCGCGAGGTCTACGGCGACTGGGCGAACGAGCGCAAGGGAACCATTCGCATCGAGCGCGTGGACACCATCGGAACCGCCCCTGTCGCAGCGGATCCGGAGAAGTTGCGCAAACGCTACCGGGCGGCGGCACGGCAGTTGGTGCAGCGCATCCACACCTGGTTCAACTTCCCGAAATGGTTCTATCTGGACCTGCCGGTCAATACGCTGACCGAACCCCGGCTCACCCCGGGCGGGCTGAGCACGCAGTTCTCCTCGGTCGGCCACTTCGATCTGGCCGAGGATCAGGCGCTGCTGATCACGGTGCCGAAATCCGATGCGCCCTACCAGGGTTTTCAGCTCGGCAGTCGCTGGTACATCTCGCTGGATTACGTGAACCACCAGACCAGCCTGAACAGCGCTCAGGCACAGGTGGATCCGGACGGCATGATCCGCATGGTGGTTTCGGCGGGTAATCCCGGCATCGCCAACTGGCTCGAGACGACCGGACGTCGGCGCGGCATCCTGCAGTTCCGCTGGCAGCGGGTCGATCGGGCGATGACCGCCGCCGACGGCCCCGCCGTGCAACTGCTCGCACTGGACGAGGTCGCCGCTCACCTGCCGTACTACGAGACCAACAAGGTCGACGAGAGTGGTTGGCGGGCAAGGATTGCCGAGCGTCAGCGGGCGTTCGCGGACAGGATGCTGTGATGCTGCTCGCTGATAAAGTGGTCGTGGTCAGCGGCGTGGGGCCGGGACTGGGGCGGTCCATCTGCTTGCAGGCCGCGGCACAGGGCGCGAAGGTCGTCCTGGCTGCTCGGACCGAATCGCGGTTGGCCGAGGTGGCGGCGGAGGTGGCGGCCGCGGGCGGCACGACCTTGAGCGTGCCGACCGATATCACCGACGACGCCGCGGTCGCGAATCTGATCACCCGCACGGTCGACACCTTCGGGCGGGTGGACGCGCTGGTGAACAACGCGTTCTCGGTGCCTTCGATGAAGCCGTTGGAACGCACCGACTTTCAGCAGATTCGCGACAGCGTGGAACTCACGGTGCTGGGCGGATTGCGGGTGACCAAGGCGTTCACCGACGAGCTGGCCAAATCCAAGGGTTCGGTGGTGATGATCAATTCGATGGTGCTGCGCCATTCCGAACCCCGCTACGGCAGTTACAAAGTCGCCAAGGCGGCACTGCTGGCGATGTCGCAGACTCTGGCGACCGAGCTGGGGGACAAGGGAATTCGCATCAACACCGTCGCGCCCGGCTATATCTGGAGCGATCAGCTGAAATGGTATTTCGGCGAGGTCGCGAAGAAATACGGCATCACCGCCGAGCAGGTGTACGAGCAGACCGCGAGCCGCTCGGACCTGAAGCGACTGCCCGAACCCGACGAAATCGCCCGCGCCGTGGTGTTCTTCGCCTCCGACTGGTCCAGCGCCGTCACCGGCCAGACCCTCGACGTCAACTGCGGCGAATACCACTCCTGAAGGAATCGAACACATGACCCTACGTACCGACGTCGGCACGATCGAGGATCTGCACACCTCGGCGACGAAAGCCTGCGGGCTCACCGATTTCGGGGCCGACGACTACACCGAGGCGCTGGGCGTCCTGTTGGAGTCGTATCAGCGCGATGCCGAGCTGACCGAACTCGGCAGCAAGATGAACCGCTATTTCCTGCGCGGGGCGCTGGTGGCCCGCGCATTGAGCGAGGCGTCCTGGAAGGCTCATCCCGAATACGTCGAAACCCCGGTCACCAGGCCGATATTCGTGACCGGGCTGCCGCGCACCGGCACGACCGCACTGCATCGGCTGCTCGCCGCCGATCCGGGGCATCAGGCGCTCGAGATGTGGCTGAGCGAGTATCCGCAGCCGCGTCCGCCGCGCGAGACCTGGTCGCAGAACCCGATCTTCCAGCAGATCGATGCCGGCTTCGCGCAGCATCACGTGGAGAATCCGGAATTCATGGGCCTGCACTACATGTCCGCCGCCGAGGTGGAGGAGTGCTGGCAGTTGTTGCGGCAGACCGCGAAATCCATCGCCTACGAGAGTCTGGCCTGGCTGCCGACCTATTCGCAGTGGCTGCAACGGCAGGACTGGACCAACGCCTACGTCCGGCATCGCGAGAATCTGCAGCTGATCGGGCTCGGTGACGAGCGGCGCTGGATCCTGAAGAATCCCAGCCACCTGTTCGCCCTGGACGCGCTGCTGAAGGTGTATCCGGACGCGCTGATCATCCAGACCCACCGCGATCCGGTGACCGTGCTGGCCTCCTCCTGCAGCCTGTCCGAACACGCCACCAAGGGCTGGTCGAACACGTTCTCCGGCAAGCGGATCGGTGAATCGCAGCTGGAGCTGTGGTCGCGCGGGCTGCGCGAGTTCACCGCCGCGCGGGAACGGTACGACGCGGCGCAGTTCATCGACGTCGACTTCGCCGATCTGCGGGCGGATCCGCTGGGCACGATCGAGTCGATCTACCGGCGGTTCGGCATCGAATTCACCGATGCCGCGCGGGCGGCGATGACCGTCCTGGACGAGGAGAGCCGCAGCGGCGACCGCAAGCCCGCGCACCGGTACGAGCTGGCCGATTACGGGCTCACCGAGGATCAGGTCAGGGCGCACTTCCCGGGTTGATCCAGGGGTTAGGCGCGGCGCGGACCCGGGTGGTCCGCGCCGCCGCGACCCGCCCACCGGCGATGATCGTTTTGGCGTGTCCAGCGGATATCGCCTAAGTTCCGAAATCGCCTTTGTTGTGGGCGGATTCGGGGCCGGAGGACATTGTGGTGAGTGAGGCTGTGCGTGACGAGGTCAATATCGTCATCTTCCGGTACGGCGAGTCCGGGAAGATGGCCGATACGACCGTTCCGGTGCTGGTGGAGGACGGGTATCGGCAGGCATGGCGGACGGTGATCCGCCAGCACGGGATGACCGCCGAGTCGGTCACCGGCATCGCCTCGGACTGGGCGCCCACCGAGGCCGACGAGAGCTTCCTGCGGAAGAACTTCCCGAATCTGCGGGAGGTCTCCGCGGCCTTCACCCGGCCCGAACCGGACGGCTGGGATCAGGCCCTGGCCGCGGCCGAGCAGGCCCGGCAGGAGGCCGAGCGGCAGCTCGAGCAGGAGGAGCGGCAGCGCGCGAATCGCACCGACCGCGAGGCCGGTTCGGACGAGCCGCTGATGATTCCGATGTTGCGCACCACGGCGGAGCCGCCGCCGCTGGTGGCCTCTCGCGCGTTGATTCCCGGGCAGCTGTACGTCGTGGTCGCGGGTGTCGCGCCGACGCCGCAGGGTTCGCTCGGCATGCACTGGGTGCTCGAAAAGCATGTGCAGGATGCGGGTTTCACGTTCGAGGACGTGCTCTCGGAGGCGAATGCGAACCTGGGCGAGGGCCTGCGCACGGTGCTGCGCGGCGAGACCGCCCGCGACCGGGTCGTGCATTTCCAGGGCATCGACTCCCGCCACATGCCCGCCGCCGCGCTGGCGCTGCCGGGCTTCACCGATCGAGTGGCCGGCCTGATCGGCGGTGATCGTTTCGTCGCGGCCTTCCCGTGCGAGGACCATCTCTACTTCGCCCGCGCCGATACCGATGCCGCGGGCACCCTCGCCGATCTGGTCCGCGAACCGCACGACTGCGGCTCGGACCTCATCCCCACCGTCGTAGTCCTCGAGCCCGCCGGTATGCGCGTCCTGGTGCAGTTCCCGCGCTGATACCGGATCTGTCGCGAGAGCGGACTCCGATCAGCGGGTGAAGCGGGATGCGGTGGGTGGGCCGGAGATCAATCGCCAGCGATCCGCCACACCGGCGAGCGCAGGTTCTTCCCAGGCACAGCGGCGGTCGTGGCCACACCGCCGACTGGGTCGCCCACGAGCGCGACCGCACGTCTACCGGCCTCATCGCGATGCCTGCGATCCTGCTCCCGCCCGAGGAACCACCAGCCGACATCGAGTGAATCGATGTGTGGCAGATCGTTTCTGACGGTTGCCCTGGCGAGCGGACCTCGAATATCACTGGCTTCGACCGGTATTCGGCCTGTGCGGGCTGTCGTTCGCCGTTGACTCTAGATGGTAACGATAGTTATCTTCTGAATATGGTTGCGCGGATGAAGGTTCCCCTGATCCGGCTCTGGCTGGCGGTGTTGGCGGGGTATCTGGCGCTGGGGGCGACCGTGCAGGAGATGCCCACGTTCGTGGCGCGGCGGTTCGACGGCGGGGCGGTGTTGAGTGCGAGTGCGGTGGGAATCGCGTTTCTGGCCACCGCGATCGGGCGGCCCTTCGCCGGGGGCGCGGCCGACCACGGACGGGCTCGGCCGGTGGTGCTGCTCGGCGGGATGTTGACCGCGATCGGTGGGGCCGGACATCTGATCGCGCCCGATGCGGCGGTGCTGTTGGGGTCGCGGCTGGTGATGGGGGCGGGGGAGGCCGCACTGTTCTCCGGGGCGCTGCCGTGGGTGCTCGCAGGGACGGAGCCGGATCGGCGTGGACGAATGGCGGGAGGGTTCGGACTATCGATGTGGGGCGGATTGTCGGCTGGGCCCGCGCTGGCCGCCGCGGTGGATTCGGCCGCCGGATATCGCGGGGTGTGGTGGGTCGTGGTCGCACTCGGAGCGGCTTCGGCGGGCCTGACCGCGGCCACCCCGCGCCGCGCGCCCGGCGCGTCCGGGACCGGCGTGTGGTGGCGTCCGGCGGATCTGTTGCCTGCGGGAATCGGATTGCCGGGCTTGGTGTTCGGGCTCGCGGCCTACGGGTACGGGACCGTGTCCGCGCTGGCCGTACTGTATCTGCGCAGCCTGCACGGCGGGGGTGCGGCGGCGGTGCTGTCGCTGTTCGCCGTCGCCTTCCTGATCACGCGATTAGCGGGGAGTCCGCTGGTCGATCGCCTCGGCGGGGTCGGTATCGCGACGTGTTCGCTCGCCGTGGAATCCGCGGGCCTGTTGCTGGCGGGGCTGATCCGGGCCGAACCGGCCGTGCTGGCGGGAGCGGTGCTCGCCGGAGCCGGGCTCGCGCTGATGTATCCGGCGACGGTGGCGATCACGCTGCGCCGCACCGGGTCGCTGTGTCCGGGTGCGGCGGTCGGGGCGGTGACCTCGTGCTGGGATCTCGGCATCATGGTGGCCGGGCCGGTGGGTGGTCTGCTCGCGGTCGGCGCGGGATATCGCACCGCCTTCGTGGTGGCGGCGGTCCTGGGGATCGGGGCCGCGGTGCTCGCGAGTACCCTGCTGCGCAGACCGGTTCAGGCTGCCGCACTGGTGCCGGAGATACGAAAATGAGGTGATCCGATGCCGGTCAGGGCCGGAGAGACGATCGATCCCGATGCCACCCGCGCCCGGGTGCTGGACGTGGCCGCGCGGCTGTTCTACGAGCGCAGTCTCGCCGCGGTGGGCATGCGCGAGATCGCGTCGGCGGCCAACGCCTCGCCCCTGACCATCTACCGCTACTTCGAGTCCAAGGAGGGACTGGCCGAAGCGGTGGTGCGCGAACGCAGCGATCGTATCCACGCCTGGCTGGCCGCGGGTCTGGCGGAGGTGCCCGCGGGCCGCGCCCGGGTGACGGCGTTGTTCGACCTGCTGACGCGGTGGTTCGCCGAACAGGGGTTCCGCGGCTGCGCGGTGGTCAACTACGCCGCGGACAGCCGCGGCGGGGACAGTGCCCGGGACATCACCCGCGCTCACCTCATGCGATATCGAAAGCTGTTGCAGCAGTTGCTGGCCGAGGCCGGTGTGGCCGATCCCGCACCGCTGGCCCGGCAGCTGCTCCTGCTCGTCGAGGGGTCCACCGTGGTCACCCAGATCGACGGTGACGGCGCCGCGGGGGCCGATGCCCGCGCGGCGGCCGAGACGCTGCTGGATGCGGCGCTCGCCCGCGCACCGGGCAGGTCGTGAGAAAGGTTAACGTGGTCGGCGAGAACCGAAGGAGCGCTTGATAATGACCGAGTTCGCGAATCTGGAAGAGTTCACCGCCGCTGTGGGCACCGAGATCGGTGTCAGCGACTGGATGACGATCGATCAGCAGCGTGTGGACACCTTCGCCGACGCCACCGGCGATCACCAGTGGATCCACGTGGATCCGGAGAAGGCGGCGAAGGGGCCGTTCGGCGGGCCCATCGCGCACGGATTCCTGACCCTGTCGCTGTCGGTGCCGCTGGTGAATCAGGCCACGAGTGTCGGCGGGGTGCGGATGGGAATCAACTACGGGCTCAACAAGGTCCGGTTCATCACCCCTGTTCCGGTGGGCGGGCGCATCCGCGCCCGGGTCAGCCTGGACTCGGTGCGCGAGATTCCCGGCGGCATCCAGGCCCAGCGCACCGTCACGATCGAGCTCGAGGGTGCGGACAAACCGGCCTGTATCGCCGAGAGCATCGTTCGCTACCTGTCCTGATCCGGACCGCTAGCGCGGCATGAACGAAATCACCCGCAGCGGAGCCTGCTATGACGGAAATACACGCCGAATTCCGAAGGACACGAGACAAATCCGTGCAGGTGAATTGCTCCGGCAGAGCGCGTGATTCGGCCGTGCGGGTCCGCGCGTGTCGGCTCCGGTCCGGAACATCGGTCGGCGGGTCCGACCAGGCAATCCGCCGCGGATCACCGATGACGTGATGTCCGGTTCGCCTACCGTGGGCCGAGCCCGTCGAGTCGCTCGACGGCGAGGCATCGGAGGGGGCCAATGAGTACGGCCGACAACGGCATACGAGTGCCGCAGACACCTCGGACGGTCTTCGCGAATCGCTTCGCGGAACTCTACGAGGCCGCCGGGAATCCGACGCTCAAACGCGTCGCCACAGCCGCCGGTGCGCGGATGCGGGCCGCCCGCGCCAAGGGACAGGGTGGCGGGGTTTCCGCCCAGCGGATCAGCGACTGGCGAGCGGGACGCAATGTGCCCGCCAAATTCGACGCGCTGGTTCCGGTGCTGCTGACTTTGATCGAGGAGGCGCGCAAATCCAGCGAGCCGGTACCGCCCGCGTTACTGGATGTGCGGGAATGGCAGCGCATCTGGGAGGCAGCGGTCGCCTGGACGGCCGATGCCGATCCGCAACTGCCCTGTCCGTATCCGGGGCTGTCGGCATACCGCCGTGAGGACGCAGCGCTGTTCTTCGGACGTACCCGCCCGACCGCCGAACTGGCCGGGCTAGTGCGCGCCACGGCCGAAGGGGACGGCGGCATCGTCGTACTGGTCGGTGCGTCCGGGGCGGGAAAGTCCTCGCTGCTGGCGGCCGGTGTGGCCCCGCAACTGGCCGAGGACGGCTGGGACAGTGTGATTCTCACGCCCGGCGCCCGGCCGCTGACGGCACTGCTGGGCGCGATCGGATACGCGGGTCCGGGCGCGCTGCCGCTGCTGTCGCACGTCATGACGGCCGCGTGGGAGCGACGTTCGGGAGGCGGCTGACCATCGAGGGATACCGTGCGGCCGGCGGCGTCGTCGGCTCGGTGTCGGCGACCGCCGAACGAGCCTGGACCGGTCTGAGTGAATTCCAACAGGCAGCCGCCAAACAGGTCCTGCTCGGATTGATCACCGTCGGCCGGGATTCGCGGGACACCCGTCGGCGCGTTTCCCGGGAGGAGCTGACCCGCCGGGCGATCGAGGCCGCCGATGCCGCGCTGGAGGCGCTGGCGCGCACTCGGCTGATCACCCTGGACGCCGAAACCGCTTATCTCACACACGAAATCGTCCTGGATGCCTGGCCGCGCCTGCGCACCTGGCTGGATGAGGATCGGGTCGGGCTGGAACCTTGCGTTCGCACCGGACGGCAACCACCTCGTCGGGACCAATGCACGTGGCGAAATCCGTTGGTGGGACCTGGATCCCGATCGTGTCGCGCGCCGAATCTGCCAGGACTCGAAGGGGGTTCTCACCGCCGACGTGTGGCGCGAGTATCTAGCCGGAGTGCCGTACCGGGCCGCATGCGAAAGGCAGGCGTAAGGAGCGAATCGGGGTCTCGGGCATCCGTAGGAGAGGAGTCGAGGCCCTGCGGCAGGGGATGAGCCGCGGCCCGTGCGACGACCTCGCGTGACCCACGATCGCGCGATCAGTCGTCGCCGAGCTCGTTGCTCAGCGCCGCCCAACGCTCCAGCAGCTCCGTGGCCGCACCACCGTCGACGGCCTGCGCGACCCGATCCAGCGAAGCGGCCAGCGCGTCGTGAATATCGCCGTTCGCCGACTCGGGAGTCAGCTCGTACGCCACGATCGCGGCCGCGGAGTTCAGCAGCACCGCGTCCCGGACCGCGCCGGGCGCGCCGGCGAACATCTCGCGGGCGATGGCGGCGTTGACCTCGGCGTCGCCACCCCGCAGTGCTTCGGGCGGAACCCGCTCGATACCCAGCCGCGTCGGGTCGACGGTCGTCTCGGACACGCTGCCCCCGGTGACCACCCAGACGTCGGTGGTATCGGCGGTGGTGATCTCGTCCAGACCGTCGTTCCCGCGCACCACCAGGGCGTTCTTCTTACGTCCGGCGAAGGCCCCGGCGATCACGCCGACCAGGTCCGGGAAGGCGCAGCCGATCAGTCCGGCCTGCGGCTGGGCCGGATTGGTCAGCGGGCCGAGCACGTTGTAGACGGTGGGGATGCCGATCTCGGCGCGGGCGCGTCCCGCGAACCGCAGGCCGGAATGGAATATCGGGGCGAAACAGAAACCGATGCCGACCTCGCGCACACACCGCGCCACCGATTCGGGGCCCAGTGCGATCTTCACCCCGAGAGCCTCGAGCACGTCCGCGCCGCCACTCTTGGAGGAGGCCGCCCGGTTGCCGTGCTTGACCACCGGAACTCCGGCCGACGACACCACGATCGAGGACATCGTCGAGATGTTGACCGTGCCCGACCGATCCCCGCCGGTGCCGACGATATCGATCGCCGGACCCTCGATCGGCACCCGCCGGGACCGCCCGAGCATGGCGTCGGCCAGCCCCGCCAACTCCGCCGGGGTCGGGCCCTTCATCTTCATCGCGACGCCGAACGCCGCGATCTGGGCCTGAGTCGCGTTGTCGGAGAAGATCTCATCGATCGCCCACGCGGTGTCCTCCGTGGTCAGATCGACCCCGTCGGTGAGGGCCCCGAGAATCTGGGGCCAGCTGCGCGCGCTCATCAACCTCTCCTGTCGCAAGTGCCGCATCCCGGCTACCGGACAATCAGCCTAATGGGATGTGTCGAGTCATTTCTCCGCGCGGTTGCCCTGACGGATCAGGACCGTGGCGGTTGCAGGGCATCCCAGCCCACGGCGGTGCCGTCGTGACGTTGCGCCAGACTCGCCATGCGCGAACGTTCCTGCGAACAGTGCAGGGCATCGAGTATTTGCACCCGCTGCAAAAGCAGATCCGCTGTCGCCGGGCTCGTCTCACCGGGTTCGGCGGGGGAGTAGCCGTCCTGCGCGGCCAGCGCGGTCACCGCCGCCACCTGTTCGGCCGGGATGCGCAGATGATGCCGCAGCATCGCCGGAACGTCGGGAGCCCACTGTTGCGCGGCCCGCTCCAGCGCGCCCGAACAGGACTCCGCGTCATCGAAACTCGACACCACGACCACCAGATCCGTGCGCTCCGGATCCCATCGCGCAGCACCCCCGCGACCGGTCCAGCGCTGCCATACCGACCGCCATCCCATACCGACCTCCGTACCCGTCACCGTGCGTTTCATCGACGCCGTGCGCGCCCGGAACACCACGATAGAAATCGCGCCCGCGCGAGGCACACCGGGCCGACGGAGCGTCTCGCAGCCCGCCGGAACCCGCTGCGACCTGGCTCGATCGACTCGCGGGCCGACCACGCCGAAGCCGTGACGAGACTGTGTCCCGCCCTGCGGATTCCGACACGAAACACCGAGATCCGCACCCGAGTACTCCTGTCGTACTACGGCGAGTCATACTTACCGGCGTGACGACCGCAGTAGGGACACCAGGATCGGCCATAACCCAGCGTGTGCACTCGCTGAACCGGCCCAACATGGTCAGCGTCGGAACCATCATCTGGCTGTCGAGCGAGCTGATGTTCTTCGCCGGCCTCTTCGCCATGTATTTCGTCGCCCGCGCGCAGGCCCACGGCAACTGGCCGCCGGAGCCGACCGAGCTCGACATGAAGCTCGCGGTACCGGTCACGGCCGTGCTGATCGCCTCCTCGTTCACCTGCCAGATGGGGGTGTTCGCCGCGGAGAAGGGCGACGTGTTCGGACTGCGGCGCTGGTACGTCGTGACCTTCATCATGGGTCTGTTCTTCGTCTGCGGCCAGGCCACGGAGTACCACGGCCTCTACAGCGAGGGCACCTCGATCTCCAGCAGCGTCTACGGCTCGGTGTTCTTCATCACCACCGGCTTCCACGGTCTGCACGTCATCGGCGGTCTCGTCGCGTTCATCTTCCTGCTGATCCGCACGAAGGTCTCCAAGTTCACTCCGGCGCAGGCCACCGCGGCGATCGTCGTCTCCTACTACTGGCACTTCGTCGACATCGTCTGGATCGGGCTGTTCGCCACGATCTACTTCGTCCGCTAGCCCGGCGCCCAACAAGAGCATCAGTCGGTTCCGTCTACTCCAAAAGGGACACAGATGAGTTCATCTCCCCCGTCAGTGCCTGAAGAGCCCCACAGCGGGGCCGGGAACGCGCAGGCCACCAAGACCCGCAAGCAGCGCCGGATGCGCCGGAAGCTGGCCGGCGGGCTGGTTCTTCTGATGGCTCTGGTAGGAGCCGGCTTCGCTGCCTCGGCACTGACCCCGCACGCGCAGGTCGCCACCGCGGACGAGGATCAGTCCGCCCTGATCCGTCAGGGCAAGCAGCTCTACGACACTTCCTGCATCACCTGCCACGGCGCGAACCTGCAGGGTGTGCAGGATCGCGGCCCCAGCCTGATCGGCGTCGGCTCGGCCGCGGTCTACTTCCAGGTTTCCAGCGGTCGGATGCCCGCGCCGTCGAACTCCGCGCAGATCGTGCGCAAGGAGTCGAAGTTCGACGAGACGCAGACCGACGCGCTGATGGCCTACATCGCGTCCAACGGCGGCGGTCCGTCGGTGGTCCGCGACCCGGACGGCTCGATCGCCCAGGAGTCGCTGACCAAGGGCGCCGACCTCGGCGTCGGCGGTGAGCTGTTCCGGATGAACTGCGCGTCCTGCCACAACTTCACCGGTAAGGGCGGCGCGCTGTCCTCCGGTAAGTTCGCCCCGCCGCTGAACCCGGCCAGCGAACAGCAGATCTACACCGCGATGCTGTCGGGTCCGCAGAACATGCCGAAGTTCTCCGACCGGCAGCTGACCCCGGACGAGAAGCGCGACATCATCGCGTACATCAAGAACCGCACCAAGTCCGACCCTGAGGGCGGCTACGGTCTCGGCGGCTTCGGTCCCGCGACCGAGGGCCTGGCCATTTGGATCATCGGCATCGTCGGTGTCGTCGGTGCGGCGATGTGGATCGGATCCCGCTCATGACAGACAAGGAGAACGACGACATGGGTCGGCCGGACGACGGCGGTGCCGTCAAAACGGGTGCCGATGGCAGTTCCGCGAGTTCCCACGATGATCTGAACCCGACCGAGAAGCAGCTCGACGCGATGTCTCGCGACGAGCTGGTCGAACTCGGCACCAGGCGGGACGGCGTCGACGTCGCCTACCGTGCTCCGCGCTGGCCGGTTCCGGGCACACGCGCGGAGAAGCGGGCCGAGCGTCAGGTGGCGTTCTGGTTCGTCGTGTCGACGCTCGCCGGGATCGCGCTGATCGGGGTCTTCCTGTTCTGGCCGTGGCGGTACAAGGGCCGCGACGAGTCCGGCGCGGGCATCTACTCGCTGACCACGCCGCTGTACGGCCTGCTGCTGGGTATCGCGGTGCTGGCCGTCGGCGTGGCCATGGTGCTGATCCGCAAGAAGTTCATCCCGCCGGAGATCGCCATCCAGACGCGGCACGACGGCCCCTCGGACGAGGTGGAACGCCGTACCCTCGCCGCTCAGCTGGGCGATGCGCTGGACACCTCCACCCTGGCCCGCCGCAAGCTGATCACCCGCACCGCGGGCCTGGGCCTGGGCGTGCTGGGCGTGGGTGCGCTGTTCGTCTTCGTCGGCGGTCTGATCAAGAACCCGTGGGCGCAGGGCAAGAAGTCGCCGTTGTGGGTGTCCGGCTGGACGCCGGACTACGCCGGTCAGACCGTCTTCCTGCGCAAGGACACCGGACGTCCCGAGGACATCGTGCTGGTGCGCGCCGAGGATCTCGACGCGGGCGGTATGGAGACGGTGTTCCCCTGGAAAGAGGAGTGGCGCGGCAACGCCGAGGAGACCCTCCAGTCGCTGCGCGGCGTCCGCAACGCGGTCATGCTGATCCGCTTCCGTCCGGAGGACGCGGCCAGGGCCGTCAAGCGCCGGGGCCAGGAGAGCTTCAACTTCGGCGACTACTGGGCCTACTCGAAGATCTGCACCCACCTGGGCTGCCCGACCTCGCTGTTCGAGCAGCAGGACAGCCGCATCCTGTGCCCGTGCCACCAGTCGCAGTTCGACGCCCTTCACTGGGGTAAGCCGATCTTCGGCCCTGCCGCGCGAGCCCTGCCGCAGCTGCCGATCACCGTCAACTCCGAGGGCTACCTGGTCGCCAACGGCGACTTCATCGAGCCGCTCGGCCCGGCCTACTGGGAGCGTCGTTCATGAGTCCTGGCAAAGTGGCCGCACAGGCCAACGAGATGGACGAGCGGTACCGCGCTGCCGCATTCGTCAAGCGCTCGATCAACAAGGTCTTCCCGACCCACTGGTCGTTCCTGCTCGGTGAGATCGCGTTGTATGCGTTCATCATCCTGCTGCTGTCGGGTATCTACCTGACGCTGTTCTTCGATCCGTCGATGACCGAGGTCGTCTACAACGGCTCGTACCAGCCGCTGCGCGGCGTGTCCATGTCGCGGGCGTTCGAGTCGGCGCTGGACATCACCTTCGAGGTGCGCGGCGGTCTGTTCGTCCGCCAGGTGCACCACTGGGCGGCGCTGCTGTTCGCCTGCTCGATCATCATCCACCTGCTGCGCATCTTCTTCACCGGTGCGTTCCGCAAGCCGCGCGAGGCGAACTGGGTGATCGGCTCGCTGCTGCTGATCCTGGCGATGTTCGAGGGCTTCTTCGGTTACTCGCTGCCGGACGACCTGCTCTCGGGCACCGGCCTGCGCGCCGCGTTCGGCGGTATCACCATGGGAATTCCGGTGATCGGCACCTGGATGCACTGGCTGATCTTCGGCGGTGACTTCCCGGGCACGATCATCATTCCGCGCCTGTTCATCGCGCACGTGCTGCTGTTCCCGGGCATCATGCTGGCGTTGATCGCGGCGCACGTGGCGCTGGTGTGGTACCAGAAGCACACCCAGTTCCCCGGACCGGGCCGCACCGAGAAGAACGTCGTCGGTGCGCGCATCGTCCCGGTGTTCGCCGCGGACCAGGGCGCGTTCTTCATGTTCACCCTGGGCATCGTCTCGATCATGGGTGGCGTCCTGCAGATCAACCCGATCTGGAACCTGGGGCCGTACAACCCCTCCCAGGTCTCCGCGGGTTCGCAGCCGGACTTCTACATGATGTGGACCGACGGTCTGGCCCGTCTGATGCCGCCGTGGGAGCTGTATCTGGGCCGGTACACCGTTCCGGCTCCGGTCTGGGTGGCCTTGCTCATGGGCCTGGTGTTCATGGTGCTGATCGCCTACCCGTGGATCGAGAAGCGCCTGACCGGCGACGACGTGCACCACAACCTGCTGCAGCGTCCGCGCGACGTGCCGGTCCGCACCGCGATCGGTGCGATGTCCCTGGCGTTCTACCTGGTGCTGACCCTGGCGTGCGTCAACGACATCATCGCGCTGAAGTTCGACATCTCGCTGAACGCGACGACGTGGATCTTCCGCATCGGTCTGCTGACCGCGCCGCCGATCGCCTACTTCCTGGCGTACCGGATGTGCCTGGGTCTGCAGCGCGCCGACCGCGCGGTGCTCGAGCACGGTATCGAGACCGGCGTCATCAAGCGTCTGCCACACGGTGAGTACATCGAGGTGCACCAGCCGCTGGGTCCGGTCGACGATCACGGCCACCCGATCCCGCTGGAGTACCAGGGCGCGATCGTGCCGAAGAAGATGAACAAGCTGGGTTGGGCCGGTAAGCCCGGCGCCGGTTCGTTCCTGCGGGCCGATCCGGCCGCACAGGCCGCCGACCAGACCACCTACGACAACGAGCAGCACCACAAGCAGCTCGAGATCCTGGCCGAGTACCAGGATCAGAACGCGGGTGGCGGGGACGGTGGCGAGCACGGCCACTGAGTTCGCTCACCAGCAAAGGCCCCGAACTGGAAACGGTTCGGGGCCTTTGCTTTTTCAGGTGTGACTCAGCGGCCGGGCGGGTTCATTCGCCGATCGAGAATCCGGCCTCGACCTCGGCTCGCGAATAGGATTTGAACGCGATGTGCGTGGTAGTGCGCAGCACGCCCGCGGTCTTGTTGACGTGCCCGGTGACCACCTCGGCGATCTGTTCGTGATCGCGCACCCGCACCACCGCGATCAGGTCCACATCGCCCGCGCACGAGTACACCTCGGCCACACCTTCCAGATCCGCCAGCGCCTGCGCCGTTTCGGGGATGCGGGCGGCGTCGGCGTGGATCAATACGATCGCGGTAATCATGCAGTGAGTCTAGATGGGGCGTGCTCCGGACCTGCGGGAAGACGGCGGACCGGTGGGGAGGTCAGGATTCGGTGTCGGTGAGATAGTCGCGCCCGGCCGATTCGGTGCGGGCGGCGGTCTCGGCGCGTTCGACCCAGGTCAGCCAGGGGCCCGCGCCGAGGCGCGGTTCGGCGTAGCCGTCGCTGGTCCGGACGATGCGGGTGCCGGGTTGTTCCAGCCACGTGACGATGAGTGCGGTTTCCTCCGGTGGCGCGCCGCGCAGTGGGGGATGAGATCGCTCGTCGGCGGAATCGGTGCCCGGCAGCGTGGCAGCGGGCGTGCCGGTGCGGTCGAGGCGGGTGGGGACGACGGTTTCCGCGGCCGCGACGAGACCGTCGACCACCGGCATCGGCGGGACGCCGCGGGCCGCGGATCCGGCGGCGGCCAGACGCCCGTAGCGGATCACGGCGAAATCCCATCCGCCGGCCTCGCCGCGGCGCGCGGCCACGAGTTCGGCGACGCGGGCCAGCGCCGCGAGCCGCTGGGTGCGGCGCAGGGCGCGCACGACCGCGACGGTGCGATCGCGCACGCGGGCGGCGACCTCGAAATTCTCGGCGTCGGAACAGATTTCGAGACGTTCGCGCATGGCGCGCAGCGGCAGATCCGAGCGGCCGTCGAACAGGTCGCGCACCGATTGCGCCGTCGGTGCGTATTCGGTTGCGGCGGTGAGGATCCCGGACCTGCCCGCCGGGCAGCCGCCGACCGTGGCCGGTGGGCAGCGCGCGCCGTGCCGGCCGGTGCGGGGGATGCGGGTGGTGCAGGTGCGCAGGCCGCAGTACTCGGCGACGGTGGCGGCGATCTCGGCCGCGGCGGCGCGGGATCCGAACGGCCCCAAAGTATCCCGGGTTGGGGTGCGGGTGATGGCGAAGCGCGGGAAGGGCTCCTCGGTCAGGGTGATCCACCACGCGCGTTGCGGGAATTTCGAGCGTCGGTTGTAGGGCGGGGTGTGCGCGACGAGCAGTCGTAGCTCGCGCACACCGGCCTCGAGTCCGTGCGCGCACGGGACGTGCTCGACCCGTGTCGCGAGGGCGACCATCTCCCGCATGCGCGGCCGGGTCTCCGATCCGGTGAAGTACGTGCGGACCCGCCGACGCAGATTCACCGCCGTCCCCACATAGAGGACCTCATCGGAGGGGCCGCGGAACAGATACACCCCGGGCACGGCCGGGAGGTCTGCGGCGAGGAAGCGTTTGGAGCGCTGGCGCTTGGTGACCGCGGGCAGATAGTCGGCCAGTTCGGTCAGGCTGTGCACGCCGAGATTGCCGACCCGGCCGATCAACGCGTGCAGGACGTCGACGGTGGCGCGGGCGTCGTCGAGCGCGCGGTGGGTGGGGCGGGTCTGCGCGCCGAACAACTCGGCCAGTGCCGACAGGCGCACGGTGGGCGCTTCGTCGCGCGGCAGGATCCGCCGGGCCAGTTGCACCGTGCACAGGACCTGGAAACCGGGCCAGGCGGTCGCGCACCGGGCGGTGGCGGCCTTGAGGAAGCCGATGTCGAACCGGGCGTTGTGCGCGACGAGAACCGACCCGGCCGCGAATTCCAGGAAACCCGGCAGCACCGCCTCGATCCGCGGCGCGGTGCAGACCATCGCGGTGGTGATGCCGGTGATCTGCATGATCTGCGGCGGGATCGCGCGACCCGGGTCGACCAGGGTGGCGAATTCGCCCAGCACCTCACCGCCGCGCACCTTGACCGCGCCGATCTCGGTGATGGCGTCGCCTTCCGGGCTGGTCCCGGTGGTCTCCAGATCCACCACGACGAAGGTGGTGTCGTACAGCGGAGTGTCCAGGTCGTCGAAGGCCAGCTGAGCCGGGCGCGGCGCGGGAGGGGACACGGCGGCAGCGTATCGGCGGGGTACGACAGGAATCGCCGATGCGGTCGATGTCGCCGATATCTCACCGCACTACCCGATATATGCGGTCTGTTTCAGGGTGAAACACATAAAAGTGACCAGGGTCACAATGATTCGGTTTGTGAATGAGTCGGCCGAAATTCCAGGAGGCTTGGCGAGCGATGCGCGAGCGCGCGCGTCCGGGGCTGATCGCATACGGACCGTACGGTTGAGTACGTGCTGCGAACACACTACCCACATGCTGATTTCCCGATCGGGACGATCTGAAACCATCTTTCGGGAGATCGCTTCGGCCGGCTGATGCGCCCCCGGGAAATCGCAGGTCAGCTCCGGTTGTTATGGTTTCGTGATTGGTGTGACATATCTCCCAGGAATCCGTGCTCGTAAAAGTTGCCAACTTCTGCTGGCCGTGTTCGCGGCTTTACAACGGACCGTTATCCGTTCGTAATCTTGTCGAGACCTCGCGGAGCTCGACGCACCACCCGGTGCGGCGTCGCGGGGCAGATGAGGAGTCACCGCATCATGGCGATCAAGCGACACGCCCACCGGGCCGTTGCGGCCGGAGCCGTCGGCGCTGCCACCCTCAGCGCTCTGCTGCTGTCCATCGCGCCCGCCACGGCTGCGCCGGTCACCATTCCGGGGATCGGCAGCGTCGAGGTGCCCGATCAGGTCATCGGCGCGATCCCGAAGGGCGCCATCCCGCCGAACGTGATTCCGCCGGGTGTGGTCATCCCCGGCATCACCCCGACGCCCGCCCCCGTCGAGACGGTCGGGCAGCGCGCGGCGAACGCGGCCCTGTCCCGCGTCGGCGACCCCTACGTCTACGGCGCCGCGGGCCCGAACGCCTTCGACTGCTCGGGTCTGGTGAAGTGGTCCTACGCGCAGGCCGGTCGCGACCTGCCCCGCACCAGCTACGGGCAGCTCTCCGCCGGGGCTCCCGTCGGCCTGAACGATCTGCAGCCCGGTGACGTCGTGTCCTATTACGGCGGTAGCCATTCGGGCATCTACGTCGGCAACGGCAACATCGTGCACGCGTCCACCTACGGCCAGCCCGTCAAGGTCGCGCCCCTGCACGCGATGCCCATCGCCGGCGTGCGACGTTACTGACCACCGAAAAGACCGTGATCGTTTTGTGCTGTGCTGGACATCGTGGGCCGGGATTCCGTAACCTGATCGAGACCTTCGTGATGACTAGTCCGGAACACGGAATGGGGCCTTGCAGGCAGTGACCGCGCACTATCGGAACAGACGAACCAGACGCCTGGTGGGCGGGTCATTCGCGGTGGGCGCGTTGGTGTTCGGCGCGGGCGTCGGCGGCGGCGCCTTCGCGGAACCGGTCACCCCGCCGACCAGCGCCAGCGATGCCGTCCAGAAGCTGATCGATCTGTCCCATCAATCCGAACAGCTCAATCAGCAGGCCCTGGGCGCGCAGCAGGATCTCGACGCGAAGATGGGCATCGAACGTACCGCCGATGCCAAGCTCGCCCAGGCCGATCAGGTGGTCGACGCCGCCCAGGCCGAGGTGCGCAAATATCAACCGGCCGTGGACCGTACGGCAATGGCCGCCTATATGGGCGCACGCACCAACCGGATGTTCTCGGTGCTGGCCAGCGATTCGCCGCAGCAGCTGCTGGATCAGATGTCCACGCTGGACGTGTTGCAGGCCCAGACCAGCGAGCAGCTCGCCCAGTTCACGAAGGCGACCAATGCGGCCACGGCGGCACAGTCCACCGCGCACAAGGCATCCGACGCCGCCCACTCCGCCGCGCAGAAGGCCGATGCGGTGCGCACGGATCTGGAGAAGAAGCGTGCGGACCTGCAAGGTGCGATCGCTCAGGTCATCCAGGCATGGGGTGCGTTGTCCGCGGGCGACAAGAGCTCCCTGGCCGGATCGTTGTTCCCGCCGGGCTTCGATCGCGAAGCGCTACTGCGCGGTCTGGTCCCCGGCAGCGGCACCAGTGCGCTGGCCGCGGGGATGACCCGGGTCGGCGATCCGTACGTCTGGGGCGCGACCGGTCCGGATCAGTTCGACTGCTCGGGTCTGGTGCAGTGGGCGTTCCACCATGTCGGCATCAATCTGCCGCGCACCAGTCAGCAACAGGCCACGGTCGGCACCCCGGTGCAGCACGATCAGCTGCAACCCGGCGACGTGGTGTTCTTCTACTCCGATGCCTCGCACGTGGGGATCTACGCGGGTAACGGACTCATCTTGCACGCTTCGACTTTCGGCGTCCCGGTGAAGGTGGCGCCGATGGGGTCGTTCCCCTTCTACGGGGCACGGCGGTACTGGATCGGGATGCCCTAATCACAACGAGGTGAGCGCGAGCGTGCTGATATGACTGCGTTGACTCGGGTTCGAAACTGGTTGGCGGCCAAGCGGCGGTTCGAGTTCGTCGCGACGGTCGCGATGGTGGTCGCGTTGACCGCGGTCGGCGGTGCGCTGGTGCTACTACCGAAATCGGCGCTGCACGTGCGGCCGGTGCCCGCGACCGCGGATGCGGCCGTGCCCTCGGCTCCGGCCGATCCGCAGCTGCCCGAGCTGCGTCGGGCGATGGAGTCGTACGCGCCCGTGGTCACCCGGCAGGTCTGTGCCGCCGACGGCCGCCTGTCGGTAGTGCTCGGCCATCCCTATCAGCGCGACGACGTGGACGCCCTGGCCGGTGACGTGGGCGCGGCGGTCGCGGCGGTGACCCAGCTGTGGGGCACCGACTGGGCCCGGGACGCGGTGATCGCGGTGGCCTCGGATCCGGCCGAATTCGCCGCGCTGACCCACGACACGGGCGAAGTCTCCGATCAGATCGCGGCGGCTTCGGTGTCGGATCCGTTCGTCCCGCCCGCGCAGCCGACCGGTCAGCGCATCGTGTTCAGTGCCGCGGCGGGCCGACGTCTGGGCCCGGAAGGTCTGCGTGAGACGTTGCGGCACGAGCTCACCCATGTCGCCGCTCGCGCGGTCACCGTGGACGGCTCGCCGCAGTGGGTGCTGGAGGGTTTCGCCGAGTACTCCGCGCATCGCGGTTCGGGCCGCACGTTCGCCCAGCTCGCCCCCACCCTGACCGCGAAGGCGCGAACCGGTGCGCTGCCCGCCGACCTGCCCGCGGACGACGCCTTCGTCCCGACTCCGGGCAACGACGCCGAACTCGCCTACGAGCAGGGCTGGTCCGCGAACGCCTACGTCGCCGCGCGGTTCGGTGAACCGAAGCTGGTCGAGCTCTACCGCCACCTGGCCACCGGACCACAGGACGCGTCCGCCTTGGACACCGCCCTGCACAGCACCCTGGGCATCGGTCACACCGACTTCGTCGCTCGCTGGCGCGACTGGATCAAGGCTCGCGCGAGCGCCTGACCCGGGAACGTCCCGTTGCCGGTATCGGCGAGCTCGGGGATGCGGGTGCGGCGCAACCCTTCTCACCGCAGCAGAGCCCGGACCGCACGGCAGGCGCACCCGTCAATAGACTGCCCGCATGGCGCGCACCCTGCTGGTAACGAACGATTTCCCACCGAGACCGGGCGGTATCCAGTCCTACGTGCATGCGCTGGCCATGCAGCTGCCGCCGGATGAGCTGGTGGTGTACGCGCCGCGGTGGCGCGGGGATTCGCATCTGCGCTTCGACGCCGAACAGCCGTTCCAGGTCGTGCGTCATCCGACCACGCTGATGGTGCCCACCCCGCTGGTGCTGCGGCGCGCCGCCAAACTGCTGCGCGACGAGCGGTGCGACACGGTCTGGTTCGGTGCGGCCGCGCCGCTGGCGTTGATGTCGCCGCTGCTGCGCCGCGCCGGTGCCGAGCGCATCGTGGCCAGCACGCACGGCCACGAGGTGGGCTGGTCGATGCTGCCGGGCGCGCGGCAGGCGCTGCGGACGATCGGCGACACCACCGACACGATCACCTACGTCAGCAAGTACACGCGGCGGCGTTTCGCGGCGGCCTTCGGCGCGCGGTCGGCTCTGGAATATCTGCCGCCCGGGGTGAACAGCGAGGTGTTCCGCCCGGATCCCGCCGCGCGCAGCGAACTTCGCGCCCGCTACGGACTGGGCGAGCGGCCGACGATCCTGTGCCTGTCCCGTCTGGTCCCGCGCAAAGGCCAGGACATGCTGATCATGGCGATGCACGAGGTCAAGGATCGAGTGGACGGCGCGGTGCTGGTGATCGCCGGCGGCGGCCCGTACGAGGACAAGTTGCGCGGGCTCGTCCAGGCGATGGACCTGTCCGATCAGGTGGTGTTCACCGGCCGGGTGCCCTCGGCCGAGCTGGCCGCGCATCACACGATCGCCGACGTGTTCGCCATGCCGTGCCGCACCCGCGGCGCGGGACTGGACGTGGAGGGGCTGGGCATCGTCTATCTGGAAGCCTCGGCGACCGGCGTTCCGGTGGTGGCCGGAAATTCCGGCGGCGCACCGGAAACCGTGCAGGAGGGCCGGACCGGACGGGTCGTGGACGGGCGGTCGATCGCGCAGATCGGCGACGCGATCGTGGAGATCCTGTCCGATCGCGACGCGGCGGCGAGTATGGGTGCGGCCGGGCGGGAGTGGGTGAGCACCCAATGGCGCTGGGATGCCCTCGGCGCTCGGCTGCGCGTACTGCTGGACGGGAACGTGCGATCGAGCGGTGCGGATCGGTTGGGTTAGGCTCAGGCGCATGAGCAGCATCCAGGTGGCGGATCAAACCTTCGTCGCAGCCCCCGGAAGCGCGGTCGGCGAGGTTCTGGCCGACCGCGGCCGCTGGCGGCGCTGGTGGCCCGACCTCACCCTCGAGGTGCGAGAGGACCGGGCCGACAAGGGAATCCGCTGGACGGTGAGCGGTGCGCTGACCGGAACCATGGAGGTGTGGCTGGAGCCGTCGCTGGACGGGGTCATCCTGCACTACTTCCTGCACGCCGAACCGACCTCGTCGGCCGGGCGTGATCTGGCCGCGGCCAACCGGTCTCGGCGCGTCGCCGGTAAGAAGATGGCGTTCGAGATCAAGGCGCGCCTCGAGGCCGGACGCGCGGCCGGTGAACCCCCGGCACACGCGTCGGCCGACCTGATCACCTCCTGAATCCTGTTCTCCCGCACCGCACGCCGGAAAGGAAACGCTGTCAGTCATGGCCGACCGGACCCAGAGGTCGATCATCATCGATGCACCGTCGGATCGGGTGATGGCCGTCATCGCCGATCTGGAGTCGTACCCGGAGTGGGTGGCGGCGGCGCGTTCGGTGGAAATCCTCGACACATTCGCCGACGGGCGGGCCCGGACCGCGCGGTTCGTCCTGGACGCGGGCGTCGTCAAGGACACCTATGTGCTCTCCTACACCTGGCGCCCGGACGGCAAGGCGGTGAGCTGGCAGCTTTCCAGCGGTGATCTGCAGAAGGCCCAGGACGGCACCTACGAGCTGATCGATCAGCCCGACGGCACCACCCAGGTCGTCTACGAGCTGACCGTGGATCTGACCATCCCGATGATCGGCATGTTCAAGCGCAAGGCGGAGAAGGTCATCACCGATACCGCGCTCAAGGAACTCAAGAAGCGGGTCGAGGACTGACCGGATCAGCGCCCTCCGCGGATTTTCCGGCCGAGTCCGCGGCTCGCCCCGTGGGCTCCGAGCAGGAGTCCTCGGTGGGTGGGTCGCGGGGGACTCGGCTGGAACTGTTCGCGGGCAAGGGCGGTGTCGGCAAGACGACGCTGGCCTGTGCCACGGCGATGGCGTATCGCGCGGCGGGGGAGTGCGTCCTGCTGGCCTCGCTGGATCAGGCGCATTCGCTGGGCGATGCGCTGAGCCACCGGTTCCCGCACGCTCCCGGGAGCGTCGCCGGAGTGACCTCCGTACTGCCCGGTCTGGACGTCATCGAGGTGGATTCCCTTGCGCTGCTGGAGGATCGCTTCCGCGAGGTGGTGCGCCTGCTGGGCGGGGCGGGGCACGAGCACGGGCTGGATCTGGGGTCGCTGGATCCGGCCGAGCTGACCGGTCTGCCGGGTGTGCAGGAATTGCTGATGCTCAGCGAGATCGCCCGGTTCGCCGACGAGGGCGACTGGGACGTCATCGTGGTGGACTGCCCGCCGACGGCGGATATGTTGCGCATCGTCACCGGTCCGAGTTCCCTGCTGGGCTATCTGGACCGGATCTGGCCCGCGCACGCGCGTGCGATGAGTGCGGGCGGGCGGGATCTGCGGCGGGCGATCGTGGCCGTGACCGCCGAGCGGATCGCCGGTGCGGTCGCCCGGGTGCGCGATCTGCTCGCCGACCGGACCCGCACGGGGATGCGGCTGATCACCGTCGCCGAACGGGTCGCGGTGGCCGAATCGGTGCGGGTGCGTTCGGCCGCGGCGCTGCTGGATCTGCGCCTGGACGAGGTGCTGGTGAACAAGGTGCTCCCGCCGCTGCCCGATGCGGAGCCGTCCGAGCATCCGGCGGTGCGCTGGTATGCCGAGCGACGCGCCGAACAACTCGCCGTCATCGCCGATCTGCGCCGTCGCATCCCGGATCTGCCGGTGCGGATCGCCCATCACAGCGGGTCCGAGCCGGTCGGCGCGGAGCCGCTGGCGGCGCTGGCAGCCGAAACGCGTGGTAATCGGGCAGGAGTCGCCGCAGACCCTATGCTTGGCGACGACGCGGCGGTCCGAGGCGCGCGCCCCGGCGAGCCGCAGGTTCGGCTCGAGTCGGGAAGCGGCCTGCAGTCGGTGTACGCGCTGCGGCTGGCGTTGCCCGTGGTCGACCCGGCGACGCTGCGACTGGGACGAGTGGAGGACGATTTGATCGTGGGAGCGGACGGCATCCGGCGGCGGCTGCGGCTGGCCCCGGTGCTGCGACGATGCACCGTCGACGGCGCCGAGTTGGACGGCGGCCTGCTGGTCGTGCGCTTTCGCCCCGACCCCGAGGTATGGCCGCGATGAACGACTACCGGGAACCGCACGGTCCCGAGCACGATGCGCACATCGGTGAACTCGCCGAGGAACTCCGGCTGCTGGCCGAGGTGCTGCTGGAACGGGTCGAACCGGTGCTGCGCCGGGCGTCCGCCGACGGTGGCGCCGAATGGACCGGATGCAGTTGGTGCCCGCTGTGCGCGGCGGCGGCGTTGGCGCGCGGCGAACACCACGACGTGGTCGCCTCCCTGGCCGCACACGGCACCGCCATCGTGACGGTGCTGCGCGAGGCCCTGGCCGGCGTCCCGGTCGAACCGGTCCTGCCGACCGATACCGATGTGGCCGAAGATCCCGCGGCCGCCGGTGATGTGCCGAAGGCTGGTGTGCCGGAGCACGATTCGCCGGACGAACCGGCGAGTCCGTTCGACCCGGACGCGCCGGTCCCCGGCGGCCGCAGCTCCTCGGCCGCCGAGCACGATGCCGAAACGCGGTCCGGCGCAGCCGAATCCGATGTACGAGCGAACTCGACCACATCGGCCGAGGGCAGGCGCCGGTACATCTCGATCCCGGTGCAGATCAAGGTATGACCACGCGCATCGGGCGGGAACGGCCCCTCACCGTCGGAATCGATGTCGGCGGCACCAACATTCGCGCGTCGGTCGTCGACGGCGCGGGTGAGGTGCTCGACACCGTGCAGGCCCCGACCCCGCATTCGGAACACGCGCTCGAGGACGGCCTCGAGCGCGCCGTGCGCGAACTGTGTGGACGGCACCGGATCGGCGCGGTCGGACTCGCGGTGGCCGGATTCGTCGACGAGACACGGGCTTCGGTGCGTTTCGCCCCGCATCTGCCGTGGCAGGACTCGCCGGTGGCGAGCCGGTTGTCCGAGCGGCTCGAGCTGCCGGTCATCCTGGAACACGATGCCAATGCCGCGATGTGGGCCGAATACCGGTTCGGCGCGGCGGCCGGTGCGCACAACGGGGTGCTGGTGGCGATCGGCACCGGAATCGGCGCGGCGCTGCTGGTCGGCGGCGAGCTGTATCGCGGAAGTTTCGGCGTGGCACCGGAATTGGGGCATCTGCAGGTCGTCCCGAACGGCCGCGCCTGCCCGTGCGGCAAACGCGGCTGCTGGGAGCGATACTGCAGCGGAACGGCTCTGGTGGACACCGCGATCGAGCGCCTGGCGATCGACCCGACCCGCTCGACGATTCTGGCGCGGGAGGTCTCCCGGGATGCGGGCTCGCTGACCGGACGCCGGGTCGCCGGCGCCGCGCAGGACGGTGATCCGGTCGCACTCGAGGTGATGGCGGATTTCGCGCGGTGGCTGGGCCTGGGCCTGGCCTTCGTGAGCGATATCTTCGATCCGGATCTGGTGGTCATCGCGGGTGGGGTGAGTTCCTCTGCCCCACTGTTTCTCGACGAGGCCCGCGAGCACTACGCGGCCGCGATCACCGGGGCCCGCCATCGGCCCCTGGCCCGCATCCGCACCACCCAGCTGGGTGAGGGCGCGGGCATGATCGGGGCCGCCGAGCTGGCTCGCACGGCCCTGAGCGCGGGCCCGCCGACGGTCGGTGCGGATCGCGCGAAGTCGTCGGCGGCGCGCAAGTCGACACGTTCGACCGCCCGGGAGACCGCTCCGGGTGGCCGGGCGGGGGCCCGCCGCTGACCACTGTGTTCCGGTGGTGTGAAATGCATCTTGCGAACTTGGTCACAACTCATCACCGGCGGTAGAGTCGGCATCGGACTGTGGTGCCCGCGACGACGCCGGTCCCGGAAATCCGACTGGGGTGAAAGGACGCAATGTTCTACTGGCTGTTGAAGTACGTGTTCCCGGGGCCGTTCATGCATCTATTCAATCGGCCGACGGTCGAAGGTGTGGAGAACATCCCGGTCGATGGACCGGTGATCCTCGCGGGCAATCACCTGTCGTTCACCGACTGGCTGTTCACGCCGTTGCTGAGTCCGCGGCGGATCACCTATCTGGCCAAGGCCGAATACTTCACCTCCCCGGGCATCAAGGGTCGCCTGCAGAAGTTCTTCTTCTCCGGCACAGGGCAGTACCCGATCGATCGCAGCGGGGCCGACGCCGCGGAGAGCGCGCTGAACACCGCGCGCAAACTGCTGGACGAGGGCCGCGTGGTCGGGCTCTACCCGGAAGGCACCCGCTCGCCCGACGGGCGGCTGTACAAGGGCAAGACCGGTGTCGCGCGCGTGGCGCTGGAGACCGGCGTCCCGGTGATTCCGGTGGCGTTGATCGGCACCGACGAGGTCTGCCCGCCCGGACCGTTCCGCTGGCGGATGCGCAAGGTCAGCGTGAAGTTCGGCAAGCCGATCGACTTCTCCCGCTACGAGGGGATGGGCGGCAACCGTTTCGTGGAGCGCGCGGTCACCGACGAGATCATGTACGAGCTGATGCGGATGTCCGGGCGCGAGTACGTGGACGTCTACGCGGCCAGCCTGAAGAAGGGCGTGCCCTCGGGCAGCCGTCCCGAGGCTGATCGGGTGCCCGAATCGATTGCCGGATAGGCAGGTTCATCCGGACACCCGGAAATCTCGAAGACAGCGCGTCGCATCACATGCGGCGCGCTTTTTCTATCGCCTCGAATTTGGCCAGATTGTGCCGGGCGTCGGCGAGGGCGTCGTGCGCGTCCGCGGGAATCGGCGGCAGCGGCGGACGTCCGGCCATGTCCCAGTGCTGGCGCAGTTCGTTGGTGTAGCGGGGCATGGTGTTGGGCAGATCGACCATCGAACCCCACAGCTGGCACAGCGCCACGTGATCGTAGGCGCCGACCCAGGCCCACAGCTCCGGTTCGACACCGGTGCGCGGGATCAGGAAGCGGTAGATGTCGTCGCGGATCTGCCGGCGGGTGCGCCACAGCGGGGAGGACGGGGCGGGCAGTTTGGGCAGCACGTTGCGCCGCACCCACGGGCCTGCCTTGGCCGCATCGAATTCGCTGGAGACCGCGTAGTACTCGCGTCCGTCCTCGCAGACGACGCCGATCGAGACCAGGTCGATGGTGGTGCCGTCCTCGATGAATTCCGAGTCGTAGAAGTAGCGCACCGGTCGAGGTTACGGCGTGTTCGCCACGCGATCGCGAGCTGCCCCACCTCCGAGTTCGCACGAGTTCGCGGCCGAATCTATTCTTGTCTGGTGAACTGGACCGTCGACGTACCCATCGATCGCTTGCCGGAGTTGCCTCCGCTTCCCGCGGAAATGCGTCGTCGGCTCGACGACGCACTGGCCCGCACCGCCCTGCAGCAGCCGTCCTGGGACCTCGAAGAGGCCGAGCGGATGCGCACCGTCCTGGAGAGCGTCCCGCCGATCTGTGTCCCCGCCGAGGTCGAGGAATTGCGTTCGCACCTCGCCGAGGTGGCGCGCGGTGAGGCGTTCCTGATGCAGGGCGGCGACTGCGCGGAGACGTTCGCCGACAACACCGAACCGCACATTCGCGGCAATATCCGCACATTGCTGCAGATGGCCGTGGTGCTGACCTACGGCGCGAGTCTGCCGGTGGTCAAGGTGGCCCGCATCGCGGGGCAGTACGCCAAGCCGCGCTCGGCCGACACCGATGCCAAGGGCCTCAAGTCCTACCGCGGCGACATGGTGAATTCGCTCGTCGCGGAACCCGCACTGCGTGAACACGATCCGTCGCGTCTGGTGCGCGCCTACGCCAATGCCAGCGCGGCGATGAATCTGGTGCGCGCGCTGACCGGCGCGGGTATGGCCGATCTGCACAAGGTGCACGACTGGAATCGCGATTTCGTCGCGCAGTCCCCGGCCGGCGCCCGGTACGAGCAGCTGGCCGAGGAGATCGACCGCGGTCTGCGCTTCATGACCGCCTGCCGGGTGCAGGATCCGAGTCTGCAGGCGGCCAAGATCTACGCCAGCCACGAGGCGCTGGTGCTCGACTACGAGCGCGCCATGCTGCGCCTGGCGTACAACGCCGCCGGTGATCCGGTGCTGTACGACCTGTCGGCGCATTTCCTGTGGATCGGGGAGCGCACCCGTCAGCTGGACGGCGCGCACATCGCGTTCGCGGAACTGCTGGCCAATCCGATCGGGCTCAAGATCGGTCCCGGCACCACCCCGGATCAGGCGGTGGAATATGTCGAGCGGCTCGATCCGAACAACGAACCCGGCCGGTTGACGCTGGTGGCCCGGATGAGCAATCACAAGGTCCGCGATGTGCTGCCGCCGATCATCGAGAAGGTGCAGGCGACCGGTCACCAGGTGATCTGGCAGTGCGATCCGATGCACGGCAACACCCACGAATCCTCGACCGGGTACAAGACCCGGCACTTCGATCGGATCGTGGACGAGGTGCAGGGTTTCTTCGAGGTGCATCGCGCGCTGGGCACCCATCCCGGCGGTCTGCACATCGAGCTGACCGGCGAGAACGTCACCGAATGTCTCGGTGGCGCGCAGGACATCTCCGATCTGGATCTGGAGGATCGGTACGAGACGGCCTGCGATCCGCGCCTGAACACTCAGCAGTCGTTGGAGCTGGCCTTCCTCGTCGCCGAGATGCTGCGCTGATCGCCGGCGAGGAGGGGCGAGCAGCGGTGAACGTCGTATTCCGCGGGGCGGGTGTACTGCGGGTGGATCCCGCCGATCGCACCATCCTGCGGTTGCTGCGTGACCGGGACCGGGACGGGATCCCCTCGGAGGTGGTGTTGCGCGACGGGAGTCGCCTGCTGATCTTCAACATCTCCTGGGGTTACGATCCGGCCGCGGTTTCGGCGCAGGTGACGACGAATATCAGTCCGAGTATCGGCGGGGTGTCGGTGGATGTGTTCACCACCGACACTGTCGTCGCCATCAATGATCCGGAGACCGGAGCCCCGTTGCTCGCGGTTGCCTGAGCGGTCCGCTGTAACCGATCGGTATCCATTCTTCGGCCGGATGTTTGCTGGTCACATCGGCGTCACATTCGGTCTGATTCACTGATTTTGTTGTGCCCCTGAGTTTTTCGTTGTCCCGATGAGTTGTGGGCACAGTCACAGCCCACTGACATTTGCTGAACTGTTGCTGGATGGGGATTGGTGCGTTAGGTTTTCCGTATTGGTTCGTCGCCTCGGCGACAAAAAGCGGGAAATGCAGTGGGAGGACCCGATGCGCGCAATGCCGGTAGCTGGTGAATTGCTTTCAGGAATGGGTCGACGCTATGCCGTGCGTCGGCGGGCCCAGCTTCCGACCAGTGTGGGAAAACGATCGGTTCCGGCCACGACCGAACTGGTCACCCACGAGACGATCATCGACGGACTCACCGTCTCGGTGGTCATCGAACGACCGGAGATCGACCACGGCGGCGGCATCTGGCGGTGCCGGATCCGGGTGGCGCGCGGCGACACGCGGCGCGAACAGTCCCAGGTCGTCGGAATCAGCTCGCAGGAGGTGCTCGGGCAGGCCATCGATCTGGCGGCCGGCCGGCTCGGCATCAGCCGCTCGGACCTGCTGGCCGGTGCGAGCGTCGGCGCGCCGATCAGAACGGCAGAACAGTCAAGGTGATCGTGCTGCCCGGCGCCACATTGGTTCCGCCGAACGGCGTCTGCACGCGGACCGTGCCGCGATCGGTGCTGAACACCTGATTCAGCACGACCTTGAAGCCCAGATTCTCCAATTCCGTGCGGGCCTGGCTCGCACTCTTGCCCACCACGTCGGGCACCTGCACCGAATTCGACACGATCAGCGTCACCGAACTGCCCGACAGCGCAGTGGTCCCCGCGGCCGGATCGGTGCCGATCACCTGATCGGCCTTCACCCGCGCATCGAACTGGGTCCTGGTGTCCTGCACGGTGATTCCCACGCTCTGCAGCGCCGCCTTGGCCTCGTCGACACTCTTGCCGCTCACATCGGGCAGGGTGACCTGAACGGATCCCTTGCTGCGGAACACCTTCACTTCGGCGCCCGAGGGCAGCACCGTACCCGGTGCCGGATCCAATTGCGCCACGGAACCTTTCGGCGCGGTACTGGCGATCTCGCCGCTGTCCACCGGGGTCAGGCCCTGATCGCGGATGGACTGTTCGACCGACTGCACATCCTCGCCGGAGTTGAACCGCGGCACCTGCGGCTTGCCGCTGGACACCAGGATCGCGACCGTCGACCCCTTCACCACCCGCGCCCCCGCGGACGGATCCGTGCCGACCACACCGCCGACCGGGATGGTGTCCGAGGCCTTGTTGCGTTGCGTGGTCGAGAATCCGGCCTGCTGTAGCGCGGTGGTCGCGGCGGCGGTGTCCATACCCGCGATCGCCGGGACCGCCGAATAGCGCTCGACCCCCAGGTACCAGCCGCCGACGCCGAGTATCAGGGCCAGCGCCACCACGATCGCCGCCCAGATCAGCACCCGCCGCCGGGACCGGTTGCGGTCGTCGTCGTATTCGGGATAGTAGGGCTCGCGCGGTTCGGGCGGTGCGACGTAGCCCGTCGGCTCGGCCCGCGAATGCGAGGTGGTCAGCACGCGGGTGTGCGGGGAGGCGGCCGGTCCGGCGGCGAGCCGGGTGGTTGCCGGTTCGACGGGGGCCGGACGCTGCGGGGTGACCGCGCGATAGTGGGCGGACTGGTGCTCGGCCGATTCGCGCGGTGCGGGAACCCGGTAGGCGGGCAGATCCAGCTCCCGCACGATGCCGCGCAGCTCCGCGGCCATCTCGGTGGCGTCGGCGAATCGGTGGGCCGGCTCGCGGGCGGTGGCCCGTGCGACCAGCTCGTCGAACTCCGCCGGCACGCCCTCGATGAACCGGCTCGGATTCGGGACGTCCTTCTCCACCCGCTGATAGGCGATCGACAGCGAGGTATCACCGGTGAACGGCGTTCTGCCGGTGAGCATCTCGAAGATCAGGACGCCGAAGGAGTACACGTCGCTGCGGGCGTCGGCGTTGCCGTTGGCGACCTGTTCGGGGGACAGGTACGCCGCGGTGCCCAGGATGACGCTCGAGGAGGTCATATTCGATCCCGCCACCGCGCGCACCAGGCCGAAGTCGGCGATCTTGACCTCACCGGCGTCGGATATCAGGACGTTCTCGGGTTTCACGTCGCGATGCACCAGCCCCGCGCGATGCGCCACCCCGATCGCCGCCAGCACCGGCTCGGCGACCGCGGCCACCGCGTGCGGGGGCATCGGGCCGCGCTCGCGCAGGAGTTCGCGCAGCGTGCCGCCCTCGACCAATTCCATGATCAGGAACGGATGTTCACCGTCGACGCCCTGGTCGTACACCGCGACCAGGGAAGGGTGTTTGAGTTTGGCCACCGCGCGCGCCTCGAACTCGAAGCGGCTCAGGAACTGCGGGTCCCCGGCGAACTTCGGATCCATCACCTTGATCGCGACCGGTCGGTCCAGGCGCGTGTCCACCCCACGGAACACCATCGACATGCCACCCCGGGCGATCGGCGCATCGATGCGGTAGCGCCCGTCCAGCATCTGGCCGATCAACTGCTGTCCTCCGCCTTTCACAAAGCTCTCACCTCTCGCTGTGCCACCCCGATGGCGGCACCACCGATCGTATAGGCGAGAACCGCAGACTACCGTTGTCGGCGTGAGCGCATTTCCATGCAGCGACGACGTGCTGCCGGAGTCCGTGCCCCTGCTCGCTCTGCCCGACGTGGCCGAGCAACTGGGCATGGCCGTGACCAGAGTGCATCAGATGCTGCGAGATCATCAGATCATCGCGGTCCGCCGCGACGGCATCCCGGGTATCCCCGAGGACTTCTTCGACTCCGACGGAGAGATCGCCAAGCACCTGACCGGCCTGATCACCGTCATGCGTGATGCGAAATACACCGACGAGGAGATCCTGGAGTGGATCTACCTCGACGACGAATCCCTCCCCGGCCGCCCCATCGACGCCCTCCACGGCCCCCTGGCCCGGGAAGTCATCCGCCGAGCCGCAGCCGACCCCTTCTGAGCTGTGTCTTCGGCCTCCGCTTCGCTCCGGCGGTTCGCGGCCCCCTTGAGTCTCGCCGCTCGGCCCCGTGTCGGGTACTCGTTCCTCGCACCCGCCACGCGTCCGAGCGGCGAGACGGGCCGCGAACAGGAGTTGGCGTTGTCCAAGGTGATGGAACAAGGTGTGCGGGGTCACGCCTCGCTCGGGGGGGTCGGCGCGTCGAGCGCGATCAGCGACTGGTGATCGCGGCGGGGAGGTGTCGTGCCGCGACGCGCAGGCGGCGGTGGCGGGGCACCACCGCGCGACGGGCGAAGACCTCGTAGTCGGCGTGCTCCACCTCGTCCAGGATTCCCGCGTACAGCACCGCGGCGGTGCGGATGGCCGGGCGGACGCGGGGATGGAGCAGGTCGATGCCCGGGTCGGCGGTGCGGTACAGGGCTCGGTTGGTGGCGATCAGGTGGGCCAGGGCGCGGCGTAGGCGGCGGTCGGTGTGGCCGGTGCGGCGGCAGTGCCGCAGGAGGTCCTCGTCGACGCCGAACGCGGCCAGTTCGGTGGACGGGAGGTAGATCCGGTCGCGGTCGAGATCCTCACCGACGTCGCGCAGGAAGTTGGTCAGCTGGAATGCCTCGCCCAGCGCGGCCGCGGCCGGTTCGGCCTCGGCCACCGGCACGACCGTGCCCAGGACCGGCAGTAACTGCAGGCCGATCGCGGCCGCGGAACCTCGCATGTAGTCGCGTAATTCGGCCATCGTGCGGTATCTGTTCCGGAATTGCGCACTGCCGGGCACATCCATCCGCATGGCCGCGAGGAAGACCCGGAAGTGCTGCGGCGCAATGTGATAGCGGGTGATCGTATCGGCGACGGCCGCGAGCACCGGATCCGGATCCAGCGGGCAGCGGTCGTCGAGCCGGGCGCGCAACTGCTCCTCGATCCGGTCCAGCCGGTCCACCGCCGTAGCGGAATCGGTTGTGTCCGCGACGGTCTCGCGATCGACGATATCGTCCACCGTCCGGGCGAACGCGTACAGCGCGTGCACGGCCGGACGCCGTTCGGCGGACAGCAGCCGGGTCGCCAGGAAATACGTGCGGCCGTGTGCGGCGGCGATACCCCGGCAGTGCTGGTAGGCGTCGGACAGCTCCCCGCTCGTGACCCGCGCGGCGGCGACCGTCGTCATCGCGGTGGCGAGATGCTGCCGGTGGGTTTACCGGAGCCTGCGCGCAGCCGCAGCGGATCGACCGTGCGCAACGACAATGCCGCCACCACCGCGGCGAACGTTGCCGCCGCGACGTACCAGAAGTTGTACAGCCCGATGGCCCCACCGGGTTCGAACACCAACATCAACCACGTGCACAGCCCGACCAGCACCATGAGCGTCATCGTCGACATCGCGAATCCCGCGGCCAGCGCCAGCGGCCACGAGTAGTACCAGGGCAGCGCCGCCGGGGACAGCACGACGATCGCGACGAAGGCGATCAGGATGCCCAGCACGGCCTGGCGTTCGGTGAGTTTGAACCGCCACCACGTCCAGGCCAGCGCCAACACCAGCGCGACGGCGCAGATCGACCTGGTCCAGAACAGCACCGGCTCGAGCGCCCAGGGCGTGAACCAGGTGACGATGTGCGCCATGATCGTCGGCAGCGACAGCCAGTTGATGATCTTCTTCGAACCGGACAGCGCGGTCAGCCAGCCGATGCCCACCCCGGCCGCGGCCGAGGCGGCGACGAACACCACCGCGAACACCGAAACACCCAGTCCGCCGATCTTCGCGAACGTCCAGATCGGATGCGGTAGCGGGCCCTCGTTCTTCGCCGCCCGGCGTTCACGTTCGTGAATCATCCAGATCCACACCAGGAACGGCAATGCCACGCCCGCGGTCGCCTTGATCGCCACCCCGATCGCGACCACCACGATGCCCGCGACGTGATGCCGCTCCAGCACCAGCGCGATACCGGCGGCCATCAACCCGACCATCAGCATCTCGTTGTGCACGCCGCCGATCAGGTGGATCAGCACCAGCGGATTGAGCACCGCCAGCCACAGCGCGACGGTCGGCTTACCACCGAGGTGTTTGGTCAGATGCGGCACCGCCCACATCATCAGGGCCAGACCGGGCAGCATCACCAGCCGCATGGCCCAGGTCCCGGCCACGACGTTGTCGCCGGTGATGGTGGTGATCCACTTGCCCAGCAGCAGGAAGATCGGGCCGTAGGGCGCGGTGGTGGTGGTCCACACCGGGCTCACGTTGTCCAGCAGGACGCCCGGATTGGCCACCGGGCCCACCTTGTACGGATCGAATCCGTCCCGCAGCAGCGCGCCCTGGGCCAGGTAGGAGTAGACGTCCTGGCTGAACATCGGCACCGCGAACAGCAGCGGGAAGATCCAGATACCCACGATCGCGCGCAGCTCGTTGAGCGTCACCGGGCTGTCCGGGTCGGTGCCGTTGCGCAGACCGGAGATCAGCCGAACTCCGCCGCCGAGGCCGATCGTGATGCGGCCCAACCGGACCCACGCCACGATCATCGACAGCACGCCCAGCCACACGACGATCGTCGCCAGCGTGTACCCGTGACCGAAGCGCAGCCAGGACAGATGCGCGGATTCCAACAGCGGATCGTTGCGGCGCACCGCACCCGCGCCGAGGCCGCCGAGGGTGATCATCAGCGAACCCCAGAAACCCAGGAACGCGGCATGCCCCTCCGGGCTGCGCAGGAATTCACCGGCGAAGCGCAGCCACCAGCGCAGGGTGTGCGGTCTCGCCGCGGCCTCGGTCTCCGGGGCTGCGGTGGTGGCGATGGGTTCCGCGGTGGCGGTCGATGGTTCGGGGGTCGGCATAGGTCGTCGTTCCCCCCGGGAATCACGTGCGGTCGGAACCGCGGTCAGTAGGTCGCGGGCCAGTTTAATAGTCCTGTCGGGAACACTATCGCGCCGGTCGGCACGCATTGTATGTCGGCATGCCGGTAACTCACCCCGCAATGCCCGTCGCGGCGCTCGCCGATCCGGTCCGGTGCGCGCGCTCGGCCGGGAATGGGCCCGCATCCGGTCCGGTGCGACCGGTGATCCGCTGTGCGGCCAGCTTTCCCGACAGCAGCGTGGTCGGCACGCCGACGCCCGGTGTCGTGCCGCAACCGGCCAGGACGACGTTCTCGGCCGAACGCGGCAGGTTCCGGGTGCGGAACGGACCGGTCTGCCGGAACAAATGGGCCGCGGAGAACGGTGTTCCGGCGATCATGCCCTGATCGGCCCAGGTCCGCGGTGTGTCCAGATGGTCGACGGTGAAATGTTCGGCGATGCCGTGATATCCGCGCTGCTCCAGCACGCCCAGCAGCTCGCGCAGGTAGGCCGGGCCCACGCGGGGCCAATCCAGCGGCGCGGCAACCAGATTCGGGCAGGGCGCCAGCAGTGAGAACGGCTCGTGGCGGGTGTCACGCTCGATGAACAGCCCGGGATCGCTGAGCGCGGGCCGGGTCAGCAGCAGCGACGGATCGCTCATCGTCCGGCCCCGGCCGCGTCGCGCGGCGATCTCGGTGAACGTCCGTTCCCAGGCGCGACCGAATTCGATGGTGTGATGCGCCTGCACCGGCCATCGCGCCGCGATCTCGGCCGGAATCGTGCCGTGCGCGACGACCGCCGAGGGTGCGGCGCGCAGCGGCCGCCGACGGGGGATCCCGAACCGGGGC
Source organism: Nocardia jiangxiensis NBRC 101359 (assembly GCF_000308615.1). Taxonomy (GTDB): domain Bacteria; phylum Actinomycetota; class Actinomycetes; order Mycobacteriales; family Mycobacteriaceae; genus Nocardia; species Nocardia jiangxiensis. Next base: position 60,245 of record NZ_BAGB01000031.1, read on the forward strand.
AGCGAGCCCAGATCGGCGGTGAGCACCACCGCATCGCAGTCGTAGGTCCCCGCGGCGGTGCGCACCCGGTGTGCGCGCCCGTCGCGGTAGTCGATTCCGGTCACCTCGACGCCCAGTTCGAGCCGCCCGCCCGCATCGGTGAACGCACCGGCCAGAGCCGCGGTCACCGCGCGCATCCCGCCCTCGGGGAAATACACGCCCAGACAGGTGTCCATGTGCGGGATCGACCCGTACACCCCGAGCGCCTGCGCGGGAGCCATCCCGGCGTACAGGGCCTGGAAGGTGAACAGCCGGGCCAGCCGCTCATCGCGCAGGATCCGCCCGACCCGCGGGCCGAGCCGCCCGAACGCGCCCGCGCGCACCAGTTCGAGCAATGCCGCCCGTTTGCGGCCGATGGTGACCATGTCGAGTGGGGAATCGAAGTTGGTATCCATGAACTCGCCGTAAGCCGCCCCGTAGATCCGGGCCAGCCAGGCTCGCAGCCGCCGATACCGGGCCACCTCGTCCGCCCCGCACGCGCGAGCCACTTCGGCGGCCATCTCGTCCGGATCGGAGAACACCGAGATGACCGATTCGTCGGCGAAACGCGCCTGATAGGCCGGGGCGAGCCGATGGATGCGCAGACCCCGGGACGCGCTGTCGGTCCCGACTGCGGCCAGCGCCTCGTCGATGAGTCCGGGAACAGTGAGAACCGTTGCCCCGGAATCGATCTCGTAATCCGGCCCGCGATACACCCCGACCCGTCCGCCGGGATGATCCGCCCGCTCGAGCACGGTGACCGTGCGCCCCGCGCCGGTGAGATGCAGGGCCGCGGACAACCCGGACAATCCCGCGCCGACCACGATCACGCGGTCGGTGCGTCCGGTGGCGGTCCTCATGCGACGCGTCGGGTGGCGGCCAAGGCCATCGCCTCGAGCCGCCGCTTGGCCTCCGGCGTCGCCGAACATCCGGCCAGCGCCGCCAGACCGCGATCGGTGAGGTCGTCGATCCGGCGTTCCACGTCCTCGACCGCGCCCAGTCCGGTGATGACCTCGCGCAACCTGTCCACCTCGTCCGAGGTCAGATCGGTGCCCAGCCGGTTGCGCAGCAGCGCGGCCGCGGCCGGGTCGGTGGCGTCGGCGCGGCGCAGCGCCTCGGCGATCAGCACGGTGCGCTTGCCCTCGCGCAGATCGTCGCCGGAGGGTTTACCGGTCACCGCGGGATCGCCGAAGACGCCGAGCAGATCGTCCCGCAGCTGGAAGGCCAGGCCGATATCGGTGCCGAAGGTGCGATAGGCCGTGATCAGCGCCGGATCGGCGTCGGCCAGGGCCGCACCCAGATGCAGCGGCCGCTCGATCGTGTAGGAGGCGGTCTTGTACCGGTTGACCCGCATCGCCGACTCCACCGAGTCGTCCTCGCCCGCCTCGCCGTGGATGTCCAGCAGTTGCCCGCCCAGCACCTCGGTGCGCATCGCCGCCCAGACCGGGGTGAACCGGGCGCGCGCGGCCGGGTCGAGCCGAGCCGCGGCGACCATGTCGTCGGCCCACGCCAGGGCCAGATCGCCGATCAGGATGCCGACGCTGATACCGAAATGTCCTGCGTCACCGCCCCATTCGCGGGCGGTGTGGCGACGTTCGAAATCCGCGTGCACGGTCGGGAAGCCGCGCCGGGTGCGCGAGGAATCGATGATGTCGTCGTGGATCAGCGCGCACGCCTGCACCAGTTCCAGCGCCGCGCAGGCATGCAGCACCGCCGTGGCCTGCGGGCCGTCCGGATCACCGCCCGCACCCAGCCAGCCCGTCCAGGCGAAGGACGGACGGGTGCGTTTGCCGCCGCGCAGCACGAAGTCCTGCAGCGCCTCGCTCGCATCGATGAAGACCGGGCCCAGCTGGGCGACGATCTCGCGACGCGTGGCGAAGAACCGATTCAGCGCCTCGGCGACGGCGCCGACCAGCCCGGCCGCATCCGCTGCCGGACCCGGACGTGTCGAGGTATCGGCCGACAACGGAACCTCCCAGGTGACTTGCCGCGACAGCACCGATGAAAAACGCTGACGCATATGGTTCGGACGCGTGGGCGTCCCTGGATTGGAACGATACTGCGTCCGCTTCCGCCCCGGTCGCGGCGGACGGTCCCGTCGGGCCGGGGTGTCCCACTAGACTGGTCCGGTGAGTTTCGACAACGTACGGGGACGCTCGACCGCAGGCCGACCCCGCCCGCCGCAGGTTTCCGGAACTCCGTCCGTCGTGGGCCGGCTGGGGCCGCGTCCCGACGGCAGCATTCCGTTCTCCGTGGAGTTCAACCCGCCGCGCGATTCGGCCGCGGAGGCTCGACTGTGGCGTGCGGCACGTGAATTCGAACGCATGCATCCCGCCTTCGTCTCGATGACCTACGGCGCGGGCGGCTCCACCCGCGACCGCACCGCGCGGGTCACCGGGGAGCTGGCACAGGAGACGACACTGCTCACGGTCGCCCATCTGACCGCCGTCGCGCACAGCGTCGCCGAGCTGCGCTCGATCGTTGGCGTGTACGCCGACGCCGGGATCCGCAATCTTCTGGTGCTGCGCGGCGACCCGCCCGGTGATCCGCTGGGGGAGTGGCAACGGCATCCCGAGGGCGTCGAATACGCCGAGGAACTCGTGCGGATGGTGCGCGATCTGGGCGACTTCCACGTCGGGGTGGCCTCCTTCCCGCAGGGCCATCACCGATCGCCGGACCTGGACCACGACACCCGCTACCTGTGCGCGAAACTCCGTGCGGGCGCGGAATATTCGATCACCCAGATGTTCTTCGACGTGGACCACTATCTACGTCTGCGGGAGCGGGTGAGCGCGTGCGATCCGGTACAGGGCGACAAGCCGATCATCCCGGAGTTGATGCCGATCACCTCGTTGCGGACCGTGCAGCGCGCCGAGGAACTCTCCGGTCGTCCCGTGCCGCCCGCGCTCATGGCCCGGTTGGAGCGGGCCGCGGGCAACGATCCCGAGGCCAATCGCGACGCGGTGCGCGAGGTCGGTATCGAGATCGCCACCGAGATCGGTCAGCGGTTGATTGCCGAAGGTGCGCCGTGCCTGCATTTCATCACGCTGAACTTTGCCAAGGCCACCACCGAGGTGCTCACCAATCTCGGATACACCGTGGCCCCGACGCCGGTCGAAGCCTAGTCGGCGTTTCGCGGCCGGATTAGCGGTTGATGTGCTGATCCGGCGCGTACGATCACGCGCACCCGTGAGGACCCGGGATCCGTGACGACTAGGAGAGTGCCGATGGCCGTATTGCGCAATCTCGTCCGCGTCGCCGGTGCGGTGGGTGTGTCCACCGCGCTGGCCTGCACCGGTTTCACCCCCGCGTCGGCGGCGCCGCCGGGCCCGTCCGCGGCTGCCGCCGCGTCGGCGGTGACCACTGCCTGGCACGGCGTCATCGCGCAGACCGATGCGCTGAGCGCCTATCACCGGGCGATCGAGGGATTGCAGCAGTTCGGGATGAATCCGTTCCTGTACCCCTCGGCCTCGGCGTTCTGCGCGAACGGCAGCACGCTGGGCCTGGTCCCGGCGATCGCCGGCGCGGTGCCCGGCCCGTGGCCGAAGACCACGGTGAGCATGCCCGGTGTGGATCTGTCCGCCGTCAAGGCCGGGCACACGATGTTCGCCTTCGTGCCCTACGGCCTCGGCCCCGACAGCACCGACACCTCCGGGATGCAGGTGGCCTGGTTCAACGCCAACACCGGGCAGAGCGGCCTGACCCCGATGGGATCGGTGGCCGATGTGGCCGCATCCATGGTCCCGCCGCAGGTGGCACCGGCGATGCGCCCGCTCGCCCAGCAGGCCATCGAGAACTTCCTCGGCACCGCACTGCCGTCGGGCGGAGTGCGCGCGGTCCCGGTCGACACCGGTTCGGGAACCGTCCTGGCCGCGGTCTTCGGCACCGTGCACAACGGCGACCGGACCTGCCTGTTCCTACCCACCGTCGGCGTCACCCGAGTCGCCTGAGCCGATTCGCCGAGCCCGCCCGAATGTCGAATCAGCCGGGCGGGCAACCCGATCCGAGCCGCAGTCGATCGGATCCGCCGAGATCAGCCGACGCGTTCGGCGACCGCGCGGCCCTTCCAGGTGAGGGCTCCCGATCGGTGCAGTCGATGTGACCGGATGGACAGGCGCAGGTACGCCGCCACCGAGAGCGGGTGGGCCAGTGCCGCCCAGGCGTCCGAGGGGGCCAGCGTCCCACCGGATTCCAGGGAGCGGGCGGCCAGGCGGCTCGCGACGGCGCAGGCGTAGCCGAACAGCCCGACGCGACGGGTCACGCCCCGGCCGAACAGCGCTGCCAGGGGCGGGACCCAGTAGGCCAGCACCGCCGTCGCGCCGACCGCGGCACTGCCTGCCGCGGAGCCGTACGCCGACCACAGCCACCGGGTGTATCCGGTGTCGAGTTCGGTTGCGCCCCGGTACATCCGGGTGTTCGCGATGCGGCCCGCGGAGACCAGGACGGTGCGTCGCCCGGTGCGCCGCACCGCTCGCGCCAGCGCGAGATCCTCGGTGACGTGCGTGGCCACCGCGGCATGGCCGCCCGCCGCGCGGTAGGCGGCCGCGTCGAAGGCCAGGAACTGCCCGCAGGACACCGCGGTGGCCGGGCGCAGACTACGCCCGGCCAGGCGTACCGGCAGCGTCGCGGCCCACGACCAGCACAGCAGCGGCTGGACCAGCGTCTCGGCGAACGACCCGGCCAGCTGACGCGGCCACGGCGACACCAATCCCGCACCGGTGCGGCGCAATTCGCCGACCGCGGCGGCGATCGCACCCGCGCCGATCCGGACGTCGGCATCGAGGAAGATCAGCGCTCCCGCAGGTGGTTCATCGGAATCCGCACTGGTCCAGGCGATCTCGGCCAGCCGGGCGCAGGCGGAGGATTTTCCCGTCCAACCGGGCCGCGGCTCGCTCTGCGCGGTGACGATGGTGAAACGCTCGTCGTCCCCGGCCGCCGCGACCGCCGCGGCATAGGTGCCGTCCCCGGACCCGTCGTCCATGATCAGCACCCGCATCCGCGAAACTCCGTGCTGGCCACGCAGATCAGCGATCAGGCCCGGCAGCCGCACTGCCTCGTCCCGAGCCGGGACGCAGACGGTCACCGGTTCGATCACCGGCGGACCCACCACTCCGAGCCGTCGCACGGTGAGCCGGTTCAGCACCGTCAGGACACAGCCCGCCGCCGACACGGCCGTCCCGGCGACCACCGCTCGTCTCACCAGAGTGCTTCTCATACGCTTCCGTTCTCGCGGGTTTCCGCGGTCGCTCCGCCCGATCGTCGCCGGCGGGTCAGACCTTCTCCCGTGTGCGCGGCTCGCGCAGCCGGGAGACGTAGTTCGGGGTCGGATTCCGGCTCAGGTACGCGATGACGGCGACCAGCGCGGCGACGGCGAGGGTGATACCGCCGACGATCCCGGCCCACCCGGCGAACGAGCGGGTGTTCGGATCGGCGTAGCTGGCCTCGGCGTGCACCGTGCTCTCATCGCCGGCGGGCAGCTTCCAGGACACCACCGAATCGCCGTCGCGGGTGCCGTTGGTGGTGGCCACCCGGGCCGGGAACGCGATGGTGAACTGGATGTCCGACCCCTGCGGCGGCACCGACTTCAGGTCCACGCGGCCGTTGAGCGTGACCAGATCGCCGGTCCGGACGAACTGCAGGGTGAACATGCCCTGCGTCTGATCGGACAGACCGCCGAGCTCGCCGATCTCACCGAAGGTCAGATCGTCGAAATACACCTGACTGCCCACGTAGCCGTCCTGGCTGTACGACTCGACGCGGACCTTGCCGGCCAGCGGACCGGGCACCTTCAGTTGCGGTCCCTTGTCCTTGTCGTTGGCCGGGACCACCGCGACGACGATATGGCCGGACACGCGGTCGTTGGAGGACACGCCCATCGAGACCTGGACCCGCAGGCAGCCGGCCAGCAACGGCAGCAGCATGGCCAGCAGTAATACCGCCGACCAGGCGCGACGGCGCGTCGGGGGCTTCGTGCCGCGGCGCGGGGGTGCGCTCGTGACGTCGGGCATCGGTGGTGTCGGACTCGGCTGCACGGGTCACATCGTGCCATGGCCCGCCGAGCGGACCGGCATGCGACGGGCCGAGGTGTACAGCAGCGGAATGCCGAGCAGGCCGAGTCCGAGGAATCCGTACCCGGCCGAGGCGGGCAGGCCCAGGAAGACCGCGTGGGCGAGGGTGGAGCCCAGCCAGGTCCACAGGAAGACCACGACCGGGACAGCGACCCTGCGGTCCGCCGGGGCGTCGCGGCGGTCCAGCACCTCGAGGAGTGCTGCCATCAGCAGTGCGACGGCGAACCAGCCCAGATAGTTCGTCACCGGGATGTGCGGTGTCCCCGGCAGTCCGGGCAGCGGTGAGCACCAGGACCACCGTCCGGCGGACACCATCTGCGGGTCCAGGAACAGATCCCAGCCGACCGCGCCCAGTGCGGTCAGCGGAATACGTGTCCGGGCCCGGTGTTTTCCCGGCCGACACAGCAGTCCGGCCACGATCCAGACCGGATACACCCCGCCGGTCCAGGCCAGCGGCACGAGCAGCGGCACACCGGCCAGTTCGGGACCCAGCCGGTGCTGTGCGTAGGTGTAGCAGCCGAAGGGGAATCCCGTTGCCACGCCCACGATCTCGGCGGCCAGTCCGAGCCCGGACACGATCAGCAGCAGTCCGGCGGCCCAGCGCGGACCGCGGGTGGCCCAGGCGTGCGTGAGTGCGGCCAGCGCGGACAGCAGAACCACGGCCGCGGTCACCCGGTCCCGCCCGATGCCCGCGGTCAGCGGATAGGTGATCTGGGTGAGGATCAGCAGCACGGCCGTGATCGCGGGCGCCCAGCGCAGCGCGGTGCGGACCGGCCGCGGATTCACCACCGGCGCAACCGCGGACGGCGCAGATCCCGCAGCGCCAGCCGGGCGGCGCTGCGCCCGCTGGCTCCCGAGACGCCCCCGCCGGGATGGGTCGAGGCCCCGGTCAGATAGACCCCGGGTGCGTCCGGCACGCGCTGTCCGGACAGCTCCGGCAGCGGCCGCCAGAAGAACATCTGGTCCAGCGACATCTCCACATGCATGACATTGCCGCCGATCAGGCCGAGCTCGCGCTCCAGATCGGCCGGGGTCTGCACGAACCGGTCCCGCACGGTGTCGGCGAAACCCGGTGCGGCCGCGTCGAGTTCGGCGATGATGCGGTCACCCTCGCGTTCGGCGTGCGCACTCCAGTCGCTCCCGTCGGCCAGGTGCCGCGGGTGCCACTGCGCCCACAGCGAGAGCTGATGCTGTCCGGCCGGGGCGATACTCGGATCGAGTGCGCTGAAGCTCATCGCCAGCACCACCGGCCGCGGCGGCAGCTCCCCGGCCAGCGCCGCACCGTGTGCCAGACGCAGTTGCCGCCGATCGGTGGCGAGCAGTTGCAGTCCGCGGGCCGAGTCGTCGGCCGTCGCACCCGGATAGCGGGGGAGCGCGTTCGCGGCGACCCGCACCACCATCCCGATCCCCGGCCCGACCCGGATGCGCCGGCGCCAGCCGTCGAGCACCCCGGCGTCGAATCCGCCGCGCTGCAGCAGATCCAATGTGGTCAGGATGTGCGTGCCCGCGATCACGGTGCGCGCGAACAGCTCTCGGCCCGAGGTCGTGCGGACCTGCCAGCCCGCACCGTCGTGGCGCAGTTCGGTGACCGCGTCACCACAGGTCAGCACCCCGCCGTCGGAGCGCAGCCGCGCGGCCAGAGCCGTTGTCAGAGCGCCGCTTCCGCCGACCGCGCGACCCGGCGGCAGCGTGTGCATGAGCGCGGCGAATCCGACCATCGGCGCGGTGCCCGGTTCGGACATCGGCGGTCCGGACTGCGCACCGAACCAGGCCAGCGCCGCCTTGAGCCGCTCGTCGTCGAAGAGGCTGTCCAGCAGCGCATCTCCGGATTGCAGGAATTCCCGCGAGAGCGCGCTGCCGCCCGCACGCGCGTCCAGACCCCAGAACGAGCGCAGCAGCCGCCCGGGGCCGGGCGTCCCGGCGAACGCGCGCATCACCCGCTGCGCGCGCGGTCCCCACACCCGCACGAACCGGCGGTACGCGTCCGCGTCGCGGGCGCCGCAGGCCGCCGCGATGGCCGCGCAGGTGCGGTCCAGGTCGCGGTGGAACACGATCGGCGCGAGATCGGTTCCGGGCGGTGCGGGCGCGAAACCCCAGGGATCGCAGTCGATATAGCGCAGCCCGAACCGGTCGAGCCCGAGCTCCTCGATGATCCCGGTGTGCCGGATCATGATGTGCGCCGAGGAGCCGCGATCGACCAGATGTCCCGGGAACCGCTCCACGGTCGAGACCGCGCCGCCGGGGATCTCGTCGCGTTCGAGCACCTCGACCTGCTCGCCCGCCCGCGCCAGATAGCAGGCCGCGACCAGCGCGTTGTGGCCCGAACCGAGGACCAGGACCGTCACGGCCGCGGGCCCGGGGCGGGCGGTTCGGCGATCGGCGGGCCCTGCAACGGCAGCGGACGGCCCAGCACCGCGAAGCGCCGGGTGTCGCCGGAGAAGACGAAATGCCGTACCACGTCGGTGAATCCCTGTCGGCGGTACAGCCGCCAGGCGCGGTTGGCCTCGCGATCCACCTCGGGAGTGGACAGCAGCGTGGCGCGTTCGGGGCGGGCGCGCAGCAGCCGGGTCAGCAGCGTCTCGCCCAGGCCGTGGCCCTGCGCGCTGGGATGCACATGGAGTTCGGTCAGTTCGAAATAGTCCGCGAGCAGATCGCGGGCGGCGTACTCGGCCCAGCCCGAGCGGCGCATTCCGTTGTGCACCTGCTGATGCCACCACTGGTGCGGCGCACCGTGATAGCCGTAGGCGATGCCCACGATGGGCGCGCTGCGCAGGTCGAATCCGCCGGTCTCGTCGGGGACCACGGCGGCCACGGCCTGCCAGCCCTGCCGGGCGGTGTGCTCGGTCCACATCGGCGCGCGGTGGTATTCGGTGCCGCGGGGATAGTCCATCGCCGCGACGTAGACGGCCAGCGCGTCGTGCAGCCGAGAGCGCAGCGCGGCGGCCGAGAGGTCGATGACGACGGGGGCGGGTGCGTGAGGAAGTCTGGCGGCTGTCATATCCGGTCGGCGCGGCTCTCGTTCGGCCCGGGCGCTCGCCGCGAACGCGAGCGCGAAAGTTTGTCGGTGGTCGTCTCTATATTCACACTCATTGAAACGTTCGAATATCTGTTCGGTTCGCGTGGTCGGCGATGCACTGCGCGAATCAGGGTGTACGACGGTAGGGAGGTGCCGTGATGGCAGGTCGGATGGAGCATCCGGGGCGAGCGGGCGGTCTGCTGGGCCGTGCCGACGGGCTGCTGCTGCAGGCCGCGGCCGAGCCCGATTCGCGCGAGCGATTCCGCACCGCATATCTGGCGGCCCTGCGCGGGGCGGGGGCGGTGCTCGCGTTGACCGGGGCCGACCGTGCGCCGCGGGCCCGCTCGCGCAATGCCTGGGTGCTGATGCAGCAGGCCGCACCGGAATTCGTGATGTGGTCGGACTATTTCAGTTCCTTCTCCGAGACCCGCGCGGCCATCGAGGCCGGGCTGGACCGTCCGGTCGATGCGCAGGTGGCCGACGAGTTCGTTTCCCGGGTGGGAGCATTCCTGCACGACGTGGAGGATTCGATCAGCGCAGCGGCCCGGATGCGGCCGATCACCGGCTGGCTGGCCGAGGGCTCGGCGTGAACATCGGCGAGTAGGTGGTACCGCGCTGATCGAACTCGTATCATGGTGGCAGAGAGCCGCCAAGGTCGGCTGTCCGTCGTCTACCCGGAGGCGACCACCACACCTAGTGCCGGGGGAGGTACCGTGCCACTCTCCGAGCACGAGCAGCGCATGCTCGAACAGATCGAGAGCGCGCTCTATGCTGAGGATCCCAAGTTCGCCTCGACCGTCCGAGGCGGGCGTCTTCGTTCTGCTACGGGCAGACGTAGATTCCAGTCGGCCGCACTCTTCGTCCTCGGCCTCTGCCTGCTGATCGCGGGTATCGCCTTGCCCGTCAAGCCCGGCGGCTTCCCCATCATCAGCCTGTTCGGCTTCATCGTGATGTTCGGCGCCGGAGTGCTGCTGCTCCTGGGTAGCTCGGGCGCGTCGGGCGGCGGTCGCCGCGGCGAGGACGCCCAGCAGGGCGGCGGGCCCACGGCCGGCCGTGGCAAACAGCGCAAGCAGGGCGGCGGCTTCTCCGCCCGCATGGAGGATCGGTTCAGGCGCCGGTTCGAACAGGACAACTGACAAGGCCCGGATCCGTTTGACGGATCCGGGTTTTGCGCTGCGCCCTATCAAGGGCGGATAACGCGACACGCCGCACAACGTGCGGCGTGTCTTTCTTTTCCCCGGTTCACGCGACGCCGCGGCCGGATCCCCACCTCGCCCCACACGATTCCCCACCTCGCCCCACCCGCGCTCGCGCCGGTCACGTTTCGTGCAGTTATAGCAGATGCGTTCAGGGGGTTTGCTGGCGGTTTTCGGGTCATGTGCTCAATCGTGCTCGCGTGTCGTGTATCTCGGAAAAATCTCCCCACCGGCCCGATAGCTGGTGTGACCAGCGGAATCCGGTACGCCGGGGGTGAGATCGCTGCGGCTTTCGATTGAAAGTGGGGGAAAGTGGGGTAATGTGGAGCCCGCACGAGCGGAGACCAACCAGACGGGGTGATCACGCGGGAGGTGTCGAGAAGTGTTTCTCGGTACCTACACGCCTCGCCTGGACGACAAAGGGCGACTCACGTTGCCCGCGAAGTTTCGGGACGAACTGGCGGGAGGGTTGATGGTCACGAAAGGGCAGGACCACAGCCTTGCCGTGTATCCGAAGGAGGAGTTCACCGCGCTGGCGCGGCGAGCCGCCGCGGCGTCCCGGAGCAATCCGCAGGCACGGGCTTTCGTCCGGGCCCTGGCGGCGTCCACGGACGAGCAGCGTCCCGATGCCCAGGGGCGCATCACGTTGTCGGTCGAACACCGCCGCTACGCGAGCCTGTCCAAGGACTGCGTGGTGATCGGCTCGGTCGACTTCCTCGAAATTTGGGACAAGCAGGCGTGGGAGTCCTACCTCGCCGAGAACGAGGAGGACTACTCGATGGCCAGAGACGAGTCGCTGGGCGGAATCTTCTAACCCCGCGAGCGAGGCGAGTGTCCTGCGGCCTCTGCCCGACACGGACCCTGACGTACTTCCCCAACGCCAGGTGCCGTGCTTCGGTCAGAGACCCCGGGACATTGGCCGTCCGACCTAGTGAGTTCGATGCGCACAGCGACGCCGCGATAGGGGCGAGGAGGATCTGGAGGTCGAGGTGGATCTTGCCGATCACACACCCCGCCATGTTCCGGTCCTGCTCCGCCGTTCGGACGAAATCCTCGGTCCCGCACTGCAATCCGGCGGTGTCATGGTCGATGCCACACTCGGCCTGGGCGGTCATTCCGAGCACTTCCTGCGTACCTATCCCTCGATCCGGCTCATCGGATTGGATCGCGACACCGAGGCGCTGAGGCTGGCCGCCGCGCGGCTGGCGCCGTTCGAGGATCGAATCACGCTGGTACACACCAGATATGACGGCATCGCCGCGGCACTGCGCGAGGCCGGTCTGGCCGAAACCGATTCCGTGCGAGCGATTCTGATGGATCTGGGCGTGTCCTCGATGCAGTTGGACGAGGCCGACCGCGGTTTCGCCTATTCGGTCGACGCGCCGCTGGACATGCGAATGGATCCGACCACCGGCCCGACCGCCGCCGACGTGCTCAACACCTACAGCCACGGTGAGCTGGCCCGGGTGCTGAAGGTCTACGGGGAGGAACGTTTCGCGGGCCGCATCGCCGGCGAGATCGTCCGGCGGCGGGCGCAGCGACCCTTCACCACCAGCGCCGAGCTGGTGGAACTGCTCTACGCCGCCATCCCGGCCGCGACCCGGCGTACCGGCGGGCATCCGGCCAAACGCACGTTCCAGGCGTTGCGGATCGAGGTCAACCGGGAGCTGGAATCGCTCGAGGCCGCGGTGCCCGCGGCCCTGGACGCGCTCGAGGTCGGTGGCCGCATCGTGGTCATGTCCTATCAATCGCTGGAGGACAAAGTGGTCAAACATGTTCTCGCGGAGCGATCGACCTCGCGCACACCGATGGACCTGCCGGTCGAATTACCCGGTATGGGACCGGAATTCAAGGTGCTGACCCGTGGTGCGGAGAAGGCCACGGCCGCCGAGATCGAGGACAACCCGCGCGCGGCGCCGGTCCGGATGCGCGCGGCGGAACGAATTCAGGCGTCGCGATGAGTTCGGGCGACGTGCGAACGGTAGGGGAGGCGGGACTATGAGCGTGCGGACACGGGTGGACGCACCACGACGTGGCGGGAAGACCACGGAGCGGCGGAACGCGCCGCGCCCGGTGCACGATCCCGAACACGTGACATCGGGTGCGGCCAAGCGGGCGTACGCCCGGCGCCGCAACCGCGTCGGGGGCGGTCCGGTTCTGCCGCCGCTGCCGGGGCGCTCGGTGATGAGCGGCCGAATCCCGTTCGTGGTGGCCATTCTGGTGTTGTTGGGCTGTGGCCTGATGTGCACGCTGCTGCTGACCACGCGGTCGGCCGAGGACAGCTACCAGCTCAGCGACGCGCGCCAGATCAATCAGCAACTCTCCGACGAGCAGGCCGAACTGCAGCGTCAGGTGGCCGCGGCCGATGCCGCGCCGGAACTGGCTACCCGGGCACGTGAGCTGGGCATGATCCCGGCCAAGGATCCCGCGCGCCTGGTCGTCGCGCCGAACGGCGCGGTCACGGTGATCGGTAAGGAGACCGCGCAGCTCGGTCCGCCGGCCCCGCCGCTGAACACCACCCCCGCCTCGCCGACTCCGGCGAATCCGGCTCAGGCACAAGGGGAACGGATCGTCCCGGTGACGGCGCTGCCGAATCAGAATCCGGCCGACGAGAACTCCGCGCACGGTCCGGCGCAGCCGACCGCCGGTCCGGCCCCGTCCGCACCGGCCGCGACCCAGAACCCGGCTCCGGCTCAGAACCCGGCCGCGGCTCCGACGACACCGGCCACCGCGCCCGTGCCCGCGACGGCAGCGCGGCCCGCGCCGACTCCGGCTCCCGCGGCCCGCGTCGATCAGACTGTACCGGTACCGAATCCGGCCGCGCCCGCCGCGACGCCCGTTCCGGCGGCCGGGGGTGGGCAGTGAGCCCGGGTGCATCACGCGGCCTCGGTCGCACCCCCTCGGGCCGTCGCTCCACGCGCGCGGCGCGGCCGCGGCGGACCGCCGGGGCCCGAGGCGGGGCCGGGATGGATTCCTCCTCGCGATTACGGTTCGGCACCGGCCGAATCGTCATGCTGGTGGCCCTGCTGGTCGTCGCACTCCAATTGCTGTGGATCCAAACGGTTTCCGCACCGAAGCTCTCGGCCGAGGCGGCGACGCAGCGCACCGTGCACAAGGTGGACTACGCGCTGCGCGGTTCGATCACCGATCGCAACGGCAAGGCGCTGGCCTTCACCGTCGCCACCCAGTGGCTGACCTTCCAGCCGGTCATCGTGCGCAAGGAACTCGCCGAGGCGCATGCCAAGAGTCCCAAGGCGCCCGACCCGGACACGCGATTGAAGGCCATCGCCAAGGCCATTCACGACAAGATCGGCAAGGACGCTCCCTCGGAGCAGGATCTGCTGAACAACCTGAAAAGCAAGGATTCGTTCGTCTATCTCGTGCGGGACGTCGATCCCCGGATCGCCACCGAGATCACCGACGAATTCCCCGAGGTCGGCAAGGAACGGCACGACAAACCGGTCTATCCCGGCGGTTCGCTGGCCGCCAACATCATCGGCGCGACCGGTTGGGACGGGCACGGGCAGATCGGCCTCGAGTCCGCGCTCGATTCGAGTCTGGCGGGTACCGACGGATCGCACACCTACGATCAGGGTTCGGACGGGGCGATGATCCCGGGCAGTGAACGCAATCGCCATCCCGCGGTGAACGGCACCGACGTGGAGCTCACCCTCGATTCGGATCTGCAGTACTACGTGCAGCAGCAGGTGCAGCAGGCCAAGGACATGTCCGGTGCGAAGGACGCCTCGGTCGTGGTGCTGGACGCGCATACCGCGCAGGTGCTGGCGATGGCCAACGACAACACCTTCGATCCCGCCAAGGGGCCGCAGTTCTGGGGTTCGGCCAATCTGGGCAATCCGGCGGTCACCGACGCCTTCGAGCCGGGTTCGGTGAACAAGATCGTCGACGCCTCCGCGGCCATCGAATACGGCCTGACCACGCCGGACGAGGTGCATCAGGTGCCGGGCAGCATCGAGATGGGTGGAGTCACCGTGCACGATGCCTGGTCGCACGGCGTGATGCCGTATACGACCACCGGAATCTTCGGCAAGTCCTCGAACGTCGGCACCCTGATGCTGGCGCAGAAGATCGGCGAGGACCGCTATGCGGACATGTTGAAGCGGTTCGGGCTCGGTCAGCGCACCGGCGTCGGCCTGCCCGGCGAGAGCGCGGGCCGGATCCCGCCGCGCGATCAGTGGTCCGGTTCCACCTTCGCGAATCTGCCCATCGGACAGGGTCTGTCGATGACGCTGCTGCAGATGACCGGGATGTACCAGGCCATCGCCAACGACGGCGTGCGAATTCCGCCGCGCATCGTGAAGTCCGAGACCGGACCGGACGGCGGCAGAACCCAGGAGAAGCAGCCCGACGGCGTCCGGGTGGTGAGCGCCAAGACCGCGCAGACGCTGCGGCAGATGTTCCAATCCATCGTGCAGAAGGATCCGATGGGCTATCAGCAGGGCACCGGTACTCCCGCGGCGATCGCGGGCTACCAGGTCGCCGGTAAGACCGGCACCGCGCAGCAGATCGATTCCGCCTGCCACTGCTACTCCGAGAGTCGCTACTGGATCACGTTCGCCGGGATGGCGCCGGCGGACAATCCGCGCTACGTCATCGGCATCATGCTGGACGCGCCGGTGCGCAGCTCCGACGGCAGCGGCGGGCAGTCCGCGGCCCCGCTGTTCCACAACATCGCGTCGTGGGCGCTGCAGCGTGACCGGGTGCCGCCCTCGCCCCCGGCGAAAGAGCTTGTGCTGCAGGCGATGTGAACAGCCGGGCGGTGTCGGGTCCGGATCGGCGGGCCAATATCATGCACGGGGACCCACGCAATACCCAGCCGCGTTGCCCGGCTGTGATCCAGCGTCGGTACCCTGACTCGTCGATCCGAAACCCGTCCACGGCGGATTTGCCGAGCAGAGCCGCATTGTGACTGAGAGGAGCCTCGTGCCCGTGCAGCCCAGCCCGCAGGTGCTGCGTCCGGCGGTCCCACCGTCGACGGAGCTGCAGACGGTCGTCGAGCTCACGGACGCGCGCCTTTCCGGCGTCGGCGCCGATGAGCTCGCCGGGGTCGTGATCACCGGTATCGAGCAACGCTCGAACGCGGTGCAGCCGGGTGATCTGTTCGCCGGACTCGCCGGTGCGCATGCGCACGGCGCCCGGTTCGCCGCCGACGCCGTGGAACGCGGTGCGGTCGCGGTGCTCACCGACGCCGCCGGCGCCGAATCGATCGGCGCACTCTCGGTGCCCGTACTGGTGCACGAGAATCCGCGTTCGGTGCTGGGCGAGCTGTCCGCGTCGATCTACGGCAACCCGTCGCAGCGGTTGCAGGTGCTGGGCATCACCGGCACCTCGGGCAAGACCACCACGTCCTATCTGGTCGAGGCGGGCCTGGCCGCGGCCGGACTGCGCACCGCGCTGATCGGCACCATCGAGACCCGAATCGGCGGGCAGCGGGTGCCCAGTGCGCTCACCACGCCCGAAGCCCCGCAGTTGCACGCGATGTTCGCGCTGATGGTCGAGCAGGGCGTGCAGGCGGTGGTGATGGAGGTGTCCAGCCACGCGCTCGCCCTGGGTCGGGTGGACGGTGTGCGATTCGCCGTGGGCGCGTTCACGAATCTGTCCCAGGACCATCTGGACTTCCACGCCGATTTCGAGGACTACTACGCCGCCAAGCGCAAACTGTTCGTCCCGGATGCGGTGTCGGCGGATGCCTCCGCCTCGTCGTTCGGGTCGGTGGCCGCGCAGACCTGCGTGATCTGTGTGGACGACGCCTGGGGTCGGCGTCTGGCCCGCGAGGTGGGCGGGCGCGCCCCGGTGGTGAGGGTGTCGACCGGCTCCGGTCCCGCCGGTGATGGCGCCGAACCGGATTGGACCGCGGTGGCCGCGAGCACGCTGGACGGTGGGGAACAGCAGTTCACCGCCGTGGGTCCGGGCGGTCGGTCCGACGATGCGCGTCCGGTCGCCGAGTCGGCCGAGGTTGTGGAAGTCGGTGTGCGGCTGCGTCTTCCGGGCCGCTACAACATCGCCAACGGCCTGCTCGCGATCGCGGTGTGCGCGGCGGCGGGCGTGGACGCCCGGGTCGCCGGGCGAGCGCTGGCCGAGGTCGACGTGCCGGGCCGGATGCAGCGGGTGGATTGCGGGCAGGATTTCCTGGCCGTGGTCGACTACGCGCACAAACCGGCCGCGGTCGAATCGGTCATCGCGACACTGCGCGAATATCTGAAGGGTTCGAGCGGTCGGCTGGCCGTGGTGGTCGGTGCGGGCGGCGACCGTGACCCGGGCAAGCGCCCGCTGATGGGCGCGACCGCCGCACGCGGTGCGGAACTGGTGATCATCACCGACGACAATCCACGCAGTGAGGATCCCGCGACGATCCGCGCGGCGATCGGCGCCGGGGCGTTCGGTATGGCCGAGACCGAACGCGGTGAGGTCACCGAGATCGGTGACCGGGCGGCGGCCATCACCGCGGCGGTGGACTGGGCACGGTCCGGCGATGTGGTGCTGGTGGCCGGTAAGGGGCATGAGACAGGGCAGGAGATTGCGGGTGTGAAGTATCCGTTCGATGACCGCGAGGTGCTGGCGGAGGCCCTCTGCCGGCGATCGGCGCCCGATGACAAGGACCTGACGGTTTCATGATCGAGATGACCCTGCGGGAGATCGCGGAGATCGTCGGCGGCACGCTGCACGATGTTCCCGATCCCGCGGTGACGGTGACCGGTGCGGTCGAATTCGATTCGCGCCGAATCAATTCCGGAGATCTGTTCCTGGCGTTGCCGGGTGCGCGGGTCGACGGGCACGACTATGCGGCCGGTGCGGTGGCCGCCGGTGCGGTCGCGGTGCTGGCGGCGCGGCCGGTCGGCGTGCCCGCCGTGGTGGTCAGTCCGGCCGGGCAGCAGGCCGACGGCGGTTCGGCGTACGTGCTGGCGCACGATACGGACGGCTCGGCGGCCGCGGTCCTCACGGCACTGGCCAAACTGGCCCGCGCGAGCGTGGATCGCCTGGCCGCGAGCGGTGAGCTGACCGTCGTCGGCGTCACCGGTTCCTCCGGCAAGACCTCGACCAAGGATCTGCTGGCCAAGGTCCTGGCCCCGCTCGGGACGGTGGTCGCGCCGCCGGAGTCGTTCAACAACGAACTCGGTTTCCCGTGGACGGCGTTGCGCGCCGATGCCGGTACTCGTTTCCTGGTGCTGGAACTGTCCGCGCGCGGGCCCGGACATATCAAGGCGCTCACCGAGATCGCGCCACCATCGATCGCGGTGGTGCTCAACGTCGGCACCGCGCATCTGGGCGAATTCGGCAGTCGCGAGGCGATCGCGCAGGCCAAGGGTGAGTTGGTGGAGGCGCTGGCCCCGTCGGGGGTGGCGGTGCTCAATGCCGACGACCCGAATGTCGCGGCCATGGCCACGCGCACCGTGGGGCGGGTGGTGACCGCCGGGCAGTCCCAGAGCGCGGATGTGCGTGCGCTGGACGTCCAGCTCGACGAGTCCGCGCGCGCCCGGTTCACGTTGCGCGCCAACGGTTCCGAAGTGCCGGTGCATCTGTCGGTGCACGGCGAGCATCAGGTGGCCAACGCGCTGTCCGCGGCCGCGGTCGCCCTCGAATGCGGTGCGGACCTCGAGACGGTCGCGCGGTCGCTGTCGAGTGCGCGGGCGGCTTCCAAGCATCGGATGGATGTGCGCACCCGCCCGGACGGCGTCACGATCGTCAACGATTCGTACAACGCCAACCCGGATTCGGTGCGCGCCGCGCTCAAGGCGTTGGTGACCATGGCCCGTGCCGGTGCGCACGGCGGTCCCGGCGGGAAGCGGCGCAGCTGGGCGGTGCTCGGCGAAATGGCCGAGCTGGGTGCGGATTCGGTGGTCGAACACGATCGCATCGGCCGTCTGGCGGTCCGGCTGGACGTGGACCGGCTCATCGTGGTCGGCACCGGACGGCCCTCGCACGCATTGCATCAGGGGGCGGTCATGGAGGGCTCCTGGGGTGAGGAGTCGATCCTGGTCCCCGATATCGCCGCCGCACTCGAGGTGCTCGACGAGGAGCTCGCGGCCGACGACGTGGTGCTGGTCAAAGCATCCAACTCCGTCGGATTGTGGGCGGTGGCAGAGCATCTCGCGCCGGGCATCGCAGCGCCCGGCGCCGGTACGGAGGGCTCGGAAGTGCCTCCTGTGGACACGGAAGCGGGCCGATGAGGCAGATTCTTTTCGCGGCGGCGATCGCACTGGCGGTGTCGATCCTGTTGACGCCGTTGCTGATCCGGATGTTCGCCAAACGCGGCTTCGGTCAGGAGATCCGGATCGACGGACCGGCCAGCCATCAGGCCAAGCGTGGTACTCCGACGATGGGCGGCGTCGCGATCCTGGCCGGACTGTGGGCCGGATACTGGGGTTCGCACCTGATCGGCATCGGCTATCGCGCCGAGGGGCCGACGGTGTCGGGCCTGCTGGTACTGGCGCTGACCACCGCACTGGGCGGGGTCGGATTCATCGATGACTTCATCAAACTGCGCAAGGGCCGCAACCTCGGTCTCACCGCGGCGGGCAAATACATCGGACAGCTTTCCGCGGCAGTGGTGTTCGGCGTGCTCGCGCTGCAGTTCCCGGGGGCGAACAAGCAGACACCGGCGAGCCGGCACCTGTCCTACGTCCGCGACATCACCACCGTCTCGATGGGGGTGATCATCTTCCTGGCCTTCGTCTGTCTGGTGGTGGTCGCCTGGTCGAACGCGGTGAACCTCACCGACGGCCTGGACGGTCTGGCCGCGGGCTCGATGAGCCTGGTGCTGGGCGCATACGTGATCATCACCTTCTGGCAGTACCGCAACGCGTGCTCGGTGCACGCCGAGGCGGGCTGCTACAACGTGCGCGACCCGCTGGACCTGGCACTGATCTGCGCCGCGGGTGCGGCCGCGTGCATCGGGTTCCTGTGGTGGAACGCGGCTCCCGCGAAGATCTTCATGGGTGACACCGGCTCGCTGGCACTCGGCGGATTGATCGCCGGGCTGTCGCTGCTGTCGCGTACCGAACTGCTGATGATCGTGATCGGCGCGCTGTTCGTCGCCGAGACCACGTCGGTCGTCCTGCAGGTCGCGGTCTATCGCACGACTCGCAACCGACTGTTCAAGATGGCGCCGTTCCACCACCACTTCGAACTCAGCAAATGGGCCGAGACTACGGTGATCATTCGGTTCTGGTTACTCGCGGGCATAGCGTCGGCGATCGGACTTGGCTTGTTCTACAGCGAATACCTCTCTCAGGTCGGGTAAAGCAGCAATGGTCGAACACACTCCGCGGGCCCTGCGATCGCCGGGCCCCATGCTCGAATTCTTGCGTGGCCGTGATGTTCTCGTGGCCGGTTGGGGAATATCGGGTCGCTCACTGATCGATCCGCTGCGCGATATCGGCGCGACCCCGGTGGTCACCGACGCCGGTGCGAAGGCGATGGCCGAGGCGGCCGAACTGGGCCTGGACACCGCCACCGGGGAGAGTCTGCTCGAGCCCGGCGGGCTGGACCGGTTCGCGCTGGTGATCACCAGTCCGGGCTGGCGGCCGGATTCGCCGGTCCTGGCCACCGCGGTCGCCGAGGGCGTACCGGTCTGGGGTGATGTCGAATTCGCCTGGTGGGTCGATCAGGCGCGGCTGTACGGGCCGGTGCGCAAATGGTTGGTGATCACCGGAACCAACGGCAAGACCACCACCACCCAGATGACGCACGCGATCCTGCGCGCGGCCGGAATCGCCAGCGTCGCCTGCGGCAATATCGGCCTGCCCATTCTGGACGCGCTGCGGCGCACCCCGGGACCGCAGGTGCTGGCGGTGGAGCTGTCCTCCTTCCAGCTGCACTGGGCGCCCTCGGTGCGTCCGGAGGCGGGCGTGGTGCTGAACGTGGCCGAGGATCACCTGGATTGGCACGGCGGCCTGGACGCGTACGCGGCGGCGAAGTCGCGGGCGCTGATGGGCCGGGTCGGCGTCGTCGGCCTGGACGATCCGGTCGCCGCGGCGCTCGCGCGCAAGTCCCGGGCCCGGCGCACGGTCGGTTTCCGCGTCGGCGTCCCGGCCGACGGTGAACTCGGCGTCGTGGACGGCAAACTGCTCGATCGCGCGTTCACCAAGGCGGCCATCCTGGCCGAGGTGCGCGATATCAGCCCGCCCGGTCCGGCGGGGGTGGCCGATGCGCTGGCCGCGGCCGCGCTGACCCGATCCATCGACGTCGCACCGCAATTCGTCAAGGAGGGCCTGCAGGAGCACAAGGTGGGTCCGCATCGCGCGGCCTCGGTGCGCGAGCTGTCGGGCGTGGAGTTCGTCGACGATTCCAAGGCCACCAATCCGCATGCGGCCAGATCCTCGATCCAGGCGCACGCCCAGGTCGTCTGGATCGCCGGTGGACTGCTCAAGGGCGCGCACGTGGACGATCTGGTCGAGGAGGTGGCCGAACGGCTCGTCGCGGTGGTGCTGCTGGGCAAGGATGCCCCGGTCATCGCCGCGGCATTGGCGCGACACGCCCCCGATGTCCCGGTCGTCGAGCTCGGTTCGGGCGACGATGCTGGGATGGGTGCGGAACTCACGTCCGAGATAGATGGGGCGGACGCGGTCATGGCGCGGGCCGTGCGCATCGCCGCCGGATACGCCACCAACGGTGACACGGTGCTGCTCGCCCCGGCGGCGGCGTCGCTGGACATGTTCGCCGACTACACCCACCGGGGACGCAGTTTCGTCGCCGCGGTGCAGGCGCTGGACGAAGGAGATATCGGGAGCCCTTCGTGAGCAGATGTGACGCGGTGGTGATCCGTGCGGCGGGCCCCGGGCGCGCCGCGCTGTGGGAGGCCCGGTGACCAAGGCGCGCAAGGGTTCGGGTACGTGGTTCGGTGCCTGGCTGGCGCGTCCGCTCGCCTCGTTCCACCTGGTCGTCACGATCGCCACGCTGCTCACCGTGCTCGGCTTGGTGATGGTGCTCTCGGCGTCGAGCGTGGAATCGTACGCCGACGACGGATCGGCCTATTCGCTGTTCATCCAGCAGCTGATGTTCGCCGTCCTGGGTGCGGTGCTGTTCTATCTCGCGCTGCGAATTCCCTTCCGCACCCTGCGCCGTCTGTCCTTCCCGATGTTCGCGGTGTCGGTGCTGGCGCTGGTGCTGGTGCTGATTCCGGGCATCGGCTCGCAGGCGCAGGGTTCGCGGCGCTGGTTCGACATCGGGTTCGTCCACGTGCAGCCCTCGGAGATCGTCAAGGTCACCCTGATCATCTGGGGTGCGCATCTGCTGGCCACCCGTCGCGCGGAGAATGCCGGGTACAAAGAGATTCTGATGCCGCTGGTTCCGGCGGGCCTGCTGTGCTGTCTGTTGATCGTGCTGGAGCCGAACCTGTCGACCACGATCGCGGTGGGCATCATCCTGGTGGCGCTGCTGTGGTTCGGCGGGTTGCCGGTCCGGCTGTTCGTCGCGATCGGCGCGTCCGGTGTGGTGGCGGCGCTGGTGCTGGCGATGACGGCCGGGTACCGCTCGGATCGCATGCGCGCGTTCTTCAATCCCGGTGACGATCCGCAGGGTATCGGCTATCAGGCGCGTCAGGCGATGTTCTCCCTCGCCGACGGCGGGATCTGGGGTCGCGGGCTCGGGCAGAGCCGGGCCAAGTGGAGTTATCTGCCCAACGCGCACAACGACTTCATCTTCGCCATCATCGGCGAGGAACTCGGATTTCTCGGCTGCGCGCTGGTGCTGGGCCTGTTCGCGCTGTTCGTCTACACCGGTCTGCGGATCGCGAGCCGGTCTGCGGATCCGTTCCTGCGGCTGCTGGTCGCCACCGCGACGACCTGGATCACCGGTCAGGCGCTGATCAACATCGGCTATGTGGTGGGCCTGCTGCCGGTGACCGGTCTGCAGCTGCCGCTGGTCTCGGCGGGCGGTTCCTCGCTGGCGATCACCCTGCTGATGTTCGGCATCATCGCGAGTGCAGCGCGGCACGAGCCCGAGGCGGTCGCGGCCCTGCACGCCGGACAGGACGGCCGGTTCAGCCGGTTGCTGCGGCTGCCGAAGCCGGAGATGTACCCGCCCTCGCGCAACGCGGCCTCGCGCACGCGCGGCGGATCCCGGACCCCGCCGCCGCGGCGCGAATTGCCACCGGCCCGCCGACGGGTAGATTCGGATTCTGCCCGGCGCGAACGCCGCGGCACCGCATCGCTGCGGACCACGCGGGCCTGGGAGCCCAGCTATCGGACGACACATGCGAGAGAACGGGGTAAGTCCAGGTGACCAGTAGCGACGGCGTCGGGCCCGATATCGGGGGACGGGCGCTTTCGGTGATCGTCGCGGGCGGTGGCACCGCCGGTCATATCGAACCGGCCATGGCGGTCGCGGACGCGTTGCGCCGCCTCGATCCGAACATCCGGATCACCGCTCTGGGCACCCAGCGCGGACTCGAGACGACCCTGGTGCCCGAACGCGGCTATCCGCTCGAGTTGATTCCGCCGGTTCCGTTGCCGCGCAAGCCGACCGCGGATCTGCTGCGACTGCCGGGCCGGGTGCGGACCGCGATCGCGCGCAGCCGGGCGGTGATCGATGCGGCCGAGGCCGATGTGATCGTCGGATTCGGCGGATATGTGGCGCTGCCCGCCTATCTGGCGGCCGGGCGCGGGTTGCGCGGTCGCCGGTCGGTGCCGGTGGTGGTGCACGAGGCGAATGTGAAGGCGGGTATCGCGAACAAGGTCGGCGCGCGCCGGGCCGCGCGCGTGCTGGCCGCGGTGGCGAATTCGGGTGTGCGGGCCTCGGGGCGCGCGGATGCGGAGATCGTCGGGATTCCGGTGCGCGAGTCGATCGCGACGATGGACCGGGCGGGTCTGCGCGCGCAGGCTCGGGAGCATTTCGGCTTGCCCGCCGACGGGCCGGTGCTGCTGGTGTTCGGCGGTTCGCAGGGCGCGCGCACGCTCAACGAGGCGGTCTCGGCCGCCGCGCCGCAGTTGCTGGCCGCGGGAATCTCGGTGCTGCACGCGCACGGTCCGAAGAACACCCTGCAGATCGCGGAGCAGTCGGCTCCCGACGACAAGGCGAAATATGTTGCGGTGCCGTACGTCTCGCGGATGGATCTGGCGTATGCGGCTGCCGACGCGGCGGTGTGCCGGTCGGGCGCGATGACCGTCGCCGAGGTGTCGGCGGTCGGGTTGCCCGCGTTCTACGTGCCCCTGCCGCACGGTAACGGTGAGCAGGAGCTCAACGCGCGTCCGATCGTGGCGCAGGGCGGCGGCCGGATCGTCGCCGACGCGGAGTTGACCGCGAAATATGTGTTGGATGAGGTGATTCCGCTGCTCACCGACCCGGTGCGGCTGTCGCAGATGTCCGCGGCCGCCGCGGGAGCCGGGCATCGGGACGCCGCAGACGCGGTGGCGCGGATCGTGGTGGAGGTGGCCGGGCGATGACCGACGAGCAGGACACGACCGTGGTGGCGGCCGAGCTACCGCCGTTACTGCAGCGGGTGCACATGGTCGGTATCGGCGGAGCCGGGATGTCCGGGATCGCCCGGATCCTGCTCGCCCGCGGCGGATCGGTCTCCGGCTCCGACGCGAAGGAGAGCCGCGGTGTGCTCGCCCTGCGGGCCCGGGGTGCGCAGGTCCGCATCGGCCACGACGCCGGTGCGCTGGATCTGCTGCCCGGCGGGCCCAGCGCGGTGGTCACCACCTACGCGGCCATCCCGAAGACCAATCCCGAACTGGTCGAGGCGAAGCGGCGCGGGGTGCCGGTGCTGCTGCGCCCGGCCGTACTCGCCGAACTCATGCACGGCCATCACACGCTGCTGGTGTCCGGGACGCACGGCAAGACCTCCACGACCTCGATGCTCGTGGTGTCGTTGCAGCACTGCGGATTCGATCCGTCCTTCGCCGTGGGCGGCGAGCTGAACGAGGCGGGCACCAACGCCCATCACGGCACCGGCGGCTATTTCGTGGCCGAGGCGGACGAGTCGGACGGCTCACTGCTGCAATACGATCCGGACGTCGCGGTGGTCACCAACATCGAATCGGACCACCTGGATTTCTTCGGTACCGACGAGGCGTACGTCCAGGTCTTCGACGACTTCGTGGATCGGCTCACCCCGGGCGGACTGCTGGTGGTGTGCCTGGACGATCCGGGTTCGCGAGCGCTGGCCGAGCGGGTCGTGGCCCGTTCCGACGAACTCGATATCCGCGTACTGGGTTACGGCTCCGGCGATCTGGCCGACGCTCCGGTTCCGGTCGGGGTGCGGCTGCTGTCCTGGGAGCCGCGCGATGTGGGCGGGGTGGCCACCTTCCGGCTGGCCGACGAGTCCGCACCGCGCACGCTGCGGCTGTCGGTGCCCGGACGGCACATGGCGCTCAACGCGCTGGCCGCCCTGTTGGCCGCGCGGGACGCCGGCGCCGATCTCGGCGAGGTGCTGCAGGGACTCGAGGGTTTCGGCGGGGTGCATCGGCGATTCCAGTTCGTCGGCCGGGAGAACGGCGTGCGGGTGTTCGACGACTACGCGCACCATCCGACCGAGGTTCGCGCGGTACTGGGCGCGGCGTCCGAACTGGTCCGGCAGGAGGCCGCCGACGGCGCGCGTTCGCGACAGGGCCGGGTGATCGTGGTGTTCCAGCCCCATTTGTACAGCCGCACTGCGACATTCGCGACCGAGTTCGGCGCGGCCCTGGATGTCGCGGACGAGGTCGTCGTGCTGGACGTGTTCGGCGCTCGGGAGAAGCCGCTGCCGGGCGTCAACGGCGCCCTGGTGGCCCAGTCGGTCTCCAAACCCGTGCACTACCAACCGGATATGTCGCGGGTGGGCCGTCAGGCGGCCGGACTGGCGCGGCCGGGTGATGTGGTGATCACGATGGGCGCGGGCGATGTGACGATGCTCGGCGGGCAGATCCTCGACGGATTGCGGGTGCGCCCGCCCACCGGACGATGATCACGATGCGTCTGCGACCGCCGTCCCGCCGAATGGCCCTGTGGGCCTTGGCCGTTGCCGGGGTCGTGGTCGTACTGGCCGTGGTGGCGTGGTTCACGCCGCTGCTGGCGGTGCGGACCGTCACGATCGACGGGCTGGAGACGGTGCCGGAGAAACAGGTGCGTGACGCGTTGCAGGTGCCCGAGGGGGTTTCGATCCTGCGCCTGAACACCGATGAGATCGCGCATCGGGCGGCGGCGATCCCGAAGGTGCATTCGGTGCGGGTGCGGCGGGTGTTCCCCGCGACGGTCCGGGTGACGGTCGAGGAGCGCACCGCGGTGCTGTACTTCGATTCTCCGCAGGGGCCGCATCTGCTGGACGCGGACGGCGTCGAATTCGCCATCGAGCCACCGCCTCCCGGCGTGCCGAAGCTGACCACGAGTCGGCCGGGCGATAGCGACCCGGTCACTCGTGCGGCGGTGACAGTGCTCACTGCGGCATCGCAGGGGTTGCGGGGTCAAGTGGGTGAGGTTGTGGCGCGGTCGGTTTCGGATATCGAGCTGAAACTGCGAGATGGGCGCACCGTGCTGTGGGGCGGTGCGGCCGACTCCGCGCGCAAGGCGGAGGTGGTCGTGCCGGTGCTGACTCGGCCCGGACAGGTATACGACGTTTCGACTCCGGATCTGGTCACGGTAAGGTGAGTGATACCCGTTGTGCCGTTGGTGTTTTCGGTGCGTGTCGCGATGCGCGCCGATTCGCCGGGGCCGCCGGTGACGATTCCCCCTGCCTGGAGCGGCTGTTCGCGATACGATGCGGGGCGGGCTCGGACGAGACGGATCGCACAAGATTCTGGTTCTCGCGTCGGCGCGCCTGCGCGCGGATTGCGGCGGGTACGAATAGCGTTCCGCAGCAGTCGGATACTTGACATAACGCCAACCCTATGGTTGAGGTTGAGGGTTTGCTCGGGCGGGAGCCCGGGTTAGCCGGATCGAAACCATCCGCGGCTCGGCGCTCTGCCGGGAATCCACAAACGACAGGCTTTAGATCGAAGGAAGGCGAGAGCCCATGACGCCCCCGCACAACTACCTTGCAGTGATCAAGGTCGTCGGTATCGGCGGCGGCGGCGTGAACGCCGTCAACCGAATGATCGAACAGGGACTCAAGGGAGTCGAGTTCATCGCCGTCAATACCGACGCGCAGGCGCTGCTGATGAGTGATGCGGACGTCAAGCTCGACGTCGGGCGTGAGCTCACCCGCGGCCTCGGCGCCGGTGCAGACCCGGAGGTGGGCCGCAAGGCCGCCGAGGATCACAAGGACGAGATCGAAGAGGTGCTCAAGGGTGCCGACATGGTCTTCGTCACCGCCGGTGAGGGCGGCGGCACCGGAACCGGCGGCGCGCCGGTGGTGGCCAGCATCGCCCGCAAACTCGGCGCCCTGACCATCGGTGTGGTGACGCGCCCGTTCTCCTTCGAGGGCAAGCGGCGCAGCAACCAGGCCGAGGCCGGAATACAGGCGTTGCGCGAGTCCTGCGACACGCTGATCGTCATCCCGAACGACCGGCTGCTGCAGCTGGGCGACGCGGCGGTCAGTCTGATGGACGCCTTCCGCTCCGCGGATGAGGTGCTGCTCAACGGTGTTCAGGGCATCACCGATCTGATCACCACCCCGGGTCTGATCAACGTCGACTTCGCCGACGTCAAGAGCGTGATGTCCGGGGCCGGATCGGCCCTGATGGGCATCGGCTCCTCACGCGGTGAGGGCCGTTCGGTGAAGGCGGCCGAAGCGGCGATCAACTCGCCGCTGCTGGAGGCGTCGATGGACGGCGCGCACGGCGTGCTGCTCTCGATCGCGGGCGGGTCCGATCTGGGCCTGTTCGAGATCAACGAGGCCGCCTCGCTGGTGCAGGAGGCCGCGCACATCGAGGCGAACATCATCTTCGGTACGGTCATCGACGATTCGCTCGGCGACGAGGTGCGCGTCACGGTGATCGCGGCCGGATTCGACAGCGGCGCACCGACCCGTCGGCTGGACGCGCCGGTCACCCGCTCCACGATCGGTTCGGCGCGTGCCGGAGAGGTCGGCCAAACGCACTCCCGCGGCACCGATTTCCCGAGCCGTACCGCGGACCCGGCACCTCCTCCCGCGACTCCGGCCCCTGTCTCCCGCGGCCCCGCCCCGTCCTATGAACCCCGCCCGGCCGTCGAACCCACCGTCGCGCACAACTCCCGCAGTCACATCCAGCCGCCCGACGAGGACACCGACGACGACGTCGACGTGCCCTCGTTCATGCGCCGGTAGGTAGTGTTTCCCTGAAAAGCGCCCGCTCCCGAAAAGGGAGCGGGCGCTCCCGTGTCCGCCCCTCTCGGAGGAGGGCTACTAATCTCGGGTGTATGCCAACGCAACAACTGATCTCGGGTGCATATGGGTAACTCGTCGGGAACGCCCAGAATCCAACCGGTTTCCCGAACCGTCGGCCCGACGCATGAGTCTTCGGGCACCTTGCGGCACGCTGAAGTCGCGGAGAGGCGGGGGAGGACTCGGCGGGTGACCACGACCCGTGCCGGTGGGTTCTCCCGCGCGCCGTACGACTCGTTCAACCTGGGTGATCATGTCGGTGATGATCCGGAGGCGGTGCGGCGCAATCGGGTTCGGCTGGCGGAGGGGATCGGGCTGGCGCCGGAGCGGCTGGTCTGGATGGAACAGGTGCACAGTCGCACCGTGACGATCGTGGACGGGCCGCGGGCGGAGCCGGTGCCGGTGACCGATGCGCTGGTGACCACCGTCCCGGAACTCGCACTGGTGGTGCTGACCGCGGACTGTGTGCCGATCCTGCTGTCCGATGACGAGGCCGGAGTGATCGCCGCGGTCCACGCCGGCCGGGTCGGCGCGCGGATCGGGATCGTGCCGCGGGTGCTGGAGGCGATGATCTCGGTCGGCGCGCAATCCGAACGCATCGGCGCGTTCCTCGGCCCCGCGGCGAGCGGCGCACGGTACGAGGTGCCCGCCGCGATGCGCGCGGACGTCGAGGCCCATCTGCCCGGTAGCGCCACCACCACCGCGCAGGGCACTCCGGGCCTGGATCTGCGCGCCGGAGTTCGCCGTCAGCTCGAGGCGGCGGGGGTCGGTGCGGTCGCGGTCGATCCGCGTTGCACGATCGAGGACGCCACGCTGTTCAGTCATCGTCGTGGTGCGCCGACCGGTCGCATCGCCGGGGTCATCTGGCGCGAGCCCGCGGATTCTCCGGCCTGATCCGGCGGTCGCTCGGGTACGTCGCAGGGTGTACCCGAGGGCGCAGTGCGGGCTGATGCGGACACGGTGTCCGGAAATTGACGGGACACGCCCGAACGGATCGTGATAGGAATCGCATTCGAGGGAGAGGAATCATGATCGGCGAATTCGATAGGGCCACTACGGAATCCGGCACGCGGACAGGCGAGCTGTCGACCGCGCTTGCCGGGTTGCTCGGACGTATCGATGCGGCCTGCCGCGCGGCCGGGCGTGATCCGGCGCAGGTGCGATTGTTGCCGGTCACGAAGTTCTTTCCGGCCTCGGACGTGGCGATTCTGCACGGGCTGGGGCGGCGTGAATTCGGCGAATCCCGCGAGCAGGAGGCGACCGCGAAGGCGGCCGAACTGGCCGATCTGCCCGGTGTCGAATGGCACATGATCGGCCGTCTGCAACGCAACAAGGCCAAAGCCGTTGCCCGATGGGCCCATACGGTCCATTCGGTGGACAGCGCCCGGCTGGCAACGGCTCTTGACGCGGGTGTGCGGGCCGCCCGGGAGGCGGATGTTCGCCGGGGTCCGCTGCGGGTTCTGCTCCAGGTCGGCCTCGATCGCGATCCGGGCCGCGGTGGCATCGCCCCGGACGATTTGCCCGCACTCGCCGATCATGTTGCGGGCCTGGAGAATCTGCAGCTCGCGGGCCTGATGGCGATTCCGCCGCTGGATTCGGATCCGGATGCCGAGTTCGCTCGGCTGGCCGAGATGCGGACCCGATTTCTAGCGCAACACCCCACGGGGACCGAGCTGTCCGCAGGCATGTCGGGAGACCTCGAGGCGGCGATTCGACACGGGTCCACCTGTGTGCGTGTCGGTACTGCCTTGATGGGCGCTCGACCGATAACCTCGGGATAGCAAACAAACCTCATCAGTCACATTCGAAACATATGCTTGAGACTGCGAGGATTGAGCAAGACTTCAACACCCCAGGTCAACCGGGGCCGTAGGAAGGTCGACCAGGATGAGCGAGCGCAGCGAGCGAGTCGTCAAGGCAGTCACGAGCGTGCTCGTGCGGGGAGGCGTCAGCGAGGTGGAAGAATGAGCACGCTGCACAGGTTCAAGGCGTACTTCGGCATGGTGCCGCTGGAGGAGTACGAAGACGACTACGTCGATGATCGCGGGCCTCGGGGGATCGAGGATCGGCCCGCGCGTCGGTCGCGGGAGTTCTCGGAGTCTCGCTACGAGGGCGGGGGGCGTTCGCGTTTCGACGACGATCGCTACGAGGCCGAGCAGAGCTATCCCGAGCCCGCCTACAAGGCGCCGTATCAGCCTGGGTACACCGTGTCTCGGCGTAGCGAATTCGCCGACGACGCCTATTCCGACGATCGTTACGAGTCTCGCCGGCCCACCCGAATCGAGTCCGCGCCATCGGGGCGCTCGCGCGGCCTCGGTAGCGGACCGTCGATGATCCGCGGCACCACGCACGGCGCGCTGGCGGTCGACCCGGAGGTCGAGCGCAGGATGGAAGAGCGGCGGCTGGAGGAGCGCGCTCGTTTCGAGCCGGCTCCGCGCCGCTCGCCGGTCTTCGAGGACGGAGGCCCGTTGTCCAAGATCACGACACTGCGGCCGCGCACCTTCACCGAGGCGGCCATCATCGGCGAGCGGTTCCGCGACGGCACTCCGGTGATCATGGATCTGGTGGAGATGAGCAACGCCGATGCCCGGCGCCTGGTCGACTTCGCCGCGGGCCTGGCGTTCGCGCTGCGTGGTTCGTTCGACAAGGTCGCCACGAAGGTGTTCCTGCTCTCACCGGCCGATGTCGACGTATCGGCCGAGGAGCGCCGCCGCATCGCCGAAACCGGTTTCTACAACCAGAAATAACGCTCGAATCGGACGTCGTGCCGTGGCCGTCACCGGCCGGTGCGCGACGCGCGGGGGAAGCCGCGCCGCCTCGAGACGGCGCGGGGAGTTTGCAGGACACCGAATCTGAGGCAGAGTGGGCGGGGTGGCCCTGTTCAGTGTGTTGAACTACCTGCTGTTCGTCTTCTGGTTGCTGCTCATCGGCAGGATCATCGTCGAGTTCATCCGCAGCATCGCCCGGGACTGGCGCCCGCGCGGCGCGGTCGTCATCGGGCTCGAGCTGATCTTCACGATCACCGACCCCCCGGTGAAACTGCTGAGGCGGCTGATACCTCCGGTCAACCTGGGGGGAATTCGGCTGGATCTGTCGATTATGGTGTTGATATTCATCGTGTTCATCTTGATGACGGTCACGGGCGGGCTCGGGCAGGCGCACGCGCCGGTGTGACAGAATGGGTCGTGAAGAATAGCTTGCAAGATCTACCGCTAGACCTCCGTACGAAGCGTGAAGGGATCCTTCCATGCCGCTGACCCCAGCCGATGTGCACAACGTCGCGTTCAGCAAACCGCCGATCGGGAAGCGCGGCTACAACGAGGACGAGGTCGATGCCTTCCTCGATCTGGTCGAGCAGGAGCTCTCACGTCTGATCGAGGAGAACGCGGATCTGCGCCAGCGGGTTGCCGAGCTGGATGCCGAGCTGTCCGATGCCAAGGCGGCCCCCCGCCCGATGCCGCAGGCGGTGAAATCTGCACCGCCGCAACCGGAACCGCCCAAGCCCGCTCCGGTGCCGCCGCCGGCTCCGATGCCGGTCGCCGCGCCCGCGCCGGTCAAGGATCCCGGCGCCGCGGACGCCAACCTGCAGGCCGCCAAGGTGCTGAGCCTGGCCCAGGAGATGGCCGACCGGCTCACGACCGATGCCAAGACCGAGGCCGAGACGCTGCTGTCCAACGCGCGGGCTAACTCCGAGCGACTGGTCACCGAGGCGCGGACCCGCTCCGACGGCATGGTTTCCGAGGCTCGGCAGAAGGCCGAGACCCTGCTGTCCGACGCGCAGAGCCGGTCGGACAACCAGCTGCGCCAGGCCAAGGAGAAGGCCGACGCCCTGCAAGCCGACGCCGAGCGCAAGCACACCGAGATCATGGCCACCATCACCCAGCAGCGCAGCGTGCTCGAGAGCCGCATCGAGCAGCTCAAGACGTTCGAGCGCGAGTACCGGGTGCGGTTGAAGTCCTACCTGGAGTCCCAGCTCGAAGAACTCGAGAACCGCGGTTCGGCGGTACCGGTCGACGGTGGTGAGGCCTTCGATGGCGCCAACAACAGCCATGCCTCTGCGTCATTCGCCAAGGGCGGCAAGTAATTTCGCTTCGGCTGTCCGCCGCTCCCGGCAGCTCGGGTTCGGTACGCGCAGCCGCGGTCGTGGTCGGAAGTTCGTCGAGCCAGTAGGCCCGCCTAGGGGGTGACCATGCTCGTCCTGACACTTGTTCTCGCGGCTATCGGATTCGGCCTCC
Organism: Nocardia jiangxiensis NBRC 101359; assembly: GCF_000308615.1. Taxonomy (GTDB): domain Bacteria; phylum Actinomycetota; class Actinomycetes; order Mycobacteriales; family Mycobacteriaceae; genus Nocardia; species Nocardia jiangxiensis. Next base: position 92,017 of record NZ_BAGB01000031.1, read on the forward strand.
TGGTCGCCGCACTGACCACCGGTTCGGTGGTGTGGGCCTGGGGATGCATCGTGGTGTGCGTCATCGGCGCGGTTCTGCTGCTGGTGAGTGCCCTGTCGATGCGCGACTCCGACGATGACACCCAGACGCGTCCAGGCCGACACGTCAAACGGTGAGCGATGTAGCCGCTCGATGCGAACCCAACCGCGGTCGGAAATAGTTTTGACCGTAGTGGCTACAATCAAACCTGTAACTACGGCACTGATCCGGCAATCACCGGGGAGCCTTCGGAAGAACGGCTACGCGGCCTCGTGAGCTGCGACGCTCAGTAGAACCGAACGGGTGAGCCCGTCACAGCTCACAACGAGAGGTCCGGTGCTATCACCATTGCGCCGGGCAAGCGGGGTGGTACCGCGGTCTCGGCGCACCGGCGCCGATATTCGTCCCCGTGCCCATGGATTGCGCCGACGGCGCATACGGCACGAGGAGAGACGTCCCGACATGGCGGACGAGACAACCCCCCGCAAGGCAGAGCCCAGCGATGTCCGGGACACCTATCCGCGCGTCGATCTGGGCGCCGGGGGACAGGTTTCCTTCCCGGAGCTGGAGCGGCGCGTCCTGGACTACTGGGCCGCCGACGACACCTTCCGCGCCAGCATCGACAACCGTTCGGACCGTGCGGAGTTCATCTTCTACGACGGTCCGCCGTTCGCCAACGGTTTGCCACACTACGGTCATCTGCTGACCGGGTACGTCAAGGATTTGGTCCCGCGTTTTCAGACGATGCGCGGCAAGAAGGTCGATCGGCGATTCGGTTGGGACTGTCACGGGCTGCCCGCGGAACTCGAGGCGGAGAAGCAGCTCGGTATCACGGACAAATCACAGATCGAACAGATGGGCCTTGCGGAATTCAATGCCGCTGTCAAATCCTCTGTGCTGCGCTACACCGGTGAGTGGCGCGATTATGTGACCCGTCAGGCACGGTGGGTCGATTTCGACAACGACTACAAGACCCTCGATATCGACTTCATGGAGTCGGTGATGTGGGCATTCAAAACCTTGTACGACAAGGGGTTGGTGTACCAGGGATTCCGGGTGCTGCCGTACAGCTGGTACGAGCAGACGCCGCTGTCGAATCAGGAGACCCGGCTCGACGACGCCTACAAGATGCGGCAGGACCCGGCCGTCACCGTGGACATGCTGCTGCGGGTGCCCGAGGAACATCCGCTGCACGATCTGGACGGCGCCAACGCGCTGATCTGGACCACCACTCCGTGGACGCTGCCGTCCAACCTCGCGATCGCGGTGCATCCGGACGTGACCTACGTCCAGGTGCGCGGGCAGGGCGACAAGCGCTATCTGCTCGCAGCCGAGCGGGTTTCGCAGTACGCCCGCGAACTCGGCGCGGAACCCGAGGTGCTCGGCGAGTACGCCGGTGCGGCCCTGGCCGATCTGCGGTACGAGCCGCCGTTCGAATTCTTCGTGGGCCACCCGAACGCGCATCGCGTGCTGACCGCGGACTACGTCACCACCGAATCCGGTACCGGGATCGTGCATCTCGCGCCCGCGTTCGGTGAGGAGGATATGGATGTGGCCTCCGCCCACGGGATCGAGCTGGTGCAGCCGCTGGATCCGGGCGGGCGGTTCACCTCGATGGTGCCGCCGTACGAGGGCATGATGGTGTTCGACGCCAATCCGGTGATCATCAAGGATCTCAAGGCGTCCGGAAAGCTGTTGCGGCACGAGACGATCGAGCACTCCTATCCGCACAGCTGGCGCTCCGGGCAACCGCTGATCTACATGGCGGTGCCGTCCTGGTTCGTGGCGGTGACCGAATTCCGGGACCGGATGGTGGAGCTGAATCGGCAGATCACCTGGGTGCCCGAGCACATCCGCGACGGTCAGTTCGGCAAGTGGCTCGAGGGCGCGCGGGATTGGAACATCAGCCGCAACCGTTACTGGGGCAGCCCGATCCCGGTGTGGCTGTCGGACGATCCGGCCTATCCGCGCATCGACGTCTACGGTTCGCTGGACGAACTCGAGCGGGACTTCGGGGTGCGTCCGGACGATCTGCATCGGCCCGGCATCGATGAGCTGACCCGGCCCAATCCGGACGATCCGACCGGCAAGTCCACCATGCGCCGGGTGCCGGAGGTGCTGGACTGCTGGTTCGACTCCGGATCCATGCCGTTCGCACAGGTGCACTACCCGTTCGAGAACAAGGAATGGTTCGACGGCACCGCGCAGGCGCCGGGCCACAATCCGGCCGACTTCATCGTCGAGTACATCGGCCAGACCCGCGGCTGGTTCTACCAGATGCACGTGCTCGCGACCGCGCTGTTCGACCGACCGGCGTTCAAGACCGTTGCCGCACACGGCATCGTGCTCGGCGACGACGGCCTGAAGATGTCCAAGTCCAAGGGCAACTATCCGAACGTCAACGAGGTGTTCGACCGCGACGGCTCCGATGCCATGCGCTGGTTCCTGATGAGTTCGCCGATCCTGCGCGGCGGCAACCTCATCGTCACCGAGCGCGGTATCCGCGAGGGCGTGAGCCATGCGCTGCGGCCGCTGTGGAACGCCTGGACCTTCCTGCAGCTGTACGCCTCCAAGCCGGGGACCTGGCGCACCGATTCGTCGCATGTGCTGGATCGGTACATCCTGGCCAAGCTGGCGCGCACTCGCGACGTCATCACCGAGGCGCTGGACGTCTACGACATCGCCGGGGCTTGCGACGAACTGCGCGGTTTCGCCGACGCGCTCACCAACTGGTATGTGCGTCGGTCGCGTTCGCGGTTCTGGGAGGAGGACAACGACGCGATCGACACCCTGCACACGGTGCTCGAGGTGACCACCCGGCTGGCCGCGCCGCTGCTGCCGCTGGTGTCGGAGGTGATCTGGCGCGGCCTGACCGGTGGTCGCTCGGTGCATCTGACGGACTGGCCCGAGGCGGGAGATCTGCCCGCGGACACCGAACTGGTCTCGGCCATGGACGAGGTGCGGTCGGTGTGCTCGACGGTGCTGAGCCTGCGTAAGGCACAGAACCTGCGCGTGCGGTTGCCGCTGTCGGAGCTGACCATCGCGGCGGCGGACGCGGAGCGGTTGCGACCGTTCACCGATATCGTCGCCGACGAGGTGAACGTCAAGCGGGTCGACCTGACCGCCGACGTCGCCGCGCACGGCCGTTTCGAACTCGTCGTGAACGCCCGCGCCGCCGGTCCGCGCCTGGGCAAGCAGGTGCAGACGGTGATCAAGGCGGTCAAGGCCGGGGAGTGGTCCGAGAGCCCCGAAGGGGTGGTCACCGCGGCCGGGGTGGAGCTGCTGCCCGAGGAGTACACCCAGCGCCTGGTCGCCGCGGAACCCGAATCCACCGCCGCCCTGCCCGGCAATGCCGGTCTGGTGGTGCTGAATTCGGAGGTCACCGAGGAACTCGAGGCCGAGGGCTGGGCCCGCGACCTCATCCGCGACCTGCAGGAGACGCGCAAATCGCTGGGGCTGGACGTCTCGGACCGGATCACCGTCGTGCTGGACGTGCCGGCCGACCGCGCCGAGTGGGCCCACACCCACCGCGACCTGATCGCCGGTGAAATCCTCGCCACCACACTCACATTCGGTGATGCGGGCCAGGATGCGGCCGAGATCGTCGGCGGGGTGCGGGTGTCGATCACCAAGGCGTGAGCGTCGGGCTCGTGAACCGATCGGTCGATGCGTCCGTGTGGATCGTGGGATCTGCGCGGACGCATCTCCGGATCACGGGGAGCACTCGGGTTGTCGGAAAACCGCTGGTCGGTGGGGATGAGGGCTGGGTAGCCTGCTGGTATGGACGATCGGTTGCTCAATGTCGTGGATGTGGAGGCCACGTGCTGGGAGGGCGCGAGTCCCGATGGACAGCCCAGCGAGATCATCGAGGTCGGGGTCTGCGTGCTGGATATGCGGACGCTCGAGCGGGTGGGCCGGGACAGTATTCTGGTGCGGCCCGAGCGGTCCTCGGTGAGTGAATTCTGTACGCGGCTAACCACTCTCACGCCCGAGCAGGTTGCGGCGGGGGTGGATTTCGCGAGTGCGTGTGCGCTGTTGGGACAGCGGTATCGGGCGAGCGAGCGGGCGTGGGCCAGTTGGGGGGACTACGACCGGCGGCAGTTCGAGAGACAGTGTGCCGCAACCGGTGTGACGTATCCATTCGGTGATCGGCATACCAATGCCAAGCGGGTGTTCTCCGAATCGCGTGACACCTCGAAGCGTTTCGGGATGGATGCGGCGTTGCAGGTCGCGGGGCTGCCCTTGGAGGGGACGCATCATCGCGGCGGTGACGACGCGTGGAATATCGCCGCGCTGATCGTCGATATGTCCCGGCGCGGGCAGTGGCCCGCGAGCAGTGGGTAGTGGCGCTTTCCGGTACGGCTCAGTTCCGGGTCTCGGCCGGAGGCGGCACGGACAGGCGATGCACCGCGAGCTGGATTTCCAGCAGGAGGCGGTCGGGGGCGCAGTCCAGGTCCAGGCCCATCAGCTGGGTGGCGCGGCGGACGCGGTAACGCAGGGTGTTCGGGTGGATGCTGAGATCCGTTGCGGCCGTGCGGACGTCGCCGTGACGGGTCAGGTAGGCATCCAGGCTGGCGAGCAGATCGGCGGAGTACTTCGCGTCGTAGTCCACCAGGGTGTCCAGGCGAGGGTCGCGTAGCTGGGGCTGATCGCCGATCAGGGTGAGGATCTCGGCGAGCAGGACCGTGGTGCGCGAGCGGGCCAGGGTGGTGACGGTATCCGCGTCGGGCAGATCGGCGGTGCGGTCCAGGACGCGGTCGACCTCGGCGCGGGCGCGCGCGGCATCGGCCAGTCCGTCCACGGGCGAGGCGATGGCCGCGCGCAGCCGCAATCCGGATCGTTCGGCGAGCTGCTCGATCACCTGCCTGGTCCACGAGGTCACCCGATCGGCCGAATGATGTTCGGGGAAAAGTACATACAGCCGATCGCCGATCAGCGCGGTGACGCAGTCCTGACGAAAGGCGCTGGCGTGCAGGCGAAGTGTCACCGCGCCGCGGTGGACGGCCTCCTGCGCGCGCTGGGCCGGTTCCTGCTCGTCGGTATGCCGGGCGAAGCCGACCACCGCGGCGCGCCCGTCCACCGCGACACCGAAGGTCTCGGCGAAGGCGGCCACGTCCACGTCGCCGCCGTGCGCGCCGAACAGGCGCTGGACCAGCAGCGCATCGGTGGTCGGCGCGTGCCGGGTGCGCCAGATGACCCGTGCGGCGATCGAAGCCGCACCGCGCAGCACCCGCGGACTGTCCGAACGCAGCGGTTCGGCGCCCTCCTGCACCCAGATCGTGCCCAGTACCGTGCGCGGGCGGATACCCGGTGCACCCGGCTCGCGGATGCCGATGGCGATGCGGCGCTTGGTCTCCCACTCCTGCTGCGCCGGAACCTCCACGGCGTCACCGGTATTGCGCAACCGATCGAAGATGCCCTCGCGCTGCAGCCAGTGCAGATATCCCGGCGGTCCCTGGCGGCCCAGTACCGACAGCCGCCGCACCGCATCGGCGCAGGCGCTGCTGTCCGCCGAATAGGCCAGCACCCGGGACTGGTCGTCCTCGATGGTGACCAGCCCGTGCGTGGATTCGGCCACCGACGCCGCGAGCCCGAACAGATCGGTGTCCAGCACGGGCGCGGAGGCCACGGTCAGCGGCCCGCCGCCCTGTCCGATGATCCGCCCGACGAGCGCGTGCACCATCTCCCAGCGGGCCTGCGGATGCACCGCCACCAGCGCCAGCCCGGCGTCGCGGGCGGCCTCGCGCAGTTCCTCGGCCCCCTTGGAGAACACCGCGCGCGGGCGATACTGCGCCGGACAGTGCCGGACGAGTTCACGCAGCCAGTGCACCGCATCGGCGTTCGACACCCCGACCTGCAGATACAGCTCCGGCAGGGGCTGGGCGGGCGCCGTTTCGGGGTTCGGATCGTCCAGATCCAGGAAGGCCACCGATCCGACGACCACGTCCTCGCCCTCGGGCGCGTCCACCAGCGTGACAACCGAGCTGGTCAGCGCGGACAGCAGTTCCGAGAGTGGTATGAACTGGTTCACACTCTTCATTCAATCCGACTAAAACAAGTCCCGCAATTCGTCCGTGCGGACAAGGGGGAGGCGGTCGGTTCGGTGTTTATTTCCTGCTATGGATGCGATCACCACGGTCCCCGCACCGACCAACGAACCCGTGCACTCCTATGCGCCCGGCACCCCCGAACGCGCACGTCTGCGCGCCGCTCTACACGAGCTGGCCGCTGATCCCACCGAGATCTGCCACGTGATCGACGGCAGGCACCGCCCCGGCACCGGAGCCGCGGTGAATGTGGTGCAGCCGCACCGGCACGAGGCGGTGCTGGGCACCCTGCACCTGGCCGAGGCGGACGAGGCCCGCGAGGCCGTGGCCGCCGCGACTGCCGCCGCATCCGCCTGGCGCGCACTACCTTTCGACGAGCGCGCCGCGGTCTTCCTGCGCGCGGCCGACCTGCTCGCCGGACCCTGGCGTGAGCAGATCGCCGCCGCGACGATGCTCGGCCAATCCAAGACCTGCTACCAGGCCGAGATCGATGCGCCCTGCGAACTGGTCGACTTCTGGCGCTTCAATGTGCATTTCGCCCGGGAGATCCTGGCCGGTCAGCCGATCTCCTCGCCGGGGGTGTGGAACCGCACCGACTACCGCCCGCTGGAGGGGTTCGTCTACGCGATCACCCCGTTCAACTTCAGTGCGATCGCGGGCAATCTGCCCACCGCACCCGCCCTGATGGGCAATACCGTGATCTGGAAGCCCTCGCCGACCCAGGCGGTGGCGGCCTATCACACGATGCGGCTGCTCGAGGCGGCCGGGCTGCCGCCCGGTGTGATCAATCTGGTGCACGGCAACGGGCCCGAGGTGTCCGATGTGCTGCTGGCCGATCCGGGGCTGGCGGGCATTCATTTCACCGGCTCCACGCGCACCTTCCAGCACCTGTGGCAGGAGGTGGGCAAGCGGATCGACCGGTATCGCGGCTATCCGCGGCTGGTCGGGGAGACCGGCGGCAAGGATTTCGTGCTCGCGCACTCCTCGGCCGATCCGGATGTGCTGACCACCGCGCTGATTCGCGGCTCGTTCGAGTACCAGGGACAGAAGTGCTCGGCGGCCTCGCGGGCGTTCGTGCCGCGCTCGGTGTGGGCGCGCATGGGCGCGGAGCTGATCGACAAGGTGAGCGCGCTGCGGTACGGCGACGTCACCGATTTCACGAATTTCGGTGGCGCGGTGATCGATCGGCGGGCCTTCGACCGGCTCGCGGGTGTGCTCGAGCGCGCGAAGTCGACCGCGAGCCTGACCGTCGCGGCGGGCGGCACCTGTGACGACAGCGTCGGTTATTTCGTCGCCCCGACCCTGCTGCTCGGCGACGATCCGGGTGACGAGGCGTTCCGCACCGAGTATTTCGGCCCGATCCTGGCGGTGCACGTCTACGACGACGCACGACCCGGTGCGTTCGAGGACGTGCTGGACGTGGTCGATTCGGGTTCGCCCTACGCGCTGACCGGCGCGGTCATCGCCCAGGATCGCCACGCGATCGAGAAGGCCGGCGCCGCACTGCGTTTCGCGGCGGGGAACTTCTACGTCAACGACAAGCCGACCGGTGCGGTGGTCGGTCAGCAGCCCTTCGGCGGCGCCCGCGCCTCGGGTACGGACGACAAGGCCGGATCTTCGCTCAACCTGCTGCGGTGGGCCTCCCCGCGTTCGCTCAAGGAGACCTTCGTCGCGGCGACCTCGCACGAATATCCGCATCAGGCGAGCGAATCCGGGGAAGTGAAATGAGCGCCGAATTCACCCGTCCGGCCGACTCCGCGGCACACCGTCCCGCACTCGTGCTCGCCAACCCCCTGCGGCCGGCGCTGCTGGCCGCGGCGCGGTCGGCCCGCGCCGAACGCGGCCTCACCCGGATACCGGTGACCAGGCGGATCGTCGACCGGTTCGTCGCGGGCGACTCTCGGGATATAGCGATGGAGACGGTGCGAGAGCTGGTGCGGCAGGACCGCTTCGTCACGATCGATTATCTCGGCGAGGACACCGTCGATCCCGAACGGGCAGAACAGGTGGTGCAGGAGTACCTGCGCCTGCTCGAGGCCCTGGCGCAGCTTCCGCAGGGCAGCGCGGATGCGCCACGGCCGCTGGAGATCTCGGTGAAACTTTCCGCGCTCGGACTGGCCCTCGGCGAGGACGGTCACGCCGTGGCGCTGCGCAACGCGCGGGTGATCGCCGAAGCCGCTGCGGCCGCGGGGATCTGGATGACGGTGGATGCCGAGGATCATGCCACCACCGATTCGAGGCTGGCGATCGTGCGCGGGCTGCGGCACGAGCATCCCGAGACGGTGGGCACCGTGCTGCAGGCGTATCTGCGGCGGACCGAGGCGGATTGCGAGGCGTTCGCGCAGGAGGGCGCCCGGATCAGGCTGTGCAAAGGGGCTTACGACGAGCCGGAATCGGTGGCCTTCCGGCGCAAGCGCGAGGTCGACGCGTCGTATCTGCGCTGTCTTCGTATTCTCATGCGGGGCAAGGGATATCCGATGGTGGCCACGCACGATCCGGCCATGATCGAAGCCGCCGCACTGCTGGCGACGGCCGCCTCGCGCGGGTGCGCGGACTTCGAGTTCCAGATGCTGTACGGGATCCGCCCCGCCGAGCAGGAGCGGCTGACCGGCCTGGGGCAGCATCTGCGGGTGTACGTCCCGTTCGGTGAACAGTGGTACGGCTACTTCGTGCGCAGGCTCGCCGAGCGACCGGCGAATCTGCTGTTCTTCCTGCGTTCCGCGATGCCCGAAGCCCGTGGCCAATATTACTGGACCGTTAAATAGTGGTATGTACCACTGAAAGATGGCATATGGTGATACAGTTCGTGACGAGGTAAGGAACACTGGGTCGGCTCCCATGAGGGGGGAGCTGAACCGGCGACCTCGAAGGTCTTCCCCAGCCCGATCGGCGGGGAAGTGCAGTGCTGCTCGGCGGATGTTTCCCCTAGTGACGCCAACTGGTGCATCCGCCGAGCGGCTCACGTAACCGCACCCCGGCTGTTCGGTGACTCTCGCGTACCATGACGCGGTTCGACCGATGTGATGAGGGAAGACCGTGAACGATTCAGCGCCCGCCGCTCCGCGGCCTTCCGGCGAGAGCCCTGCTCCCGCCACGCCATCCGTCGCACCGGAGGTCGGCACTCCGGGCAAGGGGTCGGGCCGGACCATCGCGATCGCCAGCTTCATCGGCACCGCGATCGAGTTCTACGACTACTACATCTACGGCACCGCCGCGGCGCTGGTGCTGAACAAGCTGTTCTTCCCCGCGCTGTCGCCGGTCGCGGGCACGCTGGCCTCGCTGGCCACCTTCGCCATCGGATTCATCGCCCGGCCGGTGGGTGCGATCGTCTTCGGGCACTTCGGTGATCGCATCGGCCGCAAGGCCACACTGGTGGTCTCGCTACTGCTGATGGGGCTGTCCACGGCCTTCGTCGGACTGCTGCCCGGATATTCGAGTATCGGCGTGGCGGCGCCGATCCTGCTGGTCGTGCTGCGAGTGCTGCAGGGAATCGGCCTGGGCGGCGAATGGGGCGGCGCGGCACTGCTTTCCACCGAGTACGCGCCGAAGGGCAAGCGCGGGCTGTATGCGGCCGCGCCCCAGATGGGTTCGCCCATCGGCTTCTTCGCCGCGACCGCGGTGTATTGGGCGCTGTCGGAATGGCTTCCGAAGGGCGCGTTCGAATCCTGGGGCTGGCGCGTGCCGTTCCTGCTGTCCTTCCTCCTGGTGGCGGTCGGGCTGCGAATTCGGTTGCGGGTGGCCGAAACTCCGGCGTTCGCGAAATTCCTGGCGACCGAACATGCGGTGCGGGTGCCGACGCTCGAGGTGATCCGGCGTTATCCCAAACAATTGCTGCTGGGTGCGGGCGCCATCGTGGTGGTGTACGTGATGTTCTACACGGCCTCCACCTACTGCCTCGCCTACACCACGAAAACCCTTGGTGTGCCGCGCAATACGATGCTCGGCCTGACGTTGATCGCGGTCACGGTGCTCGGCGTGGCCACCTTCGTGGTTGCGCAGCAGTCCGATCTGCTCGGCCGGCGCAGGCTGCTGCTGGGTGGTGCGGCCTTCAGCCTGGTGTGGTCCCTGGTGATGTTCCCGCTGCTGAACACCCGCAACCCGATCCTCATCGCGGTCGCCCTGTCCGGCGCGCTGCTGTGCATGGGCATCGGCTGGGGACCGCTGGGCGCCTATCTGCCCGAACTCTTCGGCACCGATGTGCGGTATTCGGGGGCAGGAATCGCCTACAACCTCGGCGGCGTCCTGGGCGGAGGGGCGGCTCCGCTCATCGTCGCGCAACTCGGCCAGACCCGCGGTACGGGCGCGGTGGGGTTCTTCATGGCCGCCATGGCGGTGATCTCGCTGCTGTCGTTGCTGGCGCTACCCGAGACGCGACATCGGGAACTGAGCGAAGTGTAGTTCCAGCGAACTACTCTCCCGGTCTTCGCGACACGCGCATCTGACGACGAGTACCCGCATTGCCGCAGATAAATCCGTTTCAGGACGGAATCCCCGAAGGTCGTTACAGGGGAGGTCTTGTGTGATGGATGGGACATACGGTACAACAGCTATGTCAGGGCAACTCTGATGCTCTAGTTGAGCTTCGCGCTCCAACCGATATCTCTCCAGTTAGACCTCCAGCTGAGAACATTGCACTGCCAGGCATGTGGTCCCGGCCGAGATGCCCGTGGGGAAGCGGTCATCCGAGAGTTCTTCGTCTGTGCCGATCGGTCGCCGGGGCACTGACCTCGGTGGTGTCTGCACACCGAAGGGCGAGACCATGTCAAGTACGGCATCGTGTGGCAGATTCACCCGCCTGCTGACCGGGGCACTGATGGGGTTCCTGGTCGCGGGCGCAGTAACCGAGACCGTTCCGGCGGGAATCGCCGGCGCGGATCCGGGCATACCGGTTGTCGCGAACAGCGGCAGCGCCGAAACCGGCAGCGCCTCGGACCCCGTTGCGGGAGGTACGGGCAGCGCATCGTCCGGTTCCGGGACGGGTTCGGGCTCCGGCAGCGCCAGCGGTTCGGCGAACCTGCCGCTGGCCAGTCCGCGAGCGATGGTGGCGCTGGCCATCGCGAAGTCCCAGACCGGCAAGCCCTACCAGTGGGGCGCGACCGGGCCGAACGCCTACGACTGCTCCGGCCTGGTGCAGTGGGCGTACCGCTGGGTCGGCATCTTCCTGCCGCGCACCACCTGGCAGCAGGCGCGCGCGGGCAGCCCCGTGCCGCTGAGCGCGATTCAGCCGGGCGATGTCGTGGTGCTCAACGCCGACGGCTCGCACGAGGGCCTGTACGTCGGCAACGGCGCCGTGCTCAACGCCTACGACTACGGCGTAGGCGTGGTGTATTCGCCGTTGAGCCAGTTCAAGATCTACGCGATCCGCCGCTTCTTCTGAGCCGGCGGATCGCGCGGATCATTCGGTGACGAGCTGGCGCAGCAGCGGACCGTACTGCGGGTGGTTCAGGGCCGTGGCGAACTGCGCGGTCAGGTAGTCCGCGGGATTGCCGGTGTCGTACCAGCGACCGCGGATCACCTGGCCGTAGGCGGCATTCGCACCGGCGAACGCGTTGATCGCATCGGTGAGGTACACCTCGCCGGTGCGATGCGAATACCACTGGGCCACCTGCTTGTCGAGCTCCTCGATGATGCCCGGGGTGACCACGTAACCGCCGACCGCGGCGAATGCCGACGGCGCGTCCTCGGGCTTGGGCTTCTCGACCAGACCGGTGATCCGCATCAGCCCGTTGTCGAAGGTCTCCTCGACGACCGGGACGCCGTAGCGCACCGAATCGCCGGGTTCCATCGGCATCAGCGCCAGGACCGGCGATCTGGTCTTGTTGTAGGCGTCGATCAGCTGCTGAGCGCGCGGCACCTCGGCGACGAACACATCGTCCGGCCACAGCACCAGCATGGGTTCCTCGCCCAGATTGCGCGCTGCGTTCAGGACCGGGGTGCCGTTGCCGTAGGGGCCGTGCTGGTCGAGGTAGGTGATGTGGCCGAGGCGGCCGAGTTCGCCGACCTCCTCCACGGCGTCGGCGTAGGCGGACTTGCCGTCGGCACGAAGCTGGGCCACCAATGCCGGATTGGGGCGGAAGTGGTCCTGTATCAACGACTTTCCGGCGCTCACCACGATAGTGATGTCGGTGATACCGGAGGCCACCAGCTCACGCACAGTGTGCTCGATGACCGGCTTGTCACCGACCGGAAGCATCTCCTTCGGGATCGCCTTCGTCAGCGGCAGCAGGCGCGAGCCGATGCCGGCGGCGGGGATCACGGCCTTGCGGATAGTCATGATCCGATCATCACATACGGGCACGCCCGAACATGTCGGTAGCCGAGCGTAGATTTCCGGGTATGACCACCGACTCCGACCCGGCTACGACACGGCTTTGGCCAGGTCAACCGGTATCTTCCGGGGTCGCCGGAGTGGCCGGTGGGCAGCGTGGGCCCCGGACATCGACGCAGGAATCGGGCAGCAATCTCGCGGGCGCGCCGGATATTCGGGCCGATTCCGGGCCGGTGGCGCGGCGCTGGGTGCTGCACATCGATATGGACGCCTTCTTCGCCTCGGTCGAGCAGCTCACCCGGCCCACGCTGCGGGGCCGTCCGGTCCTGGTCGGGGGGACCGGCGCGCGCGGCGTGGTGGCCGGAGCCAGTTACGAGGCACGGGTTTTCGGGGCGCGCTCGGCGATGCCGATGCATCAGGCGCGGCGGCTGGTCGGCGTGACCGCGGTGGTGGTGCCGCCGCGCGGGGTGGTGTACGGCGAGGTGAGCGGTCAGGTCTTCGAGACGTTGCGTTCGCGCATTCCGGTACTCGAGACGTTGTCCTTCGACGAGGCGTTCGGCGAGCCCGTCGAACTGGTCGGTACCACCGCGGGGGAGGTGCTGGAGTTCTGTGAGTCGTTGCGGGCGTTGGTGCGTGAGCGCACCGGGCTGGTCGCCTCGGTCGGCGCGGGCACCGGCAAACAGCTCGCCAAGATCGCTTCGGGGTTGGCCAAACCCGATGGGGTGCGGGTGATTTCGCCACGCGAACAGCAGGAGCTGCTGGCCGCGCTGCCGGTGCGCAAGTTGTGGGGAGTGGGGCCGGTGGCGCAGAGCCGGTTGCGGTCGGTCGGCATCGAGACCGTCGGCGCGTTCGCGGCACTGCCGGAATCGGAGGCGGCCTCGCTGCTGGGTGGCAGCGTGGGCGCGGCGCTGCACCGGCTCGCCCGCGGACTGGACGATCGTCCGGTCGCCGAGCGGGCCGAGGCCAAACAGATCAGCGCCGAGACCACCTACGAGAGTGATATCGCCACCCTCGGCCAGTTGCGTCCGGCGATCGAGGAGATGGCCGCCGCCGCGCACCGCCGGCTGATCCGCGACGGCCGGGCCGCGCGCACCGTCGTGCTCAAACTCAAGAAGGCCGATATGAGCATCGTGACGCGCTCGTTCACCCTGCCGTACGCGACCGAGGATCCGGCCACGCTCACCGCCGCCGCTCTGCGCTCGGCGCTCGATCCGGCCCGGATCGGGCCGATTCGCCTGGTCGGCGTCGGCTTCGGCGGTCTGTCGGCGGTGCGGCAGGAGTCGCTGTTCCCAGAATTGGATCAGGCGACCGAGCCGCGCGAGACCGCCGAACTGGACGAATTCGTCGCACCGGAGCCGACGGTCACGCTGGCCACCGATATCTCGGGCACGTCCGACGCGCCGGTGCCGCCCGCGACGCGCTCGTACACCACCGAATATTTCTATCCCGGACGGGATGTGACCCATCGCGAACACGGCCACGGCTGGGTGCAGGGCAGCGGGCACGGCCGTGTCACAGTGCGTTTCGAGACTCGCTCGACCGGTGCGGGTCCGGCGCACACCTTCGCCGCCGACGATCCGGATCTGGGTCCGGCCGATCCACTCCTTAGTCTTCTTTGAAAGTCTGCGGGTAGCGTGAGGCCACTCGTGCAACCTCACCGGTCGGGTGGTAGTTGTCACAGAGCACGCAAGAGACCCAACTCGAAGGTAAAGGACAAGCATTGAAGCTTCAGAGGACTGGACGCGTCGCGGTTGCCGCATTGGCCGTGGTGGCCGCGCTCGGCATGTCGGCCTGCGGTAGCGGTGACAAGCACTCGAGCTCCAAGGCCAAGACGACGACGGCTGCGGCCGCGACCAGCAGCAGCTATCCGGCGGTTCCGACGGTGGCCCAGCTGAACCAGGAACTGTCCCAGACACTCGACCCGAGCGTGCCCTCCTCGCAGAAGGTGCAGTATCTGGAGGACGGCGCGACGGCTCTGCAGAAGGATCCGGAGATGATCAACAAGCTCATCACGGCCTACAAGCAGAACAACGCCAAGATCTCGGTGACCTCCGTCAGCTACCTGGGCGGACCGACCCTGACCGCGAACGCGAACTTCTCGGTCAACGGCGGCCAGAACAACGTGGCGACCGTGCCGTTCGTCGCGCAGGACGGCAAGTGGAAGCTGCAGAAGCAGTGGGCGTGCAGTGGTTTGCAGAACCTGAACCAGACCTCGCCCGCCTGCAGCTGAGCGAAGGCGTCGGCCGCGGGGCCGGTATCCGTGCGGATACCGGCCCTCGGTCATTTCGCGGCCGCGGATTCTAAGCGCAGACTGAGAATCGTCAAGCGATTTCGCCGGTTACGAAGCGGTCACGCTAACATCTGCCTCCGTGACAGACACGATGGTGCGGGCGGATGAGGCGCCCGCGGCACGCGAACAACCCGGTACCGCGGCACGATCCGGCAGGCAGTGGGCCACACCGGTGGCCTTCATCGCAGGTCTGCTCGCAGCGTTGTTCGCTATCGCCGTACCGCTGCTGCCGGTGCGGGTGGATCACACCATTCTGTCTTGGCCACAACAGGATTCGCCGCGCGGCATCACCGCGCCGCTGGTCGGTTACGCGCCGCTGACGTTCGATGCGTCGATTCCCTGTGGCGCGGTGAAACAATTGGCCGCGCACGGCGGTGTGGTCACCTCGACCATGCCCGCCGGTGCGCCCGACCTGGATCGTTACGGCTTTGTCGCACGTGTGAATCCGGCTCACGCCGGACAACCCGCGCAGTTCGAGGCGGTGCTGCGCAACCAATCGTTGCTGAGCGTTCCGCTGAACCGGCTCGGCGACTGCGCATTCACCGTGCATGCCGACATATCTTCGGCCACAGCCACTCTCACCGGCTCGACGGTGAATCCTGTGACGCTGAGCGGTGATTGGCGTCCGCAGTTGGTCGGGATCTTCAGCGAGCTGAAGACCACCGCGGGTGCGAAGGTCACCGCGCAGGTGGACAGCCGGTTCTCGGTCGTGCCGACCTTCGCCAAGCGCGCGGCGACGATTCTGGCGATCGTCTGCACGCTGATCGCGCTGGTGGCGCTCTATCGGCTCGAAACGCTGGACGGACGCCGGGTCCGGCGGGTGCTGGCCCAGCGCTGGCGGACCTTCGGCCTGGTCGACGGCGTCGTCTTCGCGACGCTGGCGGTCTGGTACTTCATCGGGTCGACCACCTCCGACGACGGGTACCAGTTCGGTATGGCCCGCGTCTCGCTGGTGTCGGGCTATATGGCCAACTACTTCCGGTACTGGGGCGTGCCCGAAACCCCGGTCGGCACACCGTGGTTCGATCTGCTGGCGCGGATGTCCGAGCTGAGTACGGCGAGTCCGTGGATGCGGCTGCCCACGCTGCTGGCCGGGGTGCTGTCCTGGTTGCTGATCAGCCGGGAGGTGATTCCGCGGTTCGGCGCGGCCGTGCGGCACGACCGGGTGGTGCGCTGGACCGGTGCGCTGGGGTTCCTGGCGGTCTGGCTGCCCTTCAACAACGGGTTGCGTCCGGAACCCGTTGTCGCGGTGAGTGTTCTGCTCACCTGGTGTCTGGTGGAGCGGGCGATCGCCGTGCGGCGGTTGCTGCCCTTCGCATTGGCGATCATCGTCGCGGCCTTCGCGTGCACCGCGAACCCCTCGGGTCTGATCTGCTTCGCGCCGCTGCTGGCCGGGCTGCGACCGGTGTGGCGGTTCGGCGTGACGCGGGCTCGCACACTGGCCGGGGCCGCGGACGGGGCGAAGGTCACGGTGTGGGCGTGGATCCGCGCGTACGGCGCCTTGCTCGCGCCGCTGGCCGGGGCCGGAACGCTGATCGTCGCGGTGGCCTTCTCGGTGCTGCCGCTGTCGGACATGTTCGAGACGAATCGGGTGCATCAGATCGCCGGACCGGCGTCGCCCTGGTACGACGAATATCTGAGTTATCAGTGGCTGTTCATGCCCAACGCCGACGGGTCGATCGGACGTCGCTTCGGCATCGTCGCGATGTGGCTGGGCCTGCTGGTGTGCGCATTCGTGTTGTTGCGCAAGGGCGGACGGATTCCGTTCACCACACCCGGGCCGACCAAGCGGCTGCTGGGCCTGACCTTCGGTGCGATGCTGTTGCTGGCGCTCTCGCCGACGAAGTTCACCCACCACGACGGCGTGTACGCCGGGCTGGCCGGATCGGTCGCGGCGCTCACCGCGGTCGCCGTCGGCCCGCGGGTATTGCGCGCGCCGCGGAACCGGGCGTTGTTCGCCGCGGTGGTGTCGTTGATCCTGGCGCAGGTGTTCACCAGTATCAACCAGTGGTGGTACGTCTCGAGTTTCGGGATTCCGTGGAACGACAAGGCGCCGTCGGTGCACGGTTTTCTGATCGAGAAGGTATTCGTCGGCATCGCGGCCCTGTGTCTGCTGCTGGCCGCGTGGTGGCATGTGCGGGCACCGGAACCCGGTATCCCGCACCGGATTTCGCCGCGGGCCTGGAAACTGGCGAAGATTCCGCCACTGACCGTGGCGGCGGCGATTCTGGTGCTGTTCGAGGTGGCTTCGTTCGCGAAGGGCGCGGTGGCGCAGTATCCGGGCTTCTCCCTGGCCGCCTCGAATGTGAATGCGGTACTGGGCAAGCCATGTGGCCTGGCCGATCACGTGCTGGTGGAGCCGGACCCCAACGCCTCCCTGTTGCCGCCGCTGACGGGCAACCGGTTCAGCGCATTCGCCAATGGCGCAACGGGATTCGTGCCGAACGGGATCGGTGACCTGAGCCCGGACGGTCAACCCGCCGCAGCGAGCAGTCTCGCCAGCACGAATACCTTCAACACCAAGCCCGGTGGTGATGTGGGCACCCAAACCGGCGGTGCACCATTGCCTTTCGGTCTGAACTCGGCGACCACGCCGGAGCTGGGCACGTCCGGTCAGACGGCGCCGTCGGATCTGACCACCGGCTGGTACCGCCTGCCGGCCGCGGGCGACCGCAGCGGCATCGTCGCCATCGCCGCCGCCGGGCGCATCCGCTCGGCGGACAAGGACGGCGTGATCACGCCGGGGGAGCCGGTGGAGGTCGAATACGGTACGAGTGATTCGGCCACGAGCGCGCATCCGCTCGGACGGCTGACGCCGATCGATATCGGACCCGCGCCGTCGTGGCGCAACCTGCGCGTGCCGATGGATCAGATTCCGGCGCAGGCCGATGTGATTCGCATCGTGGCCAGTGTGCACAGCCTCGATCCGGGGCAGTGGATCGCGCTGACTCCGCCCCGGGTGCCGCACACGGTCACGCTGAACGAGCTGATCGGATCCTCGCAGCCGGTGCTGCTGGATTGGGCGGTGGGCCTGCAGTTCCCGTGCCAGCGTCCGTACGACCACAAGGACGGCATCGCCCAGGTTCCGGGCTGGCGCATCCTGCCCGACCGCGGCGGTGCGCACGACACCAACCTGTGGGAGAGCCACGACGGCGGCGGCCCGCTCGGCTGGAGCCAGCAGTTGCAGCGCTCGAGCACCCTGGCCACCTACCTGAAGGACGGCTGGCGTGAGGACTGGGGCGAATTGCAGCGGCTGACCCCGATCGATCCGTCCGCGGTCCGGGCCACGCCCACGGTCACGCAGGACACGCACAGCGGCATGTGGACTCCGGGGCATATCAATACGGCCTGGTGAGACCGCCCACCACCCCGCCCCGCGTATGAGGCCCGCCTTGCAGATCCATACGCGGGGAGTCGTGTGGTGAGCCGGAGGCTGTCGGTACCGGCCCGAGCCGCACCCGTACGGGCAGGTTGCCGGTGTGGCGAACCGGCCCGCACAGGATGCGGCGACCTCAGCCGCGGCGGTAGTTGTTGTGTTTACGCGCGGGCGGAGTGTTCTGTGCCCCTCGAGTAGGGAGCTTGAAACCCGGGATCGGCTGTTGCTCGGTGCGTTTACCGCGACGTTCACGTCGCGACATGGGCGCGGGAGCGGTGGTATCGGATTGGCGGAGTGGGGATTGCGCGGGCATGGCGCCTCCTAGGGGTTCGTGGCCGACTCATCGCATGACGGACCGCCGGCCTGGATGGAATGCCGGACTGCGACAGAAGCTGCGCCCCGGGCCGGAACGGCGCGGGCGCGAGCGAGAACACGCTCAGGAGAACAGTGCGAACCACATGCCGACGACGGTAACAACGAACCGCCCTGGCGCGCATCCGATTTATCGCCGCCGGAGATTCCTACGGGCCGGAGATGCCCTGTAGGCGCTGGATCTGGGTGCCGGTGATCGAGCGCAGCGCGGCCGGGTCGACCGGTTTCTGACCGGCTCGCGCGATCTGCACGACCGTGCTGCCGACCAGGGCGACCGTCGCCGCGGAATACAGTGTCAGGCCCTGGCTGCTGGTGCGCACCTGGAAGGAGACCGAGGCGTCCCCGGCGCGGGGCTCGTCCAGTGCGCCGACCTGATAGCTGACCGAGGTGCCGTCGGCATCGGTGCCCGAATAGGATCCGCATCGGTGCAGCAGATCCTGCACCGCGCCGAACGCCTCGGCCGCTCTGGCACTCGGATAACTGGCCGCGTCGATATCGATACTGTCGAATCCGGCCGTCGAATAGTGCACCGCCCCATGGGCGCTCGCGCCCGGCACCTGATCATTCACCGCGTCGAGCACCTTCGCGCAGGCGGCCGGATCGGTGTGCGACCGGTCCGGCGCGGTCGTGGTCGGGGCGTCACCGCCGCCCGAGCCGTCGTCGAGTGCCTGGTATTCGGGCGGAATATCGGTCCCGGACAACAGCTTGGCCTGCAATGCCGCCGAATCGGTGAGCGGGGCCGCGGTCACCGTCGAGGGTGCGGCCGCCGGACTCACCGGCGGTAGCGCGGAACCGCCGTGCGGTGAGCTGCATCCGGCGGCGAATACCGCCGCGGCCGCGAGCAGGGCGCGAACGGTCCACGTCCGGCGTGCTTCGGGCATCGCGTCGATTCCGCTCACCGGCCCCACTGCACCTGTGTGCTGATGTTCTGATGCAGCAGGATCGCACTGTGCGGATCCCGGTAGGACTGGCGGCCCGCGACCGTGACCGATCCCGAAACCGGCAGTGGCAGACCGAGATCCACGGTGATGGTGCCGGTGCCGTGCATCGCGTAGTCGACGATGTCCAGGTTGCCCGCGTTGCTGGGGAGCGACCACACCTTGGCCTTGGGCGTCTGGGTGACGTCCAGTTGGATGGTGAGCAGATCGCCCTCGCGCTTGGTGAGCGTCGCGGTGGTCACCTGATCGAGCGGGACGCCGCTGGTCACCTGCTGGTGCACGGTCCACACCGCGCCCACGCCGACCGGATCCACGGGGAACGCGATCGACTGGTAGACCGCTTGGTAGAACGCCTGTTCCAGGGCCGCGCAAGCGGCGTCGGGGGTTTCCGGCTTGGGCGCCATCCGCAGGGAGGTGATCGCGCCCACGTCGCTCATCTCGAAACCCGCGTGCGAGCCGTCCGCCGACTGGAGTTGTTCGGCCAGGCGGGGATCGGAGGACGTGGGGTTACCGAGCGTCAGGTCGACCCCGTCCCGGCCGGTCTGCGCGGTGAGCGGGATGGTGACCGTCGGCGGGGAGAAATCGTGCGGGACCTGATCGTTCATCTGCTGTTCGATGTGGTGCACGGTGTGCAGGGTCACCTGCTGGGCGTTGCCCACGGCGAACGAGCGCCGCAGCAGCTCGTGCGGTTGCGCACCCGGTTTGACCACCGTGGTCACCACCGCCGCGATCGGCATGGTGACCTCCTTGTCCAGGGTCGGCGGCTCGATCTCGGCCTCGCTGCGGGTCTCGGTGACGTCGCTGCAGCCGACGCCCATGGTCGACAGCGCGACCGCGAGCACCATGAGTAATACGCCCGGACGGGCGGACCGCACGGCCGTGCGAGAGTGAGAAGACAACACCGTCACGCCAGACAGGTTACGACCGGTACCTGAAAATCTGCTTTGACGCCGCCGCTGGGTCCGGCTGCCCTGCCGAGCGACAGGGGCGCAATCGCGATAGGGAATGATGGGGGCTGTGAGTATCGACCGGCCGCGCGAGCAGCACACCGACGAGCACGAGGAGCCACCCCGGGATATCGCCGCCGAGGGCGATCGACAGGTGACCGCGGGGGGTGCGGAGTCCGACGGTGTGACCGAATCCGCGCAGGAGCCCGACTCCGCTGCGGACGAGTCGCCGGACGGGGAATCCGCTGTGCTTCCGCGGCGCACGCTGCCGGTGTTGCTGGTGATCGCGGCCGTGGCCTTTCTGCTGGATCTGGGGACCAAGGCCCTGGTCGTCGCGAAAATGACACCGGGCGAGCCGATTTCGATCATCGGCGATGTCGTGCGGCTGACTCTGGTGCGTAATCCGGGCGCCGCGTTCTCGATGGCCACCGGGATGACCTGGCTGCTGACGTTGATCGCCGCGGCCGTCGTGGTCGGGGTGATCCGCATCGGGCGGTCGCTGCGGTCGGTGGGCTGGGCGATCGGGCTGGGGCTGGTGCTCGGCGGCGCGGTCGGCAATCTGATCGATCGGCTGTTTCGCGCACCCGGGCCGCTGCAGGGGCATGTGGTCGATTTCATCTCGGTGACGCGCTGGTGGCCGGTGTTCAACGTGGCCGACTCCTCGATCGTGTGCGGGGCGATTCTGCTGGTCGCGCTGACCGTGTTCGGGTTCGAACCGGACGGCACCCGCTCGCGGCGCGCCGAAGACGGTGATCGGGAGTGAGGGAGACGCGTGCCATGCCGGTGCCCGACGGCCTGGACGGGCTGCGGGTCGACGCCGGGCTGTCCCGGCTGCTGGGTCTGTCCCGCACGGCCGTGGCCTCGCTCGCCGAGGAGGGCGCGGTGCAGATCGACGGCTCGCCCGCGGGGAAATCCGATCGGCTCGCCGGTGGCGCCTGGCTCGAGGTGGAGTTTCCCGAACCCAAACGTGAGTTGACGGTCGAGGCCACGCCGGTGGAAGGGATGAAGATCCTCTACGCCGACGACGATATCGTCGCGGTCGACAAACCGGTCGGGGTGGCCGCGCACACCGGGGTCGGCTGGTCCGGGCCGACGGTGGTCGGCGGGCTGGCCGCGATGGGGTACCGGATCTCCACGTCCGGCGCGCACGAGCGGCAGGGCATCGTGCACCGGCTGGACGTGGGCACGTCCGGGGTGATGGTGGTGGCCCAGTCCGAGCACGCGTACACCGTGCTGAAGCGCGCGTTCAAACAGCGCACCATCGACAAGCGTTATCACGCACTGGTGCAGGGACATCCGGATCCCTCCAGCGGCACCATCGATGCGCCGATCGGCCGGGCGCGCGGCAACGACTGGAAGTTCGCGGTCACCGCGGACGGGCGTCCGAGCGTCACCCACTACGACACGGTCGAGGCGTTCCAGGCGGCCAGTCTGCTCGACATCCATCTGGAAACTGGTCGCACTCACCAGATTCGGGTGCACTTCTCCGCGATCCGGCATCCCTGCTGCGGTGATCTGACCTACGGCGCGGACCCACGGCTGGCGCAGCGACTGGGCCTGGAGCGGCAATGGCTGCATGCGCGTGCGCTCGGCTTCGCGCACCCCGCCGACGGACGCTGGGTGGAGATCACCAGTGAGTATCCGGCCGACCTGGAGCATGCGCTGGACATCCTGCGCCATGCGTGAGCGGTTACGCATCGCCGGATTCGCCGGTGTCGCAGTCGCTCTGGTGCTGCTGATCCTGGTGCTGGGCTGGGCGTACCCGCCTCGGGCCTCGGTGATCGGAACCGACCGTCTGGGACCGGATTCGGGTGAGGCCGTCGCGAATTACCTTGTCAGGGCTCGTGATTCATTGCAGGGCGACGATAACGACGAGCACTGGGCCCTGGTGGCCCTGACCGCCGCCGTCGTTCCCCGGGACATCCCGAAATCGGTTGCGGGCCTGCGAGTCGCGCGGGTCATCTACCACGTCCCGATCAACCACGTCTACACCTCGCCGATCACCGTTCCCACTCCCGCCGACGACGCGGCCGTCATCGATTCGGCCCGAGCCGCGGCCGGTGTCCTGGACGCCTCCCAATCCTTCGACGACCGCACCGCCCGAAGCACCGCGGTCATGGCCGCCCGCCTGCACGCGGGCTGCGCCTGCGCGGCGAACCTGATCGTCCGCGGCACCCTGAACCAGCTCCGCATCCTCACCACCCGCCCGAACATCCGCGCGGTCCAGGCCCTGCCCCCCGACGCCTCCGCCGGAGCCTTCGCGGTGATCCCCCTGCTCCCCGAACAAACCGACACCGCCGCCCCCGGCCCGGACGACGGCCCGGTCCCCGCTCGCTGACTCCCGCGACACCCTGCCGTCGACGAGTTCGACCAGGCCGGCCTGCGGCATCATCCGGATGGCATATCGCACGTCCGCTGGGACGCCGGGCTCGATGTGGCGTACGGCAACGGTCCAGCTTTCGAGGTCGAGGCCGGTGGGCGCTCTAGGGTGGGGGTATGGCGAGTGTCGAGCGGGTGGTTCGGGCTGGCGGGCTGACCAGGGCCGAGGTGGAGCAGCGGGTTCGGGTCGGGCAGACGAACGATCTGCCGGATCGGACCGGGCGGTCGGTTGCCGATATTGTGCGGGCGAACGTCTTCACGCGGATCAACGCGATTCTGGCCGTGTTGTTCGTGCTTGTGCTGGCTACCGGATCGCTGATCGACGGGATGTTCGGGCTGTTGATCGTGGCCAACAGCGTGGTGGGCATCGTGCAGGAGCTGCGGGCCAAGCGGACGCTGGACAAGCTGGCGATCGTGGGGCAGGCGCAGCCGGTGGTGCGGCGCGAGGGGGTGGCGCGTGCGGTCGCGCCGGGGGAGGTGGTGCTGGACGATCTGATCGAGCTGGGGCCCGGTGATCAGATCGTCGTGGACGGCCAGGTGCAGGAGTGCTCGCAGCTGGAGATCGACGAGTCGCTGCTGACCGGTGAGGCCGACGCGATCGGCAAGGGCGTGGGCGATCAGGTGTTGTCGGGCAGTTTCGTGGTGTCCGGATCGGGCGCCTACCGGGCGACCAAGGTCGGCCGGGACGCCTATGCCGCGCAGCTGGCGGCCGAGGCGAGCAAGTTCACGCTGGTGAACTCGGAGCTGCGCAACGGGATCGACACCATTCTGAAGGTCATCACCTACCTGTTGATTCCGGCGGGCCTGGTGACGATCTACAACCAGCTGTTCTCCAGTCACGAATCCTGGCGCTCGTCACTCAACGGCATGGTCGCCGCGCTGGTGCCGATGGTGCCCGAGGGGCTGGTGCTGATGACCTCGATCGCGTTCGCGGTCGGCGTGGTCCGGCTCGGACAGCGCAGATGCCTGGTGCAGGAGTTGCCCGCGATCGAGGGACTGGCCCGGGTGGACGTGGTGTGCGCCGACAAGACCGGAACCCTCACCGAGAACGGTATGCGCCTGGCCGAGATCCGCGCGCTGGGCGATGCTCCGGCCGGGCGCCTGCGCGCGGCGCTCGCGGCCATGGCCGCCGACGATCCACGACCCAATGCCAGTGTCGCGGCCATCGCGGAGGGCTGCCCGGACGCGCCCGTGTGGCAGCAGACCGCGGTCGCGCCGTTCTCCTCGGCCAAGAAGTGGAGCGGCAGCTCCTACGGTCAGTACGGGAACTGGCTGCTCGGCGCACCCGATGTGCTGCTGGCCCCCGACTCCGCCGCCGCCGCGACCGCGCAGGAGATCGGCGCGACCGGCCAGCGGGTACTGCTGCTGGCCGAGAGCGATCGTCCGGTGGACGCGCCCGAAGCGCCCGGTGCGGTCACTCCACGAGCGCTGGTGATACTCGAGCAGAAGGTTCGCCCGGACGCCCGCGAGACGCTGGAATACTTTGCCGGGCAGAATGTCTCGATCAAGGTGATCTCCGGCGACAACGCGGTGTCGGTGGGTGCGGTGGCCGCCTCGCTGGGCCTGCCCGGCGGACAGGATCCGGTCGACGCGCGTGAATTGCCCACTCGCCGTGACGATGTGGCCGACGTGGTGGAAAAGCACACCACCTTCGGCCGCGTGCGCCCGGATCAGAAGCGGGCCATGGTCTCGGCCCTGCAGTCCCGTGGGCACACCGTCGCGATGACCGGCGACGGCGTCAACGACGTCCTCGCGCTCAAGGATGCGGACATCGGCGTCGCGATGGGCGCGGGCAGTCCCGCCACCCGCGCCGTGGCGCAGATCGTGTTGCTGGACAACAAGTTCTCCACGCTGCCCTACGTGGTGGCCGAGGGCCGCCGCGTGATCGGCAACATCGAACGGGTATCGAACCTGTTCCTCACCAAGACGGTGTACTCGGTCCTGCTCGCCTTCCTGGTCGGCGTGGCCGGAATCGGCTCGCAGATATTCCATTACGACCCGATGCCGTATCCGTTCCTGCCGCGGCACGTCACCATCGCGGCCTGGTTCACCATCGGCATTCCCGCGTTCATCCTGTCGCTCGCGCCCAACAACGAAAGGGCGCGAACGGGTTTCGTGCCGCGGGTGTTGCGCCTGGCGGTGCCGTCCGGGGTGGTGATCGGCGTGATGACGTTCATCGCCTACCTGATCGCGTACCAGGGGGCCGGGCAGACCGAGACCCAGAAGGTGCACGCGAGCACGACCGCGCTGATCACGTTGCTGATCATCGCGGTGTGGGTGCTGGCGATCGTGGCCCGGCCGTGGGCGTGGTGGAAGATCGTGCTGATCGCCGGATCCGTTGCGGGCTATCTGATTCTGTTCAGCGTGCCGTTCACCCGGCACTTCTTCAAACTCGATCCGTCCGATACCGCGCTGACCGGAGCGGCGGTGGTGTGCGGGCTGATCGGCATCGTGCTGGTCGAATTGGCCTGGTGGTTCAGTGCCGCCCCGACCGGGGTGGCCGGGCGGCTGCTGGCCGATCACGGTGACCGGAACGGCTGAGCCGGAACGGCGCGTCGTGGATCGAATTGTGTCGCTCGGTATTCGACACGGGTACCTTCGGCTGTATGGAGGTGCTGCTGCATCAGATCGACGCGTTCGCCGACGCACCGTTCACGGGTAACCCCGCGGCGGTGATGCCGTTGCTCGCCTGGCTGCCCGACGAGCTGCTGCAACAACTCGCCGAGGAGAACAATCTCGCCGAAACCGCCTTCTACACTTCGGCTCTGCCACCGGAGGCCGGCGAGCCGCCGGGTGTCGGGCCCGCCTACCACCTGCGCTGGTTCACCCCCGGCACGGAGGTGGACATGTGTGGTCACGCGACGCTGGCCACCGCGGCGCATCTGGTCGAGGACATCCACCCGGGTGCGGACCGGGTGCAGTTCTTCACCCGCAGCGGCTGGCTCGCGGTGGATCGCACCGACGACGACGAACTGATCCTGGACCTGCCCGCGGTCGAATCCCTGGACGTGGTACCGGATCCCGAGCTGGTGGCCGCGCTGGGAGTGCGTCCGGTGCGCGCGCTCAGTGGCCAGGACGAGGTACTGGTCGTGGCTACCGAACGCGAGGTGCGCGAGGCCCACCCGAATTTCGCGGCGTTTCCGAAACTCGAACGCGGGGCGGTGCTCACCGCACGCGGCGATTCGGCCGACTTCGTCTCACGGATGTTCGCTCCCGGCGCCGGTATCCTCGAGGACCCGGTCACCGGGTCCGCGCACGCCCAGCTCACCCCGCTGTGGGCCGCCGAGCTCGGGCGTACGACGTTGACCGCGCGACAGCTGTCCCGCCGCGGTGGTGCGCTGCGTTGCCGGCTCGACGGCGATCGCGTCCTGCTGGCCGGACGATGCCGGCGATATCTGGACGGCGTGGTGCGCCTGCCGGGGTGAGCTGACGGGGCTCAGTCCTGCTCGGAGATCGCGGGGAGCCGCACGACCTGTCCGGCATACGCCAGGCCGGCGCCGAAGCCCAGCAGCAGCGCGGTGTCACCGGGTTTCGCCTCGCCCGAGCGGAGCAGCTGTTCCATCGCCATCGGAATGGATGCGGCGCTGGTGTTCCCGGTTTCGGCGATGTCCCGGGCGACCGCGACGCGCTCGGGCATCCCCAGCGCCTTGACCAGTGCGTCGGTGATGCGGCTGTTGGCCTGGTGCGGGACGAAGGCGTCCAGATCCTCGACGGTGACCCCGGCGTTGTTCAGCGCATCGCGACATGCCTTGTCCAGGAAGGTGACCGCCCACCGGAACACCGCGGTGCCGTTCATCCGGATGTAGGGCCGCTGCGAGGTGCCCCCGCTGGCCTCGGCGGCCGCGACCTCGGCGAAGTATTCCTGAAAGTCCTTGTCCTGCTTGATCGCCGCGGTCTGGCTGCCGTCCGAGCCCCAGGCCACCGGGCCGATGCCCTCCGATTCGGCGGGTCCGACCACGACCGCGCCCGCGCCGTCGGCGAAGATGAACGCACAGGTGCGGTCGGTGGGGTCGAGCAGGTCCGACAGGCGTTCGACGCCGATCACCAGCACGTTGCGGGCCTGGCCCGCGCGCACCAGATTCGCCGCATTGGCCAGGGCGTAACAGAATCCGGCGCACCCGGCGGAGATGTCGAACGCGGCGGCGTTGTGCATGCCCAGTTCGGTGGCGACCACCGCGCCCGCGGAGGGGCCCAGCACCATCTGCGAGGAGGTCGCGAGGACGACCGCGTCCACTTGGTCGGCGGTCAGATTCGCGGCGGCCAGCGCCTGCCGGGCGGCGGCGGTGCTCATCGTGACGATGGTCTCGTCGGGTTCGGCCCAGTGCCGTGCGGCGATCCCGGATCGGGATCGGATCCATTCGTCGGAGGAGTCGATGCGGTCGACGATCTCGGCATTGGGGACGACCCGGCGCGGCCGGTAGACGCCGATGCCCAGAGGTGCGGCATGGGCGTTCGGTGCGGCGGTGGCGATGAGCGCGGGCATGCGGATCCTTACTCTCTGTGTGAACCAATCGGTCCATGCAGAGAAAAGGTCTAACATGAACCGATCGGTTCAGGCAAGGGTAGGAGGGAGATCCCATGGCAGCGGGACCGCGCGCTCGGTTGATCGCCAGCACCATCTCCACGGTGCAGGAGCACGGCGTGCACGCGGCCGGCCTGAGCGAGCTACTCAAACGCAGTAACGCCTCACGCAACTCGCTGTACCAGCACTTCCCCGAGGGGAAGGGGGAGCTGGTCGAGGCGGCCGCGAGAATCGTTGCGCGCGTGGTGTATTCACACGTCGCGAAGATGGCCGACGCATTGGAGTCCGCGTCCTCGGCCGAACGCTGGCTCGACGAGCTGCTGGCGTTCTGGCGCGGCCCGCTCGAAGCCAGCGACTACCGCGCCGGATCGTTCATGATGGCCGCCGCGCTGGACGAGATGAATCCCGCCGTCCAGTCCACGGCCGGACAGGCGTTCGCCGAATGGACCGCCCGGCTCGCGGACGGGATGGTCGCCAGGGGAATGGAACAGGCCACCGCCTGCTCGGTCGCGGGGATGCTCCTGTCCACGATCGAGGGCGCCATCGTGCAGAGCCGCGCACTCAAGTCCAGCCACCCCTTCGACGAGGTCCGCACCCAAATGTCCATCCTGCTGCGACACCACCTCAGCTGAAAGACGAGAAAGCCGCGAACCTGAGCGCATACGCTCCGATGGTTCGCGGCCTCGGGATTGTCGATGTCCCGTGTCGGGCACTCGTGTCGTGCCTGCGGCCTCCGCTTCGCTCCGATTCGTGAATGGTCAGGGGCTGTGCCGACCAGGTTGCCCGGACGGTCAGGCGGTGGCCGCGTCGGAGGCGATGTCGTCGGCCAGGGGAGCGACCGCGCCGATGATCTGGGCGACGATGTCGTCCCGTACGCCCGCTGCCTTGAGCGAATCGGTCAGATGGCCCGCGACCAGGTTGAAGTGCTTCATCATGATGCCGCGGCCCTGGTGCACCTGCTTCATCGGCGCACCCGTGTACGGGTCGGGTCCGCCGAGGGCGGCGGCGAAGAATTCGACCTGGCGGCCTTTGAGCCGGGACATGTTCGTGCCGGTGAAGAAGTCCTTCAGCTCGTCGTCGGCGAGGACTCGGACGTAGAAGTCCTCGACGACCGTCTCGAGCGCCTCGTGTCCGCCGATCTTCGCGTAGATGGTCGGTTCTTCCGGAGTGGTGTTCTTCGATTTGAAGAGTGAGGGAATTCGCATGTTCCAAGGACATCAGCGAGCTGTTGCCGGTCGGTTAGTCCGCTGTCGCGGGCCGATTACCGTGCATGGCAAGCGAATTGCCGCACCCTCACTCCCGCCGTCCGCGGGTTGTGAGGTTCGTCTCTGCTATGACGTCCTGGTGCCACGGCCATTATCCGCTAGACACTATTACCGTACGGAAGTACCGTTCCGGCGTGCGCGTGCGATCGTCCGAGACAGCGGTGGAGTCCGAATCCAGCAGCCGACGGGCGCGGTGGGGCAGTGGCGGCGCGGTGTTCGGCGCTGCCGCCTACATCCTGTGGGGGTCGTTCCCGGCGTTCTTCGGACTACTGGAGTTCACCAACCCGGTCGAGATCCTGGTCCAACGCATCCTGTGGACGCTGGTGGTGGTGCTGATCATCCTGCTGGTGGCGGGGCGGATCCGCGAACTGTTCGAGATCGATCGGCGGACCTGGCAACTCGCGGTGGTGGCCGCGGTCGCCATCGCGATCAACTGGGGTGTGTACGTCTACGGC
The DNA here is from genome assembly GCF_000308615.1 of Nocardia jiangxiensis NBRC 101359. Lineage (GTDB taxonomy): Bacteria > Actinomycetota > Actinomycetes > Mycobacteriales > Mycobacteriaceae > Nocardia > Nocardia jiangxiensis. The sequence continues at coordinate 120,894 of NZ_BAGB01000031.1, forward strand.
GTCACCTCCGGGCACGTGGTGGAGTGCGCCCTCGGCTACTTCATCAATCCGCTGGTGACCGTGCTGTTCGGGGTGGTGCTGTTCCGCGAGCGGCTGGCCTGGCCGCAGTGGGTCGCACTCGCGCTGGGTGTGCTGGCGGTGCTGGTGCTCACCGTCGACTACGGCCGTCCGCCGGTGATCGCGTTGGTCCTGGCCTGCTCGTTCGCCACTTACGGCCTGGTCAAGAAGGTGATACGGCTGGACCCGCTGCGCAGTGTCGCCGCGGAGGGGCTGGTGTCCGCGCCGTTCGCGCTGATCGCTGTGGTCGTGCTCGGCGTCACCGGACATGCGGCCTTCGGTCACGGACTCGGGCATTCGGCACTGCTCGTCGCGGCCGGTCCGGTCACCCTGATTCCGTTGCTGCTGTTCGCGCTCGCCGCCTCCCGGACGCCGCTGTCGACCATGGGCCTGCTCCAATACCTCACTCCCGCACTGCAAATGGCCTGGGGTGTGCTGGTCGGGCACGAGCCGATGCCCGCCTCGCGGTGGGCCGGATTCGGGTTGATCTGGCTGGCGCTGGTGTTGTTCACCGGTGATGCGCTGCGCAGACGCCGCACCAAGGTTCCCGTGCAGTAGAGCCGTCGCTCGTTGCGGAGATTCGGTGGTCGGGACTAGTTTCGAAGTGTGGCGATGCTCCCGTAGGCCGACTCGCACCGGTCCGGGGTCGGGGTCGTCACGATCGAGGGGAGTGACCACTGTCCATCCATTTCAACCACACCATCGTCGCCTGTCACGACGCGACCGCGAGCGCCCGGTTCTGGGCCGACATGCTCGGGCTCGAGATCGGGGCGCAATACGGTCCGTTTCTGCCCGTCACGGTCGATAACGGCGTCACCTTCGACTTCGCGCTCGATTCGCCCGTGGTGGGGGAGATCCCGACTATGCACTATGCCTTCCTGGTCTCCGAGGAGGACTTCGACGCGGGTTTCGCGCGGATTCAGGAGCTGGGCCTGCGGTACTGGGCCGATCCGCACGGGCAGCACGAGGGCGAGATCAACCACAACGACGGCGGCCGGGGTGTGTACTTCCGCGACCCCAACGGCCATGCGCTCGAATTCCTGACCGTCCCGTACGGCGGCTGGCCCGAATCGTAATCCGGCCGGAGTCCTTGCCGGACAGCGTGATCGGCGAGTTCGGCGCGGGCCGCACCACCCCTCATCCGTGGTGCGGCCCGCGACCGGGTTACGAGGTGCCGGTGGGCACCCGGCGGGCGAAGTCGTTGGTGTACGTCCTCGCCAGATCGATGCGGTCGCGCACCGGTTTCACATTGGCCGAGTACTGGCCCAGGATCTTCAGGACGTTCTGCGCGCCTTCGGATTTCATCAGGCCGTCACCGTTGAACATGCCGATCGAATCGTGGATGGACCGGATGTACAGGTCCTTGCCGCCCGCGGCGTACTGCGGGGGCATCTTCGCCGCGATCTGCTCCGGGGTGTGCGTCTTGATCCAGCGCAGCGTCTGCACGAAGGCGTTCACCAGCTTCTGCACGATCTCCGGATGCGACTGCACGGTGTCGCAGCGCATGTACAGCGACGAGGCCGGATACAGCCCGCCCAGTGCCGCCCGGGTGCCCGCTTCGGTGCGCATGTCCAGCATCACCTGGGCGGTTCCGGCCTGCACCATCTGCGCGACTGTCGGATCGGTGGTCATGCCCGCATCGATGCCGCCGTGATTCATTCCGGCGATGAACGTCTGTCCCGCACCGACTTTCACCCGGTCGTACTGGGAGGTCCCGAGTCCGGCCTGGCCGGCCAGGGCCTGGGTGATGAAGTCGGTGGACGAGCCCAGTGAGGTGATGCCCAGCTTCTTTCCGGCGAAGTCCCTGGGCGAGTTGATCTTTCCGCTCTGTGCCTTGGCGACCAGCTCGACCTCGCCCGGCACGTCGGAGAGTTGGGCCACCGTGCGCAGGCACTGATCCTTGGACTGCAGGTCGATGGTGTGGTCGTAGAAGCCGACCACCGCCTGCACGTCCCCGGTCAGCAGCGTGGTCTCCGCGGTCGCGCCGGACTGCTGGTCCAGCAGTCGCACGTCGATGTCGTTGTCCGCGAAGTAGTTCAGCCGCTGGGCCAGCATCGCGGGCAGGTAGATCACCTTGTCGATGCCGCCGATCATGATGGTGATCTGCGGCCGGCCGTTCTTGGTGGGGATGACCCGTGAATCACGGCATCCGGTCACCAGCAGCAGGGAGCAGACGGCGAGCATCGCCACCGCGATGTGCTTGCGATATCTCATCTCTCACACCTCGCGCGCCGACTGCGCCTGCGACGGACGCCATTTCAGCAATCGGCCCTCGGCGAATCCGATCGCCCACTCGGCCACCAGCGCCACCACGGTGATGATGATCATGCCCGCGTAGATGCCCGCGGAGTCGAAGGTGTTCTGCGCGTTGGAGATCAACAGACCCAGACCCTTGCTCGCGCCCGCGTACTCGCCGACCACCGCGCCGATCAGCGCGAATCCGAACGCGGTGTGCAGGCTGGACAGAATCCAGGTGGTCGCGCTGGGCAGCACGATCTGCGACAGCACCTGCCAGCGGCTCGCGCCCAGGATGCGGGCGTTGTCGATGACATTGCCGTCCACCTCGCGGGCGCCGGTGAAGGCGTTGAAGAACACCGCGAAGAAGGTCAGCACGACGACCGTGGCGACCTTGGACTCCAGCCCCAGCCCGAACCAGATGATGAACAGCGAGGCCAGCACGATGCGCGGAACGGCGTTGAGCGCCTTGATGAACGGCGAGGCGACCTCGGCCCAGTACCGGCTGCGGCCCAGCAGCACACCCAGCACCACACCGGCGACCGCGCCGATCACGAAGCCGACCACGGCCTCCTGGACGGTGGTGAGGATCTGCAGCCAGATCGAGCCGAACTGTGTTCCGCTGCTGAACCATTCGACCAGCCGGTCCCAGATCAGCGACGGTTTGGAGTAGAAGAACGGGTCGATCCACAGCGTGGCGGTCAGCTGCCACGCGCCCAGCCACAGCACGATGATCGCGATGCGCAGGCCCCAGGTGCGCAGGCGCGACCGCAGGGCGCGGCGACGGGCCGCGGCCAGGATCTGCTCCTCGGACTCGGCCTCGAATTCACCTGTCGGCGAGTCGGTTGCGGTGATCTCAAGCGACACGGTCGGCTCCCTTCGTGCGGGCGGCCTCGACCTGATCGCGCAGCGTGCCCCAGATCTCGGAATACAGCGTGCGGAATTCGTCGGTCAGCCGGACCTCCTCGACATTGCGCGGACGTGCCAGGTCGACCCGGTAATCGCCGCAGACCGTCGCGGGGCTCGCGGTCATCACCACCACCCGGTCGGCCAAGGCGATGGCCTCCTCCAGATCGTGGGTCACGAATATCACCGCGGCGCCGGTGCCGGACCACACGCGCAGCAACTCGTCCTGCATGAGCTGGCGGGTCTGCACGTCCAGGGCGCTGAACGGCTCGTCCATGAGGATGATCTCGGGATCGTTCACCAGGGTCTGGGCCAGTGCGACTCGTTTGCGCATACCGCCGGAGAGCTGATGCGGGTAGTACTTCTCGAATCCGGCCAGCCCGACCGTGCGGACCCATTGCGAAGCCTGTTCCCGGGCCCGCGATTTCGACGTGCCCCGCAGTCGCGGCCCGAACGCGACGTTGTCCAGGACCGTGCGCCACGGCAGCACCGCATCCTGCTGGAACATGTACCCGATGCCCTCGGGAATTCCGTCGACGTCCTTGCCGCGCACCAGGGTTCGTCCCGTCGAGGTGCGCTCGAGCCCGGACACCAGCGACAGCGTGGTCGACTTACCGCAGCCGGTCGGTCCGACAACGGCGACGAATTCGCCCGGGTCCACGGTGAAGTGCAGATTTCGCACCGCCGTGTGGATACCACCGCCGGTCCCGGGAAAGCGCTTGGTCGCGCCCCGGAACTCGATGACAGGGTTGGTCATGGCCTACTCCTGAAACACTCTCGCCGCACCTCACGTGCGACCGCCGACCGACCATAAAGTGCGCCGGGTCACATCTGCCCCGTTGTGCGCACAATCCGCCTAACCTGCAATATCCGCATTCTGCTCGTTCTGCTCAGGGTGTCCGGGCCGCTGCTTCGCCGCTTGTGCTCGTTTTGCTCGAGGTGATAGAACGTGGGCGATGTTCGTGTTCGGCCGCGGCGTGCGGTTGCGGACGCAGATCGTGTTACTGCAAGTAGTGCTCGTCGCGCTGACGCTCGGTATCGCGTTCGCCGTGTTCGCGTATGTGAGTGAGCAGCGGTTGTCCGGGGAGTACGGGCAGCGTGCGCTGGCGATCGCGCGTACCGTGGCGGCGGATCCGGTGGTTCGGGACGAGGTGAACGGTTACTCGTCGGCTGCCGCGCCGCGCGGGCCGGTATCCGATGGCGAGCTGGCCGCGGGACGGCTCGAGCGGATCGCGGAGGACACCAGGACGCGGACCGGTGCGCTGTATGTGGTCGTCACCGATGACACGGGGATCCGGTTGGCGCATCCCACCCGCGACCGGCTGGGCGAGATGGTGAGTACCGATCCTTCGGCGGCATTGCGCGGGGCGGAGGTGGTGATCCGGGAGCGCGGCACGCTCGGGGAGTCGGTGCGGGCGAAAGTGCCTGTGCTGCAACCCGATGCGACCAAGGTCGTGGGTGAGGTGAGCGTCGGCATCTCCACCGCGGCCGTGCACGATCAGCTGCTGCGGGATCTGCAGCGCGCGGGTCTGCTCGCCGGGGTCGCGCTGTTCGCGGGCGTCATCGGATCGCTGCTGCTGGCCCGGCGCTGGCACGAGCTCACCCTGGGCCTGCAGCCGCCGGAACTCGCGGAGCTGGTGCGTGAGCAGGCGGCGGTGCTGCACGGTATCGGCGAAGGGGTGGTCGCGGTCGATACCCAGTGGCGCACAACGGTTGTCAACGACGAGGCGCGGCGGCTGCTCGGCATCGACGGCGCGCCGGGAGTGAGCGTCGACGAGATCGGGCTGACGCCGCGGGTCGTCGCGGTGTTCCGGGCGGCTCGGGCGCGTCCGGTGCCCGCGGCGGTCGGGGATCGGCTGCTCGTCGTCACCGCGCGCACCGTCAGTCGTGAGGGGCGTGCGCTGGGCGCGGTGTTGAGCGTGCGCGACCGCACCGATGTCGAATCGCTGACCCGCCAACTCGATGCGGTGCAGTCCATGAGTACGGTGCTGCGAGCCCAGCGGCACGAGTTCGCCAACCGCCTGCACCTGCTCAACGGGCTGCTGCACGGTGGCCGCCCTGAGGAAGCCGCGCAGTACATCGAGGAGCTGCTCGGCTCGGGACCGCTCGGTGCGGCGCTCGCGGGTATGGACTCCCTGCGTGACCCGTATCTGCAGGCATTCCTGGCCGCCAAGGCCGCCCACGCCCGCGAGAGCGGGGTGGAACTGCGGCTGGGGCCCAATACCTGGGTCGATGCGAATCTCGCTGTGCCCGTGGATGTCACGACGATTCTGGGCAATCTGCTCGATAATGCCATCGAGGCGGCGCGGGTGAGCGATCGCGCCGACGGCGAACGGGTGCAGCCGATTCGGGAGAACAGCCCCGGTTCCGCTGCTGCGCCGACCGCTACGGCACTGTCCGGGCAGGTGGAGGTCGAACTCGTGCAGGAGGGCTCGACCCTGCACATCACCGTCGCGGACAGCGGGGCGGGTGTTCCCGCCGAACTGGTGGATTCGATTTTCACCGAAGGGGTTTCGACGCGTCAGGACAACGGGGCGCCCGGCGGGCGCGGTGTGGGGCTGGCGCTGTCGCGGCAGGTGGCGCGGGCGCTCGGCGGGGATCTGGTGCTGGCCAGTCCGGGCGGCGCCGACAGTGCGCTGCGCGGAGCGGAATTCATCGCCCGGTTGCCCGGGGTACTGGAGGAGACAGGCACGGCATGAGTACCGAACTGCGGGTCCTGGTCGTCGACGACGATTTCCGGGTGGCGAATCTGCATGCCGGAATCGTCTCGGCGCTACCGGGTTTCACGGTCGGGGCCACGGTGCACAGCCTGGCGGAGGCCCGGTCCGCGATCGCGGCGGCGCACTACGATCTGACGCTGGTCGATGTGTATCTACCCGACGGTTCCGGGGTAGATCTGGTGCGGGAGATCTCCTGTGACGCAATGATGCTCACCGCGGCTACCGAATCCGACACCGTTCGTGCGGCGTTGTCCGCGGGCGCTCTGGCCTATCTGGTGAAACCGTTCGATCATGCCGCGCTGGCTTCGCGCCTGGCCGGATACGCGCGGTACCGCAAACTGCTGTCGGTGCCCGTGGTCACGCCACGGGACATCGATGCGGCCCTCGAGGCGTTGCGGCCCGCGGGCCCGTCCGGCGCGAACTCGTCCGGATCGGCCGCCGTTTCAGGCTCTCCGACGAAGGATCTGGTGTTGCGAGCCGTGCGGGATTCGCCGGAGGCGCTGTCCGCGGCGGAGGTCTCGGCCGCGACCGGTGTCTCCCGCGCGACCGCGCAACGCTATCTGGCCACGTTGGTGGGGATCGGCGCACTGCGCATGCAGTTGCGATACGGCAGCACCGGCCGACCGGCACAGGAGTACGTCGCGGTGAGCGGCGGTGTCGCAGCGCCGTGACGGTGTGTGGTCATGCCGACGCGGCGACCCCGAGGCTCAGTGCGGCAAGGAATTTCGGCCCCGGCTGTTCGTAGAAGCAGTCGATGTCCTGGATCTCGAATCCGGCGCGTTCGAGCGTGCCGCGGATATCACGGTCCAGATGACATCCCCCGAACAGCGTGCGCTGCACCGGATCCAGGCGATGCTGCCAGGTCTGTACCGGGGCGTCCGGCGCGAGTCCGTGCTCCACGAAGTGCAGCGTCCCGCCCGGCACCAGCACCCGGCGCAATTCCTGAAGTGCCGCATCGACATCCGGAATCGTGCACATGGTCCACGTCGACAGCGCCGTGTCGAAACTGTTGTCCGCGAACGGCAGCGACTGCCCGTCCAGCCCGGCCCGCTGCACCGGCACCGTCGCCGCGGCCAGCCGCTCCTTCGCCAGGCGCCACCCCAGATCGGCCGGTTCCACCGCGCTCACCGATTCCACCGCCTCGGGATAGAACGGCACATTGCGCCCGGACCCGAACCCGATCTCCACGACCCGCCCACGCAGCCCCGCCACCGTCCGCCGACGAAGCCCATCGTGCTGCGCCCGCCCACACGCCACATCGACGATCCGCGGCAGCACCCGTTCGCTGTAGATACCCATACCTCGACTCTGCCACCACCCACCGTCGTGAGTTGCGATCTTGCGGCGGATGGCTGCCGGATCCGCATCCGGCCCTCGGTACCGTGAGGCTGGTGGAGATCCGCATCGACGACCTGACCAGCCCGGACGTCCTGGAGCTGCGGCGCGGACAGCTCGCCGAGATGCGCAGCGTGACGCCCCGCGAGGAGAGTGTGCACGCACTCGACCTGGACGGCCTGCGACGCTCGCAGGTCACGGTGCGGCGGTTGTCCGACGATGAGCGGCTCCGCATACGCGGTCGAGCGCGCGTCCGGCCTGGCGAAGCAATGGGAGAGGTGCGGGTGTGAGTCGGTTCGAGGCGTGGGCGCCGGGGGCGGGGCGGGTGCGGGTCGAGGTGGACGGGGTGGTTCATCCGATGCGGGTTGATGCGGGTGGGTGGTGGTCGGGGGACGTTGATGCCGGGGTGGGGGCGCGGTATGGGTTTCTGCTCGACGACGATTCGGTGGTGTTGCCGGATCCGCGATCGCCGCGGCAGCCGGACGGGGTGCACGGTCGGTCGGCTCGGTATGCGCCGGATCCGGTGGGGTGGACCGATTCGGGTTGGACTGGGAGGCAATTGGCGGGTTCGGTGTTCTACGAGCTGCATGTCGGGACGTTCACGCCGGAGGGGACGTTCGACGCAGCGGTCGAGCGGCTGGGGCATCTGGTGGAGCTGGGGGTGACCACTGTCGAGTTGATGCCGGTGAACGCCTTCAACGGGGTGTGGAACTGGGGATACGACGGTGTGCTGTGGTACGCGGTGCACGAACCGTATGGTGGCCCCGACGGCCTGCAACGATTCGTGAACGCCTGCCACGGAAGGGGTTTGGCGGTTGCGCTGGACGTCGTCTACAACCATCTCGGTCCATCGGGCAACTATCTGCCGAGGTTCGGGCCGTACCTCGGTGCGGAATCGAACACATGGGGACAGCGCCTGAATCTGGACGGGCCCGATTCGGACGAGGTGCGCCGCTACATCATCGGTAACGCGCTGCGCTGGTTCGATGAATTCCACATCGACGCACTGCGATTGGATGCGGTGCACGCCCTGGTGGACCATCGCGCGATCGGGCTGCTGGAGGAGTTGGCCACCGAGACCGCCGCGTTGTCCGCCCGGCTCGGCCGCCCGCTGACTCTGATCGCGGAGAGTGATCTGAACGATCCGCGCCTGATAACCCCGCGTGCGGCAGGCGGTTTCGGTCTGCACGGCCAGTGGAACGACGATCTGCACCACGCCGTGCACGCCGCGGTATCGGGTGAAAGGCAGGGATATTACGCAGATTTCGGCTCGATGCGTTGTCTGGCGAATACCCTGCGGAACGGATTCTTCCACGCCGCAACATATTCCAGCTTCCGTGGCAGGGTCCACGGCCGACCATTGGACACGCGGACCGTACCGGGCAGCGCCCTGCTGGGGTACACCTGCACCCACGACCAGATCGGCAATCGAGCCCTCGGTGATCGCCCGTCGGCCTATCTCACAGACGGTCAGCTCGCGGTGAAGGCGGCCCTGATCCTGACCTCGCCGTATACGCCGATGCTGTTCATGGGGGAGGAGTGGGGCGCGCGAACCCCCTTCCAGTACTTCACTTCTCACCCCGAGCCGGAGCTGGCCGCCGCGGTCGCCGAAGGTCGTGTCGCGGAGTTCGCCGATCACGGCTGGCCTGCCGCGGATATCCCCGATCCGCAGGACCCGGCCACGTTCCATCGCTCGAAACTGGACTGGTCCGAGCCGGAGAAACCCACCCACACCCGCCTGCTGAACTGCTACCGCGCACTACTGACCCTGCGCCGCACCCAGCCGGGCCTCGCCGACCCCCGGCTGGACCGCCTCACCGTCGAGTACGACGAGACCGAACGCTGGCTCATCGTGCACCGCAACGGTATCCACCTCGTCTGCAATCTGTCCCAGCGTCCGGTGCAGCTGCCGATCACCGGCGACCCGCTACTGGTCTGGGATCCCGTACAGCAAACCGATTCGCACACAATGCTTCCCGCGCACTCGTTCGCACTCCTGGCTGGTGTACCCACCGGACAGTGATCCCGAGATGAACGACGGGCCCGCTACCGGCCTGTGATCACCGGTGGGACGCGACGGCCGAGCCAATCGGTGACGTATGCCAGAACCTCCGGCGCGATGGTGATCTCGCTCTGCCCGTATTCGTTCGGACTGCCCGTGCTCGCGGGCTGCATGAGGTGGTTGAGGCCGTCGAAGACGTGCACGTCGGCATCGGGGTCGGCGGCCAGGACAGTCCGGGCCAACGGCGCGTTCTGATCGACCGGAACCTGCAGATCCTTCGAACCGTAGAACGCCAGCACGGGCATGCGCAGGGCTTGCAGAGCCGAAGCCGGGTCGCAGCCCACGAACGAGGCGAAGTTCGCGTTGACGATCCGTTCGACGGCGGATTCGGGCTGGCGCTGCTCCGGCGGGAGGGCGGCGTTGTGTTCGATGACGTACTGCCGGGCCTGGTCCGGATCGCCGTCGAGCAGGAGTGTGGTGAGGGTGTCCACGAAGCCGATCTGCGCGGCGACCTCGTCCGCGGATGCGTTGCGGACGGCGAGCAACGCGCGATTCTGCGCGAGCAGAACCTCCTTACCGGAGGCCGCCGGACCGGCCATGGTGATCACGAATGCGATCCGGTTCTGGGGCTCTGCGGCGACCAGCGGCGCGAGGTAGCCGCCCTCGCTGTGCCCGAGCAATCCGATGAGTTCGGGGTCGATGTCTCGCTGCGAACGCAGGAAATCCACTCCCGCGACGACGTCCCCGGCCAGATCGTTGTAGTCGGCGTCGGCCAACACACCGCTCGTGCCGCCGACACCGCGCTTGTCGGTGCGCAGCACCGCATATCCGGCCCGGGTCAGCGTATCGGCCAGCAGCAGAAAAGGTTTGTGCCCGAAGACTTCCTCGTTCCGGTCGTTCTTTCCGCTGCCGTTGAGCAGGATCACCGCCGGATGCGGACCGGGTGTCGACGGGAGTGTGAGCGTTCCGGCGATGGTGATCTCGCCGCTGCGGTACGTCACGTCCGCGGAGCGGTAGGGCCAGGGCGGGGCCGGTTCCTGCGGACGCGGCGGCACCGGGACGGTGCCGCGATGCAGCGTCAGCGGCAACTCGTGGCCGGACTGGGTGAACGTCCCGGTGATCACCGAACGCACGGCGTCGTAGTGGCCGTCGAAGGCGGGCGCGCCGGGCAGCCCGGGAATGCTGAAGGCGACCTTGTCCGGCGAGGCATGCACCTGTGCGAGCGGGTGTGCGAACAGGCTCTGGGCCGGAATCGAGAGCGTCGCGCTGTCGTCGTCGAGGGTGATGCCCAGCGCGAGCGGCTGCCCGGGGATCTCGAGCGTCCCGGTCCAGTCGCCCGCCACGGGATCTTCGGTATCTTCCGGAGTGGGCCGACGAGCCTGCGGTGCGCCGTCCGCGGCCGCGATGATCAGCAGAATCAGGCCCAGGACCCGCAACAATCGCATAACTCAGCGTAGCCGGACGAACCGGACACCCGTACGGTGGAGATGTGAGCAACGACGCTTTCTCTTCCGGCCTCGCGGCCATGCCCGAAGGGGTGCGTGGATCTGCGGTTGCCGGATTCGCGCCGCTGGTGCGCGCCTTCGCGACCTTCGTGGGCGGCCGCCCCGGTGCGGGAGGCAGTCTCACGGTCATGCGGCACGGCGAACCGCTCGTGGACATCTGGACCGGGCAGGCATCGCCCGGCACCGATTGGACACGCGATACCGGCGCCATCGTCTTCTCCGCCACCAAGGGAGTCGCCGCCACGGTCGTGCACCGGCTCGCCGATCGCGGCCTGCTGGACTACGACGCGCCCGTCGCCGAGTACTGGCCGGATTTCGGCGTCGCCGGAAAAGAACGAATCACGGTGCGGCGCTTGCTGACCCACCGCGCCGGACTCTCCTCGCTGCCCTCGATAGCGGTCGGGGCCGACGACGTGCTCGACCACGAGCTGATGGAACAGCGCCTGGCCGCGGCCTCGCCCGACCGGCTGCTGGGCGTCCCGGCGTATCACGCGCTCACCTTCGGCTGGTTGCTGGCCGGGCTGGCCCGCGCGATCACCGGCCGCAGCATGGCCGAACTCTTCCGCATCGAGGTCGCAGAACCGCTCGGCATCGACGGTATCCATCTCGGCCGGCCGCCGCAGGGCTCGCCGACAACCATTGCGGCACTGACCGGTTCGCGGTTGTCGGCGGTGCGCGCGCCGCTGGGCGCGATGTTCTTCGGCCACGCCTACGGAATTCCCGGCACTCTCGGTGCGGCCACGCGATCACTGTTCCTGCCGGGTGTGGAGACCATCCTCGAGGGTGTGGAGCCGCCGATTCTCGACACCGAGATGGGTGCGGGCAACGGTGTATGCACCGCGTCCGCACTGGCCACCCTGTACAGCGCGCTCGGTGACGGCATGATCGGCGGCCGCAGGTACCTGTCCGCGCGCACCGTGCGCGCGCTGCGTCAGGTGGAGACCTACCGTCTGGACCGCACGCTGTTCTACATGCCGATGATGTGGCATCTGGGCTACCACTCGATGCCGACCACCGGATCGCGCGCCGGATTCGGTCACATCGGCCTGGGCGGATCGTTCGGCTGGGCCGAGCCGCGTCAGGGCCTGTCCGTCGGGTTCGTGCACAACCGCCTGCACGGAAGCCGGTTCGCCTGGGACCAGATCGCTTCCAGCTGGATCCTTCCGCTGGTCGTGCGCGGTGCCCGCGCGGTTCCGCCGCTCGGGGACGTCAACGAGTCCTTGGGCGCCGCCTGACCCGCGTTGCGGGCGGGCGTCCGCTCGGCCTGCTCGTCGTCCGTCTGGTTCAGTCCTCGTCATCGGCCGCATGTTCGGGCTTTCGTCGCGGAGGTGCGGCGCTGGAAAGACGCCGTAGACTGCTGCACCGGGCCCCGATTTCCGCTGAGCGCACGAGAATTGCCGTGGTGCGCAGCGATATGTGCATCACAACCAGGAGTTGAGCGGATGACCGACAGGACCGATTTCACCGAGTCGGTGACCACCCAGTCGGTCCTGCCGCACGAACGCACCGATTACTGGGCCGCGGCGCTCCAGTCCCACCAGGGCAGGATCTTCGGATACGCCTTCCCCCGCAAGCACTTTCACGGGCGCACCGCCGTGCGGCGGACGCGCAACTACCAGATCGTGGGATGGCGATGCGACGCTGTCGCCTACTACCGCACTCCCGGGCAGGTACGCGTCGACTCCGACGAGGACTACCGATTGCTGCTGCCCACCGCCGGGCGCATGACGCTCTGGCAGGACGGTCGGCACGCGCCGCTGCCGCCGGGCATCGGCTGTCTGGTGACCGTCGACCAGCCGTTCGCCTACGCCCAGGGGGACGACACCGAGGGGCTGGTCATGACCATCCGGCGGCCCGAGATCGATCATCGGCTGAATCGCGCAGCGCCGGAACAGATCCTGGATTTCACCACCGGGCTCGGACGAGTCGTCGCCGAGATGGCCACCACGCTGTTCACCGAGCACGACTCCCTCGGCCGCCGCCAATTCGATGCCGTGTCAAGCCGGCTGGTCGATCTGCTGTGCATGCACATCCTCGGTGACCATCCCACCGAATCCGGTCACCTCGAGGACGTGGAAGCCGCGATCCGGCACCATGTCCGTACTCACGCCCACGACCCGGAGTTGACCGGCGCCGCCGTCGCGCGCGCTCTGGGCTGGTCCCTGCGCCAGATCCAGCTCACTCTGCAACGGGCCGGGACGACACCGCGCGAGCTGATCAGGGAAGAACGCCTGCAACTCGCCTATGTGCGACTGCAGGACCCCGCATACCGCAATCGCAGCATCAGCGCTCTCGCGGCCGACCTCGGCTTCGGGTCCGCCAGCGCATTCAGTACCGCATTCCGCGGCCGTTTCGGAGCCAGCCCCCGCGATATGCGCTGAGCGTGCGCGCACGACTCTTCCCGGGCGCGGGGCTAGGTGAGGTAGCGGTACGCGGGTGAGCCGGGATCGAGGCGTTCGCACTGTAGCGGGGAGGCGTGCATGCGCTCGAGCAGGGAGTGCAGACCGTCGGGGGAACCGAGTTGGACGCCGACCAGTGCGGCGCCGGTCTCCCGGTTGTTCCGCTTGACGTATTCGAACAGGGTGATGTCGTCGTCCGGGCCCAGGACCTGGTCCAGGAACCGGCGCAGCGCACCCGGCTCCTGCGGGAAGTCCACCAGGAAATAGTGCTTCAGGCCCTGATGTACGAGCGATCGCTCGATGACCTCGCCGTAGCGCGAGACGTCGTTGTTACCGCCCGAAATCAGGCACACCACGGTCGAACCCGGCGTGACGCCGATCTCGGCCAGGCCGGCCACCGACAACGCACCCGCGGGTTCGGCGATGATGCCCTCGTTCTGGTACAGCTCCAGCATGGCCGTGCAGATCGCGCCCTCGTCCACCAGCATCATGCGGAAAGAGCCTGCGCCCCTGGGGGATTCGGTCGCGGTCAGCAGGGGCAGCGAGGCGTGCGAGATGACCCGGCCGCCGAATCCGGAGACCGCGGCGTAGGGCAGATCGCCGATCCGCCGCACCGCCGCACCGTCGACGAACGGGTCGACCTCGGGCAGGGTCACCGGTCCACCGGCCACCAGGGCGGCGGTCATGGAGGCGGCTCCCGCCGGTTCCACCGCGAGAATGGCGGTGGCGGGGGAGCGTGCGCGCAGGTAGGTGCCGATCCCGGCGAGGCAGCCGCCGCCGCCGACCGGGATGATCACCAGATCCGGTGCGCGGCCGAGCTGTTCGAGGATCTCGGCGGCGATGGTGCCCTGTCCGGCGGCGGTGCGGGGATCGTCGAAGGGCGGCACCATCGTCGCGCCCGTGCGGGCCACATCCGCGGCGGCCGCGGCGGCCGCGGCGTCGAACGTGTCGCCGATGGCGAGCAGTTCCACGAATTCGCCGCCGTGCGCCCGGATCCGGTCGCGTTTCTGCTTCGGTGTCGTGGTCGGTACGTAGATGCGCCCGGCGATGCCCATCGCGCGGCAGGCGAACGCGACGCCCTGGGCGTGGTTCCCGGCGCTGGCCGTCACCACCCCGGCCGCTCGTTCGGCATCGGTGAGCTGCACGATCAGGTTGTACGCCCCGCGGAGTTTGTAGGAGCGCACGGCCGTGAGGTCCTCGCGCTTGACGTAGACCTCCGCACCCGTCAGCGCCGAGAGCCGTTCGATCCGCTGTAGTGGGGTCGGCTCGATAATGTCCGAAATTCGCTTGGCGGCCGCGTCGATCTCGTCCGCGCTCAGTTCGGGCAGCGGACCGGTCAGCTTTTCTGCGATATCAAGCGGTTGGGACACCCGAACATGCTATCCGGGCCGCGCCGGAGGGTCGCGTGCGCCTGCCGTGCCCGCATCGGCCGGGAAGACGGCCCGATAACCGCCGGTCCCCGCGATGACCTCGCCGGCCTCCGGCAATCTGGAAAGAAAAGTTCGGTGGCCCGAACTTGGTAATCCGTGTACCCTGACAAGATGACCGTGGTGAACCCCCCGCAGACCGTCGCCCGCGGTGTCCGGAAGGTCGACATCGCCGGCTCGCAGTGGCCGCTGTACAAACTCGAGGCGCTGGCCCTCGGGGTGGTGGCCGGTCTCGTATTGGTGCTGGTTACCGGGTCGCCGCAGGTCGCCGTCCTTACCGCGGCCATGGTCGCCGCAGCGCGCTGGATCGCGGCCGTCGTCGTTCGCTCGAACCGTCCGGCTCGCTGACTCGCCGCATTCCTGTCGGCGCGGTACGCGTCCGGTACCGGCGGATTTTACGTGGCGGGTCGTGTCCGACGTGAGGTTTCCAGGTTTCTCTCCGCGTGTAACGAAGCCGCGTTTCTCGACGAAACGCTGTTGATGTTGAACCTTCACCCCGGTGTGTCGCGATGTGCGACGGGATGTCTTGGGCGGCAGTCGCTTCCGGCTCGTGTTCGAGCTCGGCGGTTCGGATCCCCGGATTCCGGCCGTGTGATCGTTAACATTGTCTTGTCCGGAATCCGGCTCCGCAACGACGCGAGCTGTGCCGCCACCGGTATCGCTTGAGGCGCAGGGTGATTCGCCTCGTCACGGGCGGCCGGTGGGTGCGGCAGGCGCGGGCGCTAACCTGAATCATGGATCGACGCCGGTAGTCCGGCACGGAAGGTGGGGATGTGAGAGACCGGAACGGGCGCCCCCCGGGAAAGGCAGGCCGTCCGGCGGTGATGACGGATGTGGCCAAACTGGCCGGTGTGTCACATCAGACCGTCTCGCGGGTGCTGAACGACAGCCCGCAGGTCCGCGCCGAAACGCGCGAACGCGTCCTGGCCGCTGTCGAAGCGCTGGGCTATCGCCCCAATGCGATGGCCCGTGGCCTGGTCAGCCGCCGTTCCAAGGTGCTGGGCGTGGTCACCTTCGACACCGTGCTCTTCGGTCCCGCATCGATGATGCTGGGTATCGAAAGGGCCGCGCGCGCAGCGGGTTACGGCGTCAGCATCGCCACTCTGGAGACCGTGGACCGGCCCAGTGTGCTGGCGGCGGTCAACACCCTCGCCGATCAGGGAGTGGACGGGGTGATCGTCATCGCGCCGCAGCAGACCACCGCGGCCGCATTGCACTCGATGCCCCGCCAACTGGTCGTGGTCGCGGTCGAGGCCGGACAGGACGCCGGACTCCCCGCCGCGGCGGTGGACCAGTTCGAGGGCACCCGGCTGGCCGTGCAGCACCTGCTGGACCTGGGACATCGCACGGTCTGGCACGTCTCCGGCCCGGCCGGTTGGCTCGAGGCGCGCGACCGTGCGGAGGGCTGGCGGCGCGCCCTGGAGGCGGCCGGTGCGGAGATCCCACCGCTGATCGGCGGCGACTGGAGCGCGCGCTCGGGCTACGAGGCGGGCGTGGTGCTGGCCGCGCAGACCGGGGTCACCGCGGTCTTCGCGGCCAACGACCAGATGGCCCTGGGCCTGCTGCGCGCCTTCGCTGAACGCGGCATCCGTGTCCCGGAAGACATCTCGGTCGTCGGCTTCGACGACATCCCCGAAGCCGCCTACCTGACCCCGCCGCTGACCACCATGCGCCAGGACTTCGACGAGGTCGGCCGTCGCAGCATGCAACTGCTGCTCCAACTCCTCGAATCCGACACCGACGTCCCCGAACCGCCTCCGGTCGTGCCCACCATCGTAGTCCGCGAAAGCACCGCCCCGCCGCGCTAGGTTCCCCTGCCGATCGAGCCGTCCCGGCGCATCCGCACGCAGCTGCGCCGAAACGACAGAGCCTCCGCATCCATCGGTCGGATGCGGAGGCTCTGTCGTTGAATCTATCGGCTAACTCGCCAGGCAACCCGGGCCGAGCAGTGCCTTCAGGTCGCCCATGAGCGCCGAGGACGGGGAGACGCGCAGGTTGTCGGCGACCTTGAGCAGGGTGGTCTTCTCCCGGGATCCGATGTGGCGGATGTGGACGTCGGCGGTGCCGGGGTGGCTGGACAGCACGCGCTTGAGGGCACTGACCTTGTCCGGGGTGCACAGGCGGGTCGGGATGGTGACGGCGAGGGGTTTCTCCACGCCGATCGCGGACAGATCCGGTACCACCAGATCGTTGGCGATCAGGGAGATGCGGTCGTCGCGGACCGAGACGCGGGCCTTGACCAGCACCACCGCGTCGTCGACGACGTCCATGCCGTACACCGAATAGGACTGCGGGAAGAACAGCACCTCGATCCCACCGGTGAGATCCTCGAGCTGGGCCGAGGCCCAGGGCAGGCCGTTCTTGTTGACGCGACGGTTCACCGAGGCCAGGATGCCGCCGATGGTGACCTGCGCGCCGTCCTTGACATCGCCCTGCAGAATTGACGGAATCGGCGTATCCGCCTGTGCCGCGAGGACGTGCTCGACACCGTTGAGCGGATGCCCGGACACGTACAGCCCCAGCATCTCCCGCTCCAGCGCGAGCTTGTGCTTGGACTCCCACTCCTCGTCGGGCACCTTCACATCGAAGACCGAGGCCATCGATTCGTCACCGTCGTCCAGCCCGCCGAACAGGTCGAACTGGCCGATCGCCTCGGCCTTCTTGGTGGACATCACCGCGTCGATGGCATCGGAGTGCACCAGCAGCAGACCCTTGCGGGGATGATCGAGCGAGTCGAAAGCGCCTGCCTTGATGAGGGATTCGGTGACCTTCTTGGTGCAGGCGACGGTGTCGATCTTGTTCAGGTAATCGGAGAAGTCGGTGTACTTCGACTTCTCCTTGCGGGCGGAGATGATCGAGGCCACCACGTTCGCGCCGACGTTGCGCACCGCACCCAGTCCGAACCGGATATCCGCGCCGACCGAGGCGAAGTTGTGCTCGGACTCGTTCACATCCGGCGGCAGCACCGTGATCCCGAGGCGGCGGCAGTCGGACAGGTAGACCGCGGCCTTGTCCTTGTCGTCGCCGACGCTGGTGAGCAGGGCGGCCATGTATTCGGCCGGATAGTTCGCCTTCAGATACGCGGTCCAGTACGACACCAGGCCGTAGGCGGCGGCGTGCGATTTGTTGAACGCGTATCCGGCGAACGGGAGGATGGTGTCCCACAGCGCCTTGATCGAGGCCTTGGAGAATCCGTTCTCCAGCATGCCCTTCTCGAAGCCCTCGAACTCCGCCTCGAGGACCTCGGCTTTCTTCTTACCCATCGCGCGGCGCAGAATGTCCGCTCGACCGAGCGAGTATCCGGCCACCTTCTGCGCGACGTGCATGATCTGCTCTTGGTAGACGATCAGGCCGAAGGTCTCGCCCAGGATGTCCTTCAGCGGCTCCTCGAGCTCCGGATGGATCGGCTTGACCTCTTGCCGGTCGTTCTTGCGGTCGGCGTAGTCGTTGTGCGCGTTCATGCCCATCGGGCCGGGGCGGTACAGCGCGCCGACCGCCACGATGTCCTCGAACGCGGTGGGCTGCATGCGGCGCAGCAGATCTCGCATGGGCCCACCATCGAGCTGGAACACGCCGAGAGTGTCACCGCGCGACAGCAATTCGAAGGTGGACGGATCGTCCAGCGGCAGCGTGTCCATATCCAGGTCGACGCCGCGGTTGGCCTTGATGTTGTCCAGCGCGTCACCGATCACCGTCAGGTTGCGCAGGCCCAGGAAGTCCATCTTCAGCAGGCCGATGGCCTCACAGGAGGGGTAGTCCCAGCCGGTGATGATGGCGCCGTCCTGCGCGCGCTTCCACACCGGGATCGCGTCGGTGAGCGGCTCGGAGGACATGATGACCGCGCAGGCGTGTACGCCGGCGTTGCGGATCAGGCCCTCGAGTCCCTTGGCCGTCTGGTAGATCTTGGCGATCTCCGGATTGGTCTCGATCAGGGTGCGGACCTCGGCGGCTTCCTTGTACCGCTCGTGCTCGGGATCGGTGATGCCCGAGACCGAGATGTCCTTGGCCATGATCGGCGGCGGCAGCGCCTTGGTGATCTGGTCGGCGATGGCGAAACCGGGCTGACCGTGCAGGACTCGGGCCGAATCCTTCAGCGCGGCCTTGGTTTTGATGGTGCCGAAGGTGATGACCTGGGCGACCCGGTCGGTGCCCCACTTCTCCGCGGCGTAGCGCACCATCTCACCGCGGCGGCGATCGTCGAAGTCGATATCGATATCGGGCATCGACACGCGCTCGGGGTTCAGGAACCGCTCGAACAGCAGACCGTGCGGCAGCGGGTCGATATTGGTGATGCCCAGTGCGAAGGCGACCAGCGAACCTGCCGCGGAGCCACGGCCGGGGCCGACACGGATGCCGACCTCGCGGGCGTGGTTGATCAGGTCGCCGACGACCAGGAAGTAGGCCGGGAAGCCCATCTCCAGGATGACGCCGATCTCGTAGTCGACCTGATCGATGTACTTCTGCGGCGGGCCACCCGGAAAGCGGCGATCCAGACCGCGGCGCACTTCCTCACGCAGCCAGCTGGCCTGATCGTGCCCCTCGGGAACCGGGAAGATCGGCATCCGGTCGCGGTGCGTCCACACGTCGTCGTAGGACTGCACCCGCTCGCCGATCCGCACCGTGTTGTCGCAGGCGCCGGGCACCTCGGCGTCCCAGATCGCGCGCATCTCGTCGGCGGACTTGAGGTAGTAGCCGCTGCCGTCGAATTTGAAGCGGGTCGGGTCCGAGAGCGTCTTACCGGTCTGAATGCACAGCAGCGCTTCGTGGTTGGTGGAGTCGGTCTCGTGCACGTAGTGGCAGTCGTTGGTGGCCAGCGCGGGAATGTCCAGCTTCCGGCCGACCTCGAGCAGGCCCTGGCGCACGCGCGTCTCGATGGACAGACCGTGGTCCATCACCTCGAGGAAGAAGTTCTCCTTGCCGAAGATCTCCTGCCATTTGGCCGCGGCCTCGAGCGCCTCGCGCTCATGTCCCAGGCGCAGCCGGGTCTGCACCTCGCCCGAGGGGCAGCCGGTGGTGGCGATGATGCCCTCGGCGTGCTCGGCGATGATCTCCGCGTCCATTCGCGACCACTTGCCGAGCTGACCCTCGATCGAGGCCAGCGAGGAGAGCTTGAACAGGTTGCGCAGACCGGTCGCGTTCTCCGCGACCATCGTCATGTGGGTGTAGGCGCCCGAACCCGAGACGTCGTCACCCTTCTGGCTCGGATCACCCCACTGGACACGTTTGGTGTTGAAGCGGGACTCGGGCGCGATGTACGCCTCGATGCCGATGATCGGCTTGATGCCCTGCTTCTTGGCCGAGTTGTAGAACTCCGAGGCGCCGAACATGTTGCCGTGGTCGGTCATGCCGACGGCGGTCATTCCGAGCCGCTCGGCCTCCTTGAACAGGGGCGTTATCTTCGCCGCGCCGTCGAGCATCGAGTACTCGGTGTGGTTGTGGAGGTGAACGAATCCCGAGGCTGACACGGGTAGAGATTATGCCCCCGGTACGACAGGAATCGCCGGAGGTGGTCGGAGGTCCGCGCGAAAGGGCATCTGATAGCAGTCCGGCCGTGTCGGATACGCGTGCCCGATGCCGAAAACCAGTGTGTACGGGAGGGGTTTTGGGGGAATGATGTGCGTGTGCGCGAGATCCCCGGGACGATTCGGGTAGTTCGCTACGCGCGCAAGGCTTATGCGTGGGGCGGGAGGATCCACCTATGAAACGTCTGGTTGTGTGCTGTGACGGCACCTGGGGATCGGCGAGCAATCCGTTGGTGTCCAACGTCGTCAAGATCGCGGAATCGGTCCGGTTGGACGCCACGGCGGAAGCCGGGGGTTCGGTCGGGCAGCGGGTGTTCTACACCGACGGGCCCGGCTCGCGCGGGTACCTTCTCGACAAGTACATCGGCGGTGCGTTCGGGCTCGGCCTGGACGCCGGGCTGTCCACCATGTACTGGCAGCTGGTGCTGAACTGGGAGCCCGGTGACGAGATCTTCGTCTTCGGATTCAGCCGCGGCGCCTACATCGCCCGCAGTCTCACCGGTCTGATCAACCGGATCGGTCTGCTGACCGCCGAGGCGATGATCGACGGCCGGTATCCGGAGGCGATGCGGATCTTCCGGCAGCGCAAGGAACATCCGGACGATGCGGATCCGCCCGAGTGGGCCGAATTCCGCACCCGCTACTGCCAGAGTCCGGTGCCGGTCAAGTTCGTCGGCGTCTTCGACACCGTCGGCGCGATGGGCGTTCCCGGAATCACCTCGTGGCGCTATCGGTTCCACGATCTGCGGCTGTCGCCGGGCGTGCACACCGCGCGTCAGGCACTGGCCGTCGACGAGCGGCGACGCATCTACGAGCCCTGCCTGTGGGAGGTCACCGACGAGGCCGGGGTCACCCAGCAGCGGCCCGATCGGGTCAAGCAGGTGTGGTTCGAGGGCTGCCACACCGATATCGGCGGCGGAATGCCCGACAGCCGGCTCTCGGACCGGACGTTGCAGTGGATGGTGCGCGAGGCGCGCGAACAGGGTCTGGAATTCGACGACGACCTGCTGGCCAAGATCTTCGAGCGCGGCGACACCGCCACCGGGGCGGTGCGCCCGAGCGACAATCTCACCCTGGGCTACCGGTTCACGAACCTGATCGGACTGCTGTTCCATCCGCGCAATCCGCGGTTCTACCGGGACGCCTGGCGTCGGCTCGCCGCGCCCGAGGACAAGCGGGTGTACCTGGCTTCCTGCGCGAAACCGCATACGGAATACAACCCGCCGAACGTGCAGCGCTGGGCGCAGGAGTGCGGTGACCGCATCCCCGTGGAGGCCACGAGTCACGTGGAGACCACGGATTCGCCCGCCCCGGAGGAGATCCCGGCCTGATCGCCGCCGGGCGCGACGTCCTCAGCGCACCAGCAGCGCTACCGGTAGCCGGGTGAACAGCTTCTCCAGGCGAACGCGAGTGGTGAAGGTGTGCCCGGTGAGGCGATCGGTCCAGGTGCCCGGCGGTAGGTCCAATGCCGCATCGCCCCAGCCGGTTTCGTTCAACCGGACGCTGTGGCGGGTGGCGGCCGCGATCACCTGCGGCGGCTCGTCGACCCGGCCGCGGGCGTAGGCGATCAGATGTCCGGCGCGGTCGCCCGCGGCGAACAGCGGCGTGTACGCCCCGCCGGCGAAACATTCGGGACGTTCGCGCCGGAGCCACAGCGCGTAGGCCACGATCCACATCTTGGCCGCGCCGCTGGAATCCAATTCCGGTGTGCCGGTGAGCGATTGCAGCATCGACAGACGATGGCCGAAATCGACCGGGCGACGGTTGTCCGGATCGACCAGTGAATCCTCCCAGAGTTCACAACCCTGGTAGATGTCCGGGATGCCGGGGCCGCAGAGCTGAAGCAGCTTCTGCGACAACGCATCCGACCACGCGTGCGGCGCGAGCTTGATCACCGTCTCCGACAGTCCGCCGCCGACCTGGCCGTCGATCACCGCGTCGATCCACTGGTGCAGCGCGGACTCGAACTCGAGATCCGGTTCCTCCCAGGAGGTTTTGGTGCCCGCCTCGCGAGCAGACTTCTCCGCGAACAGATGTAGCCGCTCGCGCAGGCCTGCGACCGTCGCGGCGGGCCGCCCGTCGTTGGGCCACATGCCGAACATGTTCTGCAGCAGGAACAGCGCCGTCGCCTCGTCCGGCGGCGGAGTGTTCTCGAACCAGCGGGGCACCGATTCGGCCCACAGTTCCGCGGCCTGGGACAGCACCCCGATCCGGGCGCGCACGTCCTCGCCGCGTTTGGTGTCGTGCGTGCTCAGCGTCGTCATCGTGGCGGGCCAGCGTTGGGCGCGTTCGGAATTGGCGAGATGGAACTCCAGCACCGACCGGCCGAACCGGGCCGGATTGCCGCCCACCTCCTGCAGCGAGACCAGTCGCGCGCCCTGGTAGTACATGGTGTCCTCGACCGCCTTGGCGGTCACCGCCCCGCACACCTGATGCAGCCGCACGGCCGCCTCGCCGTTCGCCGCCAGCGCGGTGACCAGCACCGACAGTGGTGCGGTCAGCTCGCTGTTGCGTTTGCACACCTTCTGGACCACCGCGGTGATCATGCCCGCCAGCGGTGCGTAGTCGGTGCGGTACACCGGCATGAACGAGAGCACCTCGATGGTGGCGTTGGTCAGCGCCATATCGCTGATCGGCACGGTGTCGATGCCGCTGACTCCCGCGTCGCACTTGATCGCGGCGACGAGCCTGCGGATCTCGGGCACCAGCATCGTCTCGGCCACGGCGCGTTTGATGCGGTGTTCGTTGTTGCCGATCCACGCGCCGTTGCTGCCGTGCCCGCAGTACTTGCGCGACAGCTCGGTGAGAGCCTTCTCGCCGTCCGCATCGATCAGCACCCCGCCCAGATCCGCCAGCGCGTCGTAGCCGGTGGTGCCGTCGATGGGCAGCATCGCGTCCAGCGGCTCGCGATTGGAGAGCACCTTCTCCACCAGCAGCAGCCGATGCGGGCCGATCAGCCGCCGCAGGCGGGCCAGATAAGCCGCAGGATGGGCCAGGCCGTCCGGATGATCCACGCGCACACCGTCGATCACATCGTGTTCACACCAGGCGGACAGTTCGCGATGGGTGATCTCGAAGACCGCCGGATCCTCCTGCCGGATCGCCGCCAGGCTCGACACCGAGAAGAACCGGCGGTAGGTGCAGATCCCGGCCTTCCAGCTGACCAGGCGGTAGTGCTGCTTGTCGTGGATCCGCAGCGCGTTCTCCCCGTCGGTGCCCGGGGCGATCGGGAAGCGCAGATCGTGCAGTGCCAGCATCGGTTCCGGGCCGCTGCGATCGACGGTCAGCGCGGCCGGATCGTTCTCGTTCTGCAGCATCGGCAGCGCCAGGCGCCCGCCCGCGCCGTTGCTCGGAGACCAGTCGATGTCGAAGAAGTGGGCGAACTGGGATTTGCGGCCGTGGCACAGCACGTCCCACCACCACGGGTTCTGCCGGGGATCGCTCACCCCGACGTGGTTCGGCACCAGATCGACGATCAAACCCATTCCGCGACTGCGCAACTCGTCCGACAGCGCCTTGAGCCCGGACGGGCCGCCCAGTGCGGCGGACACCGTCGTCGGATCGGTGACGTCGTAGCCGTGCGCGGAACCGCGCATCGCACTCATGACCGGGGACAGATACAGATGCGAGATGCCCAGTTGCTGCAGGTATTCCGCGATCGCACGGGCATCGGCGAAGGTCAACGCGTCCGGTCGCAGTTGCAACCGATAGGTGCTGCGGACGTTCGTCTGCCGGAGCACCGGTGTGGTGTGGGACTCGGTGGAAGCGAATTCTGTCATCTCTGTCTTGATCTCATCATGGCGTGCGTGCGGCCCTACATCCTCGCCCACGTCGGCTCCCGCGCATCGTGCCGGTCGGTCCGGCGCAATACCAGCAGACAACGGTCCGGCACCTCGACCACGGCCGGCGTGTCGAAGTCGATCGGTGCGTGTCCGGTGGGGGTCGAACAGTCCAGGGCCACCGACCACCGGGTGCCGAAATCCGGTCCCGGCAGGGTGAACTCGATGGGGGAGTCGTGAGCGTTGAAACACAGCAGGAACGAATCGTCCCGGATGCGCTCGCCGCGCGGTCCCGGCTCGTTGATCCGCGAGCCGTTCAGGAAGACCGCCAGCGAGCGGCCGAATCCGGAATCCCAGTCCGCGGCGGTCATCTCGGCTCCGGAGGGGGTGAGCCAGGCGATGTCGGGGGCGTCCAGGCGACCGTCGCGGTCGTCGTCCGCGCCGGGGCGGCCGTCGAAGAAGCGGCGGCGACGGAACACCGGATGCTCGGTACGCAGTGCCAGGGCGGCGCGGGTGAACCGCAGTAGATCCGAGTTCTTCTGCGCCAGAGACCAATCCACCCAGGACAGCGGGGAGTCCTGGCAGTAGGCGTTGTTGTTGCCGAGCTGGGTGCGGCCCATCTCGTCGCCGTGCAGCAGCATCGGGGTGCCCTGTGAGAGTGCGAGGGTGGCGATCATGTTGCGCGTCTGGCGATCTCGCAGCGCCAGGACTCCGGGGTCGTCGGTCGGCCCCTCCACACCGCAGTTCCAGGATCGGTTGTAGTTCTCGCCGTCGCGATTGTCCTCGCCGTTGTCCTGATTGTGTTTGTCGTTGTACGACACCAGATCCCGGAGCGTGAACCCGTCGTGCGCGGTGACGAAGTTGATGCTGGCCCCGGGGCGGCGGCCGGTGGCCTCGTACAGATCCGACGAGCCGGTCAGCCGAGAGGCGAACTCGCCCAGCGTCGCCGGTTCACCGCGCCAGTAATCCCGCACGGTGTCACGGTATTTGCCGTTCCATTCGGTCCACAGACTCGGGAAGTTGCCGACCTGATAGCCGCCCTCGCCGACGTCCCAGGGTTCGGCGATGAGTTTGACCTGACTGACCACCGGATCCTGCTGCACCAGATCGAAGAAGGTGGACAGCCGGTCCACGTCGTGCAGTTCGCGGGCCAGGGTGGCGGCCAGGTCGAAGCGGAATCCGTCCACGTGCATCTCCAGCACCCAGTAGCGCAGCGAATCCATGATCAGCTGCAGGGTGTGCGGATGACGCACGTTGAGGCTGTTGCCGGTGCCGGTGTAGTCGACGTAGTGCTGCGGATCATCCTGTGCCAGACGGTAGTACGCGGCGTTGTCGATGCCGCGCAGGCACAGGGTGGGTCCCAGGTGATTGCCTTCACCGGTGTGGTTGTAGACCACGTCGAGAATCACTTCGATCCCCCCGGCGTGCAATGCCCGCACCATGGCCTTGAATTCGGTGACCGCGGCCCCGGCGCGCGGATCTGCGGCGTATTCGTGATGCGGGGCCAGATAGCCGAAACTGTTGTACCCCCAGTAGTTTCGCAGCCCTTTGTCCAGCAGTAGGCGGTCGTGCACGAACTGGTGCACCGGCATCAGCTCGACCGCGGTGACGCCCAGTCCGACGAGATGTTCGACGATCGCCGGATGCGCCATCCCGGCATAGGTTCCGCGCAGTTCGGGCGGCACCTGCGGATGCGTCATCGTCATCCCCTTGACGTGCGCTTCGTAGATGACCGTCTCGTGGTAGGGCCGCCGCGGCGCGCGGTCGTCGGCCCAGTCGAAGTACGGGTTGATCACCACGCCGGTCATGGTGTGCCCCAGGGAATCCCGGCCCGGCGTGTACAGCGACGGATCGTTGCCGAACTCGCCCGTGAACGCCTTGCCGTACGGGTCCAGCAACAGTTTGCTCGGATCGCAGCGCAGCCCGCGCTCGGGTTCGAACGGACCGTGCACCCGGAAGCCGTAGCGTTGTCCGGGGCCGATCGTGGGCACGTACGCGTGCCAGACGTAGCCGTCGACTTCCTCGAGCGGGATGCGGACCTCCGCGCCGTCCCGTCCGATCAGGCACAATTCCACCCGCTCGGCGACTTCGGAGAAGAGGGAGAAGTTGGTTCCGGCTCCGTCGTAGGTGGCTCCCAACGGGTACGCGGTGCCCGGCCAGACGCCGAGCGGCGCGACCTCACCGAGTGCGTCGGGTGCAACCATGCCTTCGACAGTAATGGGCGTCGCTGGGTACCCGGTGCGGGTGGGCCGCGAGATGTGGCATTGCACGCATCTCGGGCGGTGGCGCAATCGTGCCGCGCGGTGGTCAGCGCAGTGCGCGCCGCCAGGTCTGCCCGAGCAGATCCTTGCCGAAGCTGTGGTGCGGTTCGGACTCGGCGAGTTCGAATCCGGCCCGCTGATAGATGTGCCGGGCCGAGGTCAGCACGTCGTTGGTCCACAGCACCATCTCGCGGTATCCGGCGGCGGTGGCGAATTCGACGCAGTGCCGGACCAGTGCGGTGCCCACGCCTCGGCCGCGTGCGGACGGTTCCACCAGCAGCAGCCGCAGCCGGGCGGTGTCGTCGTCCTCGTGCATGCAGAACACCGCGCCGAGCCGTTCGCCGCCGGATTCGGCGATCCAGGCGTGCTCGGTGTGCGGGTCGTGTGATTCCAGGAAGCCGGTCACGATCCGCGCGACGAGGGTTTCGTAGCTGCCGTCCCAGCCGTATTCGGCGGCGTAGAGGGCGGCGTTTCTGGCGATCACCCAGCCGTAGTCCCCGGGGCGGGGTTCGCGGATGCGCACCGGTGCCTCGTGCCCGTCCAGAATCGCCTCGATGGTGTGCATGGCCTCGACCAGGCGGGTGTGGTCGGCGGCGGGACGCTCGGCGAGCAGGTCGGCGACGCCGCGGCTGGAGCGTTCGTTCAGGTCGGCGAAGACCGCGCGGCCCCGGTCGGTGAGCTGCACCTGCTGGCGTCGCGCGTC
Source organism: Nocardia jiangxiensis NBRC 101359 (assembly GCF_000308615.1). Lineage (GTDB taxonomy): Bacteria > Actinomycetota > Actinomycetes > Mycobacteriales > Mycobacteriaceae > Nocardia > Nocardia jiangxiensis. Next base: position 147,745 of record NZ_BAGB01000031.1, read on the forward strand.
CTGCTCGCTGCGTCGCCGTTCGGCGAGTCCGTCCTGTGCGAAGCGGGCCAGGATGCGGCTCAGATAACCGGGATCCAGGTCCAGGCTCCGGCGCAGTTCGACCACGTCCGCGGTTTCGGAGTGGGCCAGTTCGAACAGGATTCGCGCCTCGGTCAGCGAGTAGTCGGTATCGACGAGGTGTTCGTGCAGGACGCCGATCAATCGGGTGTAGCGGCGATTGAATTCGCGGACGGCATCGATGTGCTCGGCGGCGACTTCGGCACTCGTGCTGACGGTGTTCATGAGGCTCCGCTTCCGGTTCGCTGGTCCTTGACTCGGTCAGGATATTCTTTGACTCCGTCAAACGATAGCTCTGCAGCCCTCGTGTGTGAACCGGTTTTCGCATGCAGATGCGGGGGAGCGGGTCGCCGATGGTAACTTGAACGACGTTCAAGGAAGCCTTCGTGAAGGATTGCCGTGGCATTGACCCCCGACGAGATCACCGCGCTGGACGCCGCACACGTCTGGCATCCCTACGGCGGTTTCCCGGCTCCGACCGAACCACTGGTCGTCGCCTCCGCCGCCGGAACCAAGCTCACCCTGGCCGACGGCCGCGAGCTGGTCGACGGAATGAGCTCCTGGTGGGCGGCGGTGCACGGTTACCGGCATCCGGTGCTGGACGCGGCGCTGACCGAGCAGGCGCAGCGGATGAGTCACGTCATGTTCGGCGGTCTGACCCACGAACCCGCGGCACGACTGTGCCAGTTGCTCGTCGAGCACACCCCGGACGGGCTGGACAAGGTCTTCCTGTGCGACTCGGGTTCGGTGTCGGTCGAGGTGGCCGCAAAGATGTGCCTGCAGTACTGGCGGGCGCTGGGCAAGCCGGGCAAGCGGCGGCTGTTCACCTGGCGCGGCGGCTATCACGGCGACACCTTCACCCCGATGAGCGTGTGCGATCCCGAGGGCGGCATGCATTCGCTGTGGACCGATGTGCTCAGCGAGCAGATCTTCGCTCCCGTCCCGCCGAAGGAATACGAGCCGGAGTACGTCCGCGAACTGGAACGTCTGCTGGCCGAACACGCGGACGAGACCGCCGCGGTGATCGTGGAACCGATCGTGCAGGGCGCGGGCGGTATGCGTTTTCATCACCCGGACTATCTGAACGACCTGCGCCGCCTCTGCGACGAACACGGCATCCTGCTGGTGTTCGACGAGATCGCCACCGGTTTCGGCCGCACCGGCACATTCTTCGCCGCGGACCGGGTCGGCGTGCGACCCGACGTGATGTGCGTCGGCAAGGCCCTCACGGGCGGATATCTGACGCTGGCCGCGACCCTGTGCACGTCGCGGATCGCCGAGACGATCAGCGCCGGGCACGGCGGGCTCATGCATGGGCCGACCTTCATGGGCAACCCGCTGGCCTGCGCGGTCGCGGTCGCCTCGATCGAACTGCTGCTCTCGCGCGACTGGTACGGCGAGGTCGCCGGGATCGAGGCCCGGCTGACCGCCGGATTGGCTGCGGCGCAAGAAGTTCCGGGCGTGGTGGAGGTGCGGGTGCAGGGCGCGATCGGCGTCGTGGAACTCGATCATCCGGTCGATATGCGCAAGGCCACGCACGCCGCCGTGGACGCCGGGGTCTGGCTGCGGCCCTTCCGCAACCTCGTCTACACGATGCCGCCGTTCATCAGCAGTCCGGACGATATCGCGCGCATCACCGCGGGCGTCGTCGCCGCGGCCGCGAGCTGAGTGTGTTCGCGCCGGGGCATACCCGGCCTTGCTCCTGAACGCCGTTCAAGTATGCTTCTCTCCTGTGAGTAGCGATCCGTTGAGCTGGTTGGACGAGCGGGCCACCGCGCGGGTGAGCGCTGGACTGCGGCGGGAACTGCGAGCGCGCCAGCCGCGGTCCGCGGCGATCGATCTGGCCTCCAACGACTATCTGGGGCTGTCCCGGCATCCCGAGGTGATCGCCGCCGCGGTCGATGCCGTGCGCACCTGGGGAACCGGGTCGACCGGTTCGCGGCTGGTGACCGGGACGACGACCGCGCACGAGGAATTCGAGGCCGAACTGGCCGAATTCGTCGGTGCGGAGGCGGGGTTGGTGTTCGCCACCGGATACGCCGCCAACCTCGGGGTGGTCACGGCACTGGCCGGGCGCGGATCGCTGGTGGTGTCCGATGCGGGCAGCCACGCCTCGCTGGTCGACGCCTGCCGCCTTTCCCGGGCCCGGGTCGAGATCGCCCCGCACTGCGACGTCGACGCGGTGGATCGGCTGCTGGCCGAACGCACCGAGGAGCGGGCGCTGGTGCTCACCGATTCGGTGTTCAGCGCGGACGGTGATCTCGCGCCGCTGGCCGATCTGCATCGGGTGGTCAGCGCCAACGGTGCGGTGCTGATCGTCGACGAGGCGCACGGTATCGGCGTGCGCGGCGAGGGCGGGCGCGGGCTGGTGCACGAGCTGGGCCTGGCCGGGCTGCCCGATCTGATCGTCACCGCGACACTGTCCAAAGCCCTTGCCGCGCAAGGTGGTGCGGTGCTGTCCAGTGAGCGCGTGCGGGCACATCTGATCGATTCGGCGCGCACGTTCATCTTCGACACCGGTCTGGCCCCGGCGGCCGTCGGCGCTGCGCGCGCGGCACTGGGACTGCTGCGCCGCGATCCGGAGATGGGCGGGCGCGTGCTGACCCGCGCGGCGCAGATCGCGCGCATCGCCGGTGTGCCGCAGCCGGATTCGGCCGTGGTGTCGGTAGTGCTCGGTCGGGCGCAGGTCGCCTACGACGCCGCCTGTGCATGCCGGGCGCGCGGAGTGAACGTCGGATGCTTCCGCCCGCCGTCGGTGCCCGAGGGCACCTCGCGGCTGCGGCTGACCGCGCGCGCGGATCTCACCGATGCCGAGATGGACACCATCGCAACGGTTCTCGGCGAGGTGCTGGTGCAGGCGCGCGCCGGAACGCCGGATCGGGAGCCGCAACCCGCCGGTGTGTCCGCGTCCGCGTCGTAGGCATTGTTTCCTGATGTGGGAGTGAGGATCTCGTGAGTGTTCTGATCGTGACCGGCACGTCGACCGATGTGGGCAAGACGATCGTCACCGCGGCGCTGGCGGCCGCGGCGCACGCGGCCGGACGTTCGGTGGCGGTCTGCAAACCGGCCCAGACCGGTGTGCAGCCGGGCGAACCCGGCGATCTCGCCGAGGTCGGCAGGCTCGCCGGTGTCACGCGCACACTGGAATTGGCCCGCTATCCGGATCCGCTCGCCCCCGACACCGCCGCCCGCCGCTGCGGCAGCCCGCTGCTGACCCTGGCCGAGACGGTCGCGGGCGTGGAATCGCTCGCCGACGCCGATCTGACGCTGGTGGAGGGCGCGGGCGGACTGCTGGTCCGGATGGGCGATTTCACGGTGCTGGATCTGGCCCAGAAGATGAACGCGCCGGTGCTGGTCGTCGCCGCCGCGGGCCTGGGCACCCTCAATCACAGTGAGCTGACCACCCGTACGTTGTCCGCCGCGGGCGTGCCCTGCGCGGGTCTGGTCATCGGATCCTGGCCCGTCGCACCGGATCTGGCCTCCGACTGCAACCGTGCCGATCTGCCCGCGGTCACCGGCGTGGACCTGGTCGGCAGCATTCCGGAGGGTGCGGGCCGCTGGACTCCGGAACGTTTCGCGGAGTCCGCCCCGGGCTGGTTCGAGCCCGCGTGGACGCAGCGCTATCTCACAGCGTGATCCGCACCGAGGGCGGCCGCATCGAGTCGGTTCGCCTCGTCCGGTCCGAGCGACAGCCCTCGGCCTGATCGCCGCCGGGGCGGTACTCAGCGCACCCGGCTGCCCAGTAGGTGCCGCACCCCACCGAGGAACAATTGCAGACCGAAATCGAAACGATCGGTGGCACTGAGTGTTTCGCCGTCGGTGAGCGATTCGTGAACCGGCGAGGACTCCTCGGCCAGCGCGCCCGCCGAATCCATCTGCATGCGCGACTGCTCGTCCACCGTCCCGCCCAGCACGTAGTACAGCAGTGTGTAGGCGGCCCGATCGGCCTCTTCGCGAGTCATCCCGCCGCGAATCAGCGCCCCGGCCAACCGTTCCCGGCCCTTGCTGGTGGTCAGGCGGGAGGCGTAGGTGGCCGAGACCACCTCGGCCCCGTCGCGGTAGGCCAGCAGACACGAGCGCAGCCGATGGGCGAGTTCGATGACCTGTCCGGACCAGTCGTCCGCATCGACCGTGTCCTCCATGGGCGCGAGAATCCGGTCGGCCACCGCGCCGAGCAGGGCCTGTTTGTTGGGAAAGTGCCAGTACAGTGCCCCGGGTTGGACATGCAGGGAGGTCGCCAGCCGGCGCATCGTCAGATCGGCCAGTCCGTACTGGTCGAGAATGGCGACGGCTCCGTCGACGACGTCGGTGCGGTGCAGCTGCACGGGCTGGCCCTTTCTGACGACCTTCTTTTTTTACGAGCTTTGACTTCCTGTCTGCAGGTACCTTAGCCTGAACACCGTTCAAGTACATTGTTCACGTTGCGCGGCCGCCCCGGCCAGAAGAAGGGATTCGTGCTGTGACCCAGGCACCCGTCAAGACCGACGTCGATATTCTGGCGACCGCTCGCGAGCAGGTGCTCGAGCGCGGCGTCGGACTCACCCAGGAGCAGACCGTCGAGGTGCTGCGGCTCGGGGACGATCGGCTCGAGGAGCTGCTGGGCCTGGCGCACGAGGTGCGGATGCGCTGGTGCGGTCCCGAGGTCGAGGTCGAGGGCATCATCTCGCTCAAGACCGGCGGCTGCCCCGAGGACTGCCACTTCTGCTCGCAGTCGGGCCTGTTCTCCTCGCCCGTGCGCGCGGCCTGGCTGGACATCCCCTCGCTGGTCGAGGCCGCCAAGCAGACCGCCAAGACCGGCGCGACCGAATTCTGCATCGTCGCGGCCGTGCGCGGCCCGGACGAGCGGCTGATGGCGCAGGTCGCGGCCGGCGTCGAGGCCATCCGCAACGAGGTCGACATCCAGGTCGCCTGCTCGCTGGGCATGCTCAACCAGGAGCAGGTCGACCAGCTCGCCGCGATGGGCGTGCACCGCTACAACCACAACCTGGAAACCTCCAAGTCGCACTTCCCGAACGTGGTCACCACGCACACCTGGGAGGAGCGCTGGGGCACCCTGCGCATGGTGCGCGAGGCCGGTATGGAGGTGTGCTGCGGCGGCATCCTCGGCATGGGTGAGACCATCGAGCAGCGTGCCGAGTTCGCCGCGCAACTGGCCGAACTGGAGCCCGACGAGGTGCCGCTGAACTTCCTGAACCCGCGTCCGGGCACCCCGTTCGGGGATCTCGAGGTGCTGCCCGCGGCCGAGGCGCTCAAGGCCGTGGCCGCCTTCCGGCTCGCGCTGCCGCGCACCATCCTGCGTTTCGCGGGCGGCCGGGAGATCACCCTCGGTGATCTGGGCGCCAAACAGGGCATCCTCGGCGGCATCAACGCCGTCATCGTCGGCAACTACCTGACCACGCTGGGCCGCCCCGCCGAGGCCGACCTGGACCTGCTGGGTGAGCTGAAGATGCCGATCAAGGCGCTCAACGAAACTCTCTGATCGCGCCGTGGCCGAGCCGGGCGCGGACCGCCGGTACGGTGAAGGTATTGTCGAGCAGCCCTGCCGCTGCACTTCATCGAGGGGTTTCGCAGAAGTGGTCGTCGATATGGAAGAGCGCTACAACCCGTTCACGGGTAAGCGAATCGTCGCGGGCCTGGATGATCCGGTACCCGCCGCAGCCGCGCTGGGCCTCGAGCCGCCGCGATTCTGTGAGCAGTGCGGACGCCGGATGATCGTGCAGGTGCATCCCGAGGGCTGGTGGGCCAAGTGTTCCCGGCACGGCGTGGTCGATTCGAAATCCCTGGATCGTCGCTGATGGTCCGGCAGGGTGTCGCCGGACCGCCCGCCTCGCGGCGGCGTGAAGTGCGCGCCGCGCTCGCAGTGGTACTCGCGGTGCTGCTGGTCAGCGCGATCGGCGGCGTGGTCTGGGCGGTGCTCGCCCCGACCGAACGGGTCGTCGTCGTGCAGCCCGGCCGCGGCGCGGCGCTGACGGGGGAGAGCGGGCACCGTTTCGACGCGATGGCCCTGTTCGTGTGCGTAGCGATGGTGGTCGGTGTGCTGACCGCCGCGGCGGTGTGGCGGCTGCGCCGGGTACGCGGCCCGATCATGCAGTGCGCCTTGCTGTTCGCCTCACTAGTCGGCGCGGAACTGATGTCCTGGTTCGGTGAACTGGTCGCCCGCTGGATGCATCCGCACTCGTCGAATCCGCCGCTGCACACCATCGTCGCCATGCCACCCCCGGTCGACGGCTGGCGCAACCTCGTCGATCACTGGATCCACTCGGACCTCTCCGCCGGAGCGTGGACGGTCGTGCTGGTCCAACCGTTGTTCGCGGCCCTGGTGATCCTCCTGGTCGCCGCTTTGAGCACCTCCGAAGACCTCGGCGTGGGCCCCGTCCATCCCGCTTACACTTCCGAGATCTCCTACGGCCCTTACAGCACGCCGGTGGCCAACGGCATCTCCCTGGGCCAGACCGGTCCGTACGAGGGCGCCGACTCCCGCTGAATCGCGGTTGAGGGTCGATCCAGCACGCCACCTGTCACAGCCAACTCGAGATGCCGATGGCGTCGTCGGGTGCCAACGCCTGCCGGCGGAACGACTGGACCCTGGTAGATCGGTGATTCTGCGTGTCCGGTCCGGAAGTGCGATCACCCCATCCGGCCTGCGGGTTCGTCGGTAGAGGCGACCGTGCGAACGGAACAGTCTCCGAACCCGCTGTCCCGCAGGAAACTCGGTAGCCGTCCCATCGGTCGACGGCTACCGTGGCCCAACGAACAGCCGACGACCAACGGAAAGGAGGTCGGCGATGAACCACATGCAGGACCGTGCTCGCCCGGCGGACCGATCGACCGAACACCCCGCCGAACGCGCCGACCTCACCGCCTGGCGCGCCCGCCACGAGCTGCGCAGATCCAATGCCGCACAACCGATTGCGAGCAAGCGGACTTATCGTCGCACCACCAAGCACCGCAAGCGGGATGCCGAGTGACCACCGGTAGGTGACGCGGGATCGGCGTCGGGGGTTTCGATGGGGTCGACTGTGCGTGCTGGGGTTGAGCCGATCGACTTCGGACCCAGCAGTCCTACCGGTGCAGAGCGCTCCGATCGGATGGGTGGAACCCGGTGTCGGGGTGGTTCGTCCGCGTGTCCGCCCGAGATCGGCAGGTCGGCGGATGGGGGAGGTTTAGAACTGTTGGATGACCGCTGATCTGTTCGATCGTGCTCGTGCTGTGCTTCGGGATGCACCGGTGGTGGACGGGCACAATGATCTGCCGTGGGCGATGCGCTCGCATGTGCGCTACGACCTGGATGCGCTGGATCTGGCGGGGGACCTGTCCGGAACTCTGCACACCGATCTGAACCGGTTGCGCGACGGTGGGGTCGGTGCGCAGTTCTGGTCGGTGTACGTGCCGTCGAGTCTGGCGGGGGATCGGGCGGTCAGTGCGACGCTCGAGCAGATCGACTTCGTGCGGGCGTTGATCGCGCGGTACCCGGATCGGTTGCGGGCGGCGTTCGGTGCGGACGATATGGCAGCCGCACGGGCGCAGGGCAGGATCGCCTCGCTCATGGGGGCCGAGGGCGGGCACAGTATCGACTGTTCGCTGGCCACCTTGCGGTCGCTGTATCTACTGGGCGTGCGCTATCTGACGCTGACTCACAACGACAATGTGCCGTGGGCGGATTCGGCCACCGACGAGCCGAAGGCGAACGGGCTCACCAGATTCGGCGAAGAGGTCGTCCGGGAGATGAATCGGCTCGGCATGCTGGTGGATCTGTCGCACGTCTCGGACGACACCATGCGCGCCGCGCTCGCGGTGTCGCGAGCGCCGGTGATCTTCTCGCATTCCTCAGCGCGGGCGCTGTGCGATCACCCGCGCAACATTCCCGACGATGTGCTGAAGTCGTTGTCCGCCAACGGCGGTGTGGCGATGGTGACCTTCGTGCCGCAATTCGTCCTGCCCGCCGCGACGCGCTGGGTGGTGGACGCGGATGCGAATATGCGTGAGCACGGTTTCCATCCGCTCGACACGGGGCCGGCCGCGATGGCCTGTCAGCGGACGTTCGAGGCCGCGAATCCGCGGCCGGTTCCGACGGTCGCCGATGTGGCCGATCACGTCGATCATGTGCGGGAGGCAGCCGGGGTGGATCATGTCGGCCTCGGCGGAGATTTCGACGGAATCGCCTTCGTCACAGCGGGTCTGGACGATGTTTCCGGATATCCGAATCTGATCGCCGAACTCCTCGCACGCGGCTGGTCCACGTCCGATCTGGGAAAACTCGCCTGGCACAACGCCGTTCGGGCCCTACGTGATGCCGAGGACGTCGCCCGCGAGTTGCAGCGCACTCGGGCGCCGTCGATCGCGACCATCGATCAGCTGGACGGAAACGACTGAGCAGTACTCGCGGTCGAGCGCACTCAGTGCGGTCCCGGCGCGTTCTCCCCGTGCGCGGTCTCGTACTCGGCCTCGATCACCTTGGCGTGGCGGCGCTCGCGCACCTTCCACACGATCAGGCCGACGACGACGATGACCACGACCGCGATGGTCATACCGCGGCCCACGGTCGAGGCGAGCTTCTCGTAGGACTGCCCGGCGAGATATCCGAGTACGACGAAGGTCGTGCCCCAGACGATGCCGCCGGTGGCGTTGTAGGCCAGGAATCGGCCGTAGGGCATGCGGGAGGTGCCGACCAGCGCGGGCATGACCGCGCGGAAGAATGCCGTGAACCGGCCCAGGAACACCGCCCAGCCACCGCGGTGGGCCAGGAACTCCTGAGCGCGATCGAGTCGTCCCCGATAGCGATCCAGCATGGACATTCCCAGCAGCCGTATGCCGAAATGCTTGCCGACCTCGTATCCCACGCTGTCTCCGACGATGGCGGCCAGCACCACCAGCAGAATCATCGCCCACAGCTGCACATGGCCCTGACTGGCCGCGACCCCGCCGAGCACCGCCGCGGTCTCGCCCGGGATGACGAAACCGATGAAGATCGCGTCCTCGGCGAACACCAGCAGTCCCACGGTCAGGTAGACCCATACCGGTGCGATCTCGAGGATCCGCTGCATCAGCGAGTTCATGTCGGCAACGGTACCTGGCAATCCGAGAGCGCAGCGTGTCCCGCGGTCCGCTGAGTTCGAGGACCGATAGCTGTGCCATCGCCCGGAGGTTGCCCGGTCGCCTCGCCGGAGTTTGCTCAGGTGGGCGGGCGGAGCGCGGCGAACTCGTCGGTGACGCGCAGGCCGTCGTCGGTGAAGCGGTAGAGAGCGGCGGGGCGGCCGCCGGATTTACCGGGGGTGGAGGTGGCTCCGGTCGGGGTGATCACCTTGCGGCGGGTCAGGACTCGTTGCAGGTTCGTCGTGTCGACGTCGTATCCCAGTGCCGCGCAATAGATTTTGCGGAGGGTGGACATGGTGAAGCGCGACGGGGCAAGGGCGAAGGCGATATTGGTGTAGGACAGCTTCGCGGCCAGTCGGGTGCGGGCGTGCCGGGCGACGGTGCCGTGATCGAAGGACATCGCAGGTAGGGCCGAGACCGGATACCAGCGGGTATCGTCCGGCAGCTGCGGGTCGGCGGTCAGCGGGACCAGTCCGAGATAGGCCGACGCGATGCGCCGCGGCGGCGGCACCCGGTGCGGATCGCTGAACACCCAGACCTGCTCGAGATGGGACACCTCGCGCACGTCGACCTTCTCCGCGAGCTGGCGGCGAGCCGAGAAATCCAGATCCTCGTCGTCGCGCAACCGCCCGCCCGGCAGTGACCAGGTGCCGGTCTGCGGTTCCATCGCCCGCTGCCACAGCAGCACGCCCAGTTCGGTGTGCCAGCCGGATGCCGATCGGGCCGCGTCGGGGTCGACCGGCTCGTTGCTGTGCTGACCTGCGGTGACGGTGTCGCGGAAGCGACGAACTTGGAACACTGCGGTGAGCGATTCGTGAATGGTGCTACTATGGGGCACGTTTTCGATTATAAGTCGAAAACCGGTTGGATGCGAAATCGGCGGTTGCGCCGGGCGCAGAGAGAAGGAGCCATGCCATGGCGACTATGACGTTGACCGGGCGAGTCACCGACGGTCCGTCGGGGTTCACGGGTGTCGAGGCGACCCCGGAGTGGGCGGCGGAGATCAAGCGGCTGGCGCGGGAGCGCAATGCGACGATCCTGGCGCACAACTACCAGCTGCCCGAGATCCAGGACGTTGCCGATCACGTCGGCGACTCGCTGGCGCTGTCCCGCATCGCCGCCGAAGCTCCCGAGGACACGATCGTGTTCTGCGGCGTGCACTTCATGGCCGAGACCGCCAAGATCCTGAGCCCGGACAAGACCGTGCTGATCCCGGACCAGCGCGCGGGCTGCTCGCTGGCCGACTCCATCTCCGCGGACGAGCTACGCGAATGGAAGGCCGAACACCCTGGGGCGCTGGTGGTTTCGTACGTGAACACGACCGCCGCGGTGAAGGCGCTCACCGACATCTGCTGCACCTCGTCCAACGCCGTCGACGTGGTCGCCTCCATCGACCCCGACCGCGAGGTGCTGTTCCTGCCCGACCAGTTCCTCGGCGCGCACGTCAAGCGGGTGACCGGCCGGGAGAACATGCACATCTGGGCGGGCGAGTGCCACGTGCACGCGGGCATCAACGGTGACGAGTTGACCGAGCAGGCGCGCACCCACCCCGACGCCGAACTGTTCGTGCACCCCGAATGCGGTTGCGCCACATCGGCGTTGTACCTCGCAGGCGAGGGCGCCTTCCCGGCCGAGCGGGTGCACATCCTGTCCACCGGCGGCATGATCGATGCCGCGAAGGCCGTGACCTCGCGCGAGGTGCTGGTCGCCACCGAGATCGGCATGCTGCACCAGTTGCGCAAGGCTGCGCCCGGCATCGACTTCCAGGCGGTGAACGATCGCGCCTCCTGCAAGTACATGAAGATGATCACTCCGGCCGCGCTGCTGCGCTGCCTGACCGAGAATCGCGACGAGGTGCACGTCGACCCGGAAACCGCTGCGGCGGGACGTGATTCGGTGCTGCGCATGATCGAGATCGGCAACCCCGGCGGTGGGGAGTGAGCGTTCCCGACCCCGAACCTGGACAGCCGCGATGAACGCTCCGGTGATCCGGTGGGAGGCCGAGGCGGATCTGGTGGTGATCGGTGGCGGCGTCGCGGGCCTGACCGCGGCGCGCACCGCATCGCTGCGCGGACTGCGAGTGCTCACCCTCAGCAAGGGCGGGCCCTCGGACACTTCCACCCAGTACGCGCAGGGCGGCATCGCCGTCGTTGCGCCGCACGGGGATTCGGTGGAATCCCATGTCGAGGACACGGTCGTGGCCGGAGTGGGACTGTGCGATCCCGAGTCGGTGCGGTCGATCGTCGAGGGCGGTCGCGGTGCGGTGGCAGCGCTGACCGATCTGGGTGCGGTCTTCGATCTCGGCCGGGACGGCGAGGTTTCGCGCACCCGCGAGGGTGGGCACAGCACCCGGCGCATCATTCACGCCGGTGGTGATGCCACCGGTGCGGAGGTGCAGCGAGCGCTGAACGCGGCGGGTCTGCCCGTGCTGTTCGGCGCCGCCGCGGTGCGGATCGTCACCGGTCCGCGCGGAGTTCAGGGCGTTGTCGCGGTGTCGGACAAGGGTTTCGGCGTCGTGCACGCACCCGCGGTGCTGCTGGCCACGGGAGGTCTCGGGCAGCTGTACGCCTGCAGCACCAACCCGTCCGGCGCCACCGCGGACGGGATAGCGCTGGCCCTGCGGGCCGGTGCGACCGTCGCGGACCTGGAATTCGTCCAGTTCCATCCGACCGTGCTGTTCACCCCGGGCGGTCTGGGGCGACGGCCGCTGATCAGCGAGGCCGTGCGCGGCGAGGGTGCGAAACTCGTCGATTCCCAAGGGGATTCGGTGACCGAGGGGGTGCATCCGCGCGGTGATCTCGCACCCCGCGATGTGGTCTCGCGGGCGATCGCGGCCCGGCTGCGTGCGCTGGGCACCGATCACATCTTCCTCGACGCCCGCGCCATCGACGGCTTTCCGCAACGGTTTCCGACCATCACGGCTTCGTGCCGCGCGGTCGGCATCGATCCGCGCGCGGATCTGATCCCGGTCGCTCCGGCCGCGCACTACCAGTGCGGCGGGATCCTCACCGACCCGCACGGCCGCACGACGGTGCCCGGCCTCTACGCCGCGGGCGAGGTCGCCCGCACCGGCCTGCACGGGGCCAATCGGCTCGCGTCCAACAGCCTGCTGGAGGGGCTGGTCGTGGGCGAGCGCGCCGGGGCCGCGGCAGCGGAGCGGCTCGGTGAACCCGGACGGGTCGGCGAGATCGGCGACTGGGAGTTCCCACGCGCCGACCGGAAGTTGTTGCAGGAGTTGATGACCGAGCACGCCGGTGTGGTACGCGACGGCGACGGGCTGCGTGCGGCCGTGCTGCGGCTGCTGCATCTGCTCAACGACCGCAACGGCGGAGTCCGGGCCATGCCCGCGGATCTTCCCGAACTCGCCGACGACCCGGAGCGGACCTGCGACGTCGGCAGGGTGGTCGACGACATCGAGGACGCGGCTCTGACGCTCACCGCCCGCGCCATCCTGCTGGCCGCGGGTGCGCGCACCGAGAGCCGCGGTTGCCACACCCGATCCGATCACCCCGACACCCGTGACGACCTGCGCCGCAGTATTCCGGTGCGGCTCGGTCCGGACGGCCGCCCGCAGCTGGTCGCCGCCGGCGCCGAGCACACCGGCGGCTGGGGTGCATCGGTGCCGAGGGCATCGTGAGACCGGCCGACCATATGGACACTGACGCAGGAGTACACCGATGAGCCTGGATCCCGGCCTCGACCGCGAGGAGATCCGCACCCTGATCCGTACCGCGCTGGACGAGGATCTGCGGTACGGACCCGATATCACCACGGCTGCGACGGTTCCCGAGCAGGCCGTGGTGAAGGCGGCGATGGTCTCGCGTCAGCCGGGCACCGTCGCCGGGATCGATGTCGGACTGTTGGTGCTGGACGAGGTGATCGGCGCGGGGAATTACGAGGTCGCCGACCGGGTGCCCGACGGCACCCGGGTCGCCCCCGGTGACGCCGTGCTGAGCGTGCTCGCCCCGACCCGCGGGCTGCTCACCGCCGAGCGCACCATGCTCAATCTGGTGACCCACCTGTCCGGCATCGCGACCGCGACGGCCGCCTGGGTGGACGCGGTCTCGGGCACCGAATGCCGCATCCGCGACAGCCGGAAGACCCTGCCGGGCCTGCGTTCTCTGCAGAAGTACGCGGTGCGGGCCGGAGGCGGGGTGAATCATCGGATGGGTCTGGGTGATGCCGCGCTGATCAAGGACAACCACGTGGTCGCCGCGGGATCGGTGGTCGCGGCCCTGCAGGCGGTGCGCGCGTTGGCTCCCGACATCACCTGCGAGGTCGAGGTGGACACCCTCGAACAACTCGACGCCGTCCTGGAACACGACGTGGAACTGGTTCTGCTGGACAACTTCCCGCTGTGGGCCACCCAGGCTGCGGTGCAGCGCCGCAACTCCCGCGCCCCGCGCACGAAACTCGAGTCCTCCGGCGGACTCTCGCTCGACCTGGCCGCCGAATACGCCGGTACCGGCGTGGACTATCTCGCCGTCGGCGCACTCACCCACTCGGTCCGGGTCCTGGACCTGGGCCTGGACATGTAGACGGATCCCGTTCGGGGACAAGGGAAATCGGTCGCGGTCGGCTCGGTTGCGGGTCGACCCGGCTGCCCGCAGTCGGCGTCGCCACGACCCCGGACCAGGCCGGGCGGCGGTGACGGTCAGTTGGTTGCCAACGCGGCGAGCACCGGGAGCGATATGGCCAAGCCGTTGTTGACGCCGTGCACGACGACGCCCGGCCACACCGAACCCGTGCGGCGCAGCAGCAGGGCGTTGATCACGCCGACCACGAACGCCACGGGCAGCACGGGGTTGATGCCGTGCACGAGGGCGAAGATCGTGGCGCTGACCAGGACGCTGATCGGGGCTCCGTAACGGCTCAGGGCATTGGCCAGGACGCCGCGGAACAGGAATTCCTCACCGATCGGGGTGGCGACGAATCCGGTGACGGCCGTCGCGAGGTACCAGAGCATGCCGCCCGCCGCGGCGGAGTGGTAACCGGTCTGGATGTTCCGGTGGTCGCCGGTGAGGGTCTGGTAGAGCAGCGAGACGATCGCCGACAACAGGTAGGCCAGGACGCCGAATCCGATGGCGGCCAGGAGCGATCGTCCGCTCGCGCGCCGCACGCCGAACGGTGCGAGCCTGCGGATTCGCAGTAGGGCGGCGACCGCGAACGCGCCCAGGCCCATCGCCGCGGAGAGCGAGAATTCCACGACGCCCGATGCGGCGCCCGGCAGGTTCGCGTGCGTCAGATAGCAGATCACCCCCGCGTAGAGGAGCCCGTAGGCGGCGAGTCCGGCCACGATCTCGGGTCGGCCGGGACGCGGTCCGACGTGCGACGTCTCGGTCGGCATCTCGGCCGGAGCGGTGCGGGCGGTCTCGTTCATTCGATGCTCCCTGATCGGCGTTACGGCATTAGCACAGTGTGCTAGCACGATGTACCGTACACCGTGCTAGCACACTGTGCTAGTCTCGCTTTCGTGAATACGAGCAGGCGGGAGGAAATCCTCGCCGCAGCCCTGCGGCTGACCTCCGAGCATGGCGTCGGTGCGTTGAGCGTCCGATCGGTCGCGTCCGCGGCGGGTGTCGGCGCGAGCACGTTGCGGCACTACTTCCCCTCCCAGGCCGACCTGTATCGGGCCGTCGCGAGCCGGGTGGTCACCAGCGTCCTGTCCGATCTCGACATCGCCGACGACACTCGCGATCCGGCCGACCGCCTGTACGACTGCCTCGTCCAGTTCCTCCCCCGGCCCGCCGAGCAGATTCCGGCGCTGACCGGCTGGGCCGAGCTGGTCAGGGCGGCCCTCGGCGGCGATGCGGGCGTCGCACAGATCCTCGCGGTCGGGCGCGAGGCCTCACGCGCGGCGTTGCACGGCTGGCTGGATGTGCTCGCCGGTCAGGGGCATATCGCGGCGGAGGACGTGGCGGCTCACGTCGTGCGCGTACTCACCCTGGTCGATGGGCTGAACCTCGACATGTTCCTGTTCCCGGACCGCGTCGACGCGGCAGCGGCGCGAACGGCGATGCGCTGGTTCGCCGACCACATCGTGAGCTGAATTTCCCGGACTACTCGGTGAGTTCGCGTTCGAGAGGCGTCCGGAACCGGGGGATCGCGCGGACATCGCCGTACCACGCCTCGATCCGGGCAGCCTCCGCGGCAACCCTCTCTGTGGCCTCGCGGCCGATGTCCTCCAGTGCGCGCCAGACGATCTCGCCGCTGGAGCGCTGGGCCCAGCCGCCGACGACGCGCCCGCCCCACCAGGCGGTCGGGCCGACGTTGCCGTTGCCGTCGAACAGTGCCGTGCGGTGCGGGCCGAGGAACCATTCGCGTTCCTGCCAGCCCATCGGCGTCGGGTCGAGCGCGGGCAGCAGCGCCGGGCCCGGTTCGGGTTCGGGGACCGGGTCGAGATCCTCGGCGAGCAGCACGCCGGTGCCGCCGTCGAGGTCGACCTCGACGATATCCAGCTGCGCCAAGGTTTTTCGAACCTCGCCGAGCGTCCAGCCGGTCCACCACTTCAGATCCGCGACCGGCGCGGGGCCGAATGCGTGCAGCCAGCGGCGCACGAGTTCGGCGCGTGCGGAATCCGCGGACTGGGCGGGAACTCCCGCGGGCAGCCAGGATTCGATCGGTTCCCAGACGTACTGGGTGCTGCCCCAACTGCCGTTGGGGCGGCCGCGCACGATCCGGCCCTCACATCCCAGGATGAGCAGAACCCAGGTGGTGATGGCGGTGGGCTTGGAATACGGCTTGCCGGGCGCGGTGTCGACCTGCGTGCGCAGTCGCGGCACCGCCGCGCCGAGTTGTGCGCCGGTCGCGCTGCCACGGGCCAGGAGTTCGCGATGGGTTTGCTCCTCTACCTCCGCGAGCCAGGCGTCGATATCTCCGTCGACGACCTGTTCGAGATGACGCCCATAGGTGCGGCGCTGTTTGACCGCCTGTGCGTCGGCGCACGAAGCCTGCAGCGCGGGCACCAGGTCGATCGGCGCGACGAACATGGTGCGGCGCATCGCCAGCATCCGCAGCAGGGTCCGGTCGGTGTAGAGGGCCTTCTCGATCTGCGCGGGTTCCAGCTCGAGACTGCGCGCCGCGATCGATAGGAAGACCGTCGCGGGATCGGTGGCGTGCAGCACCACCAGTGAACGGGTGATCGCTGCGGCGTCGTCCACCCGGGCCGCCGCGGTGAGCCGGTGCCGCACGGCCAGGCGTGCCCGCCGCTGTGCGGCATCGATCGAACGCATGGGCGAATACTAGCGGCGCGGATCTGTGAAATCCACGACAGGGACGCCGATGATCTCGTTCCGGTTGCGCGATGATCTCCTGCGCATTGCACAGCGGTTCCACATATTTCTCGCGGATCACGCTCCGGCGTCGGCGTCGTCCGCACGGCCCGCTACACTCGTGCGGGAACACGCGTAGGTGACTGCGCGAGGTAAGTCATGGATCGCGGAGAATTCGGAGTAGTGCCATCGAAACCGGCCAAGTGATCGCAGGGCATTACCGCCTGGTCGAGCGGATTGGTAGCGGCGGCACAGGCGTCGTGTGGCGCGCCGTCGACGAGCGGCTCGAACGGTCGGTGGCGATCAAGCAGATCCTCACCCAGCCCAGTCTGCCTCCGGGTGAGAAGGAGATCGTGCGGGCGCGCGCCTCGCGCGAGGCGCGTAACGCGGCCCGGTTCCAGCACCCCAACGCGATCGTGGTCTTCGACATCACCGACCACGAGGGCGATCCCTGCCTGGTGATGGAGTACCTGCAGTCGCAGAGTCTGGCGATGGTGCTGTCCTCGCAGGGCATCCTTCCGCTGGATCAGGTGGCGCGGATCGGCGAGCAGGTGGCCTCGGCCCTGGTGGCCGCACATCGCGCCGGGATCGTGCACCGCGACGTCAAGCCGGGCAATGTGCTGCTCGGGGAGAACGGCACCGTCAAGATCACCGACTTCGGCATCTCCAAGGCCAAGGGTGATGTCGCGCTGACCGCGACCGGGCTGATCTCCGGCACCGCCGCCTACCTCGCCCCCGAGGTGGCCCGCGGTACCGACCCGACGCCCGCCGCCGACGTCTTCGCCTTGGGCGCAACGCTTTTCCACGCCCTCGAGGGTGAGCCGCCCTACGGCAGCAACCCCAACCCGCTGGCCCTGCTGTACGCGGCGGCCAACGGCCAGCTCAGCCAGCCCCGCAACGCCGGGCAGCTCACCGACCTGCTGCTGGATCTGCTCAGCTTCGAGCCCGAGGACCGGCCGAGCATGGTCGAGGTCCGCGATCAGCTGGCCGAATTCGCCGATATGGCCGATGACGCCGTGCCGACCCGCATGCTGGCCACGCACCGACCCGCGTCGCGCCGTCAGGCGACCCGCACCCTGGATCGCCGTGCCGAGCAGGCCGAGATCTCCACCGCGGAGATGATGGCGCAGGAGCCCCCGTCGGAGCCGAGTCTGCCGCCCGTGCGCCCGGCCCGATCCAACGGCCACCCGACCCGTTCGCATCCCGTGCCGACCCCCGAGCCGGAGGAGCCGGGCAACCGCCGGACCCTGCTGTTCGTCGGCGGTTTCGTGGCGGGCCTGGTGATCGTCGGTGTCGCGCTGTACCTGCTGTTCGGCGGTTCGCCGCCGAAATCCTCGTCCACGGAGGCGAATTCGACTCCGACCAGTGCGGCGGCGCAGACCACCGCGCCTTCCAGCGCGTCGCTCGGCCAGACCAAGAGCGCGGGTAAGGCCAGCGTGGGGTCCGCGGCGACCTTGATCCAGAACTTCTACAACGCCCTGGTCGGCAGCGACGGCAGCCCCAGCAGCGCGTGGAACATGTTGACTCCGGCCGCTCAGCAGGTCTACGGCAGTGAATCGGCCTTCGAGAACTACTGGACGCAGAATCCGGTGACCAAGTGGAGCTCGGTCTCCGGGGCCGGCGACGGTGCCAACGCGGACGGATCGGTCGACATGTCCGTCGGCAACGTCACCAATGCCGGACATTCCCGGTCGGTATCGCTGCGCGTGGTCGTCGGCAGCAGCGGCAAACTGCTCATCGACAGCGATACGAAGTCCTGAGCGGTGTCGGGCCTGTCGCGAATGCGCCCGATGGCGCAATCGCGCACCCTAGGGTTTGCCGTATTCGTTGTCCCGGTTAGCCTTCCACTGTGGATATACGGCAGATGCTCAGAGAGGAGCGCGCCGAACTGGTCGCGCTGCTGCGTTCGCTGAGCGACGAGGAGTGGGAGTCGCCGTCGCTGTGCGCGGGGTGGCGGGTGCGCGATGTGGTGGGGCATCTGTTGTACGACGCGATTCCGTTGCCGGAGTACGCGATGGCGGGCGTGCGCTGCCGCTTCTCTCCGGACCGGGTGAACAACACACTGGTCGACCGGACGAAGGTCCTGTCCATCGAGGAACTGCTGGACAAGCTCGAGCACAACCGCGAACACATCACGCGGTTGGTCCCGAAGGTCGGCCTGGCCGATATGTTCGTCCACCAGCAGGACATTCGCCGCCCCCTCGGATATCAACGCACCGTGCCGCCCGAGCGCCTGCGTGCGGTGCTGGCCCATCCGGATCCGTTCGCCCGGCCGGGTCGATACACCAGCGGCCTGCGATTCGTCGCGACCGATGTGGAGTGGTCGCGTGGCGTGGGTCCGGAGGTCAGTGGTCCGGGTGAGGCTTTGGCGTTGGCGATGGTCGGGCGAACCGCTGCTCTGGACGACCTGACCGGTGACGGAGTGCCGATCCTGCGCCTGCGTCACGGGTGAACCGCCCGCAGCCGCGCATGTGCGCGGGGCTCATCGAGAACAGCTGCAGCCGAACGTAATTCATCATCGCGATGACGGCCGGGTGCCGGGCCGCCGCACGGTGCGGGGCTCGGCACCCGGCGAATGCTCAGTCCCGGGTGACGGCGTATCCCGACACGTGCGTCGGGCGGATCGCCAACTTCACGCGGTCCTTCGCATCGGGCGGCACGATCGGCCCGCCGCCGTAGCGCTGGGACAGGCTGGTGTAGAGCGAGCCCTCCGGGTCGAGGTCGATGTGGTCGACCACCCCGCGAACCTCGATGTACCGGTACGGCTTGTCCGGATCGAAGATCGAGACCGAAACCCGCGGCTCGGCGGCGAGATTCCGGAACTTCTGCCGGGCATTGGTGTGGGTGAACCAGATCAACTCACCGTCCCAGACGAACCACATCGGGTTGACCTGCGGCGCTCCATCGGGCCGGGTGGTGCCCAGGCTCGCGAAAATGGGCCGCTCCAGCAGGTCGCGGGCCTTCGCGGGGATTTCGACCATCGTGCCTCGTTCCTTCGTCGGTGTTCGGTGTACGTCCGGATCGAACCACGAAGGACGCTCGACTATGCCCAGCACGCAAGCAGCCGGTCGGGCGGCGGATGGCTCGCGGCGCGGACCCGATAGTCTGGTATGTGGTCCGGGGCCATCCTGCCTCGGGTGTGATGACCAGCACAGACAAGGATTCCACACCGCTATGACATCCCGCATCGAGCTCGCCCGCGTCGATCTGCGCGGTCGTACTCCCACCGCCGGCGATCTGCGCACCGCGCTGCCGCGCGGGGGAGTCGACGTCGACTCGGTGCTGCATCATGTCCGGCCGGTCGTGGAGGCGATCCGCGGTCGGGGTGTCGAGGCGGCCCAGGAGTTCAGCGAGAAGTTCGACGGGGTTGTGCCCGCTTCGATCCGGGTGCCCGCCGACGAGCTGGACCGGGCGCTGACCGAACTGGACCCGGCCGTGCGCGCCGCGCTGGAGGTCGCCATCGAGCGGACCCGCAAGGTGCACGCCGATCAACGCCGCACCGACACCACGACCGAGGTGGTGCCGGGCGGCACCGTCACCGAGCGCTGGGTTCCGGTCGAGCGCGTCGGGCTGTACGTGCCCGGCGGCAACGCGGTCTACCCCTCCAGCGTCGTGATGAACGTGGTGCCCGCCCAGGCGGCCGGGGTCGGCTCGCTCGTGGTGGCCTCGCCGCCCCAGGCGCAGTTCGGCGGGCTGCCGCATCCGACCATCCTGGCCGCGGCGAAACTGCTGGGCGTGCAGGAGGTCTGGGCCGTGGGCGGCGCTCAGGCGGTCGCACTGCTGTCCTACGGCGGCACCGACACCACCGGATCCGCGCTCGAGCCCGTCGACATGATCACCGGCCCTGGCAACATCTACGTCACCGCGGCAAAACGCCTGTGCCGCGGCCTGGTCGGCATCGACGCCGAGGCCGGCCCCACCGAGATCGCCATTCTGGCCGACGCCACCGCCGATCCGGTGCACGTGGCCGCCGATCTGATCAGCCAGGCCGAACACGACGTCCTGGCCGCGAGCGTGCTGGTCACCGACAGCGCCGCACTGGCCGATGCCGTCGAGGCGGCGGTGAACGCGCAGCTCGACGTCGTCAAACACCACCACCGGGTGGCGGAGGCGTTGTCGGGCAAGCAGTCCGGCATCGTCCTGGTCGACGACGTCGCTCAGGGGCTGCGCGTGGTGGACGCCTACGCCGCCGAACACCTCGAGGTCCAGACCGCCGACGCATCCGCGGTGGCGGCCCGAGTACGCAGTGCCGGAGCGATTTTCGTCGGCGCGTGGTCACCGGTGAGCCTGGGCGACTACTGCGCCGGATCCAATCACGTCCTGCCGACGGCCGGATGCGCCCGGCACTCCTCGGGATTGAGTGTGCAGACCTTCCTGCGCGGCATCCACGTCGTGGAGTATTCCGAGGCCGCGCTGAAAGATGTTGCGGGCCATGTGGTCGCGCTGTCGAAGGCCGAGGATCTGCCCGCGCACGGCCAGGCCGTGCAGGCTCGATTCGAGGCCCTGTCGTGACGAGTGTGGCGAACATCCCGGGGTCGGCGATATCCCTGGACGATCTGCCGCTGCGGGAGAACCTGCGTGGTAAATCCCCGTACGGCGCACCGCAGTTGACCGTGCCGGTCCAACTGAACACCAACGAGAATCCGCATCCGCCCAGCCGGGCGCTGGTCGAGGACGTCGCCGAATCGATCCGGGCCGCGGCGGCGGATCTGCATCGCTATCCGGACCGCGACGCGATCGCGCTGCGCACCGATCTGGCCGCCTACCTGACCCGGCAGACCGGCGTCGCCCTGGACGTGTCGAACGTGTGGGCCGCCAACGGCTCCAACGAGGTGCTGCAGCAGCTGTTGCAGGCATTCGGCGGAGCCGGCCGCAGCGCAATGGGTTTCGTGCCGTCGTATTCGATGCACCCGATCATCTCCGAGGGGATCGACACCGAATGGGTGGCGGCCAAGCGTGACGCCGATTTCACCCTGGACATCGACTACGCGCTCGCGCACATCGCCGAACGTCGTCCCGATGTGGTGTTCGTGACGAGTCCGAACAATCCGACCGGGCACAGCATCGCCCAGGCGGATCTGGTCCGCATCCTCGAGACGGCGCCGGGCATGGTCATCGTCGACGAGGCGTACGCCGAGTTCTCCGGCGCCCCCAGCGCGATCGAGCTGATCGATCGGTTCCCGGCCAAGCTGGTGGTCAGCCGGACGATGTCCAAGGCGTTCGCCTTCGCCGGTGGCCGCCTCGGCTATATGGCCGCCGCACCCGCGGTGATCGACGCGATGTTGCTGGTACGCCTGCCGTATCACCTGTCGGTGGTCACTCAGGCGGCCGCGCGGGCGGCCCTGCGGCACGCCGACGAAACCCTGGCCAGCGTCGCGGAATTGGCGGTGCAGCGCGATCGGGTTGCGAAAGCGCTGGGGGAGATGGGATTCCGCGTCGCGCCGAGCGATGCCAACTTCCTGCTGTTCGGCCCCTTCGCCGATGCGCCGCGCGCCTGGCAGCGGTACCTGGACGAGGGCGTGCTGATTCGCGACGTCGGCATTCCCGGGCATCTGCGCGTCACCATCGGCCTCACCGCCGAGAACGACGAATTCCTGCGCGTCAGTGAGCTTCTGGCGGCCAGCGAGCGGGTGGTCCCGTGACCGCGAACACCGATACGGCCGCCGACACGTCGGCCGAGACCAATCCCCAGGCGAGAGCGAGTATGCACCGAACCGCGCGGGTGGAGCGCACCACCAAGGAGTCCAGCATCGTCGTCGAGTTGGATCTCGACGGAACCGGCCGCACCGAGATCTCCACGGGCGTCCCCTTCTACGACCACATGCTGACCGCACTGGGCGCGCACGCCAGTTTCGATCTGACCGTGCGTTCGCAGGGCGATATCGAGATCGAGGCGCACCACACCGTCGAGGACACCGCGATCGTGCTCGGGCAGGCGCTCGGGCAGGCGCTGGGCGACAAGAAGGGCATCCGGCGCTTCGGCGACGCGTTCATCCCGATGGACGAGACGCTGGCGCATGCGGTCGTGGACGTGTCCGGGCGGCCCTACTGCGTGCACACCGGCGAGCCGGATCACCTGCTGCACACGATCATTCCCGGTTCGGCGAGCTCCGGTCCGGCGGGTTCGGCGCTGCGTCCCGGCGCGCCGTACTCCACCGTGCTGAATCGGCACGTGTTCGAATCCATCGCACTCAACGCACGCATCGCACTGCACGTGCGGGTGCTGTACGGCCGCGACCAGCATCACGTCACCGAGGCCGAATTCAAGGCTGTGGCACGGGCATTGCGTGCCGCGGTCGAATTCGACGCGCGGGTCAGCGGTGTGCCCTCGACGAAGGGGACGCTGTGACGGTATATCCGGGGCGCTCGGCAGGCGCCGCGCCCAGTGTCGCGCTGTTGGACTACGGCTCGGGCAACCTGCATTCGGCCAACCGCGCGCTGATCCGCGCCGGCGCCGAGGTCACCGTCACGGCCGATCCCGAAATCGCCTTGGCCGCCGACGGTTTGGTTGTTCCCGGCGTGGGAGCTTTCGCCGCCTGTATGGCCGGACTGCGTGCGGTGCGCGGTGAACGCATCATCGGCAAACGTCTCGCGGGCGGTCGGCCGGTACTGGGTATCTGCGTCGGCATGCAGATCCTGTTCGAGCGCGGCGTGGAATTCGGCGTGGAGACCGAGGGCTGCGCGGAGTGGCCCGGCACGGTCGAGCAGCTGCCCGCGCCGGTCCTGCCGCACATGGGCTGGAACACCGTGCGCACCCCCGCGGACAGCGTGCTGTTCGCGGGAATGGACGAGCAGACCCGGTTCTACTTCGTGCACTCCTACGCCGCGCAGAAGTGGGCCTGGAACGACGCGGACACCGCGATTCCCGCCGCGAAGCTCACCTGGGCCGAACACGGCGGACCGTTCCTGGCCGCGGTCGAGAACGGCCCGCTCAGCGCGACCCAGTTCCATCCGGAGAAATCCGGCGACGCCGGTGCGCTACTGCTGCGCAACTGGGTGAACTCGCTGTAGTCCACGGTCCGGGTCGTAGGTTCGCCGAGGAATTGCGGTTAGGGTCGAACCCGGTCGGGACCATGCGGCGAAAGGGACTGCTGTGCGTGAGCTCGAGAGCAATTCCGGCGCGGGCGCGGTGACATCGTGAACGCTCTGGCCGCGGCATTCGACCTGCCGATGTGGCTGGGGTACATCAACACCGGCTCGGCGGGGATTCCGCTGCTGAGCGGGTCTGCGTCCGGTTCGGCGGCGGCCGGATCCAGTTAGCGGATCCGGCTCAGTCCGGCGGCACCGGGTCGACGCGTTCGGCCAGCCAGCGGCCGCCGACGTTGTCCAGGCTCACGTGCATCACCGTGCGTCCGGGGCGGGGCAGACCGAAGGTCGCGTCGCTGCGCGTGGTCTGGTCCACCGACACCACCATCTGCGCGTGGCCGGGGTCGGCGGTCTGGGTGCTGCACTCCACCGACACCACATCGGAGGAGGTGTGTGACCCGACCACCCGATTGCGCCGGTCCGTGCTGGAGTTCTGGAAATCCGCGTGGAACGTGCCGGTGGAGTTGTCCAGGACGCGCTGGTTGTAGGCGTCGTAGTCGGTGAACGTGTAGGTCGTGAGCTGGCGGCCGAATTCGCACGCGGCCATCTGCGCCGGATCGGTCGGATCGGCGGCGGCGGGGCCGGCCAGCAGACCGCTCACGGGGATCACGCTGATACCCGATGCGGCCAGTGCGACCATGCCGATTCCCGTGGCCGGTCGTGGCAGGCCCCTGTGTCGCAGCGTTCTCCGGGACATACCGCACCCCTTGTTGCTCGACAATGCTTGCGAACCCGTGTCCTCGCCCCGTGCAATGACACGCGCCCATTTCATATTGCCCAACGAGCGGCTCGGCAAACCTGATCAGCGGTCCAGTTCGCCTCGCGGGCATGTCGTCGAACTCGCGGTGCGCCGCCGCGACGAGGCGGGTGCTGCGCCGTCGCACGGGCCGTGCCCGGCCGCGTTCGAAGTCCGGTCGACAGCCCCGGGCCTGCGGCGGGTCCGGCCCGGAGCCCGGAGCAGCACGGTTGCCCAGTAGGCTACTGCCGTGAATCTTGTGCTGCTTCCCGCCGTCGATGTTGCCAATGGTGAGGCCGTTCGCCTGGTCCAGGGGGAGGCGGGCAGTGAGACGAGTTACGGATCGCCGCGCGAGGCCGCGCTGGCCTGGCAGACCGCCGGCGCCGAATGGGTCCATCTGGTCGACCTGGACGCCGCCTTCGGGCGCGGCTCCAACCGGGACCTGATCGCCGGGGTGGTCGGCGAACTCGATGTGAAGGTCGAACTGTCCGGCGGCATCCGCGACGACGAGTCGTTGAAGGCGGTCCTGGCGACCGGATGCGCCCGGGTGAATCTGGGCACCGCCGCGCTGGAGGATCCGGCGTGGGCGGCCCGCGCGATCGGCGAATACGGCGACCGGATCGCCGTCGGCCTGGACGTGCGGCTGACCGAGGGCGAATACCGGCTGCGCGGTCGCGGCTGGGTCAGCGACGGCGGCGATCTGTGGGAGGTGCTCGAACGGCTCGAGCGCGACGGCTGTTCGCGCTACGTCGTCACGGACGTCACCAAGGACGGCACCCTGACCGGGCCGAATCTGGATCTGCTGCGCGAGGTCTGCCAGGCCACCGAGGCGCCGGTGGTCGCCTCCGGCGGCGTGTCCACACTGGACGATCTGCGCGCCATCGCCGGGCTGGTACCGGAGGGCGTCGAAGGGGCGATCGTCGGAAAAGCCTTGTACGCCGGGCGATTCACCCTGCCCGAGGCGTTGGACGCGGTGCGCTGAGGTGATGACCGCTCAACCGGACAGTCAGGCGCTGCTCGCCGTCGCGAGCGAGATATTGGATTCGGCCGCACCACGTTTCGTCCAGGGGCTCGGCGCGCCCAGCGCGGTCGAGAAGGGGCGTGGCGATTTCGCCACCGCGCTGGATCTGGAACTCGAGCGAACCCTGTCCGACGTATTGCTCGAACGCACCGGAATCGGCGTGCACGGCGAGGAATTCGGCGGCCCCTCCCTCGAATCGGGCACCGCGTGGGTGCTCGACCCGATCGACGGCACGTTCAACTACTCTGCGGGACACCCGCTCTCGGGCATCCTGTTGTCGTTGGTGCACGACGGTACGCCGGTGCTGGGCCTGACCTGGCTGCCGCTGCTGGGGCGTCGCTATGCCGCCGCGGTCGATGGTCCGCTCCTGCTGGACGGGAAACCGCTGCCGCCCTTGGCGTCCGGGACTCTCGCCGACGCCATGATCGGTTTCGGCGCGTTCAATGTGGATTCGCGCGGGCGCATTCCGGGCCGGTTCCGCTTCGACCTGCTGGGTGCGCTGAGCCGGTTGTCCGGCCGGGTGCGCATGCACGGTTCCACCGGAATCGACCTGGCCTTCACCGCATCCGGGGTACTGGGCGGCGCGGTCGTGTTCGGACATCATCCGTGGGACAACGCCGCCGGGGTCGCGCTGGTGCGTGCCGCGGGAGGAGTGGTGACCGATCTGCGCGGCGAACCGTGGACCATCACCTCGGGATCGGTGCTCGCGGCCGCGCCCGGCGTCCACGAGGAATTGCTGGAGATGATCAATACCGCGGTCGACGAGGCCGCAGGGGAGACGAACCGATGACACTGGCCGTGCGCGTGATCCCGTGCCTGGACGTCGACGCCGGACGCGTCGTGAAGGGCGTGAACTTCGAGAACCTGCGTGACGCGGGCGATCCGGTGGAACTGGCCGCCGCCTACGACGCCCAGGGCGCGGACGAACTGACCTTCCTGGACGTCACCGCCTCCACCGGCGACCGCGGCACCATGATCGATGTGGTGACCCGCACCGCCGAGCAGATCTTCATCCCGCTGACCGTCGGCGGCGGTGTGCGCACCGTGGCCGATGTGGATCGGCTGCTGCGCGCCGGTGCGGACAAGGTGTCGGTGAACACCGCCGCCATCGCGAATCCGGAGATCCTGCGGGAGATGTCCGAGCGGTTCGGCTCGCAGTGCATCGTGCTGTCGGTGGACGCCCGGACGGTGCCCGAAGGTACCGAACCCACGCCCTCGGGCTGGGAGGTCACCACGCACGGCGGTAAGCGGGGAACCGGAATCGACGCGGTCGAATGGGCCGTGCGCGGCGCCGAACTGGGCGTCGGGGAGATCCTGCTGAATTCGATGGACGCCGACGGCACCAAGGCGGGTTTCGATCTGCGGATGCTGCGCGCGGTGCGCGCGGCGGTCTCGGTGCCGGTCATCGCCAGCGGCGGTGCGGGCAAGGTCGAGGATTTCGCCCCGGCGGTGCGAGCGGGCGCCGACGCGGTGTTGGCCGCGAGCGTGTTCCACTTCGGTGACCTGACCATCACGCAGGTCAAGGACGCCATGCGCGGCGAGGGAATCACGGTCCGCTAGCGTGGACCGCGTGAGTCTGGATCCCGCCATCGCCGCCCGCCTCAAACGCAACGAGGCCGGATTGGTCGCCGCCGTCGCGCAGGAGCGGGGCAGCGGTGACGTGCTGATGATGGCGTGGATGGACGACGAGGCCCTGGCCCGCACTCTGGCGACGCGCAAGGCCACCTACTATTCGCGCTCCCGGCAGCAGTACTGGGTCAAGGGCGAGACCTCCGGGCACACCCAGTACGTGCACGAGGTGCGTCTGGACTGCGACGGTGACACTCTGCTGCTGATCGTCGATCAGGAGGGCGCGGCCTGCCACACCGGCACGCACACCTGCTGGGATTCGGACGTCCTGCTGACCGATCAGGGCTGAGCTGATCCGGGTTCGGCGTCCTCGGTGACGGTGGATCGGCCGTCGGTGCGCCCCAGCCCCCGGGTGAGCCCCTCTTCGAGTTGCGCGACCATCGCCTCGCCGAGTTCGGCGAGTTGTTCGGTCTGCTGCTCGTCGAGGCCGTCCAGGACCAGTCCGCGCACGGCCTCGAGGTAGCCGGGGGTGGCCTGCTGCACCTTCAGATAGCCGGTTTCGGTCAGTACCGCGTCCGCGCCGCGGCGGCCGGTGGACATCTCGCGCTTGGCCCAGCCGAGCCGCTCCAATTTGGTCACCACATGGGACAGGCGAGATAGCGAAGCGTTTGCTCTGGAGGCCAGTTCGCTGAGCTGAAGTCGGCGTTCGGGTTCGGCGGCCAGTAGCTCGAGGACGAAGTACTCGAAGTGGGTGACGCCGGATTCACGCTGCATCTGCGTGTCCATGGCGGCGGGCAGCCGGGTCGTGAGCGCGACCAGGATTCGCCACGCTCGCTGTTCGGTGGGGTTCAGCCACTTCGTCACTTCGAGCCTTTCTTACAGCCAAGTGACGTGATCTGGTTTGCGATACTGGTTGGTCTTGAATGGTCAATCCACGGTCACCTGCAGACACGTAGTTTGCCATGATTTCGCTCGATGGTCACGGGTGTTGTGAATGACGTGACATCTCTCACCCGTTGCGTTCCATGTCAGCGGGCTGGGCAGGAGGTGGCGGCGCGCTGGAATCCTTACGGTGCCGCCCGGCGTGGCGCGTGCGCCACCGCCCGCGCATCCGCAGGAACAGTGCGAGCAGAAACAGCACGGCGGCGACGATGGCCCCGATCAAGGATGCGCCGCGAAAGCCCGGCGCCTGCACGTCCAGCACGCGCTCCCCGGCATGCGCTGCGCTGCTACCGCCCCAGACGATGGTCAGCGTCATCAGATTCGGCAGGGCCAGGACCAGTGCCAGCACGGCCGCGCATCCGGCCAGGAATCGCCCGCCCCTGCGCCGCCAGACCGTGACGACGCCCATCAGCAGGAACAGCGGGATCACCGTGCAGAAGAAGCCCAATCCCAGGCCGGACCAGATGCCCTTGGCGAAACTGCCGTGCCCGGACATGGTCGCGATGCGCTGCGCCCACCAGCGCGGGATGAAGGAGGCCAGAATGAAATAGGCGACGACCAGCGCCACGATCACGGCGACAATACCGATGATCCGATTTCGCCACGTATTGGTGCTGGATGATTGCTCCGCACTTTGCGAGGTCATATGACCAGCGTAGGCGGAATTTGCCGAAGTACCGGGCGCGGCACACGCCCGGTACCGAAAAGCCGGTCAGACCCCGAGCAGCGTTGCCACTTCCGGATTCTTGATCTGCATGACGTCCAGGATGCCGTGCGCCTTCAGGAACGGCCTGAGTTCCTTGATGCGATCGGCGTGCTCGGCGTACTCGTCCGGGAATTTGCGGCGGTCCAGGCTCTCCAGAGCCTTCACATAGGTGACGAAGGAGGCCAGGGCGTCGGACCGGGTCCCGGTGGTCTGCGGGCCGCGCGGCATCATCCGGGGTGCCTGGCCGGGCGTACCGCCCAGCGGCTGCGCCGGGTATCGGGGTACCTCCGGTGCGATCGGTTGCGAGGGGTACATCGGTGTATGAACTCCGCTCTTGCTCGGGTGTCCCGCCGCGCCGCGCTGATCGAACTCGCGCCCGCGGAGGGCTTGAACTGATAGCTGGTCTAGCTGCTGGTGAAACGGAGCCGGAGACCCCTCGGCATCGATCGCCGATGGGCCCGGCTCTGGTGGAGCATTTCCTGGTACGCGGTGCTGCCCCAGGAGTCGACTGCGTCCGATGGCCCGCCCGGAAGAACTCGCCCAGCGGGCTTGGTGGGGTGGGGCTCGGCGCATCCGCCGCCGATGACCTCGTCCGGCCGCGAACGGCGATGGTAAGGGTAACGCCCGGAACGCCCGCGCATGGTGCGAACCGGGCATGCTGGTGTGGGCCGCGGGAATCTCGGTTGCCCGTTCCTGAAATGATGGGCGGTATGCACGGCGCAACCGATCGTCCGGGGACCTCGACCACCACCACCCGCGAACACTTCCGTGCGCTCGCGGCCGAGCACCGTGTGGTACCGGTGACTCGAAAGGTGCTGGCGGACTCGGAAACTCCACTCTCGGCCTATCGCAAGCTGGCCGGCGACCGGGCGGGCACGTTCCTGCTCGAGTCGGCGGAGAACGGGCGATCGTGGTCGCGATGGTCGTTCATCGGCGCGGGCAGCCGGGCCGCGCTGACGGTCGTGGACGGCGAGGCGGCGTGGTACGGCGCGACCCCCGCCGACGCCCCGTCCGGGGGTGATCCGCTGCACGCGCTGCGGGACACGCTCGAACTGCTGCGCACCGAGCGGTTCCCGGATCTGCCGCCGCTGACCGGCGGACTGGTCGGCTACCTCGGCTACGACATCGTGCGCCGGATCGAACGGCTGCCCTCGCTGGCCCAGGACGATCTGCACGTCCCGGAGATGGTGATGCTGCTGGCCACGGATCTGGCCGCCTTCGACCACCACGAGGGCGCGATCACGCTCATCGCCAACGCCGTCAACTGGAACGGCACCGACGAGCGCGTCGACGAGGCGTACGACGACGCGGTCGCCCGGCTGGACCGGATGACCGTCGCCCTGGCCGCCCCGGCCGAGTCCACGGTTTCGGTGTTCGACCGGCCCGAACCGGAGTACCGGCGGCAGCGCAGCAGCGAGGAACACCATGCGGGCGTGCGGCGGCTGGTCAAGGAGATCGAGGCCGGCGAGGCGTTCCAGGTGGTTCTCTCGCAGCGATTCGAGATGGACTACGACGGCAGCCCGCTGGATCTGTACCGGATGCTGCGGGCGTCGAATCCGAGTCCGTACATGTATCTGATGCACGTTCCGGACGCGTCCGGCGACACCGCGTTCTCCATCGTGGGTTCGAGTCCGGAATCGCTGGTGACCGTCAAGGACGGCATCGCGACCACCCATCCGATCGCGGGCACCCGGTGGCGCGGTGCCACCCCCGAGGAGGATGTGCTGCTCGAGAAGGATCTGCTGGTCGACGAGAAGGAGAATGCCGAGCATCTCATGCTCGTCGACCTGGGCCGCAACGATCTGGGCCGGGTCTGCCGCCCCGGCACGGTGCGCGTGACCGACTATCGCCACGTCGAGCGGTACAGCCACGTCATGCATCTGGTCTCGACCGTCTCCGCGCAACTGGCCGAGGGCCGGATCGCCCTGGACGCGGTGCAGGCGTGCTTCCCGGCGGGCACGTTGTCGGGTGCGCCCAAGGTGCGGGCGATGGAGTTGATCGAGGAGTTGGAGCCGACGCGTCGCGGGGTGTACGCCGGAGTGGTGGGATATCTCGACTTCGCCGGTGACGCCGACACCGCCATCGCCATCCGCACCGCGGTGCTCAAGGATGGCATCGCCTATGTGCAGGCCGGTGGTGGCATCGTCGCCGACTCCGAACCCGAATACGAGGACACCGAGTCGCGCAACAAGGCGATGGCGGTGCTCAACGCCGTCGCGGCCGCCCGCACGGTTCGCGCCTTCACCCCGGACCAGGATTCGGCGGGCTGAGATGAGTTCCCCGGAATCCCAACCGGCCCAGCCGGATTCGACCCCCCAGGACCACGCCGCACCGGCCGACGACCAGGTCGCGCGCGTCGGCGCCGAGCGCGCGGTTCCGCCCGACGACGTCCCCGGGCAGCCCGAAGCGCCTGCCCGGCGGAAGAATCCGATCGGGCCGGTGGTGCTGCTGGTGCTGGCCGCCGCCGCGCTGTGGGGCGCGTCGCGAATGACGTGGGTGACGATCTCGTCCTCCGACGGGCTCACCGAACCGGCGACGCATCGGCTCGACGGCGGTGTGTGGTTCGGCGCGCTGACCCCGGTGGCGCTGGTGCTGCTGGCCGGTGTGGCGGCCGTCTTCGCGACGCGAGGGTGGCTGCGGCGGCTGGTCGGAGTGGTGGTCGCCCTGCTCGCGGCGGTGGCCGCGGTCCCCGGATTCGCGTTGCTGACCCATCACGGCAAGACGGCCGAACGCGCCGCAACGCTGGCTCAGCTACCTGCCCGCGCGCACGTGGATCACGTCACCACCGCGGCGTTTCCGGCAGTGCTGAGTCTGATCGGCGCGCTGCTGGCCTTCGCCGCGGGTGTCCTGCTCGCGCGGATGCCCGAGGCCACGGCCAGACTGTCGGGCAAATACGATAATCCGGTGTTCCGGCGGGCGGCCGCTGCCGAGCAGGTCGCGCGGCAGCGCGGCAACGTCGCGGCAACGTCGTCAGCGAACTCTGGGCAAGCTCCGGCTGGGACTGCGGAATCCGGTGCGCCGCAAGCGGGTTCCGCCTCGAAGGAGCCGCTGTCCGAGCGTGTCCTGTGGGATGCGCTGGACGCCGGGGCCGACCCCACCGACGACGGGGCCGAACGTGACCGGTGAGTCATATCCGCCCAGGTGCGACGCGGAACACCCCGCCGTCGGCGTCGCGAACATAGCCATTTACTCTTTATCAAGTTCGGTGAGAGACAACGGCCTGGGGGGATTCTCAGGCATCAACTCCGTCTCCCCAGAAAGGATTCGAGCCAGATGACGGTACTCGACTCGATTCTCGACGGGGTCCGCGCGGATGTGGCCGCACGGGAAGCCCACCTGGATTTCCAGGCCGTCAAGAAGGCCGCCGCGGCGGCCCCGTCCCCACGCAACGCGCTCGCCGCGCTGCACCAGGACGGTGTCGGAGTGATCGCCGAGGTGAAGCGGTCCAGCCCCTCCAAGGGTGATCTGGCCGACATCCCGGACCCCGCCAGTCTGGCGAAGTCGTACGAGGACGGCGGCGCGCGGATCATCAGCGTGCTCACCGAGCGGCGCCGGTTCAACGGCTCGCTGGACGACCTCGACGCGGTGCGCGCGGTCGTCGATCTGCCCATCCTGCGCAAGGATTTCGTCGTCGGTCCCTACCAGATCCACGAGGCGCGCGCGCACGGTGCGGACGTGATCCTGCTGATCGTCGCGGCCCTGGAGCAGGACGTGCTGTCCTCGCTCATCGATCGCACCGAATCGCTGGGCATGACCGCGCTGGTCGAGGTGCACACCGAGGTAGAGGCCGATCGGGCCCTGGAGGCGGGAGCCTCGGTCATCGGTGTGAACGCGCGCAATCTCAAGACGCTCGAGGTGGATCGCGACGTGTTCGCGCGGATCGCGCCCGGCCTGCCCACCGAGGTCATCCGCGTCGCGGAGTCCGGCATCAGCGGTACCGCGGATCTGCTGGCCTACGCCGGTGCGGGCGCGGATGCCGTGTTGGTCGGCGAGAGCCTGGTGACCAGCGGTGATCCGCGCGCGGCGGTGTCCGAGCTGGCGACCGCCGGAACCCACCCGTCCTGCCCGCGCCCGCTGCGCCGGGGTGCGGCCCGATGACCCGGACCCACGAGCCGGTGCTGCCACAGGCCAGCGAGGGTGTGACGCAGCGCAGCCACGAACCCGATGCGGGCGGCCATTTCGGCGTCTACGGCGGGCGGCACGTGCCCGAGGCGTTGATGGCGGTGATCGAGGAGGTCACCGCCCAGTACGACAAGTGCCGCGTCGACCCGGACTTCCTCGGGGAGCTGGACCGGTTGCAGCGCGACTACGCCGGTCGTCCCTCGCCGCTGTTCGAATGCCGGCGCTTGGCCGAGCACGCCGGCGGAGCGCGCATCTTCCTCAAGCGCGAGGATCTGAACCACACCGGCTCGCACAAGATCAACAACGTGCTGGGCCAGGCCCTGCTCGCCCAGCGGATGGGCAAGACCCGGGTCATCGCCGAGACCGGCGCGGGCCAGCACGGTGTCGCGACCGCGACCGCGTGCGCCCTGCTGGGCCTGGACTGCGTGGTCTACATGGGTGCGGTGGACACCGCCCGCCAAGCGCTCAACGTCGCCCGGATGCGACTGCTGGGCACGAAGGTCGTCTCGGTGACCACCGGTTCGCAGACCCTCAAGGACGCGATCAACGAGGCGTTGCGCGACTGGGTCACCAATGCGGACGACACCTACTACGCCTTCGGCACCGCCGCGGGCCCGCACCCCTTCCCCTTGCTGGTGCGCGATTTCCAGCGGGTGGTCGGGCTCGAGGCGCGGGCGCAGATCCAGGCGCAGGCCGGGCGGCTGCCCGATGCGGTCGCGGCGTGCGTGGGCGGTGGATCCAATGCGATCGGCATCTTCCATCCCTTCATCGACGACGCGGGCGTGCGCCTGATCGGCTACGAGGCCGCTGGTGAGGGTGTCGAAACCGGAAGGCACGCAGCCACGTTCACCGGCGGTACGCCGGGCGCGTTCCAGGGCGCGTACTCGTATCTGCTGCAGGACGAGGACGGGCAGACGATCGAGTCGCACTCGATCTCGGCTGGTCTGGACTATCCGGGCGTCGGCCCGGAGCACGCCTACCTCAAGGACATCGGTCGTGCGGAATACCGGCCGATCACCGATACCGAGGCGATGGACGCGCTGCTGCTGCTGTCCCGCCGCGAGGGCATCATCCCGGCGGTCGAGTCCGCGCACGCCGTGGCGGGCGCGCTGACCCTGGGGCGTGAGCTGGGCGAGGGATCGGTCATCCTGGTGAACCTGTCCGGTCGCGGCGACAAGGATATGGACACCGCGGCCAAGTGGTTCAACCTGTTCGACGAGGACGCGTGATGATGACGATTGCTGGTCGCGGCGACAAGGACATGGCAGTGACATCGAGGAGCGCCGCGGCGAAGTGGTTCGGCCTGTTCGACGAGCCGCAGGAGGAGCAGAAGTGAGCCGGTTGGCCGATATGTTCGCGGCGTGCCGCGACGAGGACCGGGCCGCGCTGATCGGTTATCTGCCCGCCGGTTACCCGGATCTGGCAGGTTCCATCGCCGCCTGCACCGCAATGGTCGAATCCGGTTGCGACGTCATCGAAGTCGGTGTCGCGTACTCCGATCCGGTGATGGACGGACCCACCATCCAGGCCGCCGCCGACCAGGCGTTGCGCGGCGGAGTACGGGTGCGGGACGTGTTCGCCGTGGTCGAGGCGATCACCCGGGCCGGTGGCAAGGCCGTGGTGATGACGTACTGGAATCCGGTGCTGCAATACGGCGTCGACCGGTTCTCGCGTGATCTGGCCGCCGCGGGCGGCCTGGGCATCATCACCCCGAATCTGATTCCGGAAGAGGCCGAGGACTGGTTCGCCGCCTCGCGGGCGCACGGCCTGGACCGGATCTTCCTGGTCGCGCCGTCCTCGACCGAGGAACGTCTGGTCAAGACCATCGAGGCCAGCAGCGGATTCGTCTACGCCGCCTCGACGATGGGCGTGACCGGTGCGCGTGCCGCGGTGTCCTCGATGGCGCCGGAATTGTGCGCGCGGATCCGGGCGCACTCCGATATCGCGATCGGCGTCGGCCTGGGTGTGCGCAGCGGTGCGCAGGCCGCGGAGATCGCCGCCTACGCCGACGGTGTGATCGTCGGCTCGGCCCTGGTCACCGCCGCTGGTCAGGGGCTGGCCGAGGTCCGGGCTTTGACCGCGGAACTGGCCGAGGGCGTGCGTTCGGCGGCCGTCGCCTCCTAGTCCGCCGGTGTCCGGCCGACCGCGCCGAATGCGGCGCGAGTGGTTTCCGTTACGGTGGGCGCGTGACCTACCGAGTCCTGGCCGAGAGTGTTGTCGACAGTGCCGTGCACGGCTCCGTGCTGGCATATATTCCGAGTCCGCCGCGCGGGGTCTGGAATCTGGGCCCGCTACCGCTGCGGGCGTACGCGGTGTGCATCATCATCGGCATAATCGTCGCGATCTGGTGGGGTGAGCGGCGCTGGCAGCAGCGCGGCGGCCGCGCGGGCGCGGTGCTGGACGTGGCGATGTTCGCGGTGCCGTTCGGTCTGGTCGGCGGGCGGCTCTACCACGTGTGCACCGACTGGTACCGGTATTTCGACACGGGCAAGGATCCCTGGGACGCGCTGAAGGTCTGGGACGGCGGCCTGGGCATCTGGGGCGCGGTGCTGCTGGGCGGCGTCGGCGCCTGGATCGGCTGCCGGGTGTACCGAATTCCGTTGCCCGCCTTCGGCGATGCGATCGCGCCGGGCATTCTGCTGGCGCAGGCGATCGGCCGGTTGGGCAACTACTTCAACCAGGAACTGTACGGCCACGACACCACCAAGCCGTGGGGCCTGGAGATCTACCTCCGGTTCGACCACAACGGCCAGCTGGACATGATGAACGGCGTGTCCACCGGCGTCGTCCAGCGCATCGTGCAACCGACCTTCCTGTACGAGCTGGTGTGGAACCTGATCGGGGTGGCACTGCTGATCTGGGCGGACCGGCGCTGGCGGATCGGCCACGGGCGGCTGTTCGCGCTGTACGTCGCGGTCTACACCTTCGGCAGGTTCTGGGTCGAGTTGCTGCGCGACGACGACGCCACGCACATCTTCGGCATCCGGATCAACTCGTTCACCTCGACGATCGTATTCGTCTGCGCCATCGCCTATTTCGTGCTCGCCACCAAGGGCCGCGAGGCCGCCGAGACATTGCAGCCCGGCGGGAAACGCCCGTGGCCCTGGCAGTTCGGCGCCTTGCGCGCGCGCGGCGCGGAGTCGGCGCAGGGTTCCGAGGAGAACCCCGGGAAATCGGATGCGTCGAGCGAGAAACCGGAGCACGCTGAGCCCGAGGACTCGTCGGAGGAATCCGGGACGGACGAGCAAACCTCCGGTAGCGAAAACGACGCCGCCGACGATGACGAGTCGACGGTGTCCGCCGCGGCGGAGTCGACGGGGACACCGTCGAAATCCGCCGAGTAGGACCGGCAGCGATATCCGATCCGCCACGATGCGGCGGGACGGGGTGAGGCGGGGCGGCGTGGTACGCCCCGCGGACGAGGAGGACAGGATGATCGAGCACAGCGGGGTGCGGCAGTGACCGACCCCTATCAGCAGCCCGGCTACGGGCCGCAGTACGGCGCACCGGGCACGGGCCCGGGTATGGGCGGGCAGCAGCCGTACGGCCAGCCGCAGTACGGTCCGCAGGACGCGTACGGACAGCCGCAGGACGCCTACGGCCAGTCCAACCCGTACAACCAGCAGGTGTACGCGCAGCAGCCGGGCGGATACCCGCAAACCGGCTATCCGGCCGGTCCGTACGGCCAGCCCGGGATGGATCCCCAGGCGCCCTTCGGCCGCGACATGTACGGCATGCCCTACTCGGACAAGTCGAAGTTGGTGGCGGGCCTGCTGCAACTGTTCCTCGGCGGCTTCGGAGCCGGCCGGTTCTACCTGGGCTACAACGGGATTGCCGTCGCACAGCTGCTGGTCACCATCTTCACCTGCGGTCTGGGCGGCATCTGGCCACTCATCGACGCGATCATGATCTTCATCGGTAACGTCCCCGACCCGTACGGCCGCCCGCTGCAGGAAAGCTGACGACGCCGGCGAGCGGCGATACCGGGAATTCGGCTCATCGCGAGCGAAATCCTCCGGACGACATGCGCGCATACCGTAGTCTGTGCCGGTTCTGTCTCATCGGGCCCGAGGAGACGGACCTGTCTGCCGGAGAGGTAATCCATTGCGTCGCAAGCTGTTCGCCGCCGTGCTCGCGTTCGCTGCCATCGTCGGGACATCCGCCGGGTGCAGCAGCAGCAGCGATCCGAATGTACTGAAGGTCGGGACCGAGGGCACCTACGCGCCGTTCAGCTATCAGGGCAGTGACGGCAAGCTCACCGGATACGACATCGAGGTCGCGCAGGCCGTGGCCGGCAAGCTGGGCAAGAAGGTCGAATTCACCCAGACCCCTTGGGATTCGATCTTCGCCGGGCTGACGTCCAAGCGATTCGACCTGGTCGCCAACCAGGTGACGGTGAATCCGGATCGGCAGCAGAAGTACGCCCTGTCCCAGCCGTACACCACCTCGGAGGGCGTCATCGTCACCCGCGCCGACGATCACTCGGTGCACGCGCTGCCCGATCTGCGCGGTAAGACCTGCGCCCAGTCCTCGACGAGCAACTGGAGTCAGGTGGCTGCCGCGGCGGGCTGCAAGGTCGAGGCCGTGGAGGGTTTCGTGCAGGCGATCCAGCTGTTGAAACAGGGCCGCGTGGACGCCACGGTCAACGACACTCTCGCGGTGGGGGAATACACGAAGAAGACCGGCGACACCGCCGTGCAGGTCGCGGCGAAGACCAGCGACACCAGTAAGCAGGCCTTCGCCGCCCGCAAGGATTCCGGGGCGCTGATCGGACGGATCGACGATGCGCTGAACCAGTTGCGCGCGGACGGCACGCTGGCCCGGATCTCCGTGAAGTACTTCGGCTCCGACGTCAGCAAATAGGCCGGTTGCCGATCCATGGACTCCCCGACCTGGGAGCTGATCCGTCACAATCTCGAGCCGATGCTCGTCGCGACGGTCACCAAGACGTTGCCGCTGACGGCGATCAGCTTCGGTATCGGCCTGGTCCTCGCGTTGTTCGTGGCGCTGGCCCGGATGTCGTCGGTGCGCCCGGTCGCCGCGGTGGCACGGTTCTACATTTCGGTCATTCGCGGCACGCCGTTGCTGGTGCAGCTGTTCATCGTGTTCTACGCGCTGCCCGAGTTGAACGTCGTCA
Organism: Nocardia jiangxiensis NBRC 101359; assembly: GCF_000308615.1. GTDB lineage: Bacteria > Actinomycetota > Actinomycetes > Mycobacteriales > Mycobacteriaceae > Nocardia > Nocardia jiangxiensis. The sequence goes on from NZ_BAGB01000031.1 coordinate 185,485, forward strand.
TCGATCCGTTCCCCGCGGCGGTGATCGCGTTCAGTCTGAACGTGGGTGGCTATGCCGCAGAGGTGATTCGGGCGGCCATCCTGTCGGTGGCACGCGGGCAGTGGGAGGCCGCGGAGGCGCTCGGGTTGTCCTATCCGCAGACGCTGCGGTTGATCGTGCTGCCGCAGGCCGCGCGAATCGCGGTGCCGCCGTTGTCCAATACCCTCATCTCGTTGGTGAAGGACACCTCGCTGGCATCCACGATTCTGGTAACCGAACTGTTGCGGGTGGCGCAATTGGCGGCCGCCCCGACCTTCGATTTCTTCGCGCTCTACGGTGTGGCCGCCATCTATTACTGGGTGATCTGTCTGGTGCTCGGATTTGCGCAAACTCGTGTCGAAACCCGGCTGGCCAGACATCTCGCGGGGTGAGCCGGACCATAGGCTCGCCCTATTGATAGCGAAGGGTGTGCCCACTCGGCGAAGCGCATCGAGCAGGACTAGGCTCGAGCCGTGATGCGACGGACAAAGATTGTATGCACCCTCGGGCCGGCCACAGCCTCCGAGGACCGGATCCGCGAACTTGTCGAAAGCGGCATGGATGTGGCCCGGCTTAATTTCAGTCACGGCGAACACGCCGATCACGCTGAGAACTACGAGAAGGTGCGGAAGGCCGCGGATCACCTGGGTCGCGCTGTCGGCATCCTCGCCGATCTACAAGGCCCCAAGATCCGGCTCGGCCGGTTCACGGACGGCCGGACGATGTGGGCCACCGGCGAGGAGGTGCGCATCACCGTCGAGGACGTGGAGGGCACCCACGACCGTGTCTCCACCACCTACAAGGAACTGGCCGCCGACGCCAAGGCGGGCGACCGGCTGCTGGTCGACGACGGCAAGGTCGGGCTGACCGTACTGCGCGTCGAGGGCGACGACGTCGTGTGCCGGGTGACCGAGGGCGGCCCGGTGTCGAACAACAAGGGCGTGTCGCTGCCCGGTATGGACGTTTCGGTGCCGGCCTTGTCGGACAAGGACATTGCCGATCTGGAGTTCGCGCTGAAGCTGGGCGTGGACTTCATCGCGCTGTCGTTCGTGCGCTCCCCGGCGGATGTGGAACTGGTGCACGACGTGATGGATCGCGTCGGCCGCCGGGTGCCGGTGATCGGCAAACTGGAGAAGCCCGAGGCGATCGACAACCTCGAGGCGATCGTGCTGGCCTTCGACGCGATCATGGTCGCCCGCGGCGATCTGGGCGTGGAGCTGCCGCTCGAGCAGGTGCCGCTGGTGCAGAAGCGCGCGATCCAGATGGCAAGGGAGAACGCCAAACCGGTGATCGTGGCGACCCAGATGCTGGAGTCGATGATCACCAACTCCCGACCGACCCGCGCCGAGGCATCCGATGTCGCCAACGCGGTGCTGGACGGTGCGGACGCGGTCATGCTCTCGGGCGAGACCTCGGTCGGCGAATACCCGATCGAGACGGTCCGCACGATGGCACGCATCGTGCACGCCGTGGAATCCGAAACCTCCACGCGGGTACCGCCGTTGACCCATGTGCCGCGCACCAAGCGCGGTGTCATCTCCTACGGCGCCCGCGACATCGGCGAGCGGCTCAACGCCAAGGCGCTGGTCGCGTTCACCCAGTCCGGCGACACCGTGCGCCGCCTGGCCCGACTGCACACCCCGCTGCCGCTGCTGGCGTTCACCCCGCTGCCGGAGGTGCGCAGCCAGCTGTCGCTGAGCTGGGGCGTGGAGACGTTCATCGTGCCGACCGTGCGCACGACCGATGAGATGATCGGTCAGGTCGACAAGGAACTGCTGTCGCTGAATCGGTACGCCAAGGGCGATCTGGTGGTCATCGTGGCCGGGTCCCCGCCGGGAACCATCGGTTCCACCAACCTGATTCACGTGCATCGGATAGGCGAGGAGGACCACTAGTTGAGCGCGTCACTGGGCGAGTCGGTGTCTACGGGAACGGGCGATCTGGAGGTGCTGCTCGGTCTGCTCGACCTGGAGCAGACCGGTGAGGACACGTTCCTCGGGCAGCACCCGGAGAAGGTGTGGAGCCGGACCTTCGGCGGGCAGCTGGTCGCGCAGGCGATCATCGCCGCCGGCCGTACCGTCGGCCCCGGGCGTCCGGTGCACGCGGTCAACGCGCATTTCGTGCGCGGCGGCGATGTGAAGAAGGCGATCGAATACCGGGTGGAACGTCACCGGGACGGCCGCGCCTTCGCCAATCGCACCGTCACCGCCTATCAGGACGATCAGGAGCTGTTCGTCATGCTGGCGGCCTTCCAGGACTACGGCAAGGGCCTCGAGCACGCCACGCCGCAGCCGCAGGTGCCCGATCCGGACGGTCTGCCGCGGGTCGAGGAGTCCTTCGAGGGGCTCGAGGACCGGCTGCAGATGTTCGTCCAGGCTCCGCATCCGATCGATATGCGGTACACCAACGATCCGGCGTGGATCCTCAAGGGCACCGGTGAAACCCTCAACCACAACCGCGTGTGGATGAAGGCCGACGGCACGCTGCCCGACGATCCGCTGATTCACGTTGCGGCGCTGGGTTATTCGTCGGACACCACGGTGCTGGATTCGATCATCACCACGCACGGCCTGTCCTGGGGCTTCGACCGGATCGTCGCGGCGACGGTGAACCACTCGATCTGGTTCCACCGCCCGTTCCGCTTCGACGAGTGGGCCCTGTACTCGACCCAGTCGCCCGTCGCCGCCGGGCAGCGCGGCCTGGCGATGGGGCATTTCTATTCTCGCGCAGGCGAATTGCTGGCGACGGTTGTGCAGGAAGGCGTCATCCGGCACTTCCCGGCCAGGCGCTGAGCCCTCCGGGGAGTACTAGATCAGTTCGCGGTTCTCTTCGAGGTCGAAGCTCTCCCGGTGGAGGGTGTGGATCTCGTAGGGGACCGCGTCCTGTGCGGAGATGCACAGCATCAGGCGGCGCTCCAGCTGGGCCAGGTTGGTCTCGGTGAGCAGCTTCGCGTCACCGACCAGGCTCAGGGCGATCTCGTAGGTGCGTCTGTCACCGGGGTCTTCGTCCGGATTATCCAGTCGCCATTGGGTTTCCAGTACCGCGTGGGTCGGCTGATCGGCATCGACCGGCAGAGTGAATCGCCACGCGAACAGATCGCGATCGGCCACGTGTTCGTCGACCACCCTGCGGACGGTGGCCACCACACGATCGAGGGTTTCGGGTGTCACGTAAACATGGAGTGAAACATCCGAAATGCGTTTCGGCATGTCGAGTCCTGTTCTTGTGTCGAACCTTTGGCGGAGCCATTCGCCCGGCAGTGTAGTCGCTCCCGCGGGAAATGGGGAGGACACCTCCGTCGCCTGGAGCGTCGGTGCGAATTCCTCAGGCCTGTCGGCCGATTCGAGTGGTGTCGGTCACCGGCGGTACGTCCCGCCGTCCACCGGGCAGTACCACCAGATGCGGGCGGCCGCGGTCGTCGGTGGCGTGCCCGGTGGGCATGCACAGCCACAGCAGCAGCGGCGCGAGATTTTCGGCGATCCGGTCGCCGACCTCGCAGTATTTCTCCGGGGACAGGCCCACCGGATCGGCGATGTTCTCCCGGCCCACCAGTGCCAGATCGTTACGGGCGCGGTCCATCTCGGCGACGGTGCGCGCACCGCTGACCTTGGCGATGCGGTACGCCTGCAGCAGTGTGAAGGTGCGTGGCCGGGCGCCGGGGACATGCGCGACGATATCGTCGCGAATCTGTTCGGTCATGGCCAGGATCAGATCGGCGCGGTCGACCATCTCCGGTTTGAGGCGGCGGGCGCGGAAGCCGCTCGCATTCGCGCCGAGTCCGGTGATCGTCTGTGCCGCAAGCGGTTCCACACCGAATCCGACCAATGCCCGGGTTCCGGCGCTCTCCGCGGTCAGTTCGTCGTACAGTCCGTGTTCGTCCGCCAGCGCGCGGGTGAGGCGTTCGGCGATCACCGAGCGGCACACATTGCCGGTGCAGACGAACAGGACATGCATGGCAGGTACGGTATGCGTCCACGGGCGCGACGAGAAGACGGCAATAGCGGAAAACAGCCATTGTCGCCAGATGTTCATTTCCGTGTAGCGAGTCGCGCGTGAGCCGTTTGCCTGTGAGTCGCTGAACGGCCCGGAAATCGGTAAATTATTTCCGGCCGGAATCTTCGGTATAATATGTCGCTTCTTCGACCGCCGGGTCGGCTTTCGGGGCCGCGCTTTCGACGTGTCCGCGGGGGAGAACAGTCGTGCGCGCATTGCCGCCGTCGGTGCGACGCGGGCCGGGCCCGATCGGGGTGGTCATATCGTCCTACATGGCGTCGATCCCGTCGCACAGGAAGTACGCCTCGTGTGCCCGGATGGATGACGACCGGATCCGGATATTCGGACAGATCCGCGGAAGAGAATTACGAGATGCCGACCGAAAGGGGAGGCTTATCTGGTGCCGAGTGTGGGACTCGAACCCACACGTCCTTTCGGACAACGGTTTTTGAGACCGTCGCGTCTGCCTGTTCCGCCAACTCGGCGCACCGGGTGCAAATCATAGCCGGTGACCCTCCCGGGAACCGAATCGGTGTGATACTGCCCCGGTTCGTGCTGGGTAAGTGGGTTCTAGACGGCGGCGAACGGTACGCTTCAGGGAACTCGGATGCGTAGCGGTCCGTCGAGGGCGGCGTCGGACTACATCGGAGCATCGGGTGTCGGCATCGGAATACGAGGGGTCTGTCTATGGGAACGTCAACAGGGGGCGCGAAGAAGGATGGGGCGACCGCCGCCAAGCGTGTGGTCGTGGCCGAGGACGAGGCACTCATCCGGATGGACCTGGTGGAGATGCTCACCGAGGAGGGCTATCAGGTCGTCGGCGAGGCGGGCGATGGTCAGCAGGCGGTCGATCTGGCCGGTGAGCTGCGCCCGGATCTGGTGATCATGGATGTGAAGATGCCGCGGCGCGACGGCATCGACGCCGCGGCGGAGATCGCGACCAATCGTGTTGCACCCGTTGTGATCCTGACCGCATTCAGCCAGCGCGACCTGGTCGAGCGGGCCCGGGACGCGGGTGCGATGGCCTATCTGGTCAAACCGTTCACCAAATCCGATCTGGTACCGGCGATCGAGCTGGCAGCCAGCCGTTTCCACGAGATCACCGCACTCGAGAGCGAGGTCGCGAGCCTGTCCGAGCGGCTCGAGACGCGCAAACTCGTCGAGCGTGCCAAGGGTGTGCTGATGCAGACGCAGGGTTTGTCGGAGCCGCAGGCATTCAAGTGGATACAGCGGACCGCGATGGACCGCCGCACCACGATGAAGGCGGTTGCCGAGGTGGTTTTGGAGAACCTCGCACCCAAGTCGTAGTAGCGATGCATTTGCCACCATTAACACAGTGGTAACGCGATCTTGACGAATCTTCGGGATCGAAGTAGGACCGATGGCCCGAATGTGATGCGGAGCTAACGTCACAACGCTATGTTCTGAGCTTGGCCGACATGGTCGGCCCTCTCGGCAACCCCGGGGGATCGAGGAACATAGAGGTGAATCGTGCTTGGTTCAATAACGCGGAGCACCACGCGGACTCGTGTGGTTCGCGGTGCGTTGGTGATCGGGGCGGCGGCCGTGCTGGCCGTAGCCGGTTGCAGCAGCAAATCGACGTCGAACAGCGCCGGTGGCGGGAGCGGAACCGGTCTGTCGATCAAGTCGCTGGTGCAGATCGATAGCCAGGGCAAGGCGGTGACCCAGACCGGTACGGCTCAGGCCGCCGATCCCGCGGGTGACGGCAAGGCCAAGTGCGCGCCCACCACGGCGATCGCGATGGCCGGTGCGCTCACGGGGGCGAATTCCGCGCTCGGCATCAACATCGTGGATGGCGTGAAACTCGCTGTCCAGCAGCACAACAAGGCCAACCCGGACTGTCAGGTGCAGCTCAAGCCCTTCGACACCGAGGGTGATCCGCAGAAGGCCAGCCAGGTCATCCCGACGGTGATCAGCGATCAGTCGGTGACCGCGCTGATCGGTCCGGCGTTCTCCGGTGAGACCAAGGCGACCGGCCAGATCATCAGCGACGCCGGACTTCCGGCGCTGACCTCCTCGGCCACCAACGCCTCGCTGACCAAGAACGGCTGGAAGACCTTCTTCCGCGGCCTGGCCAACGACGATCTGCAGGGTCCCTCGGTCGCGCACTATCTGACCGGCGCGGGCGGGTTCAAGAAGATCTGCGTGGTGCAGGACGACTCCGATTACGGTGTGGGCCTTGCCAAGTCGGTCATCGCCGCGCTCGGCTCCTCGGCCGACGAATCCTGCGCGGCCCAGGTGAAGACCGGTGACAAGGACTTCTCCGCGACGGTCTCGAAGCTGTCCGCCGCCAAGCCGGACGCGATCTTCTATTCCGGGTACTACGCCGAGGCGGCTCCGCTGGTGGAGCAGCTGCACTCGGCCGGGGTGAGCGCGACCTTCGTCTCCGACGACGGCACCAACGACCCGCAGTTCGTCAAGCAGGCCGGTGACTCCAGCAAGGGCGCGCTGCTGTCCTGCCCCTGTGGCCCGGCGCCGGATTCCTTCGCCACCGCCTACAAGGCCCTGAACAACCAGGAGCCGGGCGTGTACTCGGTCGAGGCGTACGACCTGACCACGATCGTGCTGAAGGCGATCGACGCGGGCAAGGTCACCCGCCCCGAGGTGCTCGATTACGTGCGCAACTACGACGGCCAGGGCCTGGCTCGGCACTACAAGTGGGACAGCACGGGTGAATTGTCGAACGCCTTGATCTGGATGTACCAGGTCAAGTAGGGACCTACCCCGTATCGGCAACAGCGTGCACCGGAAGGCGAACCCATCGTCCCGGTGCACGCCCCTTCCATCACCTTGGCTGGGGGCACCCGTGATCTCCGCTCCGGCGGTCCGCATCGGGACCCGGGCACGCTGTTTCCCACGATGACGAGAGTGTCGAATGTCTGTAACCGTATTGGCGGATCCCGCGCTGTATGCCGGGACCATTGATTTCAACATTTCCGGGGTGGTCGACCAGTTCTGGCAGCTCACCGTCGACGGATTGAGCTACGGCGCGATCTACGCGCTGGTGGCCGTCGGCTACACCCTGGTCTACGGCGTATTGCGGCTGATCAACTTCGCCCATTCCGAGGTCTTCATGCTCGGCATGTTCGGACAGTATGTCGGATTGGAGCTGCTGGGATTCTCCGCCAGTGGGAATGTCTACTCCCAGGGTGTGCTGCTGACGATCGTCTACCTGCTGGTGGCGATGCTGATCGGTATGGCGGTGTCCGGTGCGACCGCCGTCGGCCTGGAGCGGGTGGCCTACCGGCCGCTGCGCAAACGCGGCGCCAAACCGCTGATCTTCCTGATCACCGCGATCGGCATGTCCTTCGTGCTGCAGGAGTTCGTGCACTACGTACTGCCGAAACTCGTGTCCGGGCTGGGCGGCACCAATCCGCAGCAGCCGATCAAACTCGTCGAGCCCAAACAGGAATTCTCCCTGTTCGGAGCATCGGTGACGAATGTGGCGATCGTGATCGTGCTGGCCGCGGTCGCGCTGGCCGCGCTCACCGAGATCCTGATCAACCGGACCAGATTCGGCCGCGCCATCCGCGCGGTCGCCCAGGACCCCGACACCGCGACGCTGATGGGCGTGTCCCGCGAGCGGGTCATCATGCTGACCTTCCTGATCGGCGGTCTGCTGGCCGGTGCCGCCGCGACGCTCTACACCTTGAAGGTGCCGCAGGGAATCGTCTTCAACGGCGGATTCATCCTGGGCGTCAAGGCGTTCAGCGCCGCGGTGCTCGGCGGTATCGGCAACCTGCGCGGCGCGCTGCTGGGTGGTCTGCTGCTGGGCCTGGCCGAGGATTACGGCCAGATCCTGTTCGGTACCCAGTGGCGTGACGTGGTCGCGTTCGTGGTGCTGGTGGCGGTGCTGATGCTCCGTCCGACCGGCATTCTGGGCGAGAGTCTCGGAAAGGCCCGGGTATGAGCGAGGCGACGAAAGTTCCGGTGACCTCCACCGCACCGCAGCAGCAGCCGCGCGGTGTGGGTGATGCGATTCGCGGCTGGTGGGGCGGGCTGTCCCGGCCGGCACAATGGGCGTTCGGCGTGCCGGCGGTCATCGTGCTCGGGCTGATCGCGCTGTTCCCGCCGCCGCTGATCAACACCCCGGGCACGAGTTTCGGCGGGGTGATGGCGCAGTTCGCGATGTACGCGCTCATCGCGATCGGCCTGAACGTCGTGGTCGGGCAGACCGGTCTGCTGGATCTGGGCTATGTCGGCTTCTACGCGGTCGGCGCCTATACGGTCGGAATCCTGACCAGTCCGAACAGCCCGTTCCATTCGAATTCCGGTGTCTTCGATTCGAAATGGGCGTGGCTGCTGTGCGTGCCGCTGGCGATCCTGGCGACCGCGGCTTCCGGCCTGATTCTGGGCACCCCGACACTGCGGCTGCGCGGTGACTATCTGGCGATCGTGACCCTCGGATTCGGTGAGATCGTCCGATTGCTCGCCGACAACCTGGGCGGGGTCACCAACGGCAGCCTCGGCCTGGCGGGCATCGCGTATCCGCACCTGGGCGAGTCGAAAACCCATACCGGCGGCTATTTCTCGTCGGGTAACCTCGGCGACCGGAATTCCGGGAATCTGCTGGACCGCGCGAATTCCGGGGTCTGGTGGTTCTGGATCGGCATGCTGCTGGTGGTCGTGGTGCTGATCCTGGTCGGCAATCTGGAGCGCAGCCGCGTCGGCCGCGCCTGGGTCGCGATCCGCGAGGACGAGGACGCCGCGGAGATCATGGGCGTGCCCACCTTCAAATTCAAGCTGTGGGCGTTCACCATCGGCGCGGCGGTGGGCGGCCTGTCCGGCGCGCTGTACGCCGGTCAGGTGCAGTTCATCAATCCGACCGGATTCAACGTCATCAACTCGATGCTGTTCCTGTGCGCGGTGGTGCTGGGCGGTCAGGGCAACAAGCTCGGCGTGATCGTCGGCGCGTTCCTGATCGTGTACCTGCCGAACCGGTTCATGTCGGTGAACGTGGCGGGACAGTCGCTGGGCGACTTCAAATATCTGTTCTTCGGTCTCACGCTGGTGGTGGTGATGATCTTCCGTCCGCAGGGGCTGTTCCCGGCGCGGCAGAAATTGCTCGCCTATTCCAGGCAGGTGTATCGAGCGGTGCGGCGGCCTGCGCAGGCTGCCGAGGCGACGGGAGCGGGCGCATGACCGGGCCGGGCGCTGGTGGCGCGCTGTTCGACAACGAGGACATGTCGGCGGGGTACGCCGAGGAGCAGGAGGCGGGTGCGGCCGGTGTGGTCGACGTCGGCGCCGTGCTCCCGGAGTTGGCCGATACCCAGGTCGTCGCGGAAGTCGTTGCACCACACCGGGAAATCGAGACGGCGGTCGGCGAGCCGCTGCTGCGCACCGACGGGCTGACCATGCGGTTCGGTGGTCTGACGGCACTGGACGCGGTGAGTTTCGAGATCCGCCGCGGCGAGATCCTCGGACTCATCGGGCCCAACGGCGCGGGCAAGACGACCTGCTTCAACGCCATCACCGGTGTGTACCGGCCGTCGGCGGGTACGGTGTTCTTCGACGGCAAGCCGCTGACAAAGACCAAGCGCAACCAGATCACCCGGCTGGGCATCGCCCGGACCTTCCAGAACATCAGGTTGTTCGGGGAGATGACGGCGCTGGAGAACGTGGTCGTGGGCACCGACGCCCGGCACCACACCTCGGTACCCGGTGCGGTGTTCCGTTCCGCGCGACATCGTCGCGAGGAGCGCGACGCCATCGAACGCGGTATGGCGCTGCTGGAGTTCGTCGGCATCGCGCCGCGGGCGGTGGAGAAGGCGCGCAACCTGTCCTACGGCGATCAACGCCGGCTGGAGATCGCCCGCGCGCTGGCGACCGAGCCGAAGCTGCTGTGCCTCGACGAGCCCGCCGCCGGATTCAATCCGAGCGAGAAGTCCGCGCTGATGGATCTGATCCGCAAGATCCGTGACGACGGGTTCACGGTGCTGCTGATCGAGCACGATATGCGGCTGGTCATGGGCGTCACCGACCGGATCGTGGTGCTGGAGTTCGGGCGCAAGATCGCCGACGCGCTGCCCGAGCAGATCCGCGACGACCCGGCGGTGATCGCGGCCTATCTGGGTGTTCCGGACGAGGAGGCGGCGGCGGAATTGGCCGATGCCTCGAGCGAATCCGAATCGTCGGTATTCGTGAACCCGACCGCGGTGGCCGATACCGCGGTGCTTCCGGTCTACCAGGAGGAGGATCCCCGCCCGGCGGATGCCGCGGGCGCGGATCCCGATGTGCCGTTCCGGATCCCCGAGAGCACCGGATCCGACCGCGCGGCGAGCGGATCCGGCGCGGTATCACCCGCCGCGCTGACCACCGGCGGTCCCGGGCAGGGTGGCTCCGAACCGCTGCTCGTGGTCGAGGACATGGTCGTCAGCTACGGCAGAATCCAAGCGCTGCACGGTATTTCGTTGCAGGTCGCGGAGGGTGAGCTGGTGACCCTGCTGGGCGCGAACGGTGCGGGCAAGACCACCACCATGCGCGCGCTGTCCGGGCTGCTGCCCCTGGGGCGCGGGCGGATCACGTTCGCGGGCAAGGACGTCAGCCGGATGCGGGCGCACGAGCGGGTGGTCGAGGGACTGATCCAGGCCCCCGAGGGCCGCGGGGTGTTCCCGGGCATGACCGTGCAGGAGAACCTCGACATGGGTTGTCACGCACGGCCGTTCAAGCAGCGGGCGGAGTACGGGCAGACGCTCGAGCGGGTGTTCGAGTTGTTCCCGCGCCTGGCCGAACGCCGTAAACAGGTGGGCGGCACCATGTCCGGCGGTGAGCAGCAGATGCTGGCGATCGGCCGCGCGCTGATGGCCCGGCCGAAGCTGCTGCTGCTGGACGAGCCGTCCATGGGTCTGGCTCCCATGGTGATCCAGCAGATCTTCCGGATCATCAGCGAGATCAACGCCAACGGCACGACCGTGCTGCTGGTCGAGCAGAACGCGCAACAGGCGCTGACCCGCAGTCACCGCGCCTACATCCTGGAGACCGGTGAGATCACCAAGACCGGCGGTGGCCGTGCGCTGCTGACCGATCCGGCGGTCAAATCGGCGTATCTGGGCGTCGCGTAACCGGTGCGGGATCCGGCCGTGCGATGCGCGGCCGGATCCCGGCCGAACCGCCTCATCCGATCGCGGCGCGCGGGATCCGCGGAGGTCCGGCAACGCTTGTCGGTGCCTGTCCCTAGACTCTGTGCCGTGACTTCAGCCACCAGCGATCAGCGCCCGAGCACCGTGCCCGCAGCCACCGAAGGCGAGCGGCCGACCCTGTTGTTGCTGGACGGACATTCGCTGGCCTATCGCGCGTTCTTCGCCCTGCCCGCGGACAACTTCAAGACGGTCACCGGGCAGACCACCAATGCGGTGTACGGGTTCACCGCCATGCTCATCAACCTGTTGCGCGACGAGAAGCCCACCCACGTGGCCGCCGCGTTCGACGTCAGCCGCAAGACCTTCCGCACCGAGGCGTATCCGGAGTACAAGGCCAATCGCGCCCAGACGCCCGACGAGTTCCGCGGCCAGGTGGAGATCACCCAGGAGGTCCTGGGCGCACTGGGCATTCCGGTGATGGCGATCGACGGTTACGAGGCCGACGATGTGATCGCGACGCTCACCACCCAGGCCGTGCCGCAGGGTTTCCGGGTGCTGATCGTCACGGGCGACCGGGATTCGCTCCAGCTGGTGACCGACGACGTCACGGTCCTGTACCCGAAGAAGGGCGTTTCCGAACTCACCCGGTTCACCCCCGACGCGGTGCAGGAGAAGTACGGCCTGACCCCGGCCCAGTATCCGGACTTCGCGGCTCTGCGCGGCGACCCGAGCGACAATCTGCCCGGTATTCCGGGCGTGGGGGAGAAGACCGCCGCCAAGTGGGTGCGCGAATACGGCGATCTGAACACCCTGGTGGAACGTGTCGATCAGGTGAAGGGCAAGGTCGGTGATGCGTTGCGCGCCAACCTGTCCAGCGTCGTGCTCAACCGCCAGCTCACCGAGATGGTCAAGGACGTCGCGCTGCCGTACACCCCCGATCAGCTGGCTCAGCAGCCGTGGGATCGAGACCGGATCCACCGCCTGTTCGACGATCTGGAATTCCGGGTGCTGCGTGATCGGCTGTTCGACACCCTCGCGGCGCCCGAGCCCGAGGCCGACGGCGGATTCGAGATCAGCGGTGGGGCCGTCGAGCCCGGCGGGGCCGCCGACTGGTTGGCCGAGCATGCCAAAGCCGGTGTGCGCCATGGCATTTCGGTAGTCGGCACCGGAACTCCGGTGAACGGTGACGTCACCGCGATCGCGATCTCGGCCGCCGACGGCGAGGGCGGCTATTTCGACGCGGTAGGGCTGACCCCGGAGGACGAGGCGGCGTTGGGCGCGTGGCTGGCCGATCCGGCGATCCCCAAGGCCGTGCACGAGGCCAAGGCCGCCAAGCACGCGCTGCGCGGGCGTGGCTGGCGGCTGGCCGGCCTGGCCAGCGATACGGCGCTGGCCGCCTATCTGGTCCGCCCCGGTCAGCGCACCTTCAATCTGGACGATCTGTCGCTGCGCTATCTCTCGCGCGAGCTGCGCGTGGAATCGGACGAGCAGCCACAGCTGTCCCTGCTCGACGAGGAGGGCTCGGTCGACGCCGAACTGGCCCAGGCCGAGATCCTGCGCGCCCGCGCGGTGGCCGATCTGGCCGAGGCGCTGGATATCGAGCTGGAGCGCATCGAGTCCACCAGGCTGCTCACCGAGATGGAGCTGCCGCTGCTGGCGGTGCTGGCCGAACTGGAGGAGGCCGGTATCGGCGTCGACGTCGCCGAACTCGAGCAGCTGCAATCCGAATTCGCCGATCGCGTCGCCGATGCCGCGAGCGCGGCCTACGGGGTGATCGGCAAGCAGATCAACCTCGGCTCGCCCAAGCAGTTGCAGGTGGTGCTGTTCGACGAGCTCGAGATGCCCAAGACCAAGCGCACCAAGACCGGATACACCACCGACGCCGATGCGCTCGAGTCGCTGTTCGAGAAGACCCAGCATCCCTTCCTGGAGCATCTGCTCGCGCACCGCGATGCGACCCGGCTGAAGGTGACCGTCGACGGCCTGCTCAAATCGGTCGCCGACGACGGCCGCATCCACACCACGTTCAACCAGACCATCGCCGCGACGGGCCGGTTGTCCTCCACCGAGCCGAATCTGCAGAACATCCCGATCCGCACCGATACCGGCCGTCGCATCCGCGACACCTTCGTCGTCGGGCCCGGCTGCGAGTCGCTGATGACCGCGGACTACAGCCAGATCGAGATGCGGATCATGGCGCACCTGTCCAAGGACGAGGGCCTGATCGAGGCGTTCAACTCGGGGGAGGATCTGCACAATTTCGTCGCCTCCAAGGCCTTCGACATACCGATCACCGAGGTGAACCCGGAGCTGCGCCGCCGGATCAAGGCGATGTCCTACGGCCTGGCCTACGGATTGTCGGCCTACGGGTTGTCCCAGCAGCTCAAGATCAGCGCCGAGGAGGCCAAGGCGCAGATGGACGTGTACTTCTCCCGGTTCGGCGCGATTCGCGACTATCTGCACGAGGCGGTCGAGCAGGCCCGCAAGGTCGGGTACACCGAGACGCTGTTCGGTCGTCGCCGCTATCTGCCCGATCTGGATTCGAGTAACCGCCAGCGTCGCGAGGCGGCCGAGCGCATGGCGCTCAACGCGCCCATCCAGGGCACCGCCGCCGACATCATCAAGGTCGCCATGATCAACGTGCAGCACGCGGTGCAGGAGGCCGGACTCGCCTCGCGCACCCTGCTGCAGATCCACGACGAACTGCTCTTCGAAGTCGCCCCGGGCGAGCGCGAGCAGCTGGAAGCTCTTGCGCGCGAACATATGTCGAAGGCGATCGAGCTGTCGGTGCCGCTCGAGGTCTCGGTGGGAGTCGGGCGCAGCTGGGATGCCGCCGCGCACTAGCGACGAAGAAAAACCGTGGCCGCCGGTCGGATGAGGGGGACGCCCGGCGGCCACGGAGTCGGTCGGCGCATCGTGGCGCCGGATCCGGTCGGGCCGGTGGGCCCGTTCCGGTATGGCTCGTTATCAGATCTATCGTGCGTCGCCCGCCTTACGGGCGGATGATAGCGACCTTCGAGAAGGCTGAGAACGTCATCCGGCGGCGGTGACGGTCCCCGGTCCGAGGCCGGATCAGCCCGTCGGATCCGGGCGAAACGGACATTCGAATCTGATTGCCTGAAGATTGCCAGTATGTCCTGCTGGGCGTGCAAGCGCTGATTTCCGCTCGTCGATCGGGTTGCTGAGCGCATCGTCGGCCGTTGGTTCGCTGTTTACGGACGATTGTGACGAAGTTACCCATCGGTTCCGCGCCGATGTGGTTGCTATCGGCGCGGACAGTCCATATCCTCGAATCGTGCCGAATCCCGCCGCTAGCCACAGCGCCGCTCGCAATGTCGCCGACCGCGACCGCGTGGCGCTAATGCCGCTGACCGCGATGGTGGCTACTGGTCGACTTCTCGTAGTTCTCCGCCGTAGCGGGGTCTGATTCGGACCGGCCCCTCGCTGCGGCCGTAGAACCTAATTACTGAGCTGGTCCCCTCTGTCAATCGGACACGACACGCCTCGGGAAGACCTAGTCATCATGACACTGACCATCGACACTGCCTTCATCACTGCCGCCCCTCGCGCCCTGCGCGCCGAGAGTGACGGCCTGACCCCCGCCGAGTTCCACGAGCGGTACTGCGACCTCGCAGGCCCGGTCAAGCTCGGCGAATGGATACCGGCCGGGCAGCGACATGCCTCGGCAACCTACACCGCCACACTCGAATTCAACGACCACCTGCGGACCGTGGTGTCCGCGGGCAACCCGGTGGCCGCACTCACCTCGGCTCTCTACGACGAGGGCTATCCGGTCGAGATCCTGCAGTTCCACCAGCGGCAAACCGCTTCGGGCATAGCGACTTTCGTCCGTTGCGAGGTCAACGGCCGTCGTGGCTGGGGTGCCGCCCTCGCCGGCGACGGCGCGGAATCCTCTGTGCGAGCGATGCTTTCGGGCATCAACTCGTTCGCCAACTGATACTCACAGCACTCGCCCCCGCCGCGTACGACGCGGCGGGGGCGAGATGTGTGCGATGGGGCGAGTCTCACTCGGCCTGGTCGGCACCCTGTTCGGCCTGCTCGGCGATCTGCTTGCGAACGTCGTCCATGTCGAGTGCCTTCACCTGGGTCACCAGATCCTCGAGGGCGTCCGGGGGCAGTGCGCCGGGCTGTGCGAACACCAGTACGCCTTCGCGGAACGCCATGATCGTCGGGATCGAGCGGATGTTGGCCGCAGCGGCCAGGCTCTGCTCGGCCTCGGTGTCGACCTTGCCGTGCACCACGTCGGGGTGCTTGTCCGAGGACTTGTCGTAGGTCGGCGCGAACTGCTTACACGGTCCGCACCAGTCGGCCCAGAAATCGACGAGCACGACGTCGTTTCCGGTGACGACCTCATCGAAGTTCTGAGCGGTCAATGTCTGGGTGGCCATGGGTTCCTCTCCTGTTGGTATCGCCCATTACAACGCAAGACCATGCCCCGCCTGTTCCACCGCGGTCCCGCCTCCCCGAGAATTGAGCGTGTCGTTGGGTGCCTCGGAACGTTGGGCGTCGGGCTGGCGGTTTGGAGCGGGGGCGGGTTTCGGGCGTTCCCGGGGAGTTACCCATGTGCTCACGAGATCAATCGTTGCGGGTGCGGCTCGCGCCGCAATTGCACGCTATCGCGTGAGAATGACCTATTGCACGCTTGCGGGTGGTTCTCGCCTTCGATGTCGGGGATCGCAGGCGGGTGGGTGTGGTGATGGTGCGGATCACTGCTTGCCGGTGGGTTGCCTGAGAGTGGGGGAGGGGTGACCCGGGTGTTGCCGGGGGTGGGTGGGCGTCGAGGATGGGGTGGTGACTTCGGACATGGTTCGGCTGGGGTTGATCGACGGAGACGGTATCGGGCCGGAGGTGGTGCGGGCTGCCCGGGAAGTGGCCGATGAGGCGTTGGGGGCGGCGGGGGCTCCGGCGGCGGAGTGGGTGCGGCTGCCGATGGGGCAGGGTGCGATCGATGAGTTCAACGATCCGCTGCCGCTGGTGACGCTCCACGCGCTGGCAGAGTTGGACGGGTGGATTCTCGGTCCGCACGACAATGCCTCGTACGCACCGGAATTCCGCACATTCGCACCACCGGGCGGGGCGATCCGCAAGCGGTTCGGCCTGTTCGCGAACATCCGCCCCGCGCGGGCGTTCCCCGGGGTACGGGCGGTCGCGCCGGAGACGGATCTGGTGATCGTGCGGGAGAACACCGAGGGTTTCTACGCCGATCGCAATATGTTTGCGGGTTCGGGCGAGTTCCGGCCGACGCCCGATGTGGCGATGTCGGTGGGCGTGATCACGCGCGAGGCATGTACGCGGATCGCGCACGAGGCCTGTGCGCTGGCCTCGGCCCGCCGCAGACATCTGACCATCGTGCACAAGGCCAATGTGCTGCCCATGACGATGGGACTGTTCCGCGACGTGTGCTACGAGGTGGCCGCGGGCTATCCGGACCTGCGGGTGGACGACGAGCACGTCGATGCGGCCGCTGCCCATCTGGTGCGCGCGCCGGGTGATTACGACGTGGTGGTCACCGAGAACCTGTTCGGCGACATCCTGTCCGATCTGGCCGCCGAACTCGGTGCATCGCTCGGCACCGCCGCCTCGCTGAACTGTTCACGCACCCAGGCGATGGCCCAGGCCGTGCACGGTGCGGCGCCCGTGCTGGCCGGACACAACCGTGCGAATCCGGCGGCGCTGCAACTGTCTACGGCAATGTTGTTGCGCTGGTTGGGATCTCACCGAAAAGAGCCGACGTTCACACATGCGGGCGAACGCATCGAACGCGCGGTGGCGGCCGTCTTCGAGGCCGGTATCGCGACGGCCGACCTGGGCGGGCTCGCCTCCACGAGCGAGTTCACCGAGCAGGTCCGCGCGCGCGTGCATCGCTGGTGATAGGGTCCCGGATTCGGCGTGTATGGGTACTCGTCGCACCCGGCGAGGATTAACCTTCGGTAACCGACCGGCACAGTCGGTCCGAATCGCATACATTTCGAACGGCGGGCGATGTCGTGTTATCGCTCACCCAAACATGGAGGGCTGCTGTGTCTGTTCGATCCGGAGCTCGCGGGTACATTCTGCGAGCCGCATGTGTTGTCGCCGGCGGTGCATTGCTGCTGACGGGCTGTACCAAGAACACCGAGAGCACCACCCCGGCGGTGGCCAAGGTTCAGGTCAGCAAGGTCGACGCCCTGGCGGCGCAGGTGCCCGAGAAGGTCAAGCAGGCAGCCAAACTCGTGGTCGGGGTCAATATCCCCTACTCGCCCAACGAGTTCCGCGATCCCTCGTCGGGCAAGATCGTCGGTTTCGATGTGGATCTGATGGATGCGGTCGCCACGACCCTCGGGCTGAAGGCCGACTATCAGCAGGCCGATTTCGAGAAGATCATTCCCAGCATCCAGGCGGGCACCTACGACCTGGGCATGTCCTCGTTCACCGACAACGCCGATCGCGAGAAGTCGGTCGATTTCGTCGACTACTTCTCCGCGGGCAGCCAGTGGGCTCAGCAGAAGGGTGCGTCCATCGACCCGAACAACGCCTGCGGTAAGAAGGTCGCGGTCGAGCGCACCACCGTGCAGCAGACCGACGAACTCCCGGCCAAGAGCAAGGCGTGCACGGACGCGGGCAAGGCCAAGATCGATATCGTCGCCTTCGACGATCAGGCCGCCGCGGCGAACGCGCTGGTGCTGGGCCAGGTGGACGCCTTCTCGGCGGATTCGCCGGTGACCGCCTACGCGGTCAAGCAGAACGAGGGCAAGATCGAGACGGACGGTCAGATCTTCGCCTCCGCGCCGTACGGCTGGCCGGTGGCCAAGGGCTCGCCGCTGGGCCCGGTCCTGCAGGCCGCGGTGCAGCATCTGATGGATTCCGGTGACTATCGCAAGATCTCCCAGAACTGGGGCGTCGA
Source organism: Nocardia jiangxiensis NBRC 101359 (assembly GCF_000308615.1). Classification (GTDB taxonomy): domain Bacteria; phylum Actinomycetota; class Actinomycetes; order Mycobacteriales; family Mycobacteriaceae; genus Nocardia; species Nocardia jiangxiensis. Next base: position 203,500 of record NZ_BAGB01000031.1, read on the forward strand.
ACAGGGTGCGATCACCAAGTCGGTCATCAACGGCGCCAAGGGCTGAGCTGGTGAGTTCACCGGACCCGGACAACACGCACGCCGCCGGGGCAGTCACCGAGCCCGCACCGATCAAGGCGGTGCCGCTGCGGCGGCCGGGCCGGTGGGTGGCCGCGATCGTCATCGCGATCCTGCTCGCACTGTTCATCTACGGCGCGGCCACCAACGACGGCTACCAGTGGAGCACCTACCGCGACTACCTGTTCGACGTGCGGATCACCGAGGGTGCGTTGGTCACCCTCGAGCTGACCGTGCTGGCGATGGTGATCGGCGTGGTGCTGGGCGTCACCCTGGCGGTGATGCGGTTGTCGCCGAATCCCGTACTGCGCTCGGTGTCGTGGGGCTACCTGTGGATCTTCCGCGGGACGCCGGTCTACGTGCAACTGCTCTTCTGGGGTCTGTTCCCGTCGCTGTACAAGGTCATCGAGCTCGGAATCCCGTTCGGCGGACCGCATTTCACGCACTGGAACGTGCAGCAGTGGCAGGCGCCCTTCCTGTTCGCGATGATCGGCCTCGGTCTGAACGAGTCGGCCTACATGGCCGAGATCGTGCGCGCGGGAATCAATTCCGTGGACGAGGGGCAGCGGGAAGCCTCGTACGCGCTGGGCATGTCCTGGTCGCGGACCATGTGGCGCACCGTGCTGCCGCAGGCGATGCGGGTGATCATCCCGCCGACGGGTAACGAGCTGATCAGCATGCTCAAGACCACGTCGCTGGTCACGGCCATTCCGCTGACCACCGATCTGTACGGCCGGGCGCACGATATCTCGAGCGTCAACTTCAAGCCGGTGCCGCTGCTGCTGGTCGCCGCGACCTGGTATCTGGCGATCACCAGTGTGCTGATGATCGGGCAGTACTACCTCGAGCGGTACTACTCGCGCGGCGCGACCCGGCGGCTGACCGCTCGTCAGCTGCGCGCGATGGCCGAGACCACCACTCTGGGAGAGGTGGCCAAATGACCTCCGCCGCAACTGATTCCGCCGGAGCCCAGAGCGCCTCGATGATCAGTGCCCAGCAGGTGTGCAAGAACTTCGGCACCCTGCAGGTGCTCAAGGGCATCTCGCTGGAGGTGGTGCGCGGGGAGGTGATGTGCCTGATCGGTCCGTCGGGCTCGGGCAAATCCACCTTCCTGCGCTGCATCAACCACCTCGAGCAGGTCAATGCAGGAAGGCTGTACGTCGACGGCGATCTGGTCGGTTATCGCGAGAAGGGTGGACGGCTCTACGAGCTGCATCCGCGGGAGGCCGCGCGCCAGCGGCGCGATATCGGCATGGTGTTCCAGCATTTCAACCTGTTCCCGCACCGCACGGCCCTGCAGAACGTCATCGAGGCGCCGACCCAGGTGAAGAAGATCCGCAAGGCCCAGGCGATCACTCGTGCCAAGGAACTGCTGGACCGGGTCGGGTTGGCGGACAAGGCCGATTCGTATCCGGCTCAGCTGTCGGGCGGTCAGCAGCAGCGGGTCGCGATCGCGCGGGCACTGGCGATGGACCCGAAGCTGATGCTGTTCGACGAGCCGACCTCGGCGCTGGATCCCGAACTGGTCGGCGAGGTACTGGGCGTGATGCGCGAGCTGGCCGCGTCGGGGATGACCATGGTGGTGGTCACCCACGAGATGGGTTTCGCCCGCGAGGTCGCCGATCAGCTGGTGTTCATGGACGGCGGAGTCGTCGTGGAGTCGGGCAACCCGCGCAGTGTGCTGTCCGATCCGCAGCACGAGCGCACCAAGGCGTTCCTGTCCCGGATCCTCTAGCTCGGCGTGCGGGTGGCCGCGCGGGGAGCGAGTGCGATGCGGAGTTGACCGAGCAGCACTTTCGCGGCGGGCGCGGCCGGTCGGTCCGCGCGCCAGGTCAGGGCGAGGCGGCCGCGTAGTTCGGGTTCGATCTCGACCATGCGGACGCCCTCGGCCGCCGCCTGTTCGGGGGTGAGATCGGGGACCACGGCGACGCCCAGGCCACCGGCGGCGAGGCGGACCAGCAGCGGCGGCGCGGCGGCCTCGAATTCGACGCGTGGTTCGAAACCTGCCGCAGCGCAGGCGCGTTCGAGGACGCCGCGGATGCCGGTGCCGCGGGACAGGCAGATCAGCGGCCGGTCGCGCAGGTCCGAAAGTGTTGTCCGGGAGCGGAATTCCCGGTCGTCGGCGGCGACGGCGGCGTTGATCCGGGTGTCGAACACGATGTCCATGCCCAGGCCGGGATCCGGTTCGGCGCCGGTCGACGCGATGAGCGCGATATCGAGATCGCCGCGCACCACCGCGGCGAGCATCCGTTCGGAGGTGTCCTCGGTCAGGCTGATCCCGACCTGCGGATGATCGCGGTGGAAGGTCGTGAGCACCGCGGCGATATTCACCTCGCCGAGCGCCGCGCCGGAGATGAGCCCGATCCGGACGTGACCGCGCAGCAGGCCGGTGAATTCGTCCACGGTGTGCGAAATCTGCTGTGCCGCTTGTAATGCCGCGCGCGCATGCGGCAGCACGGCGGCGCCGGTCGCGGTCGGGGTGATCGATCGGCCGGAACGGTCCAGCAGTGGCTGGCCGACCTCCTTCTCCAACTGCCGGATCTGGGCGGACAGACCGGGCTGGGTCAGGTGCAGGCGAGCCGCGGCCCGGGTGAAGTTGGCCTCCTCGACCACGGTGACGAAGTAGCGCAGCTGCCGCAGTTCCATAACTGCTAATTATAGCTCTGAGAAAAACCATCTGTTGTACTTCTGATTCGCGCGCGGGCAGAGTTCGAAATATGACGAACACGCTTCCCGAACTTCCCGAAGTCACCGGCCCGCTGTTCCGTCCGGGCGCACCCGGATACGACGAGGAGATCGCGGGCTTCCAGACCGCCTACACCCACCGGCCCGCCCTGGTGGTCGGCGCACTGCACGCCGAGGATGTCCGCAGTGCGGTGGAATACGCTGCGCGGCATGGTCTTCCGGTGTCGGTGCAGGCGACCGGGCACGGTCTGTCGGTGGCTGCCGACGACGGCGTGCTGATCAGTACGCGGCGGATGCGGGAGATCACCGTCGACCCGGATGCCCGCACCGCCCGGGTGGGTGCGGGTGTGCAGGCCGAGGCGCTGATCGAGGCGGCCGGGGCACACGGTCTCGCGCCGTTGAACGGATCCTCGCCGAGTGTCGGGGTGGTGGGTTATCACCTCGGCGGGGGCCTGGGCATCCTGGCTCGGACCTTCGGCTATGCCGCCGACCATGTCCGGGCGATCGAACTGGTGACCGCCGACGGACGACTGCGCCGCCTCACTCCGGGCGAGGATCTGTTCGGCGCGGTCCTGGGCACCGGCGGCAATTACGGCGTGGTCACCGCACTCGAGGTCGAACTCTTCCCGATCGCCGCCGTCTACGGTGGTCGGCTGATCTTCGACGCCGGACTCGTGGAACCGGCCCTCGAGGGGTGGCGGCAATGGACCTGGGATCTGCCCGAGGAGATGACCTCGGCGATCACCGTGATGGCCATGCCCGATCTTCCAGTGATCCCGGAACCGTTGCGCGGCAGGTACATTGCCACCGTCAACATCGCCTACACCGGTTCGGGCAGCGATGGCGAACGCCTCGTCGCGCCGCTGCGCGCGATCGGCCCCCGCCTGACCGACGACCTGCGTGTGATGCCCTATGTCGACACTCACACGATCCACAGCGACCCGCCCTTCCCGCACGCCTATACCGCGACCAACGCGTTGCTGCCGGAGCTGACCGTCGATGCGGCACAGGCGTTCCTGGACGTTGCGGGTCCGGCGAGCCCGGTGCCGGTGGTCGCCGGTATCCGCCATCTCGGCGGTGCGCTGCGTCGTCCGGGGCCGGCGAACGTCGCGGTCGATCACCGTGACGCGGAATATCTCGCCCGATTCATCACCGGACCCGAAACCGACGGCACCGCGGTTGGCGACCACCACGATCTGATCGCGAAAGCGTTGTCCTCCTGGGCCGTCGGCCACAGCCCCACCTTCCTCTACGGTGCGGGCGATCGAGCCGACGAGGCTCAGACCCGCGCCGGATACACCCCCGCCACCTACCGCCGCCTGGCCGCGCTGAAGTCCGATACCGACCCGGCCAACCTGTTCCGCTTCAACCGCAACATCCGTCCGAACCGTTCGTGATCGATCGGTGGACTGTGCCGCTCCGGTGACCGCGGAGATGTCGTGCCCGGCGGCGTTGCCCCCGTGATTCGGGGCGTCGCCGCCACTGGACACCTGAGACATCAGAACGCTATTGTCGTGATATCACTTCAATATTGGGAGGATGTCATGGAGTTGCGGCGGGCCTTTCGGGTCAACGGGTTCTTGATGCTGGTGGTGTTGCTGGTCGTGGGGGCAGCCGGGCTGATCGGCGGGATCACCGCATCGGGATCGGCCGCGAACGGCGGTGGCGCCGGGGCGAGTGCCGGGGCCGTGGTCGGGTACATCGTGCTGGGTGTGGCGGTGCTCGGGCTGACAGGTCTGGCGACCGTCGGGCCGAACGAGGCGAAGGTGCTGCAGTTCTTCGGGAAGTACATCGGCTCGGTCAGCGATGCCGGATTCTTCTGGGTGGTGCCGCTGACGACCAAGCGGCGAATCTCGTTGCGAGTGCGCAACTTCGAGACGCAGAAGCTGAAGGTCAACGATTCGGACGGTAATCCGGTGGAGATCGCGGCCGTGGTCGTCTATCGGGTGGTGGACAGCTTCAAGGCGGCGTTCTCGGTCGACGACTACGAGGAGTACGTGCGCACCCAGTCCGAGACCGCGGTCCGGCATCTGGCGACCACGCATCCGTACGACGCCGCACCCGATGCGGGTTCGCACCTGGTCACGCAGACGGCCGAGGTTTCCGCTGTCGACCCGTCGCGCACCAGCCTGCGCAACGGCGCCGAGGTGGCCGAGGAGCTGACCGCCGAACTGCGTGAACGCACCGAGATGGCCGGTATCGAAATCCTCGAGGCCCGGATCACCCATCTGGCCTACGCGCCGGAGATCGCCCAGTCGATGCTGGTGCGTCAGCAGGCCAGTCAGGTGGTCGCGGCGCGCAGCCGCATCGTCGACGGCGCGGTGGGCATGGTCGGCATGGCCCTGCAGCGGTTGTCCGACGAGGGGATGGTCGACCTCGACGAGGAGCGCAAGGCTTCGATGGTGTCGAACCTGCTGGTGGTGCTGTGCGGCGATCGTGCCGCGCAGCCGGTGGTCAACACCGGGACGCTGTACTCCTGATGGTCGCGCGCGAGCCCAAGAAGGTGTTGCTGCGGCTCGATCCGGCCGTCCACGAGGCGATCGCCAGGTGGGCGGCCGACGATCTGCGCAGCGTGAACGCCCAGATCGAGTACGCGCTGCGAAAGGCCCTCGAGCAGGCGGGCCGATCGCCCAAACCGCGCGCCGCGCCGGGCGAGAACTGATCGGGTACGGGTGCGAATAAGCCGGTGGGCCGTGGTTCGCGAACCACGGCCCACCGGCATGCTCGCGATCGGGGCGCGACCTGCCCGGGGAGGAAACAAACTAAACGTCGGTTTTGTCCAGGATTGGTTACCAACACGTCACGTATTGAGCACAAAACGCCCCAGGACATGCGTGGACATCACGGATAGGTAGCGTGGTCGCGTGCCAATCTCGTTCGAAACCGGGGGACTGCAACAGCTCGACCAGAACACCTGGGGGGATCCGAAGACACGTGACATCATCACGCTGACGTACATCGATGCGGTGCCCGATCTGCCTGCGCCACTCGAGGACGAGGACACGCTGCGCCGTCGGCTCACCGAGTTACAGGCCGAGTTCGGCTGTCTGCTCGAGGCGCACTCCATCACGGTGAACGGTCAGCCCGCGCTGTTGCGGCTGGAGAAGTTCCCGTTGCCGGACCGCGAATCCGGTCTCGGATTCACCGCCGGGATCGTGGTGCCCAAGGCGACCTGCAGCGCGATCCTGAAGATCATGTGCCCGGAGAACGGGCGGCCAGGCGCGCGGGAGGCGGCGGTCGTGCCCAAGGTGGGGTTCCCGAACATGTTCCCGCCGCACCCGTACGCGCCGGACGTCCGGGGCAAACTGCCCTACAACGCCGCCGACGACATGCGCTGGGACTCGATGTTCCCCGGCCACGCCCTCACTCGCGCCCGCGCCTGGATCGTGCACGCCAGCCGCACCGCCAAGATCGACCCGCGCTACGCCGCCCTGCCCGCGTTCACCGGCCCGTCCGCCGTCGGCGCGAGCGTGGGCACCGCCGAAGCGAGCAGTAGCTCCAGCTCCAGCGCGAGTTCCAGCACGAGTGCGACCATGACGACCAACGCGTCGAGCGAGAGCGCCGCCACCGAAGCGATGCCGATCGCCTCCGCCCCGGCCTCTCCGGAGACCATGCCGATCCCCAAGGCCTGAGGGGCACGCTGAAGTCGCGGGAAGGCGGGCCGGTCACGCGGGGCCGGGTCGCGCAGTAACGAAAATGGCTGTGCCGGGGAATATTTCGCCGCGCAGGGGGCTCCACTGGCCCCATTCGCGGTCGAGCCACTCCGGCCAGTCCGGTTCGATCAGATCGACCAGGACGAGTCCGGCCGCAACGATCTCGCGAACCCGGTCGCCCACGGTGCGGTGATGTTCGACGTAGGTCGGGTTGTCCTCGTCGTCGACCTCCACGTAGGGGGTGCGGTCGAAATACGGCATGGTCGCGCGCAATCCGTCCGGACCCGGGTCGTCGGGGAAGATCCAGCGCATCGGATGGTTGACCGAGAACACCCAGCGCCCGCCCGGCCGCAGCACTCGCGCCACCTCGCGCATGACGCGCGCCGAATCGGCGACGAAGGGCACCGCGCCGAATGCCGAACACGCCAGATCGAACGATTCGTCGGCGAACGGCAGCTCCTCCGCACCGGCTTGTACCAATGGCACCCGCGGACCACCGCGTGCCATCGCGGCGAGCCCGCGTTCGAGCATCCCGCGGGACAGATCCAGACCGACCGGGCGGGCGCCGTGCGCGGCCAGCCATCGCGAACACGGGGCCGATCCGCAGCCGATCTCCAGGATCCGCTTACCCGCGACGTCGCCGAGCAGATGCCAGTCGCCCTCGTGCAATCCCTCGGGGCACCAGATGAATTCGCCGTCCAGGGAGTCCACGCCCAGGAAGTCGGCGTGTGCGTCGTGGTACTGCTCCGCATCGGCGTCCCACCAGGCCCGACTCGCCCGAGCGCTGGCGTCGGAGTCGATGCGGGTACGGCTCACTCCGGCGGTGCTGAGCAGGGCATTGGCCTGTGCGTGGCGATCTTCGGGCGAGAAATCGGGACGGTCTCGAGGCATGATGGAAGGGTATCGACATACCGGGGGACCCTTGTTTGCTTGGTACAACGCACGTCGCGTACGCTGTTTCCCGCGAGTGTCTTCAGTGCTCGCGTACCTGGTACGTGATTGCTGATGTCACTCGTGAGCTGTGAGTCCAGGTAATGAGTACAGCGTTGTGCTGTGTCGCGGCGATGTGCTGTGCAGGTCCAACGTAGTTCCCGTGGCTGTGAGTAGCAGCGAAACCGAAAGTTCCAATGTCCACTACCGACCACAATCCGTCCGGAGCAACCCAACATATGCCCACCACCGTCACCTCGCCGCAGGTAGCCGTCAACGACATCGGCTCCGCCGAGGACTTCCTCGCCGCCATCGACAAGACGATCAAGTACTTCAACGACGGAGACATCGTTGAAGGCACCATCGTCAAGGTCGATCGCGACGAGGTTCTGCTCGACATCGGTTACAAGACCGAAGGCGTCATCCCTTCCCGCGAACTGTCCATCAAACACGATGTCGACCCGAATGAGGTCGTTTCCGTGGGTGATGAGGTCGAGGCCCTCGTTCTCACCAAGGAGGACAAGGAAGGCCGCCTGATCCTGTCGAAGAAGCGCGCGCAGTACGAGCGGGCGTGGGGCACGATCGAGGAGCTCAAGGAGAAGGACGAGGCCGTCAAGGGCACCGTCATCGAGGTCGTGAAGGGCGGTCTGATCCTGGACATCGGCCTGCGCGGCTTCCTGCCGGCCTCGCTGGTCGAGATGCGCCGGGTTCGCGATCTGCAGCCGTACGTCGGCAAGGAGATCGAGGCCAAGATCATCGAGCTGGACAAGAACCGCAACAACGTCGTTCTGTCCCGTCGCGCCTGGCTGGAGCAGACCCAGTCCGAGGTCCGCAGCGAGTTCCTGCACCAGCTGCAGAAGGGCCAGGTCCGCAAGGGCGTCGTGTCCTCGATCGTCAACTTCGGTGCGTTCGTCGATCTCGGCGGCGTCGACGGTCTGGTGCACGTCTCCGAGCTGTCCTGGAAGCACATCGACCACCCGTCCGAGGTCGTCGAGGTCGGCATGGAGGTCACCGTCGAGGTTCTCGACGTCGACCTGGACCGCGAGCGGGTTTCGCTGTCGCTCAAGGCGACTCAGGAAGACCCGTGGCGTCAGTTCGCCCGCACCCACGCCATCGGCCAGATCGTGCCCGGCAAGGTCACCAAGCTGGTTCCGTTCGGTGCGTTCGTGCGCGTCGAGGAGGGCATCGAGGGCCTGGTGCACATCTCCGAGCTGGCCGAGCGCCACGTCGAGGTGCCGGACCAGGTTGTCGCCGTCGGCGACGACGCGATGGTCAAGGTCATCGACATCGACCTGGAGCGTCGCCGGATCTCGCTGTCGCTGAAGCAGGCGAACGAGGACTACCACGCCGAGTTCGACCCGTCGAAGTACGGCATGGCCGACAGCTACGACGAGCAGGGCAACTACATCTTCCCCGAGGGCTTCGACCCCGAGACCAACGAATGGCTCGAGGGTTCGGACAAGGTCCGCGAGGAGTGGGAAGGCCGCTACGCCGAGGCGGAGCGTCGCCACAAGATGCACACCGCGCAGATGGAGAAGATGGCCGCCGACGCCGCCGCCGAGGCCGCGAACGGTGGTTCGTCGAACTACTCCTCCGAGAGCGGCGCGCAGTCGAACGCGTCGTCGTCCTCCTCTTCGGAGTCGACCGGTGGTTCGCTCGCCAGCGACGCGCAGCTCGCCGCGCTGCGCGAGAAGCTGTCCGGCAACGCGTAATTCGCACGTCCGACGAAGGCCCCGGTCCATCGACCGGGGCCTTCGCCCGTTTTCGGGGGCGTCCCGGTATTCTCGGCGATGACATGTCCGAGTCTGCCGCGGAATCCGCACCGACCCTGTGGGAGCGCCGGAAGTACGAGGCGATGACCCGTATCCAGCAGGTTGCGCTGGATCTGTTCGACGAGAACGGTTATCGCGAGGTGACCGTCGAACGGGTCGCCGCCGCGGCGGGCGTCTCGCCCAGTTCGGTCTACCGGTACTTCGGCACCAAGGAGATGCTGGTCCTCTACGACGAGGCCGATCCCAAGCTGCTCGACGTGCTGCGGACGGCGGGCGGAGGTACGACCTTCGAGGTTTCCGCTCTGATCGCCCTGGCCCGGAGCCTGGTTCCGGCGGTGGCCGATGCGCTGGTCACCGACGACACCGAGCAACGGGTGCGTCGCAGTCTGCACTACGTTCGCACGATCGCCGAGGTTCGGGACGGCCAGATGCGTCAGATGCGGGAGATGGAGGACGAGGTCCGCATCCTCTTCGCGGACCGCTCGGGCCGCGATCACAACGATCTGCAGGTTCGCCTGGCCGCCGCGACCGCGATCTGGGGTGGTGTGGCGGCCCTGGATCATTGGGCCGCAACGGGATTCCAGGCTCGGTTGCGGGACGTCTACCGGGATGCGGTGGGTTCGATCATCGATGCGGTGGAGGCGATCTTCCGCTGACAGCGTGCCGGTAGCCGCGGCAGCCACCAGTTCCAGCGGCCGAACAGTCGCATGAACGCCGGGACCAGGATCAGCCGCACGATCAGCGCGTCGAGGGCGATGGCCACCGCGAGTGCGAAGCCGATCTGCTTCAGTTCGAGTACATCGGCGGTGACGAAACTGGCGAAGACGGCCACCATGATGGCCGCTGCCGCGGTGATGGGGCGCGCGGTGCGCTCCAGGCCCTCGGCGACCGCGGATGCGTTGTCCGGGTGGCGATCCCACGCCTCGCGCATACGCCGGATGAGGAACACCTCGTAGTCCATCGACAGCCCGAACAACACCGCGAACACCAGCATCGGCAGATAGACCTGCAGAAAGCCGGTGCTGCGGAAACCGAGTACGGATTCGCCGACGCCGTGTTCGAAGACCAGTACGGTCAGGCCCAGCGCCGCACCGGTCGCGAGCAGATTGAGCGCGATCGCCTTGAGTGCCAGCACGATACTGCGGAACGCGATCACCAGGAAGATCAGCGAGACGATCAGTACCAGGGCGATCACCAAGGGGAACCGGCTGGTGATCCGCGCGGACACGTCGGCGAAGGTGGCCGTCGTGCCGCCGACCAGGATCTGCGCCGAGTCGACATCCTGTGCGCGGGAACGGATATCGGAAACGATCGCGGCAACCACGGTGGAGTCGAACGACTCTCGCGGCACCACGACGGCGAGCAGCCTGCCGTCACTCGGCTGGGACAGAACCTTCGCGATACGCGGATCGTGGGACAGTTCGCCGACGAAGGTGTCGGCAGCGCTCAGGCCGGCCGGTGTGAGCACCGAATCGTGCGGGCCGGTCGCGACCACCTCGATCGGCGCGAGCAGGCCGGGGCCGAAGTTCTCCTGCACCAGCCGGGTGGCCTGGCCGGAGGGCTGGTCGGCCACCGACCGCAGGCCCATGTCGACGCCGTAGCGCAGTCCGGTGAGCGGCAGCGCCGCCACGGCAAGCACCGCGACACCGGCCAACCCGAACAGCACGGGACGGCGCATGACCGTATGCGCCCACCGCGCCCAGCCGCGGGAGGCCGTAGCCGACCGGGTTTCGGCCGGGCGCAGCCGAGCGGGCAGCGCGCCGCGGTTGACCGCCGGTCCCAGCAGGCCCATTGCGGCCGGAAGCAGGGTGAACGCGCTGGTGAGTGTGGCGAACAGCGCCGCCAGCACCCCGGCCGCGACACCGTCGAGCATGGGCAGGCCGACCAGGACCAGCGAACACAGTGATATCGCCACGATCAGCCCCGAGGCCAGGATGGTTCGCCCGGCGGTGTCCATGGCGACGCCGACGGCCTGCCCGATCGCCTCGCGCTCGCGTCGGCTGCGCACACCACGCCGGGTCAGTTCCTCGTTGAAGCGGCTGACGATGAACATCGCGTAATCGATCGCGGTCCCCGTGGCGATCATGGTCCCCACCGACAGCACGAGTGAGTCGAAGCTCAGAAATACGGTGAGCCCGAACAGGATTCCGACCGCGAGTGCGATCCCGGCCGCGGTCGCCGTGATCGGGATCATGGCCGCGGTCACCGCGCCGAGTGCCAGGGCGAGCAGTACGGCGGCGACGGGCACGCCGATGGCCTCCGCGCGCGACATGTCGGCGGTCTCGGTCCGCATCAGATCCGCCTGGACGGGGGAGTATCCGGTCACCGAGATCCGCACCGTCGAATCCGACACGGCCGCAACAGCATTCTGCAGGTGCTGGGCGACCTCGCTGCGCGCCGACATCGATCCGTCGATGCCGATCACGGCGAAGGCGGTGTGCCGGTCCGCGGATATCTGCATGGCCGCGGACCCCTCGAACGGTCCGATCGCGCTCACCACTCCGGCCACGTCGCGCACCGCGGGCAGGGTCCGATCGATCGCAGCTCGGAACTCCGGGGTGTCGGCGGTGTATCCGCCGGAGTGGAAGACGATCAGATCCTGCTCGACTCCGGCTCGCGAGAAATGCTGTGCGACAACGTGGTCAACGGCCTGTGAGGCTGACCCGGGCAGGGTGTAGTCCGGTGCGCCGAGGCGCGCGTGCAGGGCCGGGTAGCCCGCGCCGCACAGGACGGCGAGCAGCAGCCACGCGCACAGGACGACCCGGTGACGGCGCGCGATGAACCTGCCCCATCGCCCTGCGGCGTGGAGCCGGGGTTCGATGGTCGCCGCCTCGGGCCGATCCGACGTGGCGGACTGTGTCATCGCCCCTCCCTGGTGAATACCTGAAAGTCACTATCAGGTATGTCTCACCATAGAGACCCGCCGGGCACACGTGCAAGTGGCTGTCTGGAGTCCCGGGTGCATCGCGCGCGGGCCGCGTGGTGACGGGATAGGTTGTCGGATAGCGTTATCGGCAGAATTGAAAATTTGTAATTTCACAATTCGGAAGGTTTCTGGGCGGCATGGGTCTGTTCGACGGCATCAATCGGCGAGACTTCTTGGCCAAGGCGATGGCGGCGGGCGGGGTCGCGGCGCTGGCCTCGCTGGCGAATCCGATCATCGAACGCGCGTATGCGGCCGATCCGGCCGGTATGGGCGGGCTCGGCGATATCGAGCACATCGTGCTGCTGATGCAGGAGAACCGCTCGTTCGACCACTACTTCGGGACGACGTCCGGGGTTCGCGGCTTCGGTGACAAGTCGGCGGCCTGGCGGCAGCACGGCTACGCGCCAGGCGTCGGACCGACCGCGGACGGATTCATTCTGCCGTTCCGGCTCGACACCACCCGTGGCGCGAGCCTGGACGGGGAGTGCATCAACGATCCGGACCACAGTTGGCCCGGCATGCACGAGTCCTGGAACGGCGGGCGCAACGACCGGTGGATGCCGATGTCGATCGCGAGCGTCGGTGCCGGAAACGGTCCTGCCGCAATGGGTTACTACACCCGCGAGGACATCCCGATCCATCACGAACTGGCCGACGCGTTCACGATCTGCGACCACTACCACTGCTCGGTGCTGGGCCCGACCGATCCGAACCGGCTGTACTGGATGTCCGCGCACATCGATCCCGAGGGCGTGGCCGGTGGCCCGCTGGTGGAGACGCCCACGATCCTGCCGCAGAACGTCTTCAGCTGGCGCACCATGCCGGAGAACCTCTCCGACGCGGGGGTCAGTTGGAAGATGTACAACAACCGCGACATCGGTCCGATCTCCTCGGTATTCCTGGACGGCATGCTGGGTTGCTTCAAACAGGCCGCCGATCCGAATTCCGAACTCGCGCGGCGCGGTAAGGCCCCGACCTTTCCGAACGAGTTCGCCGCCGACGTGGCCGCCGGCACGCTGCCGTCGGTGTCCTGGGTGATCCCGGCGCTGATGAACTGCGAGCATCCGGCGCTGCCGCCCGCATTCGGCGCGGTCGGCATCATGCAGGTGCTGGACATCCTCACCTCGAATCCACGGGTGTGGGAGAAGACCGCGCTGATCGTCAGCTACGACGAGAACGGCGGATTCTTCGACCACGTGACCCCGCCGACGCCGCCGCCCGGCACGGCGGGGGAGTACCTGACCGCCGATCTGAAGCGGGTGCCCGCGGCAAAGGGCGTCGCGGGGCCGATCGGCCTGGGTTACCGCGTACCGTGCCTGGTCATCTCGCCGTACTCGCGCGGTGGGCTGGTCGCCTCGCAGACCTTCGACCACACCTCCCAATTGCGTTTGCTGGAGCGGCGTTTCGGCGTCGACGTGCCGAACCTGACGGCCTGGCGCCGCCGGACCGTCGGCGATATGACCTCGGCCTTCGATTTCGCCTCCGCGCCGAACAAGGCGCGGCCGCGAATCTCCGACCCGAATTCCCGTACGGCCGCGGCATTGGCGCAGTGCGGTCCGAATATCGCGCTCGGGACGCAGGACAAGGGCGTTCCCCATCCCGTGCCGCCCAATGCGATGCCCACGCAGCAGCCGGGCACTCGACGGCGGCCGAGCGGGCTGGTGTAATTCGCGGCGGTCGCCATTGCGGCGATATTTCCGTCATTGTTCCGGCGTGCGGCAAGTGCGCGCCGGGCATCGGTGGCGAATGGGAAGGTGAACGGCGGGAGCCGGACTCGTCAGCCGACGGCGGTCGCGGGAACCCAGGGCACCGCGGCCAGGGTCGTGCGGCGTCGCATGGCCGCCCAGCTGTGCCGGGCCGGATTGATCAGCGCGGTGAGCCAGGTGCGGCGGTATGCGGCCAAAGCGGTCGCGACGGCGGGGATTTCGAGGCAGTGCACCCCGCCCGGCGTGCCCAATCGGTGGCGACCCGTCTGGATGTTTCGGATGCCCAATGCTGTTCCTTCGCTTGCTCGTCTGCGGCCTGGATCGCCTGCGGCGAAAGATTAGCGGAACGAAAGTGTGTGATCGGCGATTTTGATCGACTTGTGTCCTTGCGTGTCGGAAATTCTCGGACCACAGGTCGGTATCGGGTGGAAAAAGTTGCGGATTGATATCGCTGCCGTCACGGAATGGGAAATGTGCCGGGGGTCGCGTGAAAGACGTTGCCCGTGTGGGTATTCGGTTCGTTTGCGGCGATGTCACCGCCGGGCGGGGCCGGGGCGGGCGGGTCGGCGCGCCGGCCGGATGCGAAACTGGTCCGATGTTGCGTATCGGTCTCACCGGAGGCATGGGAGCGGGTAAGTCGACGGTGGCGCGGCTGCTGGTGGAGCGGGGCGCGGTCCTGGTCGACAGCGACGCGATCGCCCGCGAGGTGGTGGCGCCGGGTACCCCGGGACTGGCCGCGCTGGTCGATGCGTTCGGGTCCGACATCCTCTCCGCCGACGACAGTCTCGATCGTCCGGCACTGGCGGCCAAGGCATTCGCCAGCGACGAGGCCCGGGGCACGCTGAACTCGATCACCCATCCGCTGGTCGGAACCCGCACCGCCGAGATCATCGCCGCCGCGCCCGCGGACGGCATCGTGGTGCAGGACGTTCCGCTGCTGGTCGAGAACGGGCTCGGGGCGATGACCAACCTGGTCGTCGTGGTCGAGGCGGCGTTGGAGACGCGGGTGCACCGCCTCGAGGAGTTCCGCGGGATCGCCCGCGCGGACGCGTTGGCGCGGATCTCGGCCCAGGCGACCGACGAGCAGCGGCGAGCGGTCGCCGATGTGCTACTGGACAATTCGGGGGTTCCGGCGGATCTGGAGCCGCAGGTGAGTGCGCTGTGGGACGAGCGGCTGGTGCCGTTCGAACACAACCTGCGCACCCGGACCCTGCCCGAGCGCGGTGCGGTGCAGGTGGTTGCCGCGGATCCGTCGTGGCCCGCGCAGGCGCAGCGGATCATCGCCCGGCTCGCCCTGGCCTGCGGCGCCGCCGCGCTGCGCATCGATCACATCGGCTCGACGGCCGTGCCCGGACTGCCCGCCAAGGACGTCGTCGACATCCAGATCACCGTGGCCGATCTGGAGACCGCGGACGGGCTTCGAGATGCGTTGCAGGACGCCGGGTTTCCGCGCGGTCCGTATCTCACCGACGATCCGAGGGCGGGTACCGATCCGGCGCTGTGGGCCAAACGGATTCACGGCAATGCCGATCCGGGCCGACCGGCCAATGTGCACATCCGGGTGGACGGCTGGCCCGGACAGCGCTTCGCCCTCGCCTTCCGGGACTGGTTGCGCGCCGAACCCGCCGCGCGCGAGGAGTACCTGGCGGTCAAGCACAAAGCCGAGGCGAGTGCGGCAGGGCTGACCGGCGCCGCGGCGATCGCGGCGTACATCGACGTGAAGACCCCGTGGTTCGACGAGATCTATCCCCGCGTGCTGACCTGGGCCGAGCAGGCGGGCTGACCGCTACAGCCAGGTCAGCGTGATGCCCTGGGACTCTTCGATCCAGCTGCCGAAGTCGTGCCCGTGCCGGGCGATGCCGTCGATCGCGGTCGTGGCGACCTCGATCGCCTGCTGCGCCTGGACCGGACCGAGATATCCGGCGGCGTGCGCGGCGAGGAGTTCGTCCACATCGAGCAGCCGCACGTCGCGGCCGGTGCGCACGACGAGATCCAGATAGTGGTCGATCGAACGCCACCGGCCCGGTTCGATCTCGGCGAATTCACCGATATCGATGTAGTAGTCCTGATCCCGGCGGTGTGCGGGGGTGTAGTGAAAGACGGTGGCGCGCAACGACACCGCGGGCAGGATCCAGGACTCCAGGTAGTGGAATTCGGGATGGTCGGCCGTGCGGGCCATGTACAGCCCCCACGGCTCGACGTGATACCGCTCCACGGTCCGCACGAACCCCTTCGGATCGGTGTTGGTGAGCTCGCCGACATCGAAGTACTCGACCTTGGGTCGATGCAGATGAACCGCTGGCACCTGGGTCATATCCTGAGAATCTACCGGGCATCGCCCGGTAGTTCAGGATTCCCGCTACAACCAGGTGAGGGTTATGCCCTTGGACCCGAGCCAGCGCTCGACGTGGCGCTCGTGCGCGACGATGCCGGAGACCACCGAATTGGCGCGTTCGATGATGCGCTGGGCCTCGGCGGCATCGACGTAACCCGCGTCGTGCGCGGCGAACAGGTCGCCCAGGCCGTGTAGTTCGGGGGTGTGGCCGTTGCGCGAGACGATATCGATGTAGTGGTAGATCGCGCGCCAGCGCTTGGGCTCGAGACGGGTGTACTCGCCGACGTGGACGTGGTAGATCGGATCGCGATCGTGTGCGTTGTTGGCGTGACTCATCGTGATCCGCACCGCGGGATCCGGTAGCAACCAGGTCTCGGTGAACCGATTGGGGGGCGCGTCGGCCGCGCGCACGAGGTACAGGCCCCACGGCTCGGCGTGATAGCTCTCCACGGCGTGCACGAAGCCGCGGGCGTCGGTCTTGGTGCAGTCGGCGATGTCGAAGTACTCGATCGACGGTTTGCGCGCGGTGCGCGCCGGTGCACCGGCAGGACCCGTATTCTGCGACGCGCCGTGCGTGTGCACGGTGGAGAGCAGGTTGCGTGCTGCGTTGCGCAATGGGTTGAGACTCGTCATTGCACTGCCCCTATCTGGAACTGCCTGGGAAACCGGGTCGACAGTACACCGGGATTGCCTGCCGCGCGGGAGCGTAAACACACTTCTCGCGCGTCGTGACGAATTCGGCACCGAGTGCGAACTTCCTTGCGGCACCGGACATTTCGGACATTCGTTGATCATTCCCAGGTGGCCGGGGGCGGCCGCCGGGGCGCGCGGGGCCCGCGGGCGCGCGTATAGAGCGGTGAATGTTGTCGGTGGGTGGTCCTACGCTGTGAATCATGGCTTTCGCATCCGAGCTGCCCGCCGAGGGCAACACACCGCTGGCGCATTCGGAGTTCCGGCCCATCGGCGAGATCGAGCGGGCCGACGGGCGGTTCGAGGTGATCAGTGAGCACCGGCCCGCGGGCGATCAGCCCACCGCGATCGAGGAGCTCGACCGCCGGTTGGGGGCCGGGGAGCGCGATGTGGTCCTGCTGGGCGCCACCGGCACCGGTAAATCCGCGACGGCGGCCTGGCTGATCGAGCGCACCCAGCGTCCCACGCTGGTCATGGCGCCGAACAAGACCCTGGCCGCGCAGCTGGCCAACGAGTTGCGCGAGATGCTGCCGAACAACTCGGTCGAGTACTTCGTCTCGTACTACGACTACTACCAGCCCGAGGCGTACATCGCGCAGACCGATACCTATATCGAGAAGGACAGTTCGATCAACGACGATGTCGAGCGGCTGCGGCATTCGGCCACGTCGAGTCTGCTGTCTCGCCGGGACGTGGTGGTGGTCGCCTCGGTGTCCTGCATCTACGGCCTGGGCACGCCGCAGTCCTATCTGGACCGGTCCGTGCAGCTAGAGGTCGGCGGCGAGGTCGACCGGGACAGGTTGCTGCGGCTGCTGGTCGATGTGCAGTACACCCGCAACGACATGTCCTTCACCCGCGGTTCGTTCCGGGTGCGCGGCGATACGGTCGAGATCATCCCGTCCTACGAGGAGCTCGCGATCCGCATCGAGTTCTTCGGTGACGAGATCGAGGCGCTCTACTACCTGCACCCGCTGACCGGTGATGTGGTGCGACAGGTGGATATGGTCCGGATCTTCCCCGCGACGCACTATGTGGCCGGTCCGGAGCGGATGGAGCGGGCCGTGGCCGATATCGAGGTCGAACTCGAACATCGCCTCGCCGAACTCGAGCGTCAGGGCAAACTGCTCGAGGCGCAGCGCCTGCGCATGCGCACCCAGTACGACCTGGAGATGATCCGGCAGGTCGGCTTCTGCTCGGGTATCGAGAACTATTCGCGGCATATCGACGGCCGCGCGGCCGGATCGGCCCCGGCCACCCTGATCGACTACTTCCCCGAGGATTTCCTGCTCATCATCGATGAGTCGCACAACACCGTCCCGCAGATCGGCAGCATGTACGAGGGCGATATGTCGCGTAAGCGCAACCTCGTCGAATACGGCTTCCGGCTGCCGTCCGCGGTGGACAACCGCCCGCTGACCTGGGAGGAGTTCGCCGACCGCATCGGCCAGACGGTCTACATGTCGGCCACCCCGGGCCCGTACGAACTCGGGCAGACCTCCGGCGAGTTCGTCGAACAGGTCATCCGGCCGACCGGTCTGGTGGATCCGCACGTCGTGGTCAAACCGACCAAGGGACAGATCGATGATCTGGTGCACGAGATCCGGATGCGCGCGGAGCGTGACGAACGCGTACTGGTCACCACCCTGACCAAGAAGATGGCCGAGGATCTCACCGACTATCTGCTAGGGCTCGGCGTGCGGGTGCGATATCTGCACTCGGAGATCGATACGCTGCGTCGGGTGGAACTGCTGCGCCAGCTCCGCCTGGGGGAGTACGACGTCCTGGTCGGCATCAACCTGCTGCGCGAGGGCCTGGACCTGCCCGAGGTGTCGCTGGTGGCGATTCTGGACGCCGACAAGGAAGGCTTCCTGCGCAGTACCACCAGCCTGATCCAGACCATCGGCCGCGCGGCCCGCAACGTCTCGGGCGAGGTGCACATGTACGCCGACAAGGTCACCGATTCGATGCGCAACGCCATCGAGGAGACCGAGCGGCGGCGCGCCAAACAGGTCGCCTACAACGAGGCGAACGGGATCGACCCGAAACCGTTGCGCAAGAAGATCGCGGACATCCTCGACCAGGTGTACCGCGAGGCCGACGAGACGGAGGTCGAGATCGGCGGTTCGGGCCGCAACGCCAGCCGCGGGCGTCGCGCCCAGGGCGAACCGGGCCGGGCGGTCAGCGCGGGCGTCTACGAGGGGCGCGACATCAAATCCATGCCGCGCGCCGAACTGGCCGATCTGGTGAAGGAAATGACCGACCAGATGATGAACGCCGCACGTGAGCTGCAATTCGAGCTCGCCGGTCGATTGCGTGACGAGATCGCCGATCTGAAAAAGGAACTACGCGGAATGGACGCGGCCGGGTTGAAATGAGTACCGTTCCACTGGGTTTCGGCTCGGTTCCCGCATCGCCCGGATTTCCGGTCGTCGCGGGGCATGCCGTCCCGGCGGAGTCCGGGGCCCAGGCACACGTGCACGCGGTCGTGCGCACAGGGAAGGTGTGCCTGGGTTCCGGTGTCCGCCGTGGCGGTGCGGGCCGTGCCCGGTGCGGCGGATCAGCTCGACTGGCTCGCCATCCACTCGTTCACGCGGCGCTCGCCCTCCTCGCGGGAGATGTCCTCGACCCGGGTCATGACCACCCAGCGATGTCCGAACGGGTCCATGATCAGGCCGTATCTGTCGCCGGTGACGAAGGTCTGCGGGTCCTCGACGCGTTTGGCACCGTGCTCACGGGCGAGTTTCGTGACCGCGTCCACGTCGGGGCAGTAATGCACGATGCTGGTGTGCACCCAGTCGGCCGCGGGAGCAAGCACCCCCTCCGTGGGGATCGGCATACCCATCTGGAAGGTCGAATCGCCCACCTTCAGTTCGGCGTGCGCGGCCTGGCCGTCGGGAAGGTCGTTGCGGCTCAGCACCTCCGCGCCGAAAACCGCGCCGTAGAACTCGATGGCGGCATTGGCATCGGGGACGGCCAGGAAGCAGTTGATGGAGTGATAGCCCTCGGGGATCGGATTCACGGTGTTCGTCATGGGCACGACTCTGCCGGTTCGCCCGCAGTGGATCTTGTAAGAACGCGACAGCACGCGCGAGCGAACGGAGCAGGCCGGTGAACGCCGTCGGTCGGGATGCGAAAGATCCTGCGCTGGAACGTGTTCCGATTCCACCGGCGGAGGTCGCCAAGGGGATCCTGCACCCCCGTACGCAGGCTCGGCACCGGCGGCTGACCAGGGTGCCCGCGAGTGCGCAGATGTCCCGGTTCGTGGAGTGGTACTGGGAGGTGCGGTGGGATCTGCGCGGTTGTCCGCCGTTCGTGGCCGAGGTGCTGCCGTTCCCGAGCGTCAATCTGACCTTCGAACGCACGACCGCGAGCACCGGCGGTTTCGTCAACGGCGTGTGCACCACCAAGTTCACCCGCGAACTGGCCGAGGAGGGCGAGGCCTTCGCGGTGAAGTTCCGGCCCGGCGGTTTCGGCGCGTTCACCGGGCTCGATGTGGCCTCGTTCCGAGATTCCGCGATCGACCTCATCGAGGTGCTGCCGCAGGCGCAGGGGTTGACCGAGCGGGTGCTCGCCGTGCCCACCGCCGAGCGGCGGCGTGACGTGGTCGAGGATTTCTTCGCCGAACAGGCGCGTACGGCCGTCGTCGACGACAACTATCGGCTGCTGCTGCGGATGATCGCAGCCATGGAGTCCGACCGCGATCTACTCCGCGTCGATCAGGTCGCCGAACGTTTCGGTGTGCCGATCCGCACCCTGCAACGCTTGTTCCGGCGTTATGTCGGCGCGAATCCGAAGTGGGTGCTGCGCCGCTATCGTCTGCAGGACGGTGCGCAGCTGCTCGCCGACGGCCGCACCGAGGATCTCGCGGCCCTGGCGTTGGACCTCGGCTACTTCGATCAGGCCCACTTCTCCCGCGAGTTCGCCCTGGAGGTGGGAATGGCGCCCCTGGAATACGCGCGATCGGCGGATTGACTGTCGCGCGACGCATTTGTGCAGGACGGCGAAACTTTGGTGCAATTCACGACAATTACCCGGGATTTCCGGGCGAACTACCAGCTGCCGTGGTGAAGCAGGTAAATGCTGTTCACTCCTGGCCCGGAACCGCGGTCGCCGGACATACCCACGGCAGGGCCCCGATGGCGCGCCGAGCAGCGCAACTGTGATGAGAATCCCAGGGCCGCAAGACCGTTCGCGATTGCGGCGTACGTCGCCGCGACGGTCGGAGATGTCCGGATCCGCGCTGGTAGTTAGGGTCCTCGCGGAAGGTCCCGGCGAATGTGTGGCATGCGCTACACAGCGTGCGGATGTGATGTGATGCAATTTCGGATTTTTCCGACTCGGTAGCGGTTATGGTCTAGCGCAGTTGCCGCGCGGCGCCCGCAGTCGCGGACGTCATGCGCCGGCATCCGACCACTTGTACGTTTGGAGGAAAGATGACCACCGCCTACCGGTCCATTGTCGTCGGTACCGATGGCTCGGACTCGTCGTACGTCGCCGTCGAGAAGGCCGCTGCCCTGGCCGGGGCCTCGGGCGCGACCCTGTATGTCGCCTGTGCCTACTACCCGACCGACGACCGCGACGTGGCCGCCGCGAGCGATGTGCTCAAGGACGAGGCCTACCAGGTCCACGGCTCGGCGCCCACGAACGAGATCCTGCGCGTCGCACGGGACAAGGCCCACGCGGCGGGCGCCACCGACGTGCAGGAGAAGGCGATCGTCGGCGAGCCCGTCGAATCGCTGCTGGATCTGGTGAAACAGGTGCAGGCCGACCTGCTGGTCGTCGGTAACCGTGGCCTGAACACCCTCGCCGGTCGTCTGCTCGGCTCGGTGCCCTCGGACGTCGCCCGCAAGTCCCGCTCGGACGTCTTGATCGTCCACACCGTGCGATGAGGTAGCAGATCCTCACCCGCGCGGCGCTGTCGCAACAGAGCGGCCGTGAGCAGTTCCGTACTGCTCACGGCCGCTCTGGTCTGTTCAGCCCAATGCGCCCAGTACTTCCGGTAGTTCGCCGGAGTAGACCACCGACAGGCGCTGGGTGGCTCGGGTGAGGGCTACGTAGAGGTCGTTGAGGCCCCGGGGGGATTCGTCGAGGATGTCCTGGGGTTCGACCAGGATCACCGTGTCGAACTCGAGGCCCTTCACCTCGGTGACGGTCAGGACGCGGACCGAGTCGCTCGCCAGGTCGGTGTAGTCGCCGAGGATGGCGTGGGGGGCCAGGACCGCGGTGGTGCCAGGACGGTCGGCCTCGGCGGCCACCAGTTCGGCGACCGTGGCGACCGATTCGCTGGGGGAGATGTGCCGGGCCTCGGGCGGACAGCCCGATTCGCGGACCGAGCGGGGTACGGTCACCTGCGGATCGATCGCCGCGAGCACGTCCGCGGCCACGGCCATGATTTCCGCGGGAGTGCGGTAGTTGACGGTCAGTTCGGTGAGCTTCCAGCGTTGGGCGACATAGGGTTCCAGCATCTGCTGCCAGGACGACGCACCGGCCGGATCGCCGGTCTGCGCGACGTCGCCCACGATGGTGACCCAGCGATTCGGGATGCGCCGCATCACCATTCGCCACGCCATCTCCGAAAGTTCTTGTGCCTCATCGACGATGACGTGCCCGTACGTCCAGGTGCGATCCCCAGCGGCGCGTTCGGCGGTGGTCTGGTGGGTGCGCACGTTCTGCCGCTCGGCCAGCTGCGAGGCGTCGATCAGGTCGTAGGCCATCAGGATCTCCGGGTCGAGATCGTCCTCCAGATCCTGCGGGGCGGAACCGGTCAGGATGTCCAGCGCGTCCTGGGCCTCGGCCAGCTGGGCGCGCCAGCGACGCCGGGAACGTTCGCGCTCCTCCGCGTCGTCGACGCCGAGGAGTTCGGCGAGTTCGTCCAGCAGCGGTGTGTCGGCCGCGCTGAAATTACCGTCGTCGGGACGGAACAGCTCCTTGCGATCCTCGGGCGAGAATCCGCCGGCGGCGCGAGCCAGGCGCGCCGGATCGGCCCACAGACCGGCCAGCACCTCCTGCGGTGTCAGGATCGGCCACAGCCCGGCGATGGCGCGCTGGATCTCGGCGTCCGCGCGCATCTCGTCGCGGATCTCGGTCAGATCCGCCTGGCTCAGCAGATTCTGGCCACCGGTGAGGTCCTTGCCCATGGTCTGGGCGAGCTGATCGGTGAGTGCGTCCACCACCGAGGCGGCGAAGACCGGCCGGGCCAGATTGTGCGGCCGGCGCGAGGAACGCGCCCGTCCGCGCGCCTTGCTGACGATCTTGCGGTCCAGGATGACCTCGTACCCGTCGAAGGTCAGCCGGATGGGCTCGGGCGGCGTCTGCTGCCAGTCGCGCACACCCTTCTTCAGTACGTCGATCATCCCCAGCGAACCCTTCAGCTCGCCCGCGCGCAGCGAATCCTCCAGTCTCGCTTGCACTCCCGGATACAGGTTGCCGATCGTGGACAGCAGCACCCCGGTCTCGCCCAGCGAGGGCAGCACCTGACCGATGTAGTCCAGGAAGGTCGAATTCGGGCCGATGATCAGTACACCGGCCTTGTCCAGCTGTTTGCGGTAGGTGTACAGCAGATATGCCGCGCGGTGCAGTGCGACGGCCGTCTTACCCGTACCCGGACCGCCCTGCACCACCAGCACGCTCTTGTGCTCGGAGCGGATGATCGCGTCCTGCTGACTCTGGATGGTCTCCACGATGTCGCTCATCTGGCCGGTGCGCGCCGCGTTCAACGCGGCCAGCAGGGCGCTCTCGCTGCCGACTCCGGCATCGGACTCGATCGCGCCCTCCGCCTGCGCCAGATCCAGGTCCAGGTATTCGTCGGTCACCGTGGTGATCCGGCGATTGCGGGAGCGAATGTGCCGACGCCGGGTGACGCCGTCCGGAGTGGCGGTCGTGGCCAGGTAGAACGGCCGCGCCAGCGGGGCGCGCCAGTCCAGCAGCAGGGTGGCGTAGTCGTCGTCCTCGTCGAGAATGCCGAGTCGCCCGATATAGCGCTGTTCCGCGTCGCCGTCCACGCCCGCCGACAGATCGATCCGGCCGAAGCACAGCCCGTGCTCGGCGGCGTCGTATTTGGCCAGGTCCTCGCTGTACAGCTGGGTGAACGATTCGCGTTCACTGCGGGCCTGCGGGGTGCCGCCGGTCTCCAGCAGCACCGTGCGCAAACGTCGCTGCGCGTACTCGCGCATCGCGTCCAGACGCTCGTACAGCGTTGTCAGATTGGTCTGTTCGCGTGCCAGTTCGGCGGCGTGGCCGGTCGCCGGGAGATCCTCGGTGAGGCGGTCGGGCAAGACGGAACTCCTTGTCACCACGGTCGGCCGGGCGAGGCCGCATTCGAAGGGAAAACGGAGTTGTCGAGTCTAGTTGGCCTCGGGGTGACTCGCTGTAACCGCAGGTGAACGCCAGTTCACGAGGCGTGGGTATTGTTCGGTCGGCGAATCGAGCCCGGACCCTCGTGATGTGCGGCAGGTTTGGCCTGGTACATCGCGACGTCGGCGTCGTGCAGCACGGCCTCGGGAGTGCGGGTATCGCCCGGATGCAGCGGCGTGACCCCGATCGATGCGTCGACGTGGATGCGGTGTCCGCGCGCGATGATCGGTTCGGCCATCGCCTGGCGCAGGCGCGTGACCAGGCCGTCCAGATCCACCGGCAACGTGCCGCCGGACAGCAGCACCAGGAATTCGTCACCGCCGATGCGACCGACCACGTCGTCCTGGCGCAGGCTGCGTTGCAGGCGCTGGGCCACGATCTGCAGGACGGTATCGCCGATGGCGTGGCCGAGGGTGTCGTTGATGGACTTGAATCCGTCCAGATCGATGAACAGCACCGTCGAGACCGGCAGATCCTCGCTGGTGCCCAACGCCCCGGCCAGCCGGGACAGCACCAGCGACCGATTCGCCAGACCGGTCAGCGGATCGTGGGTGGCCTGATACTCCAGCTGTCTGCGGCTGGCACGGAATTCGGTGATGTCGTTGAAGGAGGAGACGGCGGGCGATTCCGGATCACCGGGATTGAGCAGCCGCGACGAACCGGACAGCCAGCGGCGCTGCCCGTCGGCGCGGTCGACGCCGAAGACGTATCGTGCGATCGTCTCGCCGGTGGCGAGGGTGCGCGCGACCGGATGCCGGCTCGCCGAGAGCGGCTGCCCGTTGGGATCCAACAGCGCCAGCGGCAGCGCTGCGATCGCGGTGCCGACCAGATCCCCGCCCGCGTGACCGAAGATCCGCAGCGCGGCCGGATTGATCGATTCGATACATCCGCCCCGGTCGATCACCACCACACCCTCCTCCAGTTGCGAGACGACCGTGGTGAAGTGCTGTTCGGCGCGACGCTGGGCGTCCTCGGCCCGGCGCTGGGCGGTGAGGTCGTGGATGACCACCTGATGGGCGCGGCGCTTCTGCCAGATGGTCAGCACCGAGACGGTCTCCACGTCGACCGTGCCTCCGTCGAGCCGGATCAGGGCCATCTCGGCGGGTTCGGAGGCGTCTCCGGTGGCGTTGAGGCGGGCGATCCGCGCGAGCATCGGCCCGATGTCGCGCGGTGCGACGAACTGCGTCACCGGGCGGCCGAGAATATCCCGGACCGCATTCGCGCCAAGTAACCGAACAATTGCTGGATTGGCGTAAACGAGTTTGCCGCCCTCATGCACGACAACACCGTCCGGGCTGTGATCGACCAGCGACCGGTACCTTTGTGCCAATTGCTCGGCGTCTACCGCGCCGTCGCCTTTCTCGTCGCTCATGTCAGCCACGCGTACCCCCTGATCAAAGACTATCTATGTCAATTTCAGCATGGGATCATCCTGCTGTCGGCGTGTGGAAGATCGCAGCGCCGACGTTGTCGGATCGGTCACAGTTCGAGCACTTGTTCGAGCATTGATCGGACATTGGTACGGCAAAGGGTTTGCTCAGCGATGGCGGAGTATTCGCTATTCTGCTCGAACCGGTGAAGGAGCGAGGCGATGCCAGGCTGTAACCCGAGACACCAAGATCATATGACGATTGCCGGAATCGGCGTCGTCTCCGGTTACGGCTGGGGTCGTGAGGCCTTGTGGCGTGGTTTGCTCAGCGCGAAGTCCGCCGCTCGGCTCCATCCAGGGTACGGGGCCGGGCGTGATGAGCGCGCCTGGGTTGCCCTGATTCCCGAGGGCGGCGATGCCGAGGTCGGTGCGAGTCGCTACGGGCGGGCCGTGCAGGATGCCGCTCGGGAGGCGATCGACGATGCCCGCGCCCGCGGCTGGCGGCCGGGCCGCACCGTCGGGATCCTGCATTCGATCGTGCTCGGCGACGTCCGCAACTGGCGGGACTTCTATCTGGTGGACGAGGGACATCGCCGTTCACGCGGATTCATGTCGCTGCTGCCCTCGACGCCGATCGCGATGCTGGCGCAGGAGTTCGGTTTCCACGGCCCGTCGATGGACGTCTCGGCCGCCTGCAGTTCGGCGAACGTCGCCCTGATCACCGCGCAGTTGTGGCTCAACCAGGGCATGGCCGACGACGTGCTGTGCGTGAACACCGATCTGTCGGCGAGCCCCGAACTGCTCGAGCACATGGTCGGGCTGGGCGCGGCGGTCGGCGATGCCGAACCGCTCGATGCCTGCCGCCCGTTCCAGCAGGGCAGCCGCGGTTTCAGCATGGGGGAGGCGTCCACGGCCTTCGTACTCACCCGCGATGCCGAGCGGCCGTACGCCCGGGTGCTGGGCGGTGCGATGTCCAACGACGGCTATCACGTGGTGTCGGTCGATCCGTCCCACGAGCAGATCCTCGACTGTGTCCGCCGGGCGCTGGACGTGTCCGGGGTACGACCCGATCAGGTCCGCTACTACAACGCGCACGGCCCCGGCACCCGCCAGTGCGACGAAGCCGAAACAGACGTTCTGGCAACGATTTTCGATGATCGTCCGGCGCTGTACTCGATCAAGCCGCTGACCGGTCACTGCCAGGGCGCGGCGGCCGGGGTCGAGGTCGCGGTGGCCGCGCTGGCCTACGAGCGCGGGGTCGTACCGGCCCCGCCGATCGTCGCGCCCGCGCATCCGCGCCTGCTGGACGGGCCGACCGAGTGCACCGGCGGGGTCACCGTCAAGACGTCGCTGGGTATGGGCGGGCACAATTCGGTGATCGTCCTGGGCTCGATCTGAGGGCAAGTAGGCTGGGGTGGATCGGTCGCGGGAGTGGCGGTGTTCGCCGCGGATGACCGAAATCCCCTGGTCCGGGCGCCTGATGTGCGCTGCTCGACGAAACTTGTCGGTGGGTGTGCCTAGCATGGCGGCCGGGGTGCCAGTGGACGCCGGAATACGAATGGGAAGGGACGACCTGTGGCGGATCGCCTGACGGTGCGCGGAGCGCGGGAGCACAATCTCAAAGGGGTCGATATCGACCTGCCGCGCGACAGTCTCATCGTCTTCACGGGATTGTCCGGATCGGGTAAGTCGAGCCTCGCGTTCGACACCATCTTCGCGGAGGGGCAGCGTCGTTACGTCGAGTCGCTGTCGGCGTACGCGCGCCAGTTCCTCGGCCAGATGGACAAGCCCGATGTGGACTTCATCGAGGGCCTCTCGCCCGCGGTCTCGATCGACCAGAAGTCGACCAACCGCAATCCGCGTTCCACGGTCGGCACCATCACCGAGGTGCACGACTATCTGCGTCTGCTCTACGCGCGCGCGGGCACCCCGCACTGCCCGGTCTGCGGTGAGCTGATCGCCAAGCAGACCCCGCAGCAGATCGTCGATCAGGTGCTCGCCATGGAGGAGGGCATTCGGTTCCAGGTGCTGGCCCCGGTGGTGCGCACCCGCAAGGGCGAATTCGTCGACCTGTTCGATCAGCTGAATTCCCAGGGCTATTCGCGCGTTCGCGTGGACGGGGTGGTGCATTCGCTCACCGACCCGCCCAAGCTGAAGAAGCAGGAGAAGCACGATATCGAGGTGGTCATCGACCGCCTGGCGGTGAAGCCGAGTTCCAAACAGCGCCTGACCGATTCGATCGAGACGGCGCTGCGCCTGGCCGACGGCATCGTGGTACTCGATTTCGTCGATCGCGATGAGCACGCGCACGATCGTGAGCGCCGCTTCTCCGAGAAGCTCGCCTGCCCCAACGCGCATCCGCTGGACATCGAGGATCTCGAGCCCCGCTCGTTCTCGTTCAACTCGCCCTACGGCGCCTGCCCGGACTGCACGGGCCTGGGCATCCGCAAGGAGGTCGACCCGGATCTGGTCGTGCCCGATGCCGAGCTCAGTCTGAACGACGGCGCCATCGCGCCCTGGTCGCGCGGCCAGACCGCCGAATACTTCACCCGCCTGCTCTCGGGTCTGGCCGAGGCCATCGGCTTTTCCATGGACACCCCGTGGCATCAGCTGCCGGTGCGGGCACGCAAGGCGGTGCTCGAGGGCAGTTCCGATCAGGTCCACGTCTCCTACACCAACCGGTACGGCCGCAAGCGCTCGTACTACGCCGATTTCGAAGGCGTGATGCCGTTCCTGCAGCGTCGGCTCGAGAACACCGAGTCCGAGCAGATGAAGGAGCATTACGACGGCTACATGCGCGACGTGCCGTGCCCGGTGTGCAACGGCGCCCGCCTCCGGCCCGAAATCCTCGCTGTCACAATGGATTCCGGCGAAGGTCGCCGGTCCATCGCCGAGGTGTCGGATCTGTCCATCCGGGACTGCGCGAAATTCCTTCACGGCCTGCGGCTGGGGGAGCGCGAGGCCGCGATCGCCGGACAGGTGCTCAAGGAGATCCAGGCGCGCCTGGGCTTCCTGCTGGACGTCGGCCTGGAATATCTGACGCTCTCGCGGGCCGCGGCGACTCTGTCCGGCGGTGAGGCGCAACGCATCCGGCTGGCCACTCAGATCGGCTCGGGTCTGGTCGGCGTGCTGTACGTACTGGACGAGCCCTCGATCGGCCTGCATCAGCGCGACAACCGCCGCCTCATCGAAACCCTCACGCGGCTACGGGATCTGGGCAATACCCTGATCGTCGTCGAACACGACGAGGACACCATCCACGCCTCGGACTGGGTGGTCGACATCGGCCCGCTGGCCGGCGAGCACGGCGGCCAGGTGGTCTACAGCGGCCCCTATCCCGGCCTGCTGAGTGATTCGAACTCCCTCACCGGCGCCTACCTGTCCGGCCGGGAGCAGATCGAAGTGCCGCTGGTACGACGTCCGGTGAACAAGAAGAAGCAGCTCACCGTCGTCGGCGCGACCGAGCACAACCTGCGCGGTATCGAGGTGAACTTCCCGCTGGGCGTGCTGACCTCGGTGACGGGCGTATCCGGATCCGGTAAGTCCACCCTGGTCAACGACATCCTGGCGACGGTTCTGGCAAACAAGCTCAACGGCGCTCGCCAGGTGCCCGGCAGGCACACCCGCGTCAACGGGCTGGATCACCTGGACAAGCTGGTTCAGGTCGACCAGTCGCCGATCGGTCGCACCCCGCGCTCGAATCCGGCCACCTACACCGGAGTGTTCGACAAGATCCGCACGCTGTTCGCCGCGACCACCGAGGCCAAGGTGCGCGGCTATCAGCCGGGCCGGTTCTCGTTCAACGTCAAGGGCGGGCGCTGCGAGGCGTGCTCGGGTGACGGCACCTTGAAGATCGAGATGAACTTCCTGCCCGACGTCTACGTCCCGTGCGAGGTGTGCCACGGTGCGCGCTACAACCGGGAAACGCTCGAGGTGCACTACAAGGGCAAGACCATCGCCGAGGTGCTCGATATGCCGATCGAGGAGGCCGCGGAATTCTTCGAGCCGGTTACCTCGATCCACCGGTATCTGAAGACGCTGGTCGACGTCGGGCTGGGATATGTCCGCCTGGGCCAGAGCGCCCCGACGCTGTCCGGCGGCGAGGCCCAGCGCGTGAAGCTGTCCGCCGAATTGCAGAAGCGTTCCACCGGCCGCACGGTCTACATCCTGGACGAGCCGACTACGGGCCTGCACTTCGAGGACATCCGCAAACTGTTGAAGGTGATCAACGGCCTGGTCGACAAGGGCAACACCGTCATCGTCATCGAACACAACCTGGACGTCATCAAGACCTCCGACTGGGTGATCGATATGGGCCCCGAAGGCGGTTCGGGCGGCGGCACCGTCGTCGCCGAGGGCACCCCGGAAGAGGTTGCGGCCGTTGCCGACAGCTACACCGGGCAATTCCTGAAGGAGACGCTGGCCCTCCCCGCGCCGAAGTCACCGGCGCGCAAGGCGGTGTCGAAAAAGCCTGCCGCAGCGAAGAAGTCGTCGGCCGCGGCGAAGAAGCCCGCGGACAAGGATCCGAAGAAGGCCGCCGCGGCCCGGCGCAGGGCAGCCGCGTTGCGCTGAGCGTCCGCGCTCCCGGGGCGGTCATGTCGGGCCGCCCCGGCGCGAACTCCTACCAGGGGTTCCAGGTGTCGCCGGGCCCGGTCCCGGCAGCACCGAGATGCCGCCGCGCCTGGCGGCGCTTGTAGAACACTTCCTCCACCGACATGGTCGGCGCGGCCTCGGTGATCGCGGCCAGCCGGGCATCGAGGTGGTGTTCGTGGATGTGCCACTGCAATCCGGCCCGTCGTTCGGCCG
Organism: Nocardia jiangxiensis NBRC 101359; assembly: GCF_000308615.1. Taxonomy (GTDB): domain Bacteria; phylum Actinomycetota; class Actinomycetes; order Mycobacteriales; family Mycobacteriaceae; genus Nocardia; species Nocardia jiangxiensis. The sequence goes on from NZ_BAGB01000031.1 coordinate 233,782, forward strand.
ACAGTGCGGCCCAGGCCGTGCCGAACCGATGCTGCACGGCCGGATCGGCGATCGCGATGAGTTGCAGCAGCATCGGCCAGCCGTCGGATTCGGTGGCCCGCATCGGCAGATCCACCACGTTCGCATCCGGCAGTTCGGACAGCAGCCGCACGGTCCGCTGCTGGATCTCGGTGCTGGTCCGTGCCGCCAGTGCGAAGAAGCCGCGCCAGTAGTTCGGTTCGGTGCGGCCGCTGAGTGAGGCGACGATCGCCGCCATCACGCCCTGATCGCCGAATACCGGATTGCCGGCCATTCGCCCCAGTGCCTGGCGGCTCAGATTGCCGGTGAAGGTCAGCATGTCCGGGACCGAGCCGATCCGGATCGCGTTGGTGACCAGATTCCCGATGGCCGGCGGTGATCCGACCGAGAACAGGATCTCGCCCACGGCGCGGATGAGCTCCGGCTCGCATCGCGCGAAGATCGACAGTCCCGCGCGCTGCAGTTCGGGCGATCCCGCCAGAACCGTGCGGACCAGTCGCGGAACCCGTTGCGACGGACCGGAAAGCAGCTGCCGCACGATGGCGCTGACGGCCTCGGGGGAGTAGGCGTACGCGGTCGCGTGGATCAGGCCCTCGTCGTCGCGCGCACCCAGTTCGAGCGCCTCGATCAACGTCGGCGTCGCATAGTCCAGGAACGGCCCGACCGTGATGTAGTCGCCGCGACGCAGAATCTCGTTGACGACCTGGACCAGCGGCTCGGGCGGCACCCCGTCGGCCAGGTGCCCGACGGTGACCGGATCGATGTAGGGCACACAGTCCGTGGCGTACGACGTGCCCAGCAGGGCGACCGTCTCCGCGGCCTTCTTCGGGTGGTCGGCGCCGACGGCTCCCGCGGCGCGGCCGGTCATGGCCGGCGGCACGATGCGCTGGATCAGCGGCATCGAGACGCTCAATGGGATGAACGGTACGAGTCGGCTGATGCGCCGGAAGGTTTCGCCGTGGTCGTCGAAGATGACGCGGGACATCCGTTCCTGGAGCTCGTGCAGCCGGTCCGGTCCGAGCCGTTCCAGATGCGTGAGCCGCTCCGGCGGTACGTGCAGGGTGCGAGCCAAGAGAACGATCTGAGCGCGAGTTACCAGATTGGTCATTGTCCGGCGATGTCTCCGAACATGATTCGCTTGGTCACGCCGCGGAACGGCTTGGGCAGCACGCCGACCATATCGTCGATTGCCGCGTTCAGCGCTTTGGTCTCGGTCCGGCGTGCGTTGCGGAACAGGCCCAACAGGTCGGCCGCCTCTTGTTCGGACAGGACGTCCAAAGCCGCGACGTGACTGTCCAATTCCGCCGCGAGATCGGTTCTGGCACTCATATTTCTCCTGATTTACGCGTTGGGCCCGGGATTACCCATGTACGCGCACACGAATCATAGGAGTACCAACCACTTTCGTTGTCGGAAATCATCTCGCCCGGCGTGATAGTGGTCACTGCCCGGTTCAGTAGACCGGGCCGGTGTACTTCTCACCCGGCCCTGTGCCCGGCTCGTCGGGGTGTGCGGAGGATTCGCGGAATGCGCGCTGCAGCGACTGCAATCCCTCGCGCAGGGGACCGGCGTGCGGGCCGAGGTATTCCACCGAGGACGTGATCAGACCGGCGAGGGCGGTGATCACCCGGCGGGCCTCGTCCAGGTCGCGGCGGGGGCTGGTGTCCGGATCCGGATCGGCCAGGCCGAGCTTCTCGGCGGCCGAGCTCATCAGCATGACCGCGGCCCGGCTGATCACCTCGACGGCGGGGATGTCGGCCAGTTCGCGCACATCCGGTTCGATCGGGGCGGCGTCGTTCATGTCCGGTAGCATCCCACTTTCCACGGCGTCGCAGGTCACGGGGACGCCGATTGTGAGTTCGCGGCCCCGTGATGCTATGGTGTACGGCAACGACCGTCCCTACCTGTGCTTTTCCGGCCCGAATGGCCGGATCACACGGTAAAGGGGCAGTAAGTGGAGCCCGACTCCCACCGCCTGCCGGCCGACACGCCAGGCAAAGCGGTCCGGTCACTCATCGTGATGGATGAGTTTCCGTGTATTGGTTTTCCCAGTACACGGCCGATGCGACGAGTGTGTGCATCGATGGCCGGTCGACATCGGGCCCCGTGACGGTGAAATACCGTGACGGGGCTTTCGTGTTGGATATGGGGTTGCCATTACAGCGCGGTCGTTGGACGACACCGCTTGACCTAGGAGGCCCCATCAGCACTGAGACCCGCATCAACGATCGCATCCGCGTACCCGAGGTCCGCCTCATCGGACCCGGTGGCGAGCAGGTTGGGATCGTGCGTGTTGAAGATGCACTGCGCGTCGCCATGGAGGCAGATCTCGACCTGGTCGAGGTCGCGCCCGACGCGCGTCCGCCGGTGTGCAAGATCATGGACTACGGCAAGTTCAAGTACGAGACCGCGCAGAAGGCGCGCGAGTCCCGGAAGAACCAGGTCCAGACTGTGATCAAGGAGCAGAAGCTCCGCCCGAAGATCGACGACCACGATTACGCGACCAAGCGCGGCCACGTGATGCGCTTCCTCGAAGCCGGGTCGAAGGTCAAGGTCACCATCATGTTCCGCGGTCGCGAGCAGTCGCGACCCGAGCTCGGGTTCCGGCTGTTGCAGCGTCTGGCTGCCGATGTGGCCGATCTGGGTTTCGTGGAGACGTCGGCCAAGCAGGACGGCCGGAATATGACGATGGTCCTCGCGCCGCACAAGGGCGCGAAGACGCGGGCCAAGGCTCAGCAGACGGTTTCTCAGCAGTCGAACGCTCAGCAGCAGCGTCCGGCACCGGAGACCGCGGCGGCCGCGCCCGAGGCGCAAGCGGCGAACCCGCAGTAGAACCGATACAGCTCCGGTGGCAGCGCTAGTTTGCCGCTGCCACCGGCATGAGACAGAACTGAGGAATCCATGCCGAAGATGAAGAGCCACAGCGGCGCCTCGAAGCGATTCAAGGTGTCCGGTCGCGGCAAGCTGCTGCGCCAGCAGGCCAACCGGCGCCACCTGCTCGAGCACAAGTCCAGCCGCCGGACTCGTCGTCTGGATGGCACGGAGGCCGTCGCGCCCGCCGACGTCCGTCGCGTCAAGAAGCTGCTCGGTATCTGAGTCAGCCTCGCGATCCGTTTTCTCGGACGCCAACAACCGACCACCTCCGGGCGCCGTGAGCGCCCCACGATCTAACAAGGACTGACCAGTGGCACGCGTCAAAAGGGCCGTCAACGCTCAGAAGAAGCGCCGTTCCGTTCTCGAGGCTTCCAAGGGTTACCGCGGGCAGCGTTCGCGCCTGTACCGCAAGGCCAAGGAACAGCAGCTGCACTCGCTCACCTACGCCTACCGCGACCGGCGCGCGCGCAAGGGTGACTTCCGCAAGCTGTGGATCGCGCGAATCAATGCGGCGGCGCGGCTGAACGACATCACCTACAACCGCTTCATCCAGGGCCTCAAGGCCGCGGGTGTCGAGGTCGACCGCAAGATCCTGGCCGAGCTGGCCGTCTCCGACGCCGAGGCCTTCGCCGGCCTGGTCGCGGTGGCCAAGGCCGCGCTGCCCGAGGACGTCAACGCCCCGGCCGCCTGATTCGGCAACCGGCACTTGACCACTCAGCATCGGGAACGACCCGTGGACGCGCTCTCCGAGCGCAATCCGCGGGTCGTTTCCGCTGTCAAGCTGCATCGCGGCGCACACCGCCGCAAGACCGGGCTGTTCCTCGCCGAGGGCGCGAATTCGGTTGCCGCAGCGCTGGATACCGACCGGATCGAGGAGTTGTTCTACTCGCCTCGGGCCGCCGAACGTGAACACGAGTTGGTGGCCGGAGCCGCCGCCACCGGGGTGCGGACCACACTGGTGAGTGAGCGCGCCGCCGAACTGCTCGGCGAGACGGTCACTTCGCCCGGTCTGGTCGCGGTCTGCCGTCAGGTGGATGTGCCGCTGGCGCAGGTGCTTTCGCCGGGTGTGGCGAGCGGGTCGGCGGAGAGCGGACGGTCGGCGCGGGGAGTGGACGGTACGCCCCCCGATGTCACGCCGACGCCCCGGCCCTCGATGCTCGCGGTGCCCGTCGAGATTTCCGATCCGGGGAACGCGGGCACCCTGATCCGCGTCGCGGACGCCGTCGGCGCGAACGGCGTGGTCCTGGCCGGTGATTCGGTCGACCCGCACAACGGCAAATGCGTACGAGCCTGCGCCGGAAGCCTTTTCCACGTCCCGCTGGCCCGCGAACGCGATATCGACGCGGTCCTGGGCGGACTGTCCGAAGCCGGAATCACCGTCCTGGCCACCACGGCTCGCGGCGAGATCGACCTCGACGACGCCGAACATATCCTTTCCGGCCCGGTGGCCTGGCTGTTCGGCAACGAGGCGCACGGCCTCGACCCCGTCGTGGCCGCCCGCGCCGACCACCGCATCCGCATCCCCATCCATGGCCGCGCCGAAAGCCTGAATCTTGCTGCCGCAGCTGCCATCTGCCTCTACGCAGGCGCGCGAGTCCAGCACCGCTGACCGATCGTCGTCGGCCGGACTGCGGGGCAACTGGTTCGGATGCTCAGACCGAGATTTCGTAGTCGAGTGCGGCTCTGGTTCGCACGGTGCATATTCCGGAAAACCCGGGCGAAACCGGCGGGTGCCCTACACTGCGCGGGGTGCGTTTTCGACGGTTGCTGATCATGTTTCTGTTTGGCGCGCCCGCCGTGGTGGGGGTTGTCGGGTGCACTGTGTCCGGGGGTGGTGCTACCAGTCGGTGTCAGGTCGACGGGTGTGTGATCACGTTCGACCGGGGGGTGAGCGCCAAGGCGAGTGTGTTGGGGGTGGATGCGAAACTTGTTGCGGTCAATGGGGATACGGCGGTGTTGTCGGTGGCGGGGCAGGAGGTTTCGGTGCCGGTCGGGCAGACGCGGTCGACTTCGGGTGTGGGGGTGACCGTGCAGCAGGTTACCGAGGACAAGGTTGTGGTTCGGGTGTCCAGCGGGATCTCCGACGGGAAATGAGCGATTCGGCACGCGAAATCCGGTCGGCCCGTGCGTGATTGCGCAGGAGCCGACCGGATCGGTGTGGGGTGCGGGTCAGTTCTCGAAGTAGTAGGGCTGGGCCAGGTCCTCGAGGAGGGTGGGGTGGGTCGGCGCCCAGCCGAGTAGTTCGCGGGTGGGGCCGCTGTCGCCGGTGATGCTCGTGCCCCACATGGCGGCCAGCCAGCCGAAGTGGTCGGTGGCCTTCTCGCTGGGGATGGAGACGGCGGGGATGTCGAGTTTGCGGGCGATGGCCTCGGCGATGTCGCGGGTCGGGATGCCCGGTTCGGCGAGTGCGTGCACGACGGTTCCGGCGGGGGCCTTCTCCACCGCGAGGAGGGCCAGGTGTGCGGCGTCGAGCCGGTGGGTCGCGGGCCAGGTGTGCGCGCCGTCGTCGATGTAGCCGGAAACGCCCTTCTCCCTGGCGGTGTCGACGATGCGGCGGATGAAGCCGTGGTCGCCCGCACCGTGCACGGTGGTCGGGAGTCCGAGCACTACCGAGCGCACGCCCCGTTCGGCCAGTTGGATCGTCGCGGCGGCGGTGGCGTGGCGGATCATCGGGCCGGTGCTGGAGCCGGGCTTGCCGGTGTCGAGCGGGACCAGTCCGGAGGCTATGACCAGCGGGCGGTCCGAGCCCTCGAGTACCTCGCCGAACAGGTCGACTACCTCGCGGTCGATGCGCTGGTTTTCCTCGAACCGGGTGAAATCGTGGATGAAGGCCAGATGTACGACGCCGTCGGCGGCCGTGGCACCCGCCCGCAGGCTGTCCCGATCGTGGAGATCGCCGCGTTGCACCTGGGCGCCCGCAGCGGTCAGGGCAGCGGCCGAGGCGTCCGACCGGGCCAGGCCGATGACGTCGTGACCTGCGGCGATCAGTTCGGGAACAAGTGCGGATCCGACCCATCCGGATGCACCGGTGACGAAGAGACGCATGGAATGAACACCTCCTGTGTAACCGTCCGGGCGTCTGTGACGCCCTCGGGCACTGATGTCAGTTGATGACATCAATCTAACAGTAATGTCAGCCGCTGTCATCATATGAAGTCAGTGGGTGACATCACTTATCATGAACAGATGGCTCGATGGGAACCGGATGCGCGCGGCCGCCTGGCACAGGCGGCGTTGGAGCTGTATCTGGAGCGTGGATTCGATCAGGCGACGGTGGCGGAGATCGCCGAACGGGCCGGGCTCACCGAGCGCACCTTCTTCCGGCACTACGGCGACAAACGCGAGGTGTTGTTCGGCGGGCAGGATGCTCTGCACGAACTCATCTCGAAAATTATTGCTGAACAGCCTGATTCGGCTGCACCGATGGCGGCGATGGGCGCCGCGCTGACGGCGTTCGCCGAACTGCTCGCGCAGCGCCGGGACTTCGCCCGGCAGCGTCAGATCGTGATCGACGCCAACGCCTCGCTCCAGGAACGCGAGCTGATCAAACTCACTTCCCTCGCCGCGACTGCCGCGTCCGCGCTGCGCGAGCGAGGCGTCACCGAGCCCGCCGCCAGCCTGGCCGCCGAGGCCGGGCTCGCGGCATTCCGGATCGCGTTCGCCCGCTGGATCCAGGCCGAGGATCGAGAGCTGACCGAATTCGTCACCGAGGCATTGCAGGTGCTCGAAACGGTCACGGCCGGAAGATGATCGAGGGTCTGCGTGGCGGAAGAGGTTCGGGTGCGGGTTTTCCGGCGGTCCGAGCGACACTCTGCTGATGCAGTACACAGTGATTCCGGGCGCGGCGGATTCGCCCGTGCTGATTCATGTCCCGCACGATTCGCGGATGATTCCGGCGCAGGTGCGCACGCACATCCCGCTGGACGACGTCGAGTTGTCGGCCGAACTGTCCCGGATGACCGACGCGCACACCGCGATGCTGGCAGAACAATCGGCGGCGCGAGCCGAGGTACGGCCGTGGCTGTTCGTGAACGAACTCTCGCGTCTGGTGGTGGATCCCGAACGGTTCCCGGATGAGCGGGAGGAGATGCGTGCGGTCGGCATGGGGGCCGTGTACACCCGGACGTCCCACGGCGCTCGACTCCGGCGGGATGATCCGGAACACGAAAAGGCATTACTTGCACGATATTACGAGCCCTACGCGGCGGCGATGACCCGGGCCGTCGAGAGCCGGGTGTCGGCCACCGACCGGGCGATCATCGTGGACCTGCATTCCTATCCGAGCGTGGCGCTGCCGTACGAACTGCACGGTGCGGGACCGCGCCCGCAGGTCTGTCTGGGGGCGGACTCCTTCCACACTCCGGCCCGGCTGCTCGCCGCTGCCCGGAATGCGTTCGCCGACTTCGAGGTCGAGGTGAATTCGCCGTTCTCCGGCACCTATGTCCCGCTGCGGCATTACGGCCGGAATCCGGACGTCTCGGCGCTGATGGTGGAGATACGTCGCGACACCTACATGGTCGAACCGGGCGGAGATCCGCATGCGGGCTCGTCTGTGCTCGTATCCGCGTTGGCCGGTCTGTTGGATGAGATCAGTTGGGCTGCAAGTTGATTCTCAGCGAGATCGACCGTGGATTCGAGTCTGATGCGACTCGTCGAATTGCGGGGGCGCAGGCGAGGGACGGATCAGGCGCGGCGGGCATTACGGGCGGTGCCGCGATGCGCCGTGACGGTGCCGGGGTCCTCGGGCCAGGAATGTTTGGGGTAGCGGCCGCGCAGGTCGGCACGGACCTGTGGCCAGCCGGTGTGCCAGAAGGAAGCCAGATCGGCGGTGACCGCGACCGGACGTTGGGCCGGTGAGAGCAGGTGCAGCAGGATCGGCGCCCGCCCGTCGGCGAGGCGCGGGGTATCGGTCCAGCCGAAGACCTCCTGCACCTTCACCGCGAGTACCGGCGGATCGGCGGCATAGTCCAGGCGTAACAGGCTGCCGGAGGGCACCTGAATGCGGTCGGGTGCGAGTTCGTCCAGTCGCGCCGCCTCTGGCCAAGGCAGTAGCCGGCGTAGCGCCTGTCCGGCGTCGATGCGCTCGAGATCGGCGCGGCGGCGGGCGGTGGCCAGTTCGGGGCCCAGCCACGCGTCGAGGTCGATGAGCAGGGCCTCGTCGTCGACGCGCGGCCAGGGTGCGCCGAGGGTGCGATGCAGGAAGTCCAGGCGGTTGCGCAGATCGATCGCGTCCGAATTCCAGTGCAGCAGGCCGAGTCCGGTCGACCGGAGCCCGGAATGCACTGCCGCGCTGAGCATGTGCGGGTCGGGATTGCGAAGAGATCGCTCCGACAAGGTGATCGCACCGAGCCGCTCGATCCGCCGAGTGACGACCTCGCCGTCGATCCAGTCCACCTCGTCCTCGCGGGTGCACAGATTCGGCGCGGCCTCGCGGGCCAGTCGCTCGTCGGCGACGGCGGCCGAGCGGATCCGCCCCTCGGCGCGGCCCGGATCACGGGTGGCCACCGCGACCGCGAGCCATTCCGCGTCGCCGAGGCCGGAACCGGGCGGCAACGTCACCGCCGTGCCATTGGCCATGAGATAGCTTGCCGAGCCTGGGCCACGTCGTCGCGCCAGACGTTCCGGATGGGCCAGTGCGACGATCAGCGCCGGATCATCGGCCTGCGTGGGTGACCTGTCTCCGGCGCTGGTCTGTTGGAGGTCGATCTCGCCCGTGAGCCGGGTGAGCCGCTCGACCTCACGCCGCCAGCGACCCGGACGCTCCCGGCGCAGAGTGCGCAGAGCGGCGACGAGATCGATGGCGGGAGTGAGTGTTTCATCGTCGAGCAGCGTGACGACCTCGGCTGCCGGCCGCGCGCCGACCGCGGTCGCACCGTCCAGCAACGCACGGGCCAGCCGTGGATGCAGACCCACCCGGGACAACCCCCGCCCGCGCTCGGTCACCGTGCCGTCCGTGTCCACCGCGCCCAACGCGCGCAACACTTCTCGGCCCGCGGCCAGTCCGCCGGGCGGCGGATCGTCCCACCAGGCCAGGCCGCGCCCGTCAGGCGTGCCCCAGCAGGCCAGTTCCAGGGCCAGCCGGGTCAGGTCCGCGGTGCGGATCTCCGGTTCGGGATAGGCGGGCAGGGTGGAGTGCTCGCGTTCGGGCCAGCAGCGCCACGCCCAGCCGGGAGCCTGCCGCCCGGCGCGACCGGCGCGCTGTTCGGCGACCGCCGCCGAAACCCGAACCGTCGCAAGGCCGGACAGTCCGCGACCGCGATCGATCCGCGGCACCCGCGCGAGTCCGGAATCCACCACCGCGCGCACGCCCGGCACCGTCAGGCTGGATTCGGCGACGGCCGTGGACAGGACGACCCGGCGGCGCGGTCCGGGGCGCAGTGCGGCGTCCTGTCCGGCAGCCGAGAGCCTGCCGTGCAGGACGAGCACGTCGACATCGTGCAGATCGGACAGCAACTGGGCGGTTCGGCGGATCTCGGCCGCACCGGGCAGGAAGACCAATACGTCACCGGAGGTTCCGTCGAGTGCGGCGCGGGTGGCGCGGGCCACCTGCGCCTCGGTTCGTTCGCGCGGCAGTACGGGGAGATAGGCGATATCCACCGGATAGGTCCGCGCCTGCACCTCGAGCACGGGTGCGGGTTCGCCGTCACCGAGCAGCGTCGCGAGCCGATCGGCGG
>NZ_BAGB01000030.1 GCF_000308615.1 Nocardia jiangxiensis NBRC 101359
CGCGGGAGCCGCGGCCGGGACGCCACTGCCGATCACGCCGAGCTGGCCGCCGACGGCGACCACGTCGTCCTCGTTCGCGCTGATCTCCAGCAGGGTGCCCGCGACGGGCGAGGGGATCTCGGTGTCGACCTTGTCGGTGGACACCTCGAGCAGCGGCTCGTCGACCTCGACCGAATCGCCGACCTGCTTGAGCCAGCGGGTGACGGTGCCCTCGGTGACGGACTCGCCCAGCTCGGGCATCTTCACCGAGGTGCCGGATGCGGCGGGGGCCGGAGCCGCGGCCGCGG
>NZ_BAGB01000029.1 GCF_000308615.1 Nocardia jiangxiensis NBRC 101359
GGTGGCCTCGGCGGCGGCGAGCACATCCTGCTTGCGGATTCGTCCGCCGACGCCGGACCCCGTGACGGAAGCCAGGTCGACGTTGTTCTCCGCGGCGAGCTTGCGGACCAGCGGGGTCACGTAGGGGGCGTCGCCGTTGCCGTTGGAAGGCGCGGCGTGGGCCGGGG